>CAWFGI010000004.1:0-167187 GCA_963815265.1 uncultured Acidobacteriota bacterium | reverse complement strand
ACGTGGCGATCCGCATTCTGTCGCTCACCGGCAAGGAAATCGCCATCGATGAGCTGGTGTTCGACCAACCGCAAGTGGCGGTGCGGGTGGACAAAAATGGCAAGAGTAATGTGCCCACGCCGCGGGTGGCGGGAAGCAAGCGGCCGTGGCGCGAGACTCTTTTCAGCTTGCGCATTGGCCATCTCGAGTTGCGCGGCGGTAGCGTTACTTTCAACGACCGCGAAGAGCCGCTGGGCATGCTCGGGGAAAACTTACAGTTCCAGTTGCGTTTGGACGGAGCATCATCGCCTGGAACGGAATCGTACGTTGGCAATCTGCAGTGGAAGCAGATTGAGCTGGCGGCGCGACGCGACTTGCCGTTCCGTTTCGATATTTCCGCGAAATTCACTTTGCATCCCGATTCGTTCGAGCTCGATGACCTGGCCTTGAAGCTGCCTCATTCGGATTTGAATCTACGCGCCGAGCTTCCGAGCTTTGCGCAATCGGACTGGGACCTGCACTATCGCGGGCGGCTGACGCTTGCGGATGTGCGCACGATTTTTCGTTCGCCGCTAACGCCGGATGGGATTGCGGATTTTTCAGGGCAGGCGCGCTATGCGTCGGGCCAGTGGACCGCGAACGGGCATTATCAGGGGCACGATTTTCTGATGACGTACAAGTGGTTCCATGCGGGCGGAATGGAGACGTGGGGCGATTACGAGATGGCGAAGAATCGCCTGGTAGTCCAAAAACTGAACATTCGCGCGCTGGGCGGCAGCATTACCGGCCACTTGCAGATGGACACGGAAACGTTGGCGTTCAAGACGGAAACGCAAGTTCGCGGCATCAGCCTCAGGACCGCGTTTGCCGCAGTGCAAAACCCGAGCTTTCCCGTGGTGCCGCTGCACTGGGACGCGAAGGTAGACATCGATTCGGTGAACACGTGGACCGCCAATTTCCTGCATTTCCGCTCGAAGGGCGAGTGCCTCTGGTCGCCGCCCGAAACACTCGAGGCCGGATTGATTCCGCTAACGGCGCGGATCGAATACGACACGTCGGAAGACAGCCGGGGAGTTTCGTTTGGTGCGAGCGAAATCTCCACACCGAAGACCGACATTCAAATGGACGGCTACCTGGCGGCAAAAGCTTCGGCGCTCAATCTGAATCTGCGCACGGATGATGTGTACGGGTGGGATGATTTTATCAATGTGATCCGCGGAGCGGATTCTACGCCGAGCCGGATCGCGGGCGCGTTGACGTTTCGCGGAAAGATCGAAGGTCCGCTGAGTGGCCCGACTTTTAGCGGGCATTTGCAGGCGACGGACGCGCGGTTCGATAATTTTTATTTCGACTATCTCGGAGGCGACCTGGAATATTCGCCGGACGATTTCCGGCTCACAAAAACCACGGTACGGCACGGGCAGGCCAGCGCCGATGTGGACGTGTTTCTGGAACTGGACGGCAGCTGGGGATTTTCTCCGGCGAGCAAATGGACATTTGACGCGAAGCTGGCGCACACGCCGACGAGCGACGTGCAAGAAGTTTTTGGCCTGAACTATCCCGTAAAAGGAATTCTGAGCGGTACTTTTCATGGCGCGGGAACGCGCATTGCGCCTTTGTTCGACGCAAATTTTGCGCTTGATGATGTGGACGCCAAGGGAATTCATCTGGACCGGTTTGCGGGCCTGCTGCATGTGACCCATGACCTGTACCAGATAACAAATGGCGAAGTACGCAGCGGACAAGGCCTCGTGACCGGAGATATTTTGTACCGGCCGGTAAGACAAGAAACCGAATTCAATCTCACCGGTGCGAACATTCCTCTTGAAAAAATCGCCGCGCTGCAGACCCAGTCAATCCCGGTTTCCGGCCGGCTCGATTTCGATATTCGGGGCAGCGGGCCGATTCGATCGCCCGTCGCGGAAGGTAACGTGCGGCTTGTGGGCCTTCAAGTTGGCGCGGATTTGCAGGGAAACTTTCGGGGCCGGATCAAATCGGATGGTGAAAACGCAAGAATATCGCTCGTGTCGGAAATCAATGCGGGCCGGCTGCAGGGTGAGTTTTCCGTGGGGCTGCACGGCGATAATCAAGTGACGGGACAGCTGACGGTGAAGCAGCTCCAGATGGATGCGTTCATCATGTCGGGCCTGCATTTGAAACAATTGACAGGACACAGCAGCGTGGATGGCCAGTTCACACTTTCGGGAAGCCTTCGCCATCCCGAAACAATCGAAATGAACGCCAATATTGACGAGATTTCCTTTAACTACGATCTGGTGGAACTGAAGAATGACGGGCCGATTCGCCTCACCTATCGCCGCAATGAGGTGCGTATCGATCAGGCTCGGCTTCATGGCCCCAATACGGATTTGCAGTTCAGCGGGTCGGCGCGCTTCGATCGCGATCGTCCGCTGCATTTATCGCTGGCGGGCAGTTTGAATCTTCGATTCCTCGATCGCATGATTCCGGAACTTTTTGCGCTGGGGCGCGCGGACGTGAACGTGTCGGTGGAAGGAACGATGTCGCGCCCGCGAATCACGGGGCGCGCGAGCCTGAAGGATGCGTCGGCAACCTATTCGGATTTTCCTATGGGCTTAAGCCATGTGAGCGGCGACCTCGTGTTCGATCGCAGCCGCATGCTGTTTGATCGCGTCTCCGCGCAAGCGGGTGGCGGCCAATTGCAACTCAACGGCGCGGTGAACTATGGCGAAGGACCGCTGCGCTACGAATTGAATGTGTCCACCACGGTGGTTCGGATCCGCTATCCGGCAGGCATGAGCTGGCTTGCGAGTGGAGCGCTGCAGCTTTCCGGATCGAGCACCGCCGCAATATTGTCCGGAAAAATTCAGATTCAGCGCCTGCTGCTGGCGGAGGGCGTGGATTTAGGGGCTCTGTTCACCACCGCTTCAGAAACGAGCGCCACTCCGGCGTCCAGCTCGACGCTGATGCGCAATCTCACGTTCGACATCGAAGGCCAAACAACGCCCGGCGCGCGCATCCAGTGGACCGGCGCGCAACTCGAGGTCGACGGCAATGTGCGGTTGCGCGGTACCTGGGATCGTCCCGTGCTGCTCGGCCATATCCATTTGCTCGGCGGCGAAATGGCGTTTCGCGGCAACAGCTACACGCTTACGCGCGGCGACGTCAACTTCGCAAATCCGTTTCGCCTCGATCCGGTGCTGAACATCGAAGCAACTTCCACCATTGGACAGTATCAGGTGACCATCAATTTTTCTGGAGAAGCGAGCCATCCTACGCTCAGCTATCGTTCCGATCCGCCGTTACCGGATTCGGACATCATCGCGCTGCTCGCGATCGGCAGCCCCGGGCAGGAGAGCGGATTGCGTTCATCCACTTCCAGCTCTCAAAACTATGGCGCCACAGCCCTGCTTTCAGAGGCAATTTCGAGCGGCCTGGGCGGGCGAATCGAAAAGCTTTTTGGTATCAGCCATTTTCGCGTCGATCCATTCCTGGCGGGTACGGCGACGGAATCAAATGCTGCCGCGCGCGTGACGATTCAGCAGCAGTTTTCGCGGAATTTGACGGTGACTTACTCGACGAACGCTGCTACGACAAACCAGTATCAGCTGATCCAGGTGGAATATGCGATCCGGCGGGATATTTCCGTGATTTTCTTGCGCGATATCAACGGTACTTATGCGTTTGAAGTGCGCTTCGTGCGGCATTTCAAGTAGTTCTTGTTTCGCTGCGATTATTCCTTCATCCAAAATAGCGAATCGGACGGCAGGCGAACGTGCCAGGGCAACGGTTTGTCGCGAAATCGCTGCCACTTCTCCTTGTAGACCTCGGCTTGTAATTGTGCTGCTCCTGGCTGCAGCGATTGTGAGGAATGTTGCTGCAGCGTCAAGAACAGGGTGATGCGGAATGGCGTCTCAGACGATTGCACCTGCGAGCAGGGAAAAACATTTTCTTCGCTGGAGGCACCGTTCGCTTCCACAAATTCGATGTGATGGGCGCGAATTCCCACGAAACCAGCGGGCTGCGCTGTGGACTGAGCGGCGGATTGCCCAGTGGGTTGCGCCAGCCGCAGCGCGCAGCCCCAATCCAGGGCTTCCACGCTGTGATCCGAAATCGGGCGGGCGCGGGAAATGTTTTTGCATCCCGTCAGTCGCGCAACCTCCACCGACGGTGGCCGCTGGAATATTCTTTCTTTCGCACCCGAAGCCGCCACTTTTCCTCGCGATAAAACCAGAAGCCTTACTCCGAGGCGATACGCTTCTTCCATATTGTGCGTGACGAGCAGCGTGGGCCGGCGATATGCCGCAAACGTTTCCTGCAGCTGTATTTCCAGCTGGCTTCGCAAATGTGTGTCGAGCGCTGATAACGGTTCATCGAGCAACAGCGCCTCCGGCTCGATCGCGAGCGCACGTGCCAGCGCCACTCGCTGTTGCTCGCCGCCGGATAGCGTGCGCGAATAACGGTTCTCGAAACCGGGGAGATGCGTGCGTTCAATTAATGCCACCACCTTCTTCGATCGCTCATCTCGTGGCAATCCCTCTAAGCCGAACGCGATATTTTGCGCCACGGTGCGATGCGGAAAGAGCGCGTAATTCTGAAATAGCAGGCCGACGCGCCGCTGCCTTGCGGGAATATTCAAATGCGATTCGGAATCGAAGAACACGCGATCGTTCAGCTTGATTCTTCCGCGATCGGGCCGCTCGAGTCCCGCGATGCATCGCAGAAGCATTGTCTTGCCCGCGCCTGACGCGCCCAGAATACTCAGCGGCTCGGCCTCGGCGCGAAATGAAACCTCGAGAGCGAAATCAGAGAGCTTTTTCTCGATCTGGACTTCGAGCGCCATCAGCGCCGAGCCCACCGCAACCGCTCCGGCGATTGCAGGTGCGTCCAATAGTAAAGCCCGGCGAGAAGAATGAGCGAAATTCCGACGTCGATCAGGCACCACGTGAAGGCTTGCGTCATCTCGTTTGCTTCCACCGCAAAATAGATCGCGATCGGAATCGTTTCGGTTCTGCCCGGGATGTTACCGGCGAGCATCAGCGTGGCACCGAATTCGCCCAGCGCCCGCGCGAACGAAAGAATCGTCCCGGCCAGCACGCCCGGCCAGGCGAGCGGCAGCGCCACTTCGCGAAACACGCGCCACTCCGAAGCGCCGAGCGTGCGCGCGGCTTGCAACAAGCTGGGTTCCACTTGTTCGAGTGCCGCGCGAGCCGTCAAGTACATCAACGGAAAAGCCACCACCGTGGCGGCAATCACAGTGGCAGGCCAGGAAAACACGATGGTTGCGCCAAATTCGAGAAACAATTTGCCGAGCGGCCCGTTTCTGCCGAAAAGCAAGAGCAGCAGGAAGCCAACCACGGTGGGAGGCAACACAAGCGGCAGGAGAAAAACGCCGTCAACGAGGGCCATGGCCGGGCCCTTGCGCCCTTCGCGCCAGGCGGCAGCCGCGAGCCCCAGGAAAAGCGTGATGACGGTTGCCGTCACGCTCGTTGCCAGTGAAATCCGAAGCGGAGACCAATCCATCGGCTCAGGATTGTAGCCGGAACCCGAGCAACCGGCTCATTTTTCGCCGGCGCTGAATCGGATCAAGGGGGGTGGGGTTGGTGTATCGAAGAGTTTCAACCAACGCAAGAATCGCTCAGAGAAGATTTTCAATCCGGATCGGCAATTCGCGGACGCGCACACCTGTGGCGTGATACGTAGCGTTCGCGATTGCGGAAGCGCAACCGGTCAATCCTATTTCGCCGATTCCTCGGGCGCCATATTCATTCAGTTTCATGTCTGGATAATCGAGGAAGATGCAATCCATCTCCGGAGCGTCCGCATTCACGGAGACGATATAGTCCGCAAAATTGTTGTTCACTGGCTTGCCGTTTCGAGGGTCGTAAATCGTCTCCTCAAAAAGCGCCATTCCGATTCCCATCACCACTGCGCCCAGAATCTGATTGCGCGAAGTCTTGAGGTTGATCATCCGGCCGCCATCAATCACGCTGAGCCATCGCGTTACGCGCAGCCGCGCGATCCCCGGGTCCCAGGCCACCTCGCAGAAATGCGCGCCGAACGAGTGCATCGAGTATTGTTTGGCCTCCGGCGGAGCTTCCGTTCTGGCTTGTCCATCGAGGCCGCTCAATTTTCGAAGCTTCAAAATGTCGGGGAAAGGCACTCCGCTCTCGGGCGATTGATCTTGCCGGTGAACTCGTCCGCCTGTCATCTTCAGCGATTTCGGGTCGGCTTTTTCGAATGGCGAGCCGGCGCTCAATGCCGCTACTTTCAGCACCTCGCTCACCGCTTGATCAGTGGCTTTCACAATCGCGGGTAGCACCGTAGAAGTTGCTGACGATCCTCCGGACGTGGGACCCGGTGGAAGAGCGGTGTCGCCCAACTGCACGCGGATTTTCTCGAGCGGGATTCCGGTTCTGTCGGAAACTACCGCGGCAAAAACTGTGTAAGTGCCGGTGCCGATGTCCTGCGTGGCGCAAACGGCGCGAGCCGTCCCATCCGCGAGCAGCGAGACACGCACCTCGGCATTGTGACGCCCGGCGGGCCACGTACAAGTCGCCATGCCCCAGCCGAGAATTTCGTTTCCCTTCGTCATCGAGGCCACTTTCGGGTTGCGCTGGCTCCATCCAAACTTTTCGGCGCCAGTCTGGTAGGCCTCGCGAAGATGCTTGCTCGAGAAAGGTTTTTTTGATCCTTCGTTAGTCTCCGCGTAATTGCGCAGGCGCACCTCGATGGGGTCGAGGTTTAGTTTCACTGCCAGCTCATCGAGCGACGATTCAATCGCGAAAAGCGATGGCGTGCGACCGGGGCCGCGCATGGGAGTGGGAGTGCCGATATTCTTGTGAATCAGGTACTGCACGGCGCGCAAGTTCGGACAGCTATAGAGCATCGAGGTAACTTCAGCGCAATTTTCGACGTAATCATCGACCATCGAAGTGGGCTGAAATATTTCGTGCTGAAAAGCCGTGAGCTTTCCATCCGTGTCCGCCGCCAGCTGGATGTGCTGCCGCGTAAACGGACGATGCCCCACGGTGGTGAACATCATGGTGCGGGGAACTGAAACTTTTACGGGGCGGCCGAGCTGCTTCGACGCTAATGCAGCCATCCACGAGTGAGGCCAGGGAAACAGCTTCGATCCGAAACCGGAACCGATGAATCTTGAAATCACTTCGATGGACTCGAGCGGAATGGCGAGTATTTCTGCCGCACAGTTGCGGTGATTCACGACGCCCTGCGACGTCTCGTAAAGGGTGAGCTTGTCTTTCGCCCACGACGCGATGGTGGCGTGCATTTCCATCGGGTTGTGCGTTTCCACCGGCGTGGTGTACGTGACGTCCAATTTCACCGCGCCGCTGGCCAGCGCCGAGTCCACGTCGCCACGCTCGTTCTTGATGGAAGGCGGATCCTTGGGCGTTAATGGATCGGTCGAGACGTCTGGAGTCCGCGCATCGTATTTCACGGCGACGCGAGAGGCCGCCGCCTGCGCACGTTCAAATGTGTCCGCCACTACCAGCGCGACGAATTGTCCATAGTAATAAACCTGGTCATCCTCGAAGGGCGGCCTGCTTTCCCCGGGGCGGCTGCTTTCTTCAAAATTATTCGCGGGGCGATAAAGCTTCTGTGTATTTCCGTGATGCAGTATGGCGAGAACGCCCGGCATTTTCTCGGCTTCGCTCGAATCGATGCTGACGATTTTCCCCGAGCCGATCGTGCTGCCGACGCCAACGCCCCATGCCATATTCTCGAGCGAATATTCGACGCCATACTTCGCTGCGCCGGTGACTTTCATGACGCCATCGACGCGCGTGATCTCTTTTCCGATGACTGTCGATTCTTGCGGCACGCGAACCTCTCTTAGCTCGAACCTGTTTTAGGCGGAAGCGGTAACTGTTTGCAGCGCACGCACG
Source organism: uncultured Acidobacteriota bacterium (assembly GCA_963815265.1). Taxonomy (GTDB): domain Bacteria; phylum Acidobacteriota; class Terriglobia; order Acidiferrales; family UBA7541; genus Palsa-295. Next base: position 159,322 of record CAWFGI010000004.1, on the reverse strand, counting down.
AGGGTGCGCTTCGCCAATTCAACCTTGAATCCGTTATTGCGATAGGTTTTGGCGCCGTGAAGCGCGGCTTCGGCTGCTTTGCGGAATGTGCGCTCGCTCACGTCGCTTCCCGCCAATTCTTTCTCCGCTTCGGGCGCACGCCACGGCCTGGTGCCCACTCCGCCCAAAGCAATCTGCGCTTTCCCGATCTTGTTGCCGTTCATTTCCACGATAACCGCCGCAGAGGCAAGCGCGAATTCGTACGAAGCGCGATCGCGGCGTTTCAAGTAGTGCGATTTCGTGTTGGCAGGCATAGCCGGCAGCGTGACGTGCGTAATGATTTCCCCTTTTCGCACCACGTTTTCGCGATCCGGCGTATTCCCGGGCAGAAGATAGAATTCGGTGATGGGTACGCTTCTCTCTCCGGCGGAACCATTCAAATGAACCGTGGCGCCCAGCGCCATCATCGCCACCGCCATGTCCGAAGGATGCGTGGCGATACAGTGTTCGCTGGTTCCCAGGATCGCGTGGATGCGATTGAAACCGTCGATCGCGGGGCATCCCGACCCGGGCTCGCGCTTGTTGCATGGGTAATTCGTGTCGCGGAAATAGTAGCAGCGCGTTCTTTGCAGCAGGTTCCCGCCGGTCGTCGCCATATTTCGCAGTTGCGGCGAAGCTCCGGAGAGCAACGCTTCTGAGAGCACCGGATACATCTGCTGCACGCGCGAATCGTGCGCGAGGTCGCTATTCCGAACCATGGCTCCGATTTTCAAGCCGCCGCCGGCCTCGGGCTCGATGCGATCGAGCGGCAGAATGTTGATGTCGACGAGCGCGGTGGGACGCTCGACATCCAACTTCATCAGATCGATCAGAGTGGTGCCGCCTGCGACGAATTTCGCACCGCTGGCGTTCGCGTTCGTCATCGCGTCATTTACACTTGCCGGCTTTGTGTATTGGAAGATGTCCATCGTGATCCTTGCCGACTGACAATCTCGGCGTTACGCGCGGCCTCGCACCGAACGCACCGCAGCCACAATATTTTCGTATGCCCCGCAGCGGCAGATATTCCCGCTCATGCATTCGCGTATGGCGTTGTCATTCGATTCGCACGGCTCTTTCAGCAGCGCCACCGCCGACATGATTTGCCCCGAGGTGCAGTAGCCGCACTGAAAACCGTCGTGCTCGAGGAAAGCAGCCTGCATCGGATGAAGCTGGCCATCTTTCGCGAGTCCCTCGATGGTAGTGATTTCATCCTGCTGATGCATCACGGCAAACGTAAGGCAGGAATTGATGCGCCGCCCGTTCACGTGCACCGTGCAGGCGCCACATTGCCCGTGATCGCATCCCTTTTTGGTTCCAAAGAGCCCGAGGTTCTCGCGCAGCGCGTCGAGCAGTGTCACGCGCGTTTCGATTCGCAGTTGGTGGATTTGCCCGTTGATCTTCAGCTCGACTGGAACGGTGCCAGCGGGATGCGAGACTGCGGGAGCTTGCGGGGACTCAATAATGTGCGGAGTGGCGCGCAGGAGCGGACTCGCCGTCGCGGCGATTCCGGCGGTGGCGACGTTGGTCAGAAACGAACGGCGCGTGACACCGCGCATGCCAGGCGCTTTTGCGCTCTCTACTGCGTCAGGTGCGTCAGGCGGCCCAGCTACCGGATCTTTCCATCTAGGCATCCTCTCGGCCTCCGACATGGCCACTATCGAGCAAACGGGGAGCGTACCAACGGCGGATACAGGGGACAATCCAGCAAAACCCTTAGCAGATTACTACAGCTCCTTTTCCAGCCGGGAGAGAAATTGCAAGACTTCCGAAGGGCTTTGCACGTAAAACGAGGCGTGCGAATTCGCTCCGCTTCCCACGCTCACCGTGATCTGGCCGGGCAACACGGAAAAAGCTTCTTCATCCGTTTCATCGTCGCCAAAATAGATTGCGACTTTCTTCTCAGGCAGCCGCGCGAAAAGCTCGAGAACCGCTACACCCTTGCCCGGAAATTCACGCGGTAGCAATTCCCACACCTTCTTGCCGCAAAGAATGCGCAGCTTGTCGCGAGACGTCGCGACTATATCGGCTACCACGCGGCTGGCTGCTTCGATGGCCGGCTGGCGCGCGCCGCGATAATGGACGGCAAAGCTGAGGCGCTTATCTTCAATCTCGATTCCGCGCAGGCCGGCGAGGCCCGTTTGAGCGGCTTTTAACGCAGCCTCCACCATCTGCCGCGCCGCTATGCTTGGAACCCTGGCTTCTCCCGCGCGCTCGGCGCCGTGCAAGCCGACGTACCGTAGGCCTTCGACGCCGACGAGATTCTGGATTTTTTCCAGCTCGCGGCCGCTCACAACCGCGATCGTAAGGTTTTCGTGCGCTGCAAGCCGCTCAAGAATCTTTCTGCCGCGCGCTGAGAACCGCACATCGTCAGGATGCCGCCGCAAACGCACCAGCGTTCCATCGAAATCAAGCAACAAAAGTCGCTGGTCCGCATTGCGAATGCGAGCGATTACTTCAGGCCAGGCACCGGCCAAGTGGCGCAAATCCTGAGCGGATCGCCGCTTCCGCGGCACTAAGACCGGCGCCGGCGAGGAGGGGTCGGCACTTTTCTCCTGCGCGCTAGTCGCCACCGGCCCCGCCTGCCTTTCTCGAAACGATGGCCAATCGCGACGTGGGATTGCTCGGCTCTTTTTCTTCGCGATCCTGGCCGTCTTCGGGCCGCGGCTCGTCAATTCGAATTTCAGACAGATCCGTAATCAAATTGCCCGCCCAGCGATACACATTGTGCTCTTTCACATTGCGCCGCATTCGCTGCATGCGCCGGTGCCTCTCCGTGGCGTCCATCTCGAGAGCCATGCGGATCGCGTCGCTAAGCTGTTCGATGTCGTATGGATTCACGATGATTGCGTCTCGCAACTCGCGGCTTGCTCCCGTGAAGCGGCTTAGGATTAACGCCCCTTGCTCGTCTTCGCGAGCGGCGACGAATTCTTTGGCCACCAGGTTCATACCGTCGTGCAGCGAAGTCACCATGCAGAGATCCGCGGCCTGATAGTACGGCAGGATTTCGGTGTGCTCGTGATGGCGGGCGAGCAGGACAATCGGCTTCCATTTCGACGTCTGGAATCTTGTATTGATGCGCAAGGCTTCGGCTTCCACTTCCTCCACGAAATCATGATAGCGCGGAATGTGCGTGCGGCTAGGCGCGCCGATTTGAACGAACGAAAATTGCCCAACATAAGAGGGCCATCGTTCGAGGAAGCGCTCGACGCCGCGGAACCGCTCGATGATTCCTTTTGTATAGTCGATGCGATCCACGCCGACGCCCATAAAGCTTGCTTCGATTCCCAGATTTTTCAAAAGTCCCGTGCGCCGGACGTAAGGAGAGACCGGCTCGGCACCTTCCCCCTGGCTTTCGCGGAAGTCCACACTGATTGGAAACGGACGAACCAGCGTCGTCTGGCCGTGCCGCTTCACCGCAAACCGCTCCCATTCGATCCGCGATTCGAGCGCGCGATTCACCGTTTCCAGGAAATTGTTGCAGTGCGCCTGGATGTGGAAGCCAATGAGGTCCGCGCCAAGCAAGCCGTCCAGCACTTCGCGCTGCCAGGGGCAAATTCCAAACGCTTCCGGATTCGGCCAGGGGATGTGCCAGAAGATCGCCACTCGCGCATCGGGACGCGCCTCTTTGATCATTAGCGGCAGCAGCGCGAAATGATAGTCCTGGACAAGAACGAGCGGATGCTTGGCCGTCTCGATTTCCTGAAGCACCGCATCGGCAAATTTGCGGTTAGCTTCCTGATAGCTTTTCCAGTCCGACGCGCGAAAAATGGGCCGGGTGTAAGCGATGTGACACAGCGGCCAGAGCCCCTCGTTCGAGAATCCGTAGTAGTAGCCTTCCTCTTCTTCTTTGGTCAGCCAGACGCGCCTCAACGTGTACTCAGGCTTGTCAGGCGGAACGCGCAGGCGATCGTGCTCGTCCACCGTTTCGCGGTCCGCATCTCCCGAGCCCGACGCAATCCATGTTCCGTCGCACGCGCGCAGGATCGGCTCGAGCGCCGTCACCAGGCCGCTCGCCGGAACAAGCGCCTCGATTCCTTTGTTTCGGTGCACGTGCATGTAAGGCTCGCGGTTCGACACCACTACGAGCGGACTTTGCAGCGTCTTGCTCTGCATGCTGATTCGCAGGCGCTCGGGCGTCCACATCGCTTGCCCCGTCTCGCGAAGCCGGGCCTCTTCCTCGGCGGCCGCGCGCGCTTCTGCCAGGCTCTGCGTCAGATTCATCACTTCTTCGGAAAAGGGCGCGAGAAAATCTCCCTTGGGAAGGTCAGGACGGGCAGAAATCTTGCCCACTCGTACTTGCCGCATCCACTCTGCAGTTCGCGAAATGGGTCCGATGATCGTCCACTGCACGATCAGAACCGTGATCAGAACGATCAGTAGCACCTGCGCGATTACGTGCCAAAGCGTTTCGCGCCAGATGCGCGAACTTTGCGCTTCCACGTAACTGGCGTCGTGGTAGATCGCGAGAAAGCCGGCTAATGTTCCTTTTCGATGAAGCGGCAAAAAGAAGACCTGCATCTCCTTGCCGCCCAATTTTACAAATTCGCCGAATCCCTCTTCGTGCGACTTCACTTGTTCGACTGGTATTTCAACTGGATCCAGCCGGGAGACGAGATTCGAGCTTTCGGCAAGCACTCCGCCGCGCGCGTCATACACCACGACGCCCGCCAACCGTTCCCTGTTTCCGAATCGTTCGACGATGTGGCGCAGCTGGTCGCGCGAGCCATTATCGAGCGCCGGTTCGATCAGTTCTTGCAGGCTTTCGCCTAGAGTTTCGGCGCGCCTCACCAGATCGGCGCGCAGCGCGCGCTTCTCCGAGCGCACCTGGTTCCTGGCGACAATAAACGTGACTAGACTAATGCCGGCTACCAGAAATACGATCAGCCGTAGACTGAGCCTCACGGCGTTTCCTTCGCTGCGAAATTTGTGGAAATCCGGCGCGATTAAGCAGCGGCGATTTCGATGGTTTCTATCCTGATTGTGTTATTGACGGTGTCCAAAATGCCCTTCACTCGCACTTTCTTCCCCGCAAACTTCTCCGCCGTCTGCTGGTCATCGAGCAAATAGGAAAACTTGCTGGAAGCGTCCGTCAGAACGAATTGATCGTCCTTTTTGGCAATCGTCCCGGTAAACGTCTCCATCTTCGAATCGTGTTTCTGACTCACTTGCAGGGCCGTTTTAGTGTTGCCGACGGTGTTGGTTGCAGTGTAAGCGGATGCCCCGGCCATGAGCGTAAGCCCCAAGGCAGCCGCGCTTAAAGTGGTTGCTTTCTTGATTTTCATCTCTGCTCTCGCTTTTCTACTCCAGATCCTGGGCGAAGACGATACACGGAATCCTTCACTTTCTGACTGCATCGCGCGTGCCATTAAAAAACCATCTAATCCACTGCAGATAAAAGGCTTAACGCGATTTCCCGTCGTACCCGTAGGAAGAATAGTCGCAGAGCCCGAAGATTATGCACGGTAACAGCGCCTTGAGTCCCGATCTGGCCTCCCATTAGCTGCATCTGGCCGCCGTTTGACCCCCCAGGTGCGCGATTGGACGCACAATGCTAGACGGCTGGTTCAGAGAGGCGCAAACTTTAGTACTGTAACTAGTTACGGGTGTAGTTCACCCGTTGTAGTGAGCTTGGGGTCAGGCCTCCGGGGGAAACATGAGGCCGCTGCATTACAAGCAAGTTAAGACAAGGTGGAGGAGACATGGCGAGCGCAGTTTCTAACAAGCTCTGGAAATCGTTCGATTGGGCGCTGTGCAAGACGGCGGGGATAACCTTCGACACGATTCAATACTTCAACAAGTTCAATCCCAACCCTTCATTTACGCCGAAATGGTCGGAAAAGCCGCTGCTGAAGTCGTGGGAGAAATCCAAGCCCACGCTCGGCTGGCCACGCACCACGGACTCGCTTTGTCCGGATTGTGTGCGCGAGGCGCGCGATCTGATTCTGAATGGCAAGAAGGACTGGACCGACCTGGTTCACGAGAAGGTCGGCGAAATCAAAGCGCAGATTATCGAACGCGATGGCCAGGTCTGGATGGTGAAAGAGTGCCCCATCCATGGCAAGTATGAAGACCTGATGGCTATCGACGCAAAGTTCCTTGAATGGATCGAAGGCAATTTCCCGGGCCGCGATATTCCGGCTCACAACGACGAAGATTTGCACCGCCACGGTTCAAGCACCGTTCGCCACGGACGCGGCTCGGTTCTCACCGTTGACCTCACGAACCGCTGCAACATGATGTGCGATCCCTGCTTCATGGACGCGAACCAGGTTGGCTACGTTCACGAGCTGAGCTGGGAAGAAATTCAGGAAATTCTCGAGAACGCCACCAAGATCAAGCCTCGCCGGCAGATGTCCGTGCAGTTCTCGGGCGGCGAGCCGACGATGCATCCCTATTTCCTCGATGCGGTTCGCTACGCGCGCAAAGTGGGCTACAACAGCGTGCAGGCCGCCACGAACGGAATCGAATTCGCCAAAAGCAAGGACTTCTGCAAGAAGGCCTTCGAAGCGGGCATGCGCTACGCATACCTGCAATTTGACGGCATCGGCAACGACGCGAACAGCCACCGTCAGGTGGGCAATCTTTTTGACGTGAAGCTGCGCGCCATCGAGAACATGCACGAAGCCGGAATTGAAATCGTGCTCGTCACCACGATCGTCAACAACGTGAACAACGATCAAGTTGGTCCGATCGTCAAGTTCGCGATGGAGAACCCTAAGAAAATTTCCTTCGTTTCATTTCAGCCGGTTTCTTTCACCGGCCGCGACGAGGAAATCACCCCGGAACGCCGCATCCGCCAGCGTTATACGCTTTCGCATCTCGCGCAGGACGTCAGTGCGCAGGTTGGCAAAGTAGAGCCCACGCGCGACTGGTTCCCGATTTCTTACATCGCCACCTTCGCCGGTTTCTCCGATCTTTCGCATGGTCCCGATGCGCAGTGGGGTTCGCTCTCCTGCGGCTGCCATCCGAACTGCGGCGTGGGAACAGCGCTCATGATCAACAAGGAAACGAAGGAATGGGCGCCGGTGCCGCGGTTCCTCAACGCGCCTTCGCTTACGAAGGACGTTACGGCCATCACCGACGCAGCGCGCGGCAAGAAATTCTCAAACTTCATGATGGCCCTCGCCATTCTCAAGAATTACAGCCCGTTCCAGGCGCCGCCGAGCCTACGGTTGAGGGATTTGTGGATCAAGTTCGATAAGACCTGGGCTCTCTCAAAGAATGCCGACAAGAAGTACGGCCGCACCAGCCCGGATCGCACCTTCGAAGACGCTATGAAGCGCCGCAAGGAAGATCCCTGGAATTTCCTCTTCATCGCCGGCATGTGGTTCCAGGATCTTTTCAACTACGATTTCCGCCGCACCGAAATGTGCATCATCCCCTACGCCACGCAGCAAGGTGAGATTTCCTTCTGCGCGTACAACACGGGCGTGGGCTGGCGGAAGATCATCGAGAACATGTACAAGAACGCGACCGTCGCGCAGTGGTACAAGACGCACGGCAAGCACGACATCTTCGCCAAGGGCAAGAGCGTCGATCTATCGAGCTACGAGCACTCGCTGCGAATTGACCAGGAAGACGCGGCCCGTGTTCGTCATCTCGAGCACGACATCCCGCTCACGGCGGCCGAAGAAGACCGCGCCCGTCGCCGCAAGGCCAACGAAGAAGCGGCCAAGGTTCGCCGCATCTACGAAGAACTCGTGCTGAAGAAGCCCCAGGAGTCCGTCGTCCAGATCGGCTCAATTCAGCAGATTCAAATGGCGGTTCCAGGCGCAACGGTAAAGCCAGTCCAGATCGCACCCGCCAACGGCAACGGTCACGCGAACGGCAACGACGCAGCGAAAGTTGTCAACACCGAAGCAGAAGCCGCCGTAGCCGGCGACTAACAGAGCTTTGTAGCCCGCGGTTTCAACCGCGGGAAAAGCCAAATCGAAAAACGGGGGCTTTAGCCCCTGAAGTACGCTCTTCACCAACAGCCCCGGCTCAACCCGGGGCTGTTGCTTTTGTGGTCCATCGCCTCTCGAAACAATTCCGGCGCCCTGGTGTCTTACTGGATAGGAGATTCCGACAATGACCGAAATCCTGAGCTTGGGCTTTTTGGCGGTTCCGTGGCGGCCGGAAAACACTCGCGCGGAAGCTGTCGTTCGGGTGGGACTCACGCTCTGCGCCGTCGCGGTACTCGCGATTTTTTTCAGCTACGTTACGAACGCTCTCGATTCGCCGACGTGGCAATCACCGAGCGACGACATGGGTTGGGATCAGCTCGCCGAATAGCCGTACAAGATGCTCCCCGGGACCGCCCTGCGATGTGCTGCTTGTGCGCCCGCCGCATTCAACGCATAATTGTCTTTTCATCTGCGAGGATCTTGCGATGCCGATCTACGAATACGTTTGCGATGACTGCGGCGCCCACTACGAACGCATCGTCATGAGCCAGAAGCAATCAATCACATGCCCGAAGTGCGAGAGCGCGAAGCACACGATTCAGCTCTCCGTATTCGCCGCGCCCGCCAATGGCAGCAAAGCGAGCGGCGGATCTTCTTCAGGTCCTGCATCCGGCTCAGGCGGCGCATGCTGTGGCGGCGGTTGCGGCTGCAACTGATTGACTCTCCGTGCCAGCCAACAAGGAATTGCCGGACCGGCGATTCCCTAGGCGCGCAGATTTCGATTACTCATCCGCTGCAATCTATTTCGTAACAATCTGCACCAAGGACAAGCGCACTCTATTCGGCGAAATCGCAGGGAGCCGAATGTTACCCAACCGTTTCGGCAAAATCGTGCAAGAAACCTGGCACGAACTCCCCGATCACTACCCACGCGTAAACCTCGATTGCTTCACGCTCATGCCCAATCACGTCCACGGCGTCCTGGCCCTACTCGACCCAGTAGGGGCGGGTCTAAGACCCGCCCGCGTACAAATTCAGCACAGCCTCTCCGAAATCATCCGCGCCTTTAAAGGTTTTTCCGCTCGAGTCATAGCCGAACTCGATCCTTCATTCCGAAGCGCCGTCTGGCAACGCGGCTTTTACGATCACATCATTCGAAACGCAGACGATCTGAGTAATGTGCGGCGTTATATTTACCAAAACGCCGCTCGGTGGGAATTCGACCGCGAAAATAAAGGTCGCTGAAGAAGAACAGAACAAAAAGAACAGAAGAAGAACAAGGGATGGACTGGAATGGAGTGCCGAATAGCCGGCCACGAGCCGTAGGTTGCGCGGGCGGGTCTGAGACCCGCCCCTACAAACCTTCTACGGTGGCGACCTCCGGTGGATTTCCTAATCGCGACCCCGGAATCAATGGTCCGTATCGACAGGCCAATTGTCGCGATTAGGCATCAAATTCTAATCGCGAATGCGCGATTAACACTCAGCGTAACCCCTTCCTAAACAACCACTTGAAAATTTCTAATCGAGAACGGATGGCGATTTCGTTAGCGACGCGGGCGGGTCTGAGACCCGCCCCTACAAACCTTCTTCGTCGGCCAGCTTATCGCTATTTCGCTGCGACCTTCACTGACCCCTGCGTATTTTCCCACTTCATCTGCAGCGTGCAGCCGCCGCCAGCCTGATCGAAGTCGATTGTGAAATTCTCCACCGGCGCAGATGTCTTTGAAACGGCCATGTCGATGCGCGCCATGTCGTTCGCTTCGCCGGGATACGCAGTGCCCCACTCGCCGGTCTTCTTGCTGATCACCAGCGTCCACTTATCCGCGTTCGGAATCACGAAGATCGTGTAGCTGCCCGCCGACACCGTCGTCCCGCCAACGCTTGTGTCTCCCGTCGTCACGAACGTGGTCGCTTCATTCGCGCCCGCGCGCCAGATTTTTCCGTAGGGAACCAATTCGCCGAAAATCTTCCGCCCCTTCATGCGCGGACTCGAATAATCAATCGTGATCGTCTTGCCATCGGCCAACTTGCACTGGGCCTTCGCCGGAGGGCTCGGCCGATTCTTATCTTGCGCGCAGCTCGATGCCGCAAAAACCGTCAGCCCCATCAACGTCATCGCACACAGCGCCAACATTCTGTTCATGTTTTCTCCTTGAGCAGGAAATGAATTGCCAGATACGCAGCGATCAATCTACTCTGGATTCTGCCCCGCTCGCGTGCCGCGAGTCAAACCGCGCGCCTTACCGTCAGGCTTCTACCGAGTCCAAAAGGCTCCGCTCGACATCACATCAACATACATCGAAAAGCCAACAGCCAATATGGAGGGAAAAATAAATGGCCACAACACCTGTAAAGACAGACTGGCAATCGCTGCCAGCCGCCCAATCCGGGCAATTCCGAATCGGCGGCGATCTCGTCGTCAACCGGCTCGGCTTCGGCAGCATGCGCCTCACGGGAAAAGGAATTTGGGGCCCGCCGAAGGATCGCAACGAAGCAATTCGGGTTCTGCGCCGCGCCGTTGAACTCGGAATCAATTTTATCGACACGGCCGATTCCTATGGCCCCGCAGTTGCCGAGGAACTCATCGCCGAAGCGCTCTATCCATATCCCGCCGGGCTCGTGATTGCGACGAAGGCCGGCTTCGATCGGCCCGGTCCGGACAAATGGGCGACGAATGGCAAGCCGGAACATTTGCGCGCGGCTTGCGAAGGCAGCCTCCAACGGCTGCGCCTCGATCGTATTGAACTCTTCCAGCTTCATCGCATCGATTCGAAAGTTCCCGCGGACGATCAGCTCGGCGCGCTGCAGCTTTTGCAATCGGAAGGGAAAATCAATCACATCGGTCTGTCGGAAGTCAGCGTGAAAGAGATCGAACACGCGCGCAGCATCGTCCCAATCGTCAGCGTGCAGAATCGCTACAGTGTGGTCGATCGTGCGGCCGAGGACGTCGTCGACTACTGCGACCGTACCCAAATCGGATTCATTCCGTGGTTTCCTCTGGCGTCGGGCGACGTATCCAAGTCGGGGACATCACTCGAACAAACAGCAGCCAAGTTGAAAATCACGCCCTCGCAGCTTGCGCTCGCGTGGCTCTTGCATCGTTCGCCGGTGATGCTGCCGATTCCCGGCACTTCGCGCGTAGAACATCTCGAAGAGAATGTGGCAGCAGCGGCTGTGAAAGTTGACGAAGCCACGTTGAAAGGACTGGCGAAGCTGGCTCGCGGGGCATAAGCGCGTTGTCGCGTCATTTGCCTTGCGTCAACCTTCTTCACGCGCTGCTTGCGCGCTGATCCAGTGCGAATCGCTGCGTCAAGTGCGTATCGGCAGCAGCGCGCGCAGGCGCGCGTCGCGCAGATAAATTCCCAGCCACGCCAACACACCGATCGAAAGCGCCATTACGAACGCCGGTTGCTCGAGCCTCACGTGGGTCGCAATCGCGCCCCCGAAATAACCCGTCAGCAGAATTGTTCCCAACACGCAAGTGCGAGGAATCGCATACAGCAAGGTGGATGCGAGCAGCGCAATCGTGATCGGCATTCCCACAGACTGCGGATAGCCCATGTCCTTCATTCCCTGCCGCGACATTTCCGGTTTGAGAAATCCGAAACTCGCCGCGAAAAGCATCAGAGCAACGATCAGGCCGCTGAGTATCCGTCCCGTCCAAAGCATTCCCTTCGAGGTGGGTGCCGCGGGCGCAAGCGATGACATAGTTTTGTTCCTTTCGATATTGAATTGGACCGCTCAGTAAAGCATGAAGGGCTAGACCTGCAAATCGGTTATTAGACGTGGCTGCTTGACCTTTGATGCAGCTTGCGGCCACTATTGTGGACTCACGGTGGGCGTGAACGAATGCCGGAAGGCAAGGGACTTCTCATCGTCTACACAGGGCCGGGCAAAGGCAAGACCACCTGCGCCCTGGGCACTGCTTTTCGCGCCGTGGGGCAGGGCCTGCGTGTGTTGATGGTCCAATTCATCAAGGGCTCGTGGCACTATGGCGAACTCGACGCTGCGAAAATGCTCGGCGATGCTAAGTTTGAGATCCGCCCTATGGGCCGCGGGTTCGTGAAAGTGGGCGGGGCGGATACCGATCCTGAAGATATCCGGATGAGCGAGCAGGCCTGGGAATTCGCGCGCGCACAGATTTATGGAGAGAAATACGATTTGGTGGTACTCGACGAAATCAACTACGTGATCAGCTATAAAATGCTTGATGCGGACGTTGTGGTCGACGCGCTGATGAAGCGCCCTGAGCGTATTCATGTGATCTGCACCGGCCGCAACGCGCATCCCAAGCTTGTCGAAGCCGCCGACCTCGTCACTGAAATGCGCGAAATCAAGCATCCGTACACGAAAGGCATCCTGGCGCAGAGGGGAATCGACTACTAGACATGACCTGGTTCAAGCGCGAGAAGAAGTCGATTGAAAATCCTACGCCGGTGGAAGAGCGCCGGGTCCGTACCGAAGGCATGTGGACGAAGTGCAGCTCGTGCCGCGCCATTATCTGGAAAAAAGATCTGGAATCGAATTGGAACGTGTGCCCGAAGTGCGACCATCATTTCCGGTTGGGGGCGCGCCGCCGACTCGAGCTTCTGCTCGATGACGAACGCTACGATGAATTCGACCCCGATCTCGCCTCGAGCGATCCGCTTCATTTCTCCGATACGAAGCCCTACGCCCAGCGCCTGAAAGACGCGCAGCACAAGCTGGGCATGAAGGATGCAATCCTCACCGCCGAAGGCCTGATCGATGGACGCCCGGTGATCTGCTGTTCGATGGAGTTCGGCTTTATCGGCGGCTCGATGGGAGCGGTGGTGGGAGAAAAAGCGGCTCGCGCCATCGAACGCTCGATTGATAAGAAATATCCGCTGGTGATCGTTTCCTGCTCCGGCGGCGCGCGCATGATGGAAGGTGTCGTCAGCCTGATGCAGCTGGCAAAAGTGTCGGCAGCGCTCGCGCGCCTGGACGATGCGCGTATACCTTACATTTCGATCTTGACGGATCCCACCACCGGTGGCGTGACTGCCAGCTACGCGATGCTCGGCGATTTGAATATCGCCGAACCGGGCGCTTTGATCGGCTTCGCAGGGCCGCGCGTGATCGAGGATACGATCCGCCAGAAGCTTCCTGAAGGTTTTCAGACCGCGGAATTTTTGCTCGATCACGGATTTCTCGACGCGATTGTTCCACGCAAGGAACTGAAGCCTTACGTCAGCCAGGCGCTCACGTTTTTTATCGATTCATAGATCGAATCACGAAAACCAAATCACGTAGTTCGAATCACGACGACCAATCACGAAGATGAATTACGAAGATTCCGTCCGCTCGCTTCTGGCGCTGGGCAGAGAACTGGCGGCGCCGCAGCAGGCTCGCGTCCAGAAATTTGGCCTCGAAAATATCTCCGTGCTCGCGGCCGATCTCGGAAGTCCGCATAGCGCCGTTCCCTGCGCTCACATCGCCGGCACAAACGGCAAAGGCTCGACGGCCGCCATTCTCGAATCCATCCTTCGCTCCGCCGGCCTGCGTACCGGGCTCTACACTTCGCCTCATCTTGAACGCATCAACGAACGCATCCGCCTGAATGGCGAACCGGTTTCGGACGAAATCTTCGCCGCCGCATGGACGCGCGTGCACGCCTCGATCGAATCGCTGATGGCCTCGGGAAAGCTGACCGCGCACCCCACCTATTTCGAATGCGTCACCGCGATGGCTTTCTTGATTTTTGCCGAGCAGCGAATCGATTTCGCTGTCTACGAAGTTGGCCTCGGCGGCCGCCTCGACTCAACCAATATCATCATGCCCGAAGTAGCCATCATCACGCCCATCGATTTCGATCATGAGAATTTCCTTGGCCATTCCATCGCGGAAATTGCGGCGGAAAAAGCCGGCATCATAAAAGGCGGCGCGACAATCATCAGTTCCGTCACTCGGCCGGAGGCACGCGCCGTGATCGCTGAAAAATGTACGGAGATGGCGGCGCGCCTGCTTGATATCGAAGGAGCCTGGCACCTGGAGGAAAGGGCGTCGTCGGCCGGCCTCTATCAAGCTGTGGCCACCTCCAAGGAATCGGGCGCGAAGCTCACCATCGCCCCGGCGCTGCCGGGCCGGTTCCAGCTTCGCAACGCTCTCGCAGCCGCCACCGCCGCTCGAGTGTTGTCAGAAGGCGGCCGTTTCCGGGTCGGTGAGAAAAATATCGAACGCGGCGTCGCCAGTGTGACGTGGCCAGGACGCCTCGAGCGGCTCTCTGAGAACCCCGCTATTTATCTCGACGGCGCGCACAACCCCTCCGGCGCCCGCGAACTCCTCGAATTCTGGCAGCGCGATCTCGCCGGCCGCCGAATCATCCTCATTTACGGGGCAATGCGCGATAAAGCGGTGGACGAGATTGCCGGCGTGCTCTTTCCCCACGCGCACACGGTGATTCTTACAGAGCCCCGACAGCCGCGTGCAATTTCAGTCTCACTTCTATCTGAAATGACCGCTCATCTGGCGTCGTCCCACCCCTCTATTATTCGAGATCCATTCCAAGCCTTCGAGCACGCACTCGAACTGGCACGCGAAAACGACGCTATTTTCGTTACAGGTTCGCTCTACTTAGTTGGCGATTTGCGGTACCACTGGCGCACACGAAAGCTCCCTACGCCAGTCCGTTCCTAAATCCCGTAAATCGGATATTCAGCAATCCATATCCCATATTTAGGCTCTTAAACCGCTACAGGAAAACCCTTACTTCACGCCCAAAATCGCACGTAGTGCGAATCCGAAATTCAGTTTTGTGCGTCCCAAGTGCGGACGAGTTTTTCTCATGTCCGAACGGAACTAAATTTTTTGCGTAAGGAATTACGAATGTGCGGAAACAATTAACGCCTTTTGTTCGTTTATTTAACTGGAGCTTGGTACCCAATCTGCACGAACGAGCGTCTAAGCCATATAGCTGGAGGGCCTAATGACACGCGAGGAGAGACGAAGCAAACTGGAATCTTTTGGCCATGCGCCGATATTACTTGCCGGCTCGCTGCGGCAATTTCCTAAGAAAATGTGGCTGTACAAGCCGTCGGCCGAAAAGTGGAGCATTCACGAAACGATTCTGCATCTCGCTGACAGCGAAGCCAGCGGATACGTTCGCTGCCGCCGCTTCATAGCGGAGCCGGGGAGCCCGGTGCTGCAATTTGATGCAGCCCGCTGGGCCGGCTCGTTGGGATATTTTCATCAGAGCACGCGCGAAGCGCTCGAAATCATTCGCCGCCTGCGCAAGATGACCTATCAACTGCTCGCTTCCTTGCCCGATCCGATCTGGTCGAATGCCGTGGAGCAACCCGATGACGGCCTCCTTCGCCTGGAGGATTGGGTGGATATTCAGGAGCGCCACATCCCGCACCACATCGAGCAAATGAAGCGGAACTACGAGCTCTGGCTGAGGGCAAATCCACCGAGGAAGCCAGCTTCTGCTTCCGGGAGATCGAGTGCGGGTGTGGCTTCGCGAATGATCTCGCTGTCCGCGGGACTTTAAGCGGGTCCCGACTTCCAGAAGCCACTCGGCTGAAGTTTGGGCGAGATGCACTGGCAGATTGGGCCGCAGGACTGTTCAAAGCCCCTTCGCTCATCCAAGTTGCCGCCTCGCAACTCTGATGGTACGATTGCTCGTTCATGGCTCCTGATACGTCTCCCAAACCGCGCGTCGGAATCCCGTACCGCACACGAAACGAAGAACTTAAGGGCGAACGCGGCAAGTATGACAAGTACCGCGAAGCCGTCGTCAAAGCGGGCGGTGAACCCGTCGAAGTCTCCCTCTTACTCTCGCCACATAAGCTGCGCCAACTGGCGGGCTCACTCGATGCGGTAGTCCTGACCGGTAGCCCCGCAGACGTAAATCCGTCGCTCTACGGCGCTGCTCGAAATCCTGCTTCTGCCGACGCTGACCCGGACCGCGAGCGCACCGATTTTGCGCTTCTCGAACACGCTTTCGCCGAACACAAACCCGTTCTGGCAATCTGCTACGGCGTTCAGAGCATGAATGTTTTTCTCGGCGGGACGCTGATTCAGGATATTCCCAGCGCGCTTCACACGCCGATTCAGCATCCCTGGTCAAATCGCGATAAAGGCGCCCCGGAACCCTTTCATGCTGCAAAAATTGAATCCGGTTCGCGGCTTCGAGAATTGGCGGGCGCGGACGAAATTGGTATCAACAGCTCCCACCATCAGTCGATCCTCGATCCCGGCCGTAGCCTGCGCATTGCTGCCCGGGCTACGGACGGAGTGATCGAAGCAGTGGAATGGACAGGAGACTCGAACTGGGTGACCGGCGTCCAATGGCACCCGGAGCGGATGGCGGAGTCGGATCCACTCGCCCAGCGTTTGTTTGGCAGCTTGATTGAAGTCGCACGCAAATCGGCGGTCAAGACGGCGTAGCGCGCTTTTTTCGATCGGCGACCGCGCTTGCATCATCACTGCGGCCCCGGATGCGCGAGCAACGAATTTAGCACCCACGCAGCTGCATGGCCGCTTCATCGTTCATCATCTTTTTGGGACTCACTATTGGGGGAAACATGATTTCGCTGGCAGGCAAGGCGGCTCTCGTAACCGGCGGCTCGCGCGGCATCGGAGCTGCCACAGTGCGCCTATTCGCGCAGGCGGGAGCTGACGTGGTGTTCAACTACCACCGCAATCGAGAAGCCGCCGCACAGCTTGAACAGGAAACGCGCAAGAATGGCACGCGCATCGAGTCACTCAAAGCCGACTTGAGCAAAATGGCCGATGCAAAAAAACTGGTTGAATTCACACGCGAGCGCCTGGGCCGCATCGACATCCTTGTAGCCAATGCCGGCATCTGGAATGAGGCGGATGCCCCGATCGAAAAACTTACCGAGCGCGAGTGGGACGAAATGATGCGCGTGAACGTGAAGAGTGTCTACTCCGTGATTCACTTCTCGGTGCCGCACATGATCGCTCAGCGTGGAGGCCGCATCATCGCCATCAGCTCCACCGCAGGCCAGCGCGGCGAATCGTTTCACACGCACTACGGCGCATCGAAAGGCGCAATCATCAGTTTCGTGAAGGGCCTTTCGACGGAACTCGCGCGCCACAACATCCTCGTCAACTGTGTGGCGCCCGGCTGGGTGGATACGGACATGTCCGCATCGGTTCTGCGCAATAAAGCCGGCCTCAAGCAGGCTGCCGCGGCGATTCCCCTGAAGCGGCCGGGCACGGCGGAAGAAATCGCGGGTCCTATCCTGTTCGCGGCGTCTGACCTGGCAACCTTCGTGACGGGTGAAGTAATCAACGTAAATGGAGGCGCGGTACTGTGCGGATAATGTCGCGTGTTCTAGTTCTCTCTCTTTTATCTGTCACTGCCTGGCTGCACGTCGCACCATGCGCTTTCGCTCAAAACCCTCAGGACATGATGCCTGCGGAAAGCGCCGCGAAAGCGAAAGAGATCTTGCAGCTTGCGATTCAAGCTTTGGGTGGCACGGCGTATCTCAACCTTCACGACGTCACTTGCGAGGGCCGGCTCAGCCAGTTCGGCCATGCCGGCGAACTGAATGGATTCGAAAAATTCGCCGATTACACCATTCCTCCGTTCAAAGACCGCACCGAAAATCTGCCCAAGCGCAACATCATCGAGGTGATGAACGGCGAAAAGGGCTGGACGCTGGATCGGGGCGGCGTTTCTGAGGCTTCTGGCGCCGACATGGCCCGCTTCCAGGAAGATACGAAGAAGGATCTCGACTACATTCTTCGGACCCGAATCAAGGAACCCAACATGATTTTCCGGTATGCCGGCCCGGACATCGTGGATTTAAAGGAAGCCGACTGGGTGGAGCTCGTTGACAGCGACAACCGGACGATCAAGATTGCCTTCGCGCGGGGTACCCACCTGCCGATCCGAAAGATCGTGGACACGCGCGACGCCAACACCCGGATGAAAACGGATGAGCTCGAATACTATTCGAATTATCATCCGATCAACGGTATCGAGACCCCGTTCCAGATTACCCGCGAGCGCAATCACATCAAGATATACCAGGTGTTCTTCGATAAGTGCGAGTACAACACGAATCTTCCCGAATCGCTCTTCACCAAGGAATCTCTCGACGAGCGCTGGGAGAAAGTCGGCAAAGGCGCGCGCAAAAAAGCGGAAAAAGACGCCAAGAATAATTGACGCGATATCATCTTTTGCGTTCTTCGCTCTTCAAGCCGATTTCCCTTTGCGAGCGACGGGTTCACTCTTGGCTTTCATGGACTTCACGAGATCGGCCGACGATGCTCCTTCGAGCGACAATCCATAGCCGACTTCACGCACAATGCGCTCCTTCAACGGTTGAATAAAGTGGATGCGAGTGTTGCGGCGCGTAACTTCCGGCGCTTTCAGGTACAACTCGGCGAGTTCGCGTGCCCGGCTGAGCGCCTTACCGCTCGGCACAACTTCGGCAACCACTCCCCATTCGTAGGCGGTACGCGCCGGGAGCGGCTGTGGATTCAACAGGAACGCTTCCGCTCGTCCTGCGCCAGCGCGATAACTCCAGGTGGTAAAGATTCCGTCGCCGGGCGCAACGCCCGCGGAGAAGTGCGCCACATCCTGGAAGGTCGCTCCATCCGCCGCCACAATTACACTGGCAAGTAGCGCGTAGTCTGAATGCACATGGGCACGTCCCTCGATAGCCGCGATCACCGGCACTCGTATGTTGGCTATATTTTCCAAAACCTGAACGCCTTCGTCGTGAACCTGACTCCAGACGCCGGGATCGGTGACATCGCCGAAAGAAGACCAATCGACATCAGTAATGAACTCTCCACCTGCGCCCGTCAGGATTACGATCTTGTTCGCCCTATCTTGCGCAATCCGGTAAAAGGCATCGACAAATTCTGTGTGAGCTGGCGCGGTCATGATGAATGGTCCGCCGTTGGTGTGGAATTCAGCAACCAGCACACCTTTGTCATCGCGTGTCAGTTTCAGGTTGTTATATTCTGCAAAGTAGTTGTTTTGAAGCGGCATTGCATTCTCCTCTCTGTGTTGCCCTGATTGCGTTCACCCGAATCTGTTATTGCGGGGTGGCTACAACGAGACCGCCTGCGGCGCGAATGGAGTCATCCGTGATCCGGGCTAATCAGTATTCTACTGCGAGAACGTGGCCGTGGCGATTGTGCGTGGTAAGTCGCGTAGTCGGAAACCAGGCTCAGCAGAAAAGCCGAGACGCTTTGGTTTGGATAGATGTTGCGAAATCCTCTTGTCACCAGCTATCCCGCAGACTCGGCCCTTGATAACTACTGATTAGTCGCATTGTCGGAAACTGACCTGCTACATAAGACCCGCCTAATTCGCTCTATCGTGCCTCGCGGGGTATAATCGCATGATGCACAGGAAGCGAAAATCTCCGCAGATACGCAGCACGACGGTGCTTTGCGTGCGCCGCGATAACAAAGTGGTTCTGGCTGCTGACGGCCAGGTGACGCTCGGCGAAGGCGTCATCAAGCACAACGCCAAAAAGACGCGACGCCTCTATAATGACAAAATCCTCGCCGGTTTCGCCGGCAGCACGGCCGACGCGCTTTCGCTCTTCCAGCGTTTCGAAAATAAATTGCAGGAGTTTCATGGGAACCTGTCGCGCGCGGCCGTGGAGCTGGCCAAGGATTGGCGCACCGACCGTTCGCTTCGCCATCTGGATGCGCTTTTGGTTGTCGCCGACGCGAAATCCACGTTTCTGCTGTCCGGCAATGGCGATGTGATCGAACCCGACGACGGGCTCACCGCGATAGGCTCGGGCGGCCCTTACGCTCTCGCCGCGGCGCGAGCTTTGATCAAATTCACAAAAATGAATGCGAAAGACATCGCCCAGGAAGCCATGCGAATCGCCAGCGAAATCTGCATCTTCACGAACGCGCAATTCAGCATCGAAGAACTATGACGGGTAAATCGGAGAAAGATATGGTGATCTACTTGGCCGGAGAATCGCAGGCTTCGGAGCCGGAACCGCTTCCGTCATTTGACGAACTCACGCCGCGCGAAATTGTCGTCGAGCTCGATAAGTATATCGTCGGCCAAAACGCGGCCAAGAAAGCCGTAGCTATCGCGCTCCGCAATCGAGTGCGCCGCCAGAAACTCACTCCGGAGCTTGCTGAAGACATCCTTCCCAAAAATATTCTGATGATCGGGCCTACGGGCGTGGGCAAAACGGAAATTGCGCGCCGCCTCGCTCGCCTGGCCGGCTGCCCCTTCGTCAAAGTGGAAGCCTCGAAATACACCGAAGTGGGTTACGTCGGCCGCGATGTTGAATCCATGGTGCGCGATCTCGTCGAAACTTCGATTGACATGGTGCGCGAAGAGAAGCTCGATGAAGTGGCCGAGCGCGCCGAGCAGTCCGCCGAAGAGCGCCTGCTCGATCTTCTCCTGCCTGCTTCGCCCGTCCCGGCGGACGCGAGTCCGGTTTCCGAATCGCAGCGCCGCGAGCAAGTGCAGCGCACGCGCGAAAAGCTTCGTGTGCAGTTGCGCGAAGGCAAGCTCGATCAGCGCATGGTGGAAGTGGAAGTTCGCGAACGCTCGATGCCTTCCTTCGAAATCATCACGAACCAGGGCGTCGAGGAGATGGACGTCAACGTGAAGGACATGCTATCCGGCATGTTCGGGCAGCAAAAGAAGAAGCGCAAGATGACGGTCGCGGAGGCCTTTGATTATCTGATTCAGGAAGAAGAGAACCGCCTGATTGACATGGACCAGGTCACTCGCATGGCCGTCGATCGCGTTGAACAGATGGGAATTCTCTTCATCGATGAAATCGATAAGATCGCAGGCCGCGAATCCGGTCATGGCCCGGATGTTTCGCGCGAGGGCGTTCAGCGCGATATTCTTCCCATCGTCGAAGGCACCACCGTGAACACGCGCTACGGCATGGTGCGCACCGATCACATTCTTTTCATCGCCGCCGGCGCGTTCCACACCACGAAGCCCTCCGATCTTATCCCTGAGTTACAAGGGCGCTTTCCGATCCGCGTCGAGCTCAGTTCGCTTTCAGAGGCCGACTTCATCCGCATCCTTACGGAGCCGAAAAACGCGCTGATCAAGCAGTATGTGGCGCTTCTCGATACCGAAGGCTTTAAGCTCGCGTTCACGGAGGACGCGATCGCATCAATCGCTGGCTTCGCCGCCAAAGTGAACGAGCACACCGAAAATATCGGCGCTCGCCGCCTGCACACGATTCTAGAAAAAGTGCTCGAGGAAATTTCCTTCGAGGCTCCGGAAATGAAAAAGAAATCCTTTAAGCTTGATGCCGCTTACGTGCAGAAGCAGCTCGCGAACATCGTCAAAGACCAGGATCTGAGCCGCTACATCCTCTAGAATTCAGAAAATGCAAATTCGAAAAGGGGACTTCGCACCCGGCCCCGCCGCCCATTCTCACGGCCCCCGCCTCCCAATTTTCTATTTTCTCTTTTCCATTTTCATTCTCTACGGCTGTGCCGCTCCCGGCGAACCCATCGAGCGCAAGCCGCCCACGCCGATTCCTGTTACTGACCTCACTGCTTTTCAATTTGGTAACGACGTGATTCTTAGCTTCACTCCCCCACATGACGCAGTCGAAAAGCGCGATATTCAACAGCCCCTCTCCATTCAGGTGTATCGGAATTTCGAGCCAATCGCGCCGGCCAATTCGCCGGCAGCCGCGGCGCCCGCAGAGCCCACTCTGCTTCTTACAATCCCGCCCGCCATGGTGGATCGCTACATGGTCCAGGGGCGGGTTCGATTCGTCGATTCGCTTCGCGCGGAAGATTTCTCGGCCGGCGGCAGTGAGGCTGTCTACCTCGTCCGCACGTTTGTCTCGCCTAAAAAACTTTCCGCAAATTCCAACGTCGCGGCTCTCGCCACATATCCGCCCGCCAACCCGATTGCCAACCTCAAAGCGGAATTTAAGCGCGCGGGCGTCACTCTCTCCTGGACGCCGCCCGAAAAAACTCTGATCGGCGCAGCGCCCAATATCGCTTTTTATCGGGTCTATCGAGCAGAAACAGAATCGGTCCAGATTGCCGGAGCGAATTCCACCGCGGCCGGCGGCACAGAAGCTCCCAATACAAAAGTCCCCTTTGCCCGCATCGCAGAGGCCGCGTCCCCACCCTACACCGATACTCAAACCGAACTCGACAAGACCTACGTGTACTCGGTGCGCAGCATCGCGCAGCAACCCGGCGTCCAGATCGAGTCGCTCGACTCAAATCTCGCCACGATCACTCCCAAAGATGTTTTCCCTCCGCCGGCTCCCCAGGATCTTGTGGTCGCTTTTGTTCCAGCCGTCGGCGGAACGCCCGGTTATCTCGATCTTTCCTGGTCCATCAATGCGGCAACCGATATCGCGGGTTACAACGTCTATAGAAATGACGAGCCCTCGCGCCTCGGAACGCGCCTGAATCCCGAGTTGTTGCTTACGCCCGCGTTTCGCGATATGAATGCAGTGCCCGGTCGCACTTATTTTTATGCTGTCACCGCGGTCGATCGCTCTGGAAACGAAAGTCCGGCCAGCCCGCCGGCCTCCGGCAGCGTTCCAGAGCCCGATCAGCAATAGTTGAAAGAAAATCGGCGCAAGAGATGACCGAACACCTGATCCCGGATCCACTGAAGGTTGGCCGTAAAGTCCTGGCCTCCACGCACCGCACCGCGTTGCAAACCGGCATTTACATGGGCGCCGCCTTGATCGTGGTCATGATTGCGGCGCTCTTCGTCGCCAATCACGTCCCTGGCCTTGAGCGCTATGCCCTCGAGCGCAACGCCACCTTCTGCGCGCTATTTTTTATCTGCATGCTGATTCCGATCGCCCGCTACTTCAACCGCCCGATGCCGATGTTCGCGTCCGCTACGATTGGTTGGGTCACATTCGTCGTCGCTTACGACGTCACCGGCATGTTCTACCAGAATCTTTTTCAGGCTTTGCGCAGTCCGTTTGAAGCGCTCATCGAAGGCGCCATTGTCTACGGCGTCGCCGCCGTGGGCGCCTGGGTGATTGGCATGTTTCTCGAGGCCCGCCAGCACCCGCTCGCTCCGCGCCGCCGTCGCACCGATCATCTCCATCAACAACCATGAAACCTTCACGTGAATCCTAAATCATGAAACTCTGCCGCTTCCAGCCCCTCGAATTCGCTGCCGCCGATATCGCCCGTGCTCCTCACGAATCTCATCCCCACGTGCGCCACGGCATCATCGAAGCCAACACCGTTCATGAATTCAGCGGCGAACTCTGGGGCCCGCGCGAGCGCACCGGCCGCAAATGGGCGCTCGACTCCGTAAAATTCCTTCCGCCCTCCGTCCCCTCGAAAATTGTTTGCGTCGGCAAGAATTACGTCGACCACGCCGCCGAAATGGGCGGCCCTCCCCCGAAGAGTCCCATCATTTTCCTCAAGCCTCCGTCGGCCGTCATCGCGCCCGAAGAACCCATCATCCTCCCCCGCATCTCCCAGCGCGTCGACTACGAAGGCGAAATCGCCATCATCATCGGCCGCCGCTGCCATCTGCTCTCCCCCAATGAAGACGTCCGCCCCTACATCCTCGGCTATACCTGCTTCAACGACGTCACCGCCCGCGATCTCCAGAAACTCGACGGCCAATGGACCCGCGGCAAAAGCTTCGACACCTTCTCTCCCTTCGGCCCGCTAGTGGATTCCGAGCTCAATCTTGCCGATACCAGAGTAGAGACCTACGTCAACGGTGTTCGGAAACAGTCCGCCAGCGTCTCAGAAATGATCTTTTCCGTTGATGTTATAATTCGCTGGATAGCTGAGGTGATGACGCTCGAACCCGGCGATGTGATCGCAACCGGAACGCCTGCGGGAATCGGCTCACTCGTTGACGGCGACGTAGTGGAAGTAAGCGTCACCGGAATCGGCACACTTCGCAACCCGGTCATCGCCTTCGCCGAATAGGCGCTGCCTAGCTAACGAGAGTTTTGTAGGTCGCGGCAGGTGCTACGTTCCGATTCACAGTAGGCTA
The DNA here is from genome assembly GCA_963815265.1 of uncultured Acidobacteriota bacterium. Taxonomy (GTDB): domain Bacteria; phylum Acidobacteriota; class Terriglobia; order Acidiferrales; family UBA7541; genus Palsa-295. The sequence goes on along the minus strand of CAWFGI010000004.1, from coordinate 135,451 downwards.
GCCGCTGCTGGACAAGGGCCTTGTAGGTCGCGGTTTCAACCGCGACACTCACTCAGCTTTATGACGAGGGGCTTTAGCCCCTGAAGTACGTTGAATCAATCACAGAGGTGAAAAAATGAAATTCTTCCTCGACACCGCAAATCTCGACGAAATCCGCCAGGGCACAGCCTCCGGCGTCATTGACGGCATCACCACCAACCCCACCCTCGCCGCCAAAGAAAAAAAGCCCTTCCGCGAGCTCATCATCGAAATCTGCAACATCGTAAAAAACGGCGCCATCAGCGCCGAAGTCGTCTCCACCGATTACGACAGCATGCTCCGCGAAGCCCGCGAAGTGGTCAGCTGGCATCCCAATGTCGTCGCCAAAATTCCTATGACCCCCGACGGCGTCCGCGCCCTCAGCGTCCTCTCCAAAGAAGGCATCCGCGTCAATGTCACTCTCGTCTTTTCCGCCTCGCAGGCGCTTCTCGCCGCCAAAGCCGGCGCCTATTTCGTCAGCCCGTTTCTCGGCCGCCTCGATGATATCTCTCAGGACAGCATGATTCTTCTTCGCGACATCCTGCAAATTTATCGCGCGTATGATTACAAGACGCAGGTGCTCGCCGCGAGCCTTCGCCATCCGATGCACGTGGTCGAAGCGGCGAAGATGGGAGCGCATATCGGCACCATGCCGTTTAAGGTTTTCGAAATGCTCTTCAAGCATCCGCTCACGGACCGGGGCCTCGAATCGTTCCTGAAAGACTGGGAAAAAGCGCGCGATACGCTCGGCGAAATTTCCGAGCCGGTTGGCGCGCGTAAAGGCGGGCGTTGAAACACCTTTTTTCGAATTGGAGCGAGCTGCTGCCGGTTGCCGGCCTCATCGCCATGGCCGCAATCGGCTTCATCCTCTGGCTGCGGCGCAAGCCCATTGACTATTCCGAAATTGAACGCCAGCGCCGCGCCTACTTGAACAAAGTCGGCCGCATCGTCGAAGGCCAGATCCTCGAAATCTCCGAAAATGGCCTTCCGGCCGACGACGCCAAGCAACATTCGACTCCCGCAAAATATAATCCCGGCACCAGCAGCGGCGCGAAGATAGCCGCAGCCGCGCCCACCAATGGAACGCAGCGCCTCATCTACTACACCTACTCGATCTCTGGCGTCACCTACGAAACCGCGCAAGACGTCACCGGCCTCGAAGAACGCCTCCACCTCAAGCGCGCTGCCGTAGGCCAAACCGCCAGCGTAAAATACGACCCCTCGAATCCCAGCAACTCAATCCTGCTAGCCGACGATTGGTCCGGTCTCCACTGACGCTCGACGGGTGCCAGACCTTACTTCCTGGCGACACAGGACGGCCTCTAACTAACTACATCGGACGGTTCTAGAGGGATGATTGGCTTGGTCAGCGATCTCAGTAGTGCTCTCAGCGGGAGAATCAGTAAGATAGTGCCCACGGCAGCGACCCAAAAATCAAGATGCATCGCCTTCCAAAGGAAGATGAGCGCAAGGGTTGAGGCCAGCGCGTGACTTAGCCAAGCATAAAAGGACGAAACATCCAGCATGGCGTCGCAACTTTGACATCTAAACGGCGTGTCATAAGTGATGCGTCTTAGTTCCACTGGCTTGCCACAAATCGGGCAGGACCGACCGCAGCGACTTGTTTGCGAGGGTTAATTCATGGGTTTAATAACTTATAGCACATCCACAGAACCACGCAGCTGCTCAGCTACTTCCCAATTACAAACCTCTCTAACGCAGTGCTACACTTTGTAGTTTCGTACAGGAGAAAACCCACCAGATGCGCATCCGCCCATTGCCTCTAGCACTCGCAATCCTCGCAATAATCGCAACACCGCTCATCGCCCCCGCCCAGCAATCGTCCGGCAGCGTCGATCCCACCCAGTATTCCGCCATGCGGTGGCGCCTCATCGGGCCGCACCGCGCCGGACGCGTAACCGGCGTAGCCGGCATCTCCGGCGACCCCTCCACCTACTACATGGCCACTCCCGGCGGCGGCGTCTGGAAAACCACCGACGCAGGTGAGGTTTGGTTCCCGATTTTCGACGAGCAGCACGTCGCCTCCATCGGCGCGATCGCCATCGCTCCTTCGAATCCCAAAATCATCTATGTCGGCACCGGCGAGCAAACTCCCGGCGACGGCGTCTACAAATCCACCGACGCCGGCGCCACCTGGACCAACATCGGCCTCAAAGAATCGAAGTACATCAGCGCGATCATCGTCGATCCCAAAAATCCGGACATCATCATCGTCGGCGTTCTCGGCCATCCACTCCTCAGCATCGCGCCTGCCAGTCCCGATCGTGGCGTCTACAAAACCACCGACGGCGGCAAAACCTGGAAGAAAACTCTCTACAAGGACGATCTCACCGGCGTCGCCGACCTCGAAGTGGACCCCGAAAATCCGCGCGTCCTCTACGCCGCGCTCTGGCATCCCACCGATTTTTTCGCGGGTGACGACGGCCCCGAAAAACCCAACTCCTGGATCTACAAATCCACCGATCAAGGTGCCACCTGGAAAGAACTCGCCTACACCGGCTTCCCGAAAGGCCCGTGGGACCGCGTCGGCATCGCCGTCGCGCCCGGCAATCACGGCCAGCGCGTCTTCGCGATCCTCACGCAAGGCCTCTACCGCTCCGACGATTCCGGCGCCACGTGGAAGCAGGTCACGGAGGACACGCGCGTGATCGGCAATGCCTATTTCGCCCGCGTCTTCGTCGATCCGCGCAATGCCGACGTCGTCTACGTGATGCAGACTTCTCTCTACCGCTCAACCGATGGCGGCAAGACGTTCATCTCCTTCAAAGGTGCTCCCGGCGGCGACGATTACCACAACATGTGGATCGACCCGCAGAATTCCGCGCGCATCATTCTCGGCGTCGATCAGGGCTGCGTAATCAGCGTGGACGGCGGCAAGAGCTGGACTTCCTGGTACAACCAAGCAACCGGCCAGTTCTACCACGTCTCCACCGACACAAGCTTTCCCTACATCGCCTACGCCGCGCAGCAGGATAGCGGCACCGCCGAAGTTCCCAGCCGCAGCGACTACGGCTCGCTCACCTATCGCGACTGGTTTTCCGCCGCCGGCTTCGAATACAGCTACATCGCGCCCGATCCGTTGAATCCCGATATCGTTTATTCCGGCGGCTGGTATGGCAGCGTCGTCCGCTTCGACCGCACCACCGGCCAATTCACGCACGTCTTCGTGCGCGGCTCGAAATACCGCACCACCAATATGCCTCCGCTCGTTTTTTCGCCGCAGGATCCGCGGCTTCTGTATCTTGGCGCGCAGGTGGTGCTCACCACGGCAAATGGTGGAAAAAACTGGCAGCCGATCAGCCCCGATCTCACCGCGCGGCCCGGGGCCAAAGAAAAGACCACTGAAAAAACTGCAGAAGAAATCGAGCGCCCGGAATCGCCTTCAAATTCACTCGAAGCCAAGAACGAAGAAACGGAGCGCGCCTCCGCTGTAAGCCCCGGCCATTCGCCCGAAGCTGAATCCGAAACCTTCGCGCCCTTCGCCGACGACGAAAAAGATTTTGGCGACGAGCAATCCGCGCGCCGCCCCGCCGCCATCTCCACTCTGGCCGTCTCGCCAGTGCACTCAGGACTCATCTGGGCCGGCACGAGTAATGACCTTATTCAACTCACGGAGGACGGCGGCCTCACGTGGCGCAACGTATCGCCGCCCGATCTCAACGAGCACAGCAACGTGGTGATTCTCGAAGCCTCGCACTTCGATCCAAATGTTGCGTATGCCACTGTGGGAAATCGCCGCGACGAAACGCCCTACCTCTATCGCACACGCGACGCGGGAAAAACGTGGGAGAAAATCACTGCCGGACTGCCGTCCGGCTGGATCGCTAACGCGATTCGCGAAGATACCGTGCGCAAGGGCCTGCTATACGCCGCGCTCTCCAATGGCGTCTACGTTTCATTCGACGACGGCGACCACTGGCAATCGCTCCAGCTGAACCTTCCCACCAGCGATGCCCGCGACATCGTCATCCACGATAACGATCTCGTCGTCGCCACCTACGGCCGCGCTCTCTGGATTCTCGACGACCTCTCGCCTCTCCGCCAGGCCAGCCCGCAAATCGCCACCGCCGACGCCGCGCTTCTGCGCCCCGCCACCGTCACTCGCATCCGCTGGGACAACGACCAGGAAACTCCGCTCCCGCCGGAATTTCCCGCCGCGCAGAATCCGCCCGACGGCGCCATCTTTTACTACACGCTGAAGTCCGCTCCATCCGCAGACATCACCCTCGAAATTCACGACGCGCAGGGAAATCTAATCCGCCGCTTCTCGAGCGCCGCGCCCGCGCCCGACACAGTCGTTAAGAACGTTCCCGACTACTGGTTCGGCCCACAAGCTCAGCTCCCCAAGAATCCCGGCTTGAATCGCTTCGCCTGGGATTTACGCTTCGAGCCGCCGCCCGCCTTGCAGTACAGCTACTACGGCCAGCCGCTCAAATATCTCGAGTACACGCTCTCCGATCACGCCATCCCCGGCGAAACGCCGCGCGAACAAGTCCTGGGGCCCATCGTACCTCCCGGCCAATACGAAATCGTGCTGAACGCGAACGGCCAAGCCATCCGCCAAACTCTCACGGTCGTTCCGGATCCGCGCGTCCACATCGCCCCCGCCGATTACATCGCGCAATATTCCGCCGCAAAGCGAGCCGATAGCGGCCTCCGCGCCAGCTACTCCGCTTTCCAGGAAGTAGCCGCTCTGCGCAAAGCAGTGACCGAGCGCGAAGAAAGTCTCGGCGCAATCCTGAAGCCCAATGCGCAACCGGCCACCGCTCTCGCACCCAACGCAGCCGCAACCGCCAAGCCTCAAGATTCACAGACAGCGAACACTCAACCCGCCGATCCCCAGGCCAAAGCCGCCGCCGAAGCACTAAAAAATCTCGACGCAAAAATCGCCGAAATCCTGGCAGGCACGAACGGCTCAGAAGGCATCGGCACAGTGAATCGCGATCTCGCCCGCACCTCCTTCATGGTCGAGTCCGGCGACGCAGCTCCAGCCCCCACAGCCCTCGAAGTAATCGACGACTCCTGCACCGCCCTAAACAAATCCGTAGCAGCCTGGCGCACCTTGAATGCCGACACTTTACCAGCAGCCAACGCCGTGCTGGAAAAAGCCAAGCTAGCGCCACTACCAATCACTTCGCCCAGCGCAACCGCAACGACTGACGCCTGCCACATGTAACCGCCTATTACGATAAAAATCACCGGCATCCTCAGCTTGCCCGTCATCCCGCCTGCCCTGAGGCACGAAGGGACCGAAGTGGAGGGATCTCTCTTCCAGCGCTTTTGAACCTGCCGTAACCTTTGATGTTGAGCTCGCTTCAGGTAACCACGACGACGCCCCCTCGTCGTGGGCCTTTCGCGCACCATCCGCATCTCAACACTCTTTCTCCACCCCTACGTAACCCAATCACACGAACACCGGCCCTGCTACTTTTGACAGTGTACAGAGGCTGCGCTACCGGCTACCATCCAGGAACTTCAAGCGCGCCAGGAGAAAACATGCAAAAGATGCTTAAGGCCGGCCTGACCGCCGCCGTGGCGATCGCCTGTTTCGTCGCCCTATTGACCTTCCACAGCGCAGCCCAGGAAGAGCAGCGCGTAAACGAAGTCTATCAAGCCCAAGCCATGGGGCAGGGCACCCAGTTCGGCCAGACTTTCAATGTGACCATCAACATCGAGCGCTACTCGAGCCCGGAAGAACGGCAGGTGCTGGTCGAAGCGTTCCAACAAGCCGGTTCGAAAGGCTTGTTCAATGCCCTCGAAAAAATGCGCTCCAAGGGAAGACTCGCTATTACAGGTACCCTGGGCTACGACATCAGCTTCGTCCGTAAAATTCCCACCGACACTGGCTACAAAATTCGCATCCTCACCAATCGTCCAATCCGTTTCGGCGAGGCCTGGGTGAATGGTCGCTCAATGGACTACAACCTGTCGGCCGTCGAACTGGACATCAGCAACGTGAAAGATAAAAGCACCGGCGTGTTGCTTCCCGCTTGCCAGTTCAAAATCAATAAGAAAACAAACGAACTCGAAATCGAAAACTATCAAAACCCCTGGAAACTTCAGAACATTATGGACAGAAGCAAGGAGTAACGGGGCCGAACCGCAAAGGGGAACGTTATGAGATACGCAATCGTGGTCCTGTTGATCTGCAGCCTCACTTGCCCGGCTTTCGCCCAAGACCCTGGTTGGCCACGCGAAAAGAGCAACGCGGAGGGTTCGATCATCTACTACCAGCCGCAGATCGACGAATGGAAGGACTTCAAACTACTCGAGGCCCGCATGGCTGTCTCCATCCGGCCGAAGGGTGGCCAGCCTACTGTGGGCGTGATCTACGTTCAGGCCACCACGGACGCCAACACGGATACTCGCAACGTGCTGCTGAGCAACGTCCAGATTACTGAAACGAAATTCCCGTCGCTGGATGCGGCCGCTTCCGCCGCAATGGATAAGCTCGTGCGAACTTTTTTGGCGCCCGGCGCGTCCATCAATATCTCGCTCGATCGTCTGCTCGCGGATTTGGAAGTGATCAAGAATCCGCCTCCTTCTGGTGCGGCAGTCAAAAATGATCCGCCGAAAATATTCGTCAGCTACCAGAATTCGATTCTGCTGCTGGTGGAAGGCGACCCTGTCCGCGTTCCCATCGAAAAAAGCAATCTCGAATTCGTTGTAAACACCAACTGGGGATTATTTTTCGACAAGTCGACATCCAAGTTTTACCTGCTCAATGAAAAACAATGGCTCACCTCGGCGGCTCTGGAGGGGCCGTGGACGGTCACCACGAAGCTGCCCAGGGAAATGTCCAATCTGCCGGATCAGCCCAACTGGGCGGACGTGAAAAAAGCGATCCCTCCGGCCGCCACCACGGGCGGCACTCCTAAAGTGTTTTACAGCACTACGCCGGCGGAGATCATTTCGTTCAAAGGCCAGCCGAAATACGCAAAAATTCCCGGCACTCAGCTTTCCTACGCCACGAATACCGAGAGCAATCTCTTCCTCCAGGGCGGAGAGAACCAATATTACTTCCTGGTAGCGGGCCGGTGGTTCCGCGCCAAGAGTCTCGACGGCCCGTGGACCTTCGCCACGGCTGACTTGCCCGCTGACTTCGCGAAAATTCCCCCGAGCAGCCCGGCCGCGCGTGTGCTTGTGTCAGTTCCGGGAACAGACGAGGCCGAAGACGCGGTGCTGCTAGCACAGGTGCCCACCACCGTGATTGTGGACCGCGCAAAAGCGGAAGCTGAAGTGAAAGTAGAGTACGACGGTGCGCCTGAGTTCAAGCCCATCGAGTCAACCTCGATGTCATATGCGACGAACACTGCGGACAAGATCGTCAAGGTCGGCGATCTGTATTATTTGTGTTTCCAGGGCGTGTGGTTCATGTCTACGAAGCCGGACGGTCCCTGGAAAACTGCCGATTCCGTTCCCCAGGAAATTTACACGATCCCCGCAAGCTCTCCGGTCTACAACATCACCTACGTGACGCAGACCACCACTTCCAGCGGCGCAACGGAAGCGAGCAGCACGGCGGGATATCTCGGCATGTTCATCATCGGCGTGGCGGTGGGAGCCACGGTCGCTTACGGCAGCGGTTACTACTACCCGCCGTATTACTACTACGGCCGCTATCCCTATCCGATTTATCGTCCCTATCCGGTTACCTACGGCGTGGGCGCTTTCTACAATCCGTACAACGGCGCATACGGTTACGCGCGCGGTGCCTATGGTCCGTACGGAGGAGTAGCGGGAGGCGCCTGGTACAACCCGTCGACGGGAACATACGGCCGCGCTGCGGGCGGGTGCAATGCGTACGGTTGCGCTGGAGGAGCACGTGCCTACAATCCTTACACCGGAGCTGCCGGCGCTACCCGGCAAGGCTCGAATGCATACAGCCAGTGGGGAAGTTCGGTTGTAGCAAAGGGCGACAAGTGGGCGCAGACCGGACACTATTCCGATTCGCGCGGCACCGTCGCGGGTGGGCGCACGTCGGAAGGCGGCCGGGTCGTGGGCGGCAGCGGACAGAACGGCAGCGGCTTCGTCGGGCAGACCGGCAACGGTGACGTGTATGCCGGGAAAGACGGCAACGTCTACAAGAAAACTGACAACGGTTGGCAGCAGTATCAGAATGGCGGCTGGAACTCTGTAAATTCACCAGGCGCGAATTCCAGCACGAAGTCCGGCGCGCAAGCTCAGACGAACAGCACGCAAAATCAAAGAGGTCAGAACGCTCAATCTGCCGCCGCAGGCCGGCAGCCGACCACGCAGCCCGCAGGCGGGCAGGCGAATTCTGGCGCGCAGCGGAGCACTCAACCCAGTGCGAGCCCCGGTGCGAGCCAACGACCCGCAGGCGGGGGCCAATCCGGGGGTCAATCCAGCCAGGTGCCAGACCTGAATCGCGAAGCGCAAGCCAGACAAACCGGCTCTCAGCGAACTCAAAACTACGAACGCCAAAGCCGAAGCAGCGGCACAGGAGCCGCACGCACCGGCGGCGGCGGTTCGCGATCACGCGGCGGAAGGCGCTAACCCCGACACCACAGCGCCCCCAGCTCCCCTGCACGCTCGCCCAGGTAGCCACGACGAAATTCTCCCCGCACCTCCCCAAGCCTGTCATCCCGACCGAAGTGGAGGGCTCTCTCTTCCGCCTTCGCAGCCGATCGCCTCCGCCCGTTTCCACTTCCCCAACGCCTGCGTTAAACTCGCACCGCACATCTTTCGTCGCGGGCCTTTCGCCTCATTTGAAATTTCAAATTTTAGATTTGAAATTCCCCCCGCCCCTTCCCCAAGCCCGTCATCCCGACCGAAGTGGAGGGATCTCTCTTCCGCCTTCGCAGCCGATCGCCTCCACCCGTTTCCACTTCCCCAACGCCTGCGCTAAACTTACACTGCACCAAATTCCCCCGCCGCCTTATCGAAAGCGAGCGCGCCGTGCAAGAAACAGAATTCCCCTGGGTTAGCGAAATGGCCGGCGTCCTGGAAACCATCAATCAGGGCGTCATCATCAACGACGATTGCAGCCACATCGTTTTCGCCAATCGCTTGTTCCTGAAGATGATTGGCATCCCGGAAGAAGAACTGATCGGCCGCAAAATGTTGGACCTGTATCCGCCCGATGACGCGGACATATTGCGTAGCCGCATCCAGCAGCGACAAACGGCAGGACATAGCCAGTACGAGTTCTATCTTCCCCAGGCGAACGGCAATCGCCTTCCAGTCCTCGTCACCGCGCGCCAGATCGAGGACCCCGACGGCAACGTGTTCGCCGTCATCACCGCCACGGACATCACCGAGCAGAAGCGCGCCGAAAACGCCCTGCGCGAAGCGAACGCGCAGCTCGAAAAGCGCCACCAGGAAATTGAAGAAGATCTTCTGCTCGCCGCCCGCGTCCAACAAAGCCTCGCGCCCACAGGGCTCACCTGGGGCGGCGTCAATGTCGCCACGTACTATCAGCCCGTTCGCACCATTGGCGGTGATTTCGGGTTGGTCGCGCCGCGGCAGGATTCGCTCAGCCTCTTCGTCTGCGACGTTTCCGGCCACGGCATCGGCTCGGCTCTCGTTGCCAATCGCATCTACACCGAAACCATGTCGCAAATCGAACGCGGCGTCGCGCTCGGCCCCATGATGCACCACCTGAATCGCTTCGTGCTCCGCAATATCGGGTCGTCTGTCTTTTATTTCACGATGATCGCCGCGCGTCTCGATCGCGACAATCGTACCCTCGAATTTGCCAACGCAGGCCATCCGCCCGCGATGATCGTCCAACCGGGACAAGCTCCGCGCCTTCTCGAATCCGGCAGCGCGGTTCTCGGCCTGATCGAAGACGCCGTAGGCAAGGAAGCCACCGTAATCGTTCCAGTCGTGTCTGGCGATCGTCTCGTGATTTACACCGACGGCTTCACCGAAAGTTTCAATCTGCAGCGCGATATGCTGGGCGTCGAAGGCCTCAGCGAAATCGTTCGCGAAACCTCCAAGTTGCCTCTGCAGGAAATGAAAGAACAAATTCTCCAGCGCGTAACCGCGTTCCGCCATGGCCCTCCGGACGACGACATGTCTCTCGTAATCATCGAAATTCCCTAGCCACAAAGCCTGACGCGAAGCCAGGGCAGACGCGCAGTCGCGAAGCAACGAAAGAAGCAAAGTAACGCATCAAATGGTTAGCAGTTTTTATTGCTCCGCTCGCGCCTTACCGCGAGCAAACTGCCCGCCGGGGAAACCGGTTTTAATCCACGGTTCCGCGATTAAAACTCCCGCTAACCTGTTTAGAAACAATTTGATAGCTTTTTCTAATAGGCGGTAAAAAGGGTACCTAAGAAATCGCGCTGCGCTTGCCTTGGCAGCGCAAAAAGCTGATATTGGGAGCCGATTATGAGCACCCCAAAACCAATCGAACACCGCAAACATCTCGATCGCCTCGAGGAGCTTCGCCGTCGCAACGCCGAAGCCGAAGAAGGCGGCGGCCCCGAGCGCCGGGAACGCCAGCACAAAGAAGGAAAGCTCAGCGCGCGGGAGCGGGTGGACCTGCTGCTCGATGAGGGCTCCTTCGAGGAGCTCGATAAATTTGTGCGGCATCACTGCACCGATTTCGGCATGGAGGAGCAGCGCCCTGCGGGCGATGGCTTCATCACCGGTTACGGCCGCATCGGTGGCCGCCTCGTGTACGTCTTCGCGCAGGACTTCACTGTTTTTGGCGGGTCGCTTTCGGAGGCGAATGCTTCGAAGATTACGAAAATTATGGATCTGGCGATGCGGCAGGGCGCGCCGGTGATCGGGCTGAATGATTCTGGCGGCGCGCGGATTCAGGAAGGCGTGATGTCGCTGGCCGGTTACGCCGATATTTTTCTGCGCAACACGCTGGCGAGCGGCGTGGTGCCGCAGATCAGCGCGATCATGGGCCCGTGCGCCGGCGGCGCGGTGTACTCGCCTGCAATTACGGATTTTATTTTTATGACGCGCGACAGCTCGTACATGTTCGTTACCGGGCCCGACGTGATCAAGACGGTGACGCACGAAGAAGTGACGAAGCAGGAACTCGGCGGCGCGATGACGCACAACGAAAAGAGCGGCGTCGCTCATTTCGTTTCGCGGGACGATGCGGAGTGTCTTGCGATGATTCGCGAGCTGTTCAGCTATTTGCCCTCGAATAATCTCGAAGATCCTCCGCGCCGCTCGTCGAATGATCCTTGGGACCGCGCTTCGACGGCGCTCAACGCTCTAGTGCCTGAAGATCCGCAGAAGCCGTACGACATGAAGGATGCGATTCACGAAATCGTGGATGAGGGCGAATTCTTTGAAGTTCACGAGCACTTCGCGAAGAATCTCGTGGTGGGATTTGCGCGGCTCGATGGCCGTCCCGTCGGGATCGTCGCCAATCAGCCTGCATTTCTTGCGGGCGTGCTCGATATCAATTCCTCGATGAAGGGCGCGCGCTTCGTTCGTTTCTGCGACGCGTTTAACATTCCGCTCATCACGTTCGAGGACGTGCCCGGATTCTTGCCCGGCACGCAGCAGGAGTTTGGCGGCATCATCAAGCACGGCGCGAAGCTTCTCTTCGCATTCGCGGAAGCTACGGTGCCCAAAATCACGGTGATCACGCGCAAAGCCTATGGCGGCGCATATTGCGTCATGGCTTCGAAGCACATCCGCACCGACATCAATTTCGCATGGCCCACCGCTGAAATCGCCGTGATGGGACCGGAAGGCGCAGTAAATATCGTCTACAAGCGCGAAATCGACCGCGCCCCCGAAGCCGACCGCGAAAAGCTGCGCCGCGAAAAAACCGACGACTTCCGCGAGCGCTTCGCCAATCCATACGTAGCCGCCGAGCGCGGCTACATCGACGCCATCATCGAGCCATCGCAAACCCGCGCCAAGCTCATCACCGCGTTGCGCTCACTCGAAAACAAGCGCGACACGAACCCCAAAAAGAAGCACGGCAACATCCCTCTATGACGTGGCTTCGACCACCCAGAACGACTGCCAGTCATAATGGCTTGCAGACTTGTGGCTGCGGGGTGTCACTTACTGGACATTCGAGGGGCATTTCTGTAGGATTGCGGGGTTTTGCGCCATTATTATCAGGTGAGATAGGAGAATTTGATGCCCAGGTCTGGCCAGAACGGCGGTGCGAAGAATGCGCCGAAGACGCTGCTCGATTCGCTCGACGCGCTGATCGAACGCTATCATTTGCTGAAGCACCCTTTTTACCAGGCTTGGACTGAGGGCACGCTTTCGAAGGAATCGCTGCAGCTTTACGCGGCGCAGTACTACCAGCACGTGCGGGCGTTTCCGGAGAATCTGAAGCAGCTTGCTTCGCGCACGAACGGCAACCTGCAGACGCTGGTGAACGAGAACCTGGCGGAAGAGGTGGATCCGTCGGCTCCGCACCCGATGCTGTGGCGCGAGTTTGCCGCGTCGCTGGGAGTGAGCGATGTGGCGCTCGATTCGAGCCGCGCGCTTCCGGGTATCGCGGCGCTGCTCGACACCTTCGACGAAGTTTCGACCGACGGCTCGATGGCGCAGGCTGTGGCCATGTTCTACAGCTACGAAGCGCAGGTGCCGGAAATCGCGACGCAGAAAATTTCAGGACTTCGCAAGTTCTACGGAATCACCGATTCGCGTTCGCTCCGATATTTTGCGGTACACGAAGAAGCCGACGTGCGGCATCGCGCTGCCTGGCGCACGTGGATCGCGCAACAAGAGAATATCGACGAGGTTGCGGTGCTGTGCGCGGCGGAACGCAGCCTGAAAGCTTTGTGGGGCGCGCTGGACGCGGTGTATCCCGAAGGCTGCGCGCCCAAGAAGCAATCGCCGAAAAAGCAATCAAACGACGCGTCCGAACCCGGCACGTCATCACACTATCCCGGATTTTAATCAAGCCTGACGAATTACTTTCGCGAACGCCGGTGCGCTCGCTTCGATTTTTTCTTTGCTCGAGCGCTCGGCTTCCCGCGATTCGTCCCCAGCTTCAGAATTTTTACTCCGCCGGGCCCGCCCACGAACACCTGTTTCGCAAGTCCAAGAAACAACCCGTGCTCGACGACGCCGACGGTTTCATCGAGTTGCCTCGCTACTTTTTTCGGATCTGCGATCAGGCCAAACTCGCAATCGAGAATGTAGTGGCCGCCGTCGGTAACGTAGGGCTTGTCATCCAGCCCAGGCCGCAGCTCGGTGCCCGCGCCAATGGCTCTCAGCTTTCGTTCAGTGGCCTCCCAGCCAAAAGGAACCACTTCCACGGGAACCGCGAGCGTCCCGCCCAGGCGCTTCACCAGTTTCGTCTCGTCCACAATCACTGCCAATCGCTTGCTTGCGGCGGCAACGATTTTTTCGCGTAGCAGCGCTCCGCCGTGGCCCTTGATCAGCGACAGAGTGCCCAGCTGCACTTCATCGGCGCCGTCAATCGTGACGTCAATTTCTTTTATGTCTGCAAGAGTCGCGAGCGGAATTCCGAGGCTGCGGGCCTGTTCGGCGGTGCGCTCAGAGGTGGGGACTCCGGTGAAACGCAACCCTTCTTCCGCGACGCGCCGGCCAAGCTCAGTGACGAGATAGGCCGCGGTGGAACCAGTGCCGAGGCCCACGATCATGCCGTTCTTCACGAGCTGCGCTGCCGCCTTGGCGGCTTCTTTCTTAAAACGGTTCTGCTCGCCCGCGTCCATGATTCCTCCGCCGTCGTTTTCGAGACGCGACGCCATGATAAACGCTCGACACGAGGTTGCCAACTAGCGGCGCGCGACCTGTTGGCCTTATCAATCGTCACACGGCTCTATAATCGTTGTTAAAATCAAGGAACTCAAATCGCTGCCTGCGGTTCATCTGCGGCGTGAACACGTTCACGACTGCGAATGCGCCGGCGCGGCATGGAACTTCCGGAAGGAAGGGGCGGCGACGTGGCCAGATAGGCCTGAAGCAGAAAAAGCAACGCGTTCGAAGGAATGTGCAGATTGAAATCTACAAAACTGTGCAGCAGGATTCCGCAAACAGCAGCAATCGCGGCGGCGTGAAGCGCGGTGGAAAAATGGCCCTGTTCGGCCACGAACGATCTTCGCGCGCCTGTAACCAGCAGCCAAAGAAAAGCGATGCCACAAAGACCGCCCAATGCCCCTGTCTCGGCCAACGCCTCGATATAGTCGTCGTGGACATGGTCCACCACCAGGCCGTCATAGTCGGTGTCGTAGCCCGGAAAGACAGTAACAATCGTACCCAATCCAACGCCTTTCACGGGATGATCCAGGAAAATGTGCTCCGCGCCGCGAAACATCGAGGCACGCCGAGACGTCGATACTTCACCAATCCGCGTCTTTGAAAACCGCTCGATCGCTCTTCCCACACCCAGCCAGGCAATTAGCGCGACCGAAGCAAGGCCCACGAACGCAATCGCGATCAGCGTAGCGCCCCGCAGCCCTTTGCGAGTGCGCGCAAGGAGCGCCAGCACAGCCACTTCAAATGCAAAGCAGATGATGCCGCCGCGCGAACCGGCGAGAATCAGCGCTCCCACAGGAATGATCGTGAGCAGGCCCGTCAACGGGAAAAGCTCCCTGCGCACGCCGCGGAACACCATCAGAGCTAATCCCACAGGCCCAACCAGCTCGACGAATCCTGCGAAGTGATTGCGGTTCACGTAAGGGCCAAACACATCGACGCTCTGCGAAAGATGCCGAAACCAATAAATCGTGTTCCGGGACGTAAAGTATTGGATGATTCCCAGCAAACTGGCTGAAAACCCCAAGATCACCAGGAACCAGGCCAGCTTCACGAGATCTTCTCTTTCTCGAAAGGCCTGGGCGGCGAGGAAGAAGATGATGAAGTAAGCGCTGAATCGGAGCAGTTCGACGCGCGTGAAAAACGGATTCGCGGTCCAATGAAAAATGAATTGCAACAGCCCGATGGCGATGAATCCGAGGAAGGGCCAGTTCAGCGGGCTCCACTGAATGGCTGTTTCCGAATCGCGGTAAGCGAGAATGGCCCAGACGATCAAAAGGGCGGAAGCGCCCATTTCGAGAACCGACTCCGACCACACTTCCACAACGCCATGAGCCAGAACGCTGAACGCGAAAAGGACGCAGAGCCCGATGCGGAGGGCTTTCATTTGGACTGCGGCGGTTCCGCAGCGTTCGATGCTGTAGGCCAAAGATCGCCGACCCGGCACGAGCCAAGGTTTTCAGAGAAACTCGGGCTTTCAGAGAAACTCGGGTTTTCAGACAGGCTCGCCATAGCCTCCGTAATCTCCTACGGAAATTGGCTTCCCGGCAAGCGGTATCTGAAAACGCCAACCGGAAATATGTTCTCCTCGTAAGCGCGGACTGAGGGAATCGTGAAGAGCGCCGCGGCGCTGTGAAGGTCGCAGTTATTTTTGGCCGATGTGGTAGACAATGCCCGCGGAGATGCGGTAGTTCCCCTGCGTGGGCATTGTCTGATTCGGATAGTTCGAAAATCGAGTTTGCTCGTAGTCGAACTCAGCCAGGCGTATCGCCCAGTTGGGCTTGAGTTTCCACTGCACTCCGCCTCCGCCCGCCCAGGCGAACGCGCCGCTCGTAAAGGTGGTCTTGGGGAATCCGGCGTTCAGAGGAAACGTAAGGCGATCGTATCCGGCGCCAAACAGAACCTGCCCGTAGGGAACAAATTTGTGCCGATGTCCCAGGAAGTAGATACGGGGACCGCCCATGAAGGTATAAATCTGCGAGTCGCCATTGATTCCTTGATTGCGATAGGTGCCGGTGAAATCTCCGGCGACACCGATCCATTTTCGCAAATTGTGATCGAGGGAGGCGTTCCATCCGTTCGTTCCAAACCGTGGAGCGTTGGTAGGGTTAAAAGAGCGGAAGAGATAGGCGCCTTCCACGTCCCATGCAGGTGTTTGTTGCGCAAGAGCAGGCCGGGTAAAAATAAAAAGTAGTGCGAAAAGGCCGAACCATTTCTTCATCCGCCAATTCCTCCTGAAAATGCGGCGCTAACTGAGCCCTTCTATGATGTCGCCGGGCATGAAAGGGTCTCCTATCCGAGTCTGGCGTGCAAGAGGAATTGGAAAATATGGCAGGAGGAAAGCCGATCGCCAAGAACAAAAGCCGGCCGACTGGCGAGAGGTGGCTGCTTGTCTTTTGAGCTTAACGTGATCGAAAAGGTTGGAACTGCCGCGAGGACATTTTCGACAGCTGGACGCTGCCTTGCGGCGTGTGTGGGATAAGACCCTGTAGAAATGTTCCTCTGATCGTCCATATTATACCGGTGACCGATCCTGCTGACTGAAGGACAAGAAGAGGCCTAGCGAAGCGATGGGATACCGGGCTGCGATTCATCCTATCGGCTAAGAGATTGAAGCCGAGAGTGAGTCCAACGGCGATTGGAACCCAAACAACATTCGACTTGCTGACCAGAGGCCTTGTTATGGGATTGTCCTCATGCCAAAACGGCCCCGGATACAGGCTCTTGGCGTAAGCCGTTGTAGAAATGTCGGCCAAGGATGTGGAGAAGGAGACTAAATGAAGCCACTTCGGAATAGGCTTCTGTTCCTTTAAGTTTTCTTGAGCGCCCGCGGACGCGCTCACTAGAAACATCAGGATCGCTACAAGACAAGATCTTCTCAAAAGTATATTTGCACGCAGACACGCGGACGGCACGATTCTTAACCCCCCAATTTCCAACCAATCTGTCAGGGTGAGGACGGCTTATTACTGAATTACTCCCACTGCGTTGCTGAGCAGCAGAACGAAACAGGTAGATGCAGGTGGTGTGCCACTGTGGTTAAGACCGGCGGGGACTGATTTCAGGAAGGTTATCGGACGCTTCCGTTTCGACCAGTTCCGGTTCGGCGATGCGAAATTTCTAAATGGGAATCCGATCAGAGCGAGGAGACTGCTTTCAGAAATAAAAAAGCCGGGCTCCGCGAAAGGAAGCCCGGCTCACTTTCAAGACAGTTGGCTACTGAACCGTCAGCGCAACAGTGGTTGAATGGCTCACTCCGTTCGAAGTACCCGTTAGAGTGAGTGTGCCCGTCACTGGCGTGTGACCGCCGCCGCAACCCGCCACAGCGAATACGACCAGCATCGCTGCGGCAAGGCCCATTCGCGTGCGCAGGCGACGCGCGGCAAAAATCATCGCCAGCAGGGCAAGGCCGGTTGCGAACAGCACGATTTGCCGGTTGGACGGCGGCAAATGCTGGGCAGGAACCGACGGTAACATTCCCATCGAAGTGACTGTGACCTGCGAAGTGATCGGATTGGTGCCGTCTGGCGTGACGGAGGTTGGCATCAGCATGCATGTGGTTTTGACCGGGGCGCCTGTGCATGTGAGCGCTACGGCCTGGTTGAATCCGCTTACAGGCGTCACCGTGACGTTGAACATCTGACTCGAGCCTCGCGGAACGCTGAGCGTAGCCGGCGCGGTAACTGTGAAATCCGTGCCGGTGCCGGTGAGCGGAACCGACTGAGGGCTGCCGTTGGCGTCGTCGGTAATCGTGATCGCTCCGTTGCGAGCACCTGTGGCCGTGGGAGTGAATGTCACGTTGATGGAGCAGGACATCGTAGCGGCTAAGGTTGCGCCGCAGGTGTTCGTCTCGGCGAAATCGCCGGAGCTTGCGATCGGCATGAGGTTCAGCGTCGCATTGCCGTTGTTCTTCAGGGTGATCAGCTTGGCCGGCGAGCTTGTGGTGGTGACGAGCTGGCCGCCGAAATTCAAGCTAGTGGGCGTGAGGAGCACAACCGGCGCCGAGTTCGTGCCGGTGCCGGTGAGCGTGGCGAATTGCGGGCTGCTGGGATCCACGTCCGTGAAGACGAGTTTGGCAGATTCCGCGGATGCGACGGAAGGCGTGAAGGTGACGTTCACTGTGCACGACATGCCAGCCGGCAGGCTGACGGCGCAGGTGCCTCCCGGCGCGATGGCGAAATCCGTGGCTGCCGCGGGAGGAGCGATCGCGGCGACGGCGATACTTGTGATTGAGAGAGCTGTTGCGTTGTTATTGGTCAGGGTGACGGTTTGCGGAGCAGTGGCTGCGCCGACGAGCTGCGTTCCAAAATCGAGACTCAGTGGCGAAACGACAACAGGCAGTAGCAGCGGCAATTTCGCGACGTAGGCATCCGAGGTGCCCTTCAACGTGGTTTGAAACGCACCGGCGGTTGTCGGCATATTGGCAGAAAAAGTTACGCCGGTGATGTAGGCATTTCCGTGAGAATCGATGGCGATGGCGAATCCCTGATCGGCATCCGCGCCATCGCCTGTGCCGCCAAAATAGCTTGCATAAATGCGGTCAGCCGTACCGTTGCCTTTGGGACTCAATTTCACGATGAACGGGCTGCCATTTGGGTTGGGCAGCGATGACGGCAGAACGAAAGGCGTGATGGGGAAATCGGACGACTGCGTGCTTCCCACAACGTAAGCGTTGCCGTTGCCATCGGCCTGGATGCCAAAGCCGGTGTCGCTCCCGGTGCCGCCGAAGAAAGTGGAGTAAGCGACGGACGAGTTTCCGGTCATGGTTGTGTCAACCAAAGTAATGAATGCGACGCCAGAGAGTGCGCCTGTCGTCTGGAATGCTCCAGTGGTGGTGTGGAAGTCCAGAGAATCGGTAGATCCGGCGACATACGCGACATTATTTGGACCGAGTGCAATCGCCAAAGCGGCGTCAAATGTCGATCCTTCCAGGTAAGTGGAATAGATCAGGGATGCGGCGTTGGCTTTCGTGGTGTCGATTCGAGTGACAAAAGCGCCGCCGTCCATGTTGGCTGCAACGGCAGATCCCTGAAAGGCATTCATGGTTGGGAAACTCGTGCCCGTGGATGCGGTCACGCCCGAAAGATAGGCATTGTTCGAAGTATCGACAGCAACTCCGAAGACGGCATCGCCGAAGTCGAGAAAATTTGCTTGGTTTGCGCCGTCTCCACCGAGATAGGTCGAGTAGATGAGGCTTGCGCCACCGGATTTTGTGGTATCGATCCTCGTCAGGAATCCCGTACCAAAAGTATTGCTGGGCGTCTGCTGGAGCCCGCCGGTTGTCACTGCGAATCCTCCAGAGCCCGCAGCGCCAGGGTTTGAAAAAGTCTGGCCGCCGATGTAGGCGTTGCCATTTGCATCCGCGGCAACTGCGTTGGCAAGGTCACCATTCGTGCCTCCGATGTAGGACGAATAGAGCAGAGACGCCGCGCCGCTCAATGTCGGATCAATCTTGGTTACGAATGCGGTTCCACTCGGGTTCGTCGTGAGAGGAGACTGAATCAAGGCGTTTGCCGTGGTTGGAAAATCCGTGGAACCGGTGGTTCCTGCGACGTAAACCTTGCCGTTCGAATCCAAGGCAATGGCAAACGCCTCGTCGAGTCCTGACGTCCCGCAGAGGTAGTTCGAATAAAGCTGCGCCGTGCCCGCGGGGTTAAGTTCAGTGACGAACCCGCAGCCTGATGCTGGAGCCAGGTTGGTCGTTGGTGGAAAGTCAGTCGACGAAGTCGAGCCGGCGATAAAGGCGTCTCCGCTGCCATCTACAGCGATGCTTTGAGCGCTCTCGTCACCGGTTCCACCGAGGAACGTGGAATAGGTGAGCAGGGGGTGGAGCAACACCGGATCGATCACGAGCGGGAGTGATTGGTCATATTTTGCGATTGCGAACGTGACGCGATTGCCTGAAGCGAGAGCGTAATTTGCAGCGACTTCGTGGCGTTTTCCTTCCGCCAATTGATAGACGAGTGGTTTCTGAAATTCTGCGTCGCCATCGGGGGTGTGAAGGATCAAATCACCGTGCGAATCGATCGTAAGCTTTTGCGCTCCATCGATCTTGAGCGCGATGACTTTCGGATTGGCGCCGGGAGCTACAGTGAAATCGTATTCAAAATGTCTCTGATTGCCGTAAAACTCCACATCCACGCCGGGATAGATTCCCGAATATTTCACCCGTCGGTAGGACGGCACGTCGGTCAGCCATTTCTCGCGATCGTTGCCGATGAGATAGTTGGACCGCCCAGGCAGCGGCTCATTCGCAGCGATCGCGGGCGCAGGATTTGCACCCTGCAACTGCATCCGGATGACTGTGGTCTTCATCGCTTTGCGCGCCTCGCGAAGTGCGCGCAGTGCGGCCGGACGGTGGAGCGGCGACGCGGTCATTGCCCGGCGGCGAAGCAGGGCGATGTCAACTTCCTGAGGCGCGAGAGAGAGAGCGTAGCCGCTGCCGTGCGAAACGAATTTTACGTCGCGGGCCGCTTGCCCGCGATTCTCCTCGAATCCCATGGGAAGCTGAGCGTAGGCTTTCTCCCATCGCGGCGTATCAACACCCGTACTGAGAAGCGGAGCAGTCGAATTTTCACGTGAGCTTGAAGTATTTTTACGGGCAGTAGTTGTGATGTATAGGAATGAGAGAAGCACTGCACCCGCTATCGTAAGTACTGCAAATCTTGCTGATCGAAACCCCATTTTCATTGGACGCCCCCTCCGGGCTTTTGCGATTTTCGCAGCGGACGACGCCTCGCCCGTGTCGGGCGCAAATGTTAGCTCGTTTCAAATCGGTACACAGTAGGCTTCTTCCCAAAGTTTCCACAATAGCTACGTATTGTCCGAGCGCAATCAGTCCTCTGTTCCAATCTGGGACCCGGAGAGTATACAGCGACGAACACCAGCTAGTTCAAGCTGGAGGCGTGGTATGAAGCTGGAATTAAGATGAGGTTAGAGAGGTGAGATCATGGAGCACTGCCTGGCATAGATCGGCGGGCGCCAGCTTGCCTTTGCTTGTGAATAAGCGTCGCAATGGGACCTTCGCAACCAGGCTCGAAAGGGTTTTGAATTCATTCGCGCGCATTTCGGTGTCCAGCATATTTGTCGCGAAGCTGTTGACGACGAGTGAGAGAAGGCCCACCTGCCCGGTGACGCCTTCCACAGTGGGACCTGGCTCATCGCGAATCTCATCCAGGAGATAAATCGCGCGAAGAGGCAAGGCGCCATCCTCGAAGCGAGCGCCGCCATTTGCAATAGAAAGGCGGCGTTTTCCCCAATTTGGAACGAAAGGAGGAAGAGCATCGGCGGTTCCATATAACATCTCTACCGATTCCGGCCACAGGCAAAGATGCGGATAGGAGGGCGAAACAAAGAAATCGCCGTCGCGCTCGACCAAAGCCACAACATCGTCGGAAACCGCGGCAAAACCAGTCCGGGTGAAGGCGGCTGCAGTGGTGGATTTCCCGGCCCCTTCTGAGCCTACAAACGCGATCACCGAGCCGCCGATTGCCACAGCACTTGCGTGCAGGCAAGTGATGCCCCGAAAGCGCAGAAGCAGCCCGAGAACCGGCCCCAGGATGTAAGTGGCCGCCTCTTCGGCAGAAGATTCGCTCGGCCAGGAGGCCCAGAGTTTGGTGCCATGGCGATCCATCCAGAATTGCATCCCGTCGAAATAGACCAGATGGAAAAGATCGTGTTCTTCTTCCCGAAAGATTCGCAGGGCGGGATTTCCAGACGGGCCCGTATAGGCGCTCGTGTAAATAATTGATTCAGATGGGATTGGGGATTTCTCGCCGGAGGAATTCGGCGAATATCCGAAATATAGCTCGATTTGGGACAGCTCTTTAGGACCTTGTGAAGGAGTCA
Source organism: uncultured Acidobacteriota bacterium (assembly GCA_963815265.1). Lineage (GTDB taxonomy): Bacteria > Acidobacteriota > Terriglobia > Acidiferrales > UBA7541 > Palsa-295. The sequence goes on along the minus strand of CAWFGI010000004.1, from coordinate 113,878 downwards.
AACCGGGGATCGGCGAACTGGAGCGAACAGTAAGGCCGAATAGAGAGTAAACGAAGCTCACCGAAATTCGAATCTAACCATATCGAAAATAAGTGCCGGGCCTTCAGACGTGCGTCCTGGAAGTTGGAAATCGCCCACCGTCGCGGTTACCCCGGATTCCCCTCCTCTTCGTGAGTTCCTGAACAGTTCCGTAGATAGTTAGTTTAGGGGACACGTACGGCTTCTTGGGTCCCCCCAGAAGGGGCTTATCCATTACGGGCCTCCGCACTTAAGTTATACCGGACTCGTCGAACGGACTGCAACCAAAAGTTAAGACATATCGGGCGAACCGCGGCTTGCAGTTCGTCATTTTCGCCTGCGCGATTCAATGGCGCAATGGCACTACGAGTTACATAACGATTTGTTTCTTCGCGCCATGGAGCTTCCGTCATCAAGTTTGACTCAGAACGCTTCAGCCATTCGGCCAGCGGATCGCCGGCGAGAGGCGTTTTGGGCCGCCTTCGCACGCTTTCAGGCAAGCAGCCGACCATAGCTTCGCGCAACAGGTTCTTTTCAAAGAACCAAGGGAAGGGCGGAAGGGCCAGCAAATATTCGACGATTCGCAAATCCAAGAACGGATATCGCACTTCGACCGGACGGCGCGTTACTCCCGGATTTTCGTGCTCGAAAAGATAAGCCCATTGCGGGGAGTGCAGAGATGCGTGGGCACGCGGAAGAATCGGATGCTTTTCCGATGGGGAAGGAGAAACAGCTTCTTTCCAGCGTTGTTCAAGGCTCATCCTGCGCGAAAAATCCGGTGCGATCCAGCGCGGAAACTTAGGGGCATCATGGTCTGTGCCAAATGCGCCCCTCACTCGCCGGCGAATTCCAGGCCACGGCGAACGCCGCATGGACGCGTACTGCAGCGTCTCACTGAACAATTGCCGCCATTGGCGGCGCCCCATCAGATCTTTGGCATGCGGCCACATCTCGAAATCCATCAGGTTGTCGGAGCCTTCGCCGGAAAGCACCACGCGGCAATCCTCCGAAATCATCTGAAACTGATCGAACAGCCCGGCGAAAAATGGGTCCTCGGCCGGCTCCGGCCACGCACAATCACTGCTATCCCAACCATCGAACGGCTGCAAATGGTCCAGAGCGAGATAGCGCGCCGGAATTTTCAGGAACTCCGCGGTTTCTTTTGCATGTGCGCCGTCGCGATCGGGAATCAATGATTCGTATACGAGCGTGTAAGCCCGCAAATCGAGATTTCCGCCTGCGCCCGTCGAGATAGCCCGCGCAGTGGTTGCGACCGCGGCAGAATCCAATCCGCCACTCAGCAGCACGCCGACGCGGTCTGCGCGGACGCGATCCTTTACGGCCGCATGCAGCAAAATCTTGAATTGCTCGATGTAATCGTTCGCATCCCGGTAACGAATTCGCCCGTCTGTGGGCGGGGTCCAGTAGCGCTTCAGGAAAAATTCATCTTTCTTGATTGTCAGAGAATGCGCAGGCAGCAGACGCCGTACATCACGGAAGGCCGTCGTTGCGCCATCGTAATTCAGGCCAAAGAGCAGGAAATCGCCGATCGCAGTTTCGTTGAGCGTGTCCGACACATCCGGGTGCAGCCGCACACAGTCCAACACGCTGCTGAACAGGAATTGATCGTCGAGGTCCGCGTAATAGAAGGGCTTAATGCCAAAATGATCGCGCGCGCAGAAGAGAGTTTTCCGCCGGCTGTCCCAGATCGCAAACGCGAAATCCCCGCGCAGATGGTGGACGCATTCCGCGCCCCACGCTGCATACGCATGCAGAATCAGATCAGTGTCCGTAGCAAGCCGGCCGCAGCTTCGCCCCGCCTTTTCAATGTCCCGCCGAAGCTCGTCGCGACTATCGAGCCGCGCATCTGCCGTAATCCAAAGATGCCCATCGAGACGGGCCGGCTGCTGTTCATTCCTCGGTTCATTCGGCGACTCGCCCGTCGTTCGCAACAGTGCATGCCCGAATCCGATCGGCCCATCGCTCCAGGTATCGCGCCAATCGGGCCCGCAGTACGCGAGAAAATGCGTCAGGTTCCGAAGAAGCGCCCTTTGCACCGGTGCGCCCTTGCGGTCGAAGATGCCGACGATTGCGCTCAATTCGTTTGCGTCTCCATGGAGGATTCAGAATGCTCGAAAGGGACAAAATGCAGATGCCCGGTCCCGCCGCCATCGACAACGTTTCCTTCGACCTCGACCCAAGCGTGCGCCTCGAAACGATTCGCTTCCTTCCTTGCTCCGATGCGCAGATCTGCATTCAGGCCTCGGCGCCTGAGCATACGGCAGAGAACGAGCGACTGTTCCAGGCAGCTGGTGCGGGAAAATAAATTCGTGGCCGTCACTGCTTCAAGGTGCGCGATTCGCCTCGCGATATTCAAAGTATCTGCTTCGCGAGACTTCGAATTCTGCGCGGCGAAGCGAGGTTTCTCAAAAGCAGCCCGGCAAATCCGGAAGCCCAGCAGACGCACCGCGAGCCATGCGATCGGCAGCCCGATCACCGCTTCGAGCACAACTCCACGCTCAAATCCGCTCAAACGGCGAAACCGCCGAAACCTCTGCATCATCTTTGGAACCCTTGGCCTTTGAAAAAGTCGTGCGCCTCAGTGAATGGCCCGGGGCTGGTTGCCGGCTGATCCTCAAGGGCCCTGAGGGTCGCCTTCGAAACACTCCACCGTCGCTCAAACGGCAGAAACAGCTCGAACTTCGATCAATCCTTCGCTACGCATTGTCTCCAGCAGCGCCAGCAAATCCTGCTCGCATCGCCTTGCTTCTACGTCATATTCGGAGAGTAATGTGTCGCGAAGCTCGCCGACGCTTCTCGGCTGCTGCAAAAGCGTCCAAACCCGTGCTCCTACCGGGTCCAATCCATAGTACACGCTGTTCTTTAAATTCAGAATAGCGGACTCTTCGCCGAGAGGGCAGGAAATCTGATCCTTCGCCACTACAACGATTGAACTTGTGCGGAGAGACTCGTCCATGGCGAAATTCCCCACTTGTGGCGTCACCCGGCGTTCAAGACTGCTCGGTATTGGGGAGAAAAATGCCTTCGCACCGCGGAGCGCGGTTCCGCAGCCGGTCACTTTTCCGCCCCACACGCCCTGCAACTATTCTACCGGGAGAGGAAGCCTACAAGCAATGACGGAACTGGATTCGCCCCTGCAAAGCCGGTATAACGGGACGCGTGAATGATTCGCGCGCAATTTCTGTCGAATCCATCGAAAAATGCTTCCCCCCGGCGCTTTCCGGGTGGCGGGCACTGCTTCAACCCGTCGCGAAACCCACGGAAAGGGCCCTGGCGGGCGTTTCTTTCAAGGTAGGAGCGGGCGAAGCAGTGGCGCTGATGGGTCCCAACGGGGCCGGCAAATCGACCCTGCTTCGCATATTGGCGACGCTGATTATTCCTACACGAGGCCGCGCCACTCTGGGTGGCTTCGATGTGGAGCGAAATAGTGCAGAAGCGCGTAAGCAGTTCGGCTATCACACCGGGGGCGACGAAGGGTTTTACACGCGACTGACTGCGCGCGAGAACCTCACATTTTTTGCATCGATGAATAACATTATAGGCGCCCGCGCGGTGGAAAGAATCTCGAGAATCTCCGCGTGGATGGGATTATGCGACGATCTCGATCGCCAGGTTCGCACGCTGTCCACTGGGATGACCCATCGCCTGGGCTTGGGGCGCGCCATGCTGCATGAGCCAGGCATCCTGTTGCTCGACGAGCCCACCAGAAGCCTCGATCCTGTGGCCGCCTCTGAGTTCCGGCGGTTGCTCAAGGACGAAATCGTTCGCTGCGAAGGCACTACGCTCCTGTTTGCGTCGCACACGCCCCGCGAGGTGGAAGAGATTGCTGATCGCGTGGTTCTTCTCGATGAAGGCCGCGTGGTCGCCAATGAGACGCCGGAGCGTTTGTGCGCTTCGGCTGGAACGCGCACGCTGGATGAAGCGATTGGCCGGCTGGTGCGCCAACCGATGCACGCGGAGTCACTGCCATGAGCGTCGCCGGCAATATCCGCAAATTAGTGGCTTTTTTCCGCCGTGACTTTGCGATCGCGCGCGGCTACCGCGGTGCGCTGGTGCTTGAAGCGTTCGAAGCGCTGTTCGGCGTCGCCACTTACTACTACCTTTCGCGCTTCGTGCAGTCTCCCGAACTCACGAGCGCTCTACCGGCCGGCAGCAACTATTTTGCTTTTGCCCTGGTGGGCTTTGCGTTTTTCGACTATTTGAATGTTTCGATCGACGCGTTTGACACCAGCCTCAATGAAGCGATGCAGAATCGGACGCTGGAAGCGCTGCTCGTCACTCAGACTCCGCTCCCGCTGATTCTCGCAGGCTCAGCCATCTATCCGTTCGTGACACTGGCATTGCGCACCTGCGTCTACCTTGCCTGGGCCGTTCTTCTTTTCGGGTTCGCACCTCGTTCGGCCAACTGGCCCGGCGCAGCGGCGGTTTTGCTGGCTTCCGTCCTCGCATTCTCAGGACTCGGGGTGCTCTCCGCCAGTTATCAAATTTTGTTCAAGCGCGGGAATCCGGCGAAGTGGATTGTTCTGGGAGTTTCAGGACTGCTCGGCGGAATGATGTATCCGATTTCGGTGCTGCCCAGGCCTTTGCAGGTGGTGGCGCGCTTGATCCCCGTCACGTATTCGCTCGAAGGGATGCGAGCGGCCTTGCTCGATGGCGCAGGCTGGAATCGGATTGGCCCTTCGATATTGGCACTGCTTGTGTTTGCTGCGATTCTCTTGCCGCTTTCTTTCTTGGTTTTTGCCTGGGCGCTCAATCGAACGAGGGTCACCGGCACTCTGACGCACATTTAGAGCTCGCCGCCTTTCTGGGCTGCGGGCGTGGCTCCTTGTGAAACATCAGCGCCTCAAGTAAAGTTTTTGCTGCGACCTAAAGGCGTTCACCGATGAAGGTTCCGCTCCTCGATCTCAAGGGCGAATACCACGAACTGCGCGACCAGATTCTTCCTGCGCTCGACCGCGTTTGCGAACACTCTGCCTTCGTGCTGGGCGAAGAGGTGGAGCAATTCGAGCGCGAGTTTGCGAGCTACTGCGACGTGAAGCACTGCGTGGCCCTCAGTTCAGGCACCGCGGCTCTACATCTCGGTTTGCTGGCGCTGGGCGTTCAGCCGGGCGATGAAGTGATAACCAGCCCAAATACTTTTCTCGCCACCGCTGAGGCAATCACCTACTGCGGCGCGCGGCCTGTGTTCGTGGACATCGATCCGGCCACCGCTAATCTCGATCCCGCGCGGATTGAACGTGCCGTCACTCCACGAACGCGAGCCATCATTCCGATCCATCTCTACGGCCGCCCCGCGGATATGGATGCGATTCGTTCAATCGCGGAAAACCTCAAACTTCTCGTATTGGAAGACGCGGCTCAGGCACACGGTGCAAAATATCGCGGGCGTCGCGTCGGCGGTCTGGGGCATGCTGCGGCATTCAGCTTTTATCCCAGTAAGAATCTGGGAGCATATGGGGAAGGTGGCGCCCTCACAACAAACGATGATTCGATCGCGAAATACGCCCGCGCCGCTCGCTCGCACGGCCAAACCGCACGTTACGAGCACGAGTTCGTCGGCTACAACTATCGCATGCAAGGGTTTCAGGGCGCCGTGCTTCGCATCAAGCTGCGCTATCTCGATCGCTGGACCGCGCGCCGGCAGGAAATTGCCCGCGAGTATCGTCGCGTGCTGGCTAATGCGAAACTGGGAATGCCAACCGATCCGCCGCAGGACGAGTGCGTCTATCACCAGTTCGTGATCTATGTGGCCAATCGAAATTCAGTCATCTCGCAACTCGCCGATCGCGAGATTGAGACCGCCATCCACTATCCCAAGCCGCTGCACCTTCAGCCGGCCTATTCTTCGCTGGCCTACCCTCGCTGTTCGTTTCCGATTGCCGAACGCGCCTGCGAGCACGTCCTGAGCCTGCCGATTTATCCCAGCATGGCGGCGGAACAGGTGGCACATGTTGCGAATTCGGTTTTGGAAGTGGTGGAAACGAAGTAGTGGTGCTAGAAGCTGCAAACCATAGGCGCAGCAGTGAGCCGAACTAAATGCTTGCTCGTTTCATTGATGCGAAGAAGGTTGCTCGCCTGCTTCGCGATTCGATGAAGGAGCAAACGCGCTAGACGCGTTGGCCGACACCCGCTCTCGAAGCATCTCCGACATTCCGTCAAAAATCTTCGCGAAAGAGTCGCGCAGCGTTTGATCGGCGGACCGCATCAGAGATTCGATCACGTTTTGGCCGTGTTCGTTGAGCCTGCGCACGGATGAAACGCTCCAGGAATCCGCCGCCTTGTCGAGCCGCTCCTGATATTTTCCCTGCGCTTCTTCCGTTAACTCATTCAGCTTCGCGCCCCATTGCTGCTCGTGTGCATCCCTTTCGGAGCGATATCCGTCCATCGCCGCGTTGAATTCGCTGGCAAGCGCACTTCGTCCTTGTGCGATGCGGCTTTCAAAATGCGCGCCGAACTGCGCATGAAACTGTTCGAGCGAGCCTCGAGCGCCGGCTTCCAGATTGCCTAGAAGCTCGGTCGAAGTTCTTTCGAATTCCTGCGCTCGATCCTGCACGGCAGCCCGGCTTCTCTGGGCAAGAAAATCCATTTCCTGGTCGGAAATTCCACGCACGATTTCTCCAAACGACCTGGCCGCCGTCTCCGCCGCCGCCTCGAGGCGAGTCTTGGTTCGTTCAGCGACCTCGTTGCCAAGTCCTTCTATATGCTGGCTCACCCGTGCGACACGGTCACTTGCCTGCTCACCCAGCCGAACCTCAAACTTTTGACTCGCATCTGCAACTTTTTCATCCAGCCCGGTGTTTGCGCTCGCGAGCGCCTGTTCCACAAGCACCTGCAAGCGAGATCGCGCTTCCTGTTGAAACCACTCCGAGGCCTGGCCCAACGCTTCCGTCGCCGAGTGCGAAGCTCGAACACCGCTCGCGTCCAACTCCTCATTCCATTTCGCCAGTGCCTGCGTGCGCGCGGATTCAAAATCACGATGGAGCTCAGCGAGGGTGAAGACCATCCGCGAGGCCACGTCGCGCTGGCTGTTCTCCGACATCTGCCGCAGCCTCTCGCGATGCAGCCGCAATCCTTCCTCCGCCTGCAGTTCCCGCGCGTCGAGTTCGCGCAGCAGCGCCGGAACTCGCTCGAGGTGCGGCGCGAACTTTGCTTCCATCTGCGCCACGGCTCGTTCCACCTGCTGATTGCCCATCGCCTCGATTGCCGGCGAAATTCTCTGCGACATCCCCGACGCCAGCGCTTCCACGCGCCGCGACATCTCGGCCGTCTGCGCGTCGAGCACATTCTCGAGCCGCCGATGCAGCTCGTTCACGCTGTCGTGGCCGGCGGCTTCAAACTGCGCCGAGTTCTCCCGAATGCGCGCGGCGGATCGCTCCATTTCTTCCAGCGAAGATCGCGCTGCCGCCACCTGCGTTTCGAGGCCGAAGCGAATCTCCGCCAGCGCCTGCCCTGCCTTCGCGGCTGCCTCGTTCACCGGATGAATCAAGTCGGCAAAGCGCTCGCTCATCCGGGTCTCTTCGCCCCGTTGCACTTCTTGCGAACGTTGCGACAATTGATCCAGCAGGCGCTGCAGGCTCCCGTCCAGCGAGGATTGCAGCAGCTCGCTCCATTCCGCTTGAGCAAGATTCATCTCCGATCGCAAGCGGCTGCGCCACGCTTCCAGTTCGCCCTCCGCTGCCTCGCCGCGCTCCTTCGAACTCTCCACCGCCTTCGACAAACGAGCGGCCTCTGCTCCTTCTATCTCGAGGCGCGTGTGCGCCAACCGCCCGATCGATTCTTGCGCGCTGTTCGCCTCTGTGCGCAAAGCATCGATGTTGCGTTCGAATTCGGACATCAATTCCCGCGCGCGCGAAATATTTTCTTCGAATCCGGACTTCAGTTCGTTCAACGACTCGTCCCGCATGGCCGCCAAGTGCTGGGTAAAATGCTCGCGGGCCTCATCCGCCGTCTTCGCAAACTCCTCCTTCCATTTCTGGAAGGACTCATCGCTTGCCGCCCGCCGTTGATGCTCAAATTCATCCGCGTTCTGCCGGATTCTTTCCTGCGCGGTGGCCGCCGCGTCCTCCACGGCTTTCTCTGCATGACGATTGAGTTCCGCGCGCAATTCCCGCAGAAACGGGCTGTCCGGCGCGGGCGTGAATTCGTTCTCGGAGCCTGATGCTGCCAGCGAATTATCCTGAATCGAATTTTCATTCATATCGGTCATTGGTTTTCCCATATACGAGGCGAGCCTCGCCGGAATGGCGCCGGAGTTTACTTCTTCGACGGCGCGGATTTCTGTCTGTGCTGGGATTTCTGCCGTCCGCTGGTAGGACGGCACTTCGGAGGACCAGTTCGCCGGCGGCGGATCGAGTCCCCAGATGTTTTCCGGGCTTTCGAGCTCCACGGCAATCTGAAAAAATTCGCGCACAGAATGAGGACGCTGGATCCACGCCACTCGCGCTCGCACGTTGCGCCGCGCGGAGCTCTTCGGCGACTCGATCGTGAGCCACGTATTTTTGGGAAGATGATGTTTCGAAGAGTAGCGGCATCCGTGAAGATTGAAATTTAACGTCGCTGTGCGTTCTTCAAACGGCTGCCCCAGCAGATCGCTTCCGCGAATCACAAGGGGATATGATTCCGACACACGAGCGCTACGTCGTCGTTCTGTGCTGGATTGCGTTGATCCCACTGCCGACACCGTTTCCCTGAAGACTCAACGTTGCGAGCATAGCACTGTCGCGTGAATGGGTCGAGAGCGGAGAACTACTGCTTCTTGGTGCATCTTGTGCAAATCTACGGTTCTATGAGTTTACCGCGCCGCACTAGGAGTTCTGTAACCGCTTCGTCGCGCGCGTTCCGAATCTCTCGCTTACGATTTCTTCTTGCTCTTTTTTGTGGATAGCGACGTCGCGTCGCCCCCGCCCATCGCGGCAAGTCCGTCCAGCATCTGCTTGGCCTGCTCTGCAATCGGAGACCCCGCCGGCGCTGTCTCGATTGCCTTCTGATACGCCTCAGCAGTCCCCGGCGGAATTTCATACGTCATCTTGTCGCCTTCCTGCTTCGGAGTGATCTCCGCGGAAAGCGCCCCGCCCAGCAGGAACCACGCCTGCGCATCCTTCGGATCCAATTGCGTGGCTTTTTGCAGCGGCGCTACTGCATCAGGCTGATGATTCTTATTGCTCAAAATGATTCCGATGTTTTTCCAGCAGCGAGCGGCCGTCGCCGGATCGGCCGCCCCCGCTTTGTCGCAGGCCGCGCCGGCATCTGCCAGTTTCGCTTTGTCCAACGTAGGCTGAGCCGCCGCGGCATTCGCAAGATTTATGCTCAAATGGTCGTAGTACGACGCCTGGGGCTGCAGTTCTGCCGCTTTCTGGAAAGCTGCCACTGCCTCATCATAACGGCCCGCGTATTCATACGCCTGTCCCAGGTTCGACCAAACGATGGCATGAGTCTTTGTGTCTTTCGCTATGACACCCTGCTCGGCCTGCTTCAGCTCGGTGATCGCAGTTTGATAATCCGTGTTCAGCTTGTCTTTTATTCCGCCTTGCTGATCCGCGGGCGCAGTCTTCAGTTGCGTGCGAAGCGTTGTTGAATCATTCATCGCCGCCATGCCGGCATCAAAATGCGCCTTCATGTTCTTGAACTTGTTTTCATCTTCTTCGCGTTTCTTTGCTTCCTCAGAACTGGGCCCTAGCTCGCTCTTATGTTCCGACAGATCGAGCTTGAATACATTTTCCTGATCCGGTGCCACCCGGAATTTCACGGCGAAATTCAGGTGGTCCTTTTCATTGGTCAACGTAACTACATAGATCCCGCTCAACAATCCCAACTGCGTGAACCTTCCATTCTTGTCGGTCTTGGTCGTATACGTCTGGCCGGTATCGGGATTCTTGGTCTCCACATTGACGTCGGGATAGGGCTTCCCGTTCACATCCAGCACCTCGCCCGCGATACGTCCCGTCCCCTGCGCTCGCGCAATTGTCGCAAGCGAAAGCGCGAGAATCAGTGCTATCCAGGCTGGAATCATTCGTCGCATGTGGTTGAATCCTCCGTGCTGTTGTCTTAATGCCGCAATCTACCAAGCCGCCGCGCCGCGGCGCAATTCAATTATCGCGCAACTCGGGCCTGCCCTGCGAGCCGGACCCGATACGCAATCGGATCCGCCGCGCCCGCTTCCGCAAACGCCCGCAGCCGCAGCCGGCAACTATCGCACACTCCGCATGCCTCGTCCTCAAATTGATAGCACGACCACGTACGCTCGAGCGGCGCCCCAAGTTCCAATCCCCGCCGCACGATCTCGCTTTTCCGCATCGCGATCACCGGCGTCACAATTTCGATTCGCGTCTCCGGCCGCGTCCCTTCCCGGATCACATTCTCAAACGCCCGGTAATACTCCGGCCGGCAATCCGGATAGCCCGAGCTATCCTCCTCCACCGCCCCGATGAAAATCGCATTCGCGCCAATCACTTCCGCCCAGCTCACCGCCGCGGAAAGAAAATGCGCATTGCGAAACGGCACGTACGTCACCGGAATCGCCGCATTCGCCGCCCCCACCGCCTCTCCCGATTCAGGCACCGCCACGCCCGCATCCGTCAGTGCCGATCCGCCAATCTGCCGAAACACGTCGAACCGCGCCACGAGCCGCTCGCTCACCCCGTAAAAATCCGCAATCTCATCAAACGCCCGCCGCTCCCGCTTCTCGGTCCGCTGCCCATAGCTCGCATGCAACAGCGCCAGCCGGTGCGTCTGCTTCGCTATCGCAGTCGTCACGCACGAATCCATCCCGCCGCTCAACAGCACCACCGCCTTAGCTTTCTCGCTCATCACTCACCACTCGTCACTCATCACCCATCGCTCGCGGTGCGTCACTCGCCGTACCCCACTCATCACTGCCTTCCTCAAACTCCCTTCATCGCCGGATCCCATATAAATTTGTGCAACTGCAATCCCAGCCGCACCGGCAAACCATCCGCCAGGATCCATTCCGCGAGTTCGCGCGCCTCAAGTCCCGCCCATTTTCCCGCTGGGTCGGGAAACACGGGCGAAAACAGCACCTCGCGCACTCGCCGCGCCAGCCCGTGCTCGCGAGTAAACTCGCGCGCGAATTCATAATCCCGCCGCGTCGAAATCACAAACTTGATTTCATCCTTCCCGTCAATCGCCTCGAGATTCGCGAAATCAAATGTATTCGCCTCGCCCGAATCCGGGCACTTCACGTCCACAATCTTGATCACCTCGCGCGGCAGCGCCCCCACAAACCGTTCGCCACTCGTCTCGATCATCGTCGTATAGCCCTCGGCAAGAAGCCGCGCCGCCAGTTCCAGCGTTTCCGGCTGCAGCAACGGTTCGCCGCCCGTAATCTCGACCAGCGAAACGCGCCGCCCCGCTTCGCCGCCGGCAAGCTCGCGCACCTTCTCGAGCACTTCGTCCACAGAAGCTTTCGTCCCGCCATAAAACGCATACGCCGTATCGCACCACGTACAGCGAAGATTGCACCCCGTCAGCCGCACGAACACGCAAGGCAATCCCGCCCGCGTCCCTTCTCCCTGAATGGATTTGAAAATTTCAGTGATGACCATTGCCACGCATACCGCTCGACAAATTCCAAAAACCTAAGAAGCTTTCTTCACCGCCGCCTTCTGCGCATTTTGCCGCCGCGCCAGAAAAATCACAGTCGCAACGACGAGAACAATCTCAGCCCCGGTGATAGCCGCCGCAAGCCGCCACCCCCACCCAAACGTGACCCAGCCAAACGTAGTCACGATCGCCGGCACCACAATAATGTAAAACGCGCGATTCAAATGCTCCACCAGTAGGGGCACGGCATGTCGCAGATCCCGGATGGGTTCGCGGGGCCGTGCCCGCTGTCGCTAGCTCTCCTCGCGACCCGCCGATTACAAAACATTCAGTCCTCAGCGACTTCCGCTGACCGCTGGGATGAACACATATATTCACAGCCCGCCCGTCGGCATCACCGCTGTTGCCATTGCCCTGCTGTTGCCGTTGCCCTGCTGTTTCTTCTGCCGTTGCCTTCATTTCAAATCTGAAATTTTAAATTTCAAATTGCATTTTTGTGCTTCAGGAAATACGGAGAACCTTCACGGCCGATACGTCGCCGCCGTCACATCCGTCTCCCATACCGTAATACTCGCCACCGCCGCCCCATTCGCCGTCTGCTTCAATTGCTTCGCCGTCTCCTCATAAATATGCCGCGCGATATTCTCCGCCGAAGGATTCAACACATCAAACGGCTTCAGCTCATTCAAATATTTATGATCTAGCGCCTTAATCACGCCCTGAATCACCTGCTTCAAATGCACAAAATCATAAAGCAACCCCACCGAATCCACTTCCTTGCCGGCCAGCGTCACGCGCACCTTGTAGTTGTGCCCATGCAAATCCTCGCACTTCCCCTTGTACCCGCGCAGGTTGTGCGCCGCCGCAAAAGATTCGTCCACATAAACTTCGTACATGAATTCGTTCCTCGGTCTTTCTCGCTCCGAAATAACTCCCAAATCGATAACAACTCGCAAATCTCGCAAATCAAACAACGATGTCATTCTGAGAGCATCCGACCAGGATGCTCGAAGAATCTCAGCGCCTATTTGAACTCCCGCGTAGCATTCCGCACGCGCCCTCCGCCTACTTCGGATGATTTTCCATGAAGCGCGCCACTTCGGCCAGATCCTGTGTGGTCTTGTAGGGAGGCAGCGACTCGAGAAAAATTCTACCATACTGCATTCGCCGGATGCGGTTATCGAGAATCGCCAGAATTCCGCGGTCGGTCTTCGACCGGATCAATCGCCCGAACCCCTGCTTCAGCGCCAGCACCGCCTCCGGCACCTGATACTCGGCAAACGGATTCCGCCCGTCCTCCTGCAGCGCCTTCACGCGCGCCGCCACAATCGGATCGCTGGGCACCGCAAACGGCAACTTATCGATAATCACGCACGAAAGCTGCGCTCCCGGCACGTCCACGCCCTGCCAGAAACTCGCTGTCGCAAACAGCACCGCGTTCGGCGTGGAACGGAAGCGGTCGAGCAGCACCGTTCGTGGCGCGGAACCCTGCAACAGCAGCGGAAATTTCACCCGCGAGGACACTCGCTGGTGCACATCTTTCATCTGCGCGTAGCTGGTGAACAGGCAAAACGCGCGGCCCTCGGAAATTTCCAGCATCTGCGTGATCTCATCCGCCGCGCTCGCCGAAAATTTTGCATCCCGCACGTCCGGCATCGTCGGCGGAATGTACAGCAGCGCCTGTTCGCGAAAATCAAATTCCTGCGGCAGCACTTTTTCGTTCAGCCGGCAGAATTCCGAGCCGCTGCTTCAGATAATCGAATCGCCCACCCACCGCGAGCGTCGCCGATGTGAGCACCACCGTATCGAACTGCTCGAACAGCCTCTCTCGCAGAATCTGGCTCACGTCAATCGGCGTGGCCGCTAGAAACACGCCCTTGCCGCGCCGCTCGTACCAGTAAACGTAGCTTTTCTCTTCGCTCTCCAGTAGAAACTCCAGCTCGCGCCTGATTTCCGACGCTCGCCGCGCCAGCGTCAGCACTTCCTCCGGCTTCGGTGAAAGCGCCGAAAGCTCCGTCTCCACTCGCTTCACCGCGCTGGCCAGCTCCTCATACGATTCCAGGTTCCGCTGGAGAAACGCGCCGCGCTCGGCCTGTTCAAAAGGAAAGCGCCCTTCACGCTCCGGAAAAGTTTCAAAGAAACTGTGCCCTCGCTCGCGCATTCGGCTCAGGTATCGCCGAAGTTGCGGCGCGGCAATCTGCAGCACCCGCAAAGTGTTCTCCGCATCGCGCGCCAGCTCGTCGAAGCGGTAGCTCGAAACCTGCCGTCCGAAATAATCGCTGGCCACATCCTCGATTTCGTGCGCCTCGTCAAACACGACCGCCGAATATTCCGGAAGAATCGACCCGAAATCGTCCTTGCGGATCGCAAGGTCGGCAAAAAAGAGCGCGTGGTTCACGATAATCAGGTCCGCTTCCTGCGCCCGCTGGTGCATGGCGGTAATGAAGCAGTTCTGAAATTCCGCGCATTTCTTTCCGGTGCAAAGATCGCTGCGCGCGTCGATCCGATGCCAAAGCTCGGCGTCGTCAGGCAGAAAAGTCAGCTCGCTCCGGTCGCCCGTTTCCGTCAGCTTCTCCCAATCCTTGATCTGCGCGAACCAGTCCACCTCGTCGATGCCCTTCAGCACCGGCTGCCCCACCATCTGGTGCACCTTCTCCCGGCACAGGAAATTCGACCGCCCCTTCATCAACGCCGCTTTCAGATTCGGTGCGAAATGTTTCTGCAGGAAGGGCACATCCTTCTGAAAAAGCTGCTCCTGAAGCGATTTCGTGGCAGTCGAAATCACCACCCGCCGCCCGCTGCGAATCGCCGGAATCAAATACGCCAGCGTCTTCCCGGTCCCGGTTCCCGCTTCGATCACCACATGCTGGTGTTTCTGAAACGCATCGTCAGCAATCTGCGCCATCTCGAGCTGCGAGGCGCGAAACTCATACCCCGGATGCCGCTTTTCAAGCAGACCTCCGGCTCCGAAGATCTCCTCGATGGAAATTGGTTCGTCGGTTTTTGCGGCTTTCGGCTTTTTACCGCCCGCCGCGGTTATTGGAGACACTTTCTTGGCTGATTCCATTCCGGGGCCGCCCACTTTTCGCGGAGCTTCTAAGGATAAACCAAAACTCAGGCACGCGTCGCCCAATCCCCATCCGCCGCACGGCCAATGCGGCGCAAATAAACGATTGCCTATCGTTTTTGAATTTGCTACCGTGATGTTTGAGTTATGTTTATACGTGAAAATTCGCGCAGTAGGACGGCAGAGATAGCCAACTTGCGATCGGCTGGCTGCTCAACGCGCGGCCGCAGGCGATGCTCATCTCGTCATTCACAATCATTCAGGCGCACCACTCTAGGCCGGGTCCCGCTCAGCACTCAATTTCTAATCGCGAACCCGCGATTAAAATCGAACGCAGGCCATAGCAAACACAGGCTTCTACAAATTTCTAATCGAGAACGGATCGCTGTTTTTCTCTCGTGCCGCAAAACAAAGCTGCCTCGCCCGCTGGTTCGCCCCCGCATTTCTAATAGGAACAATCAGCAAATTAGAATTTCACCTAAGCGTCTTGGAATCACCACATACGCATTTTCTAATAGGGACAAAAACGCCTTTTTCGGGAATTCGCACCGCCTAACCGGCGGCGATTTCATCGCGGTTCTAGCTCGAACCCGTCGCGAATTTCCACGCGAATCCGGCCACCAATCCGCCCAGAATCAGCCACGCCGAATTGATCTGGAAGCGCCTCAAAATCAGCAAGCCCACCATCGCTTCCACCGCCGTGAACGCATCCAAAATCGCGCCGCGCGCCAGTTGCCAGGAAACCGCGGCCATCAACCCCACCGTCACCGCATTGATCGCGTCGAGAAATATTCGCGCTCCGGGCGCTTTCTTCAACTTCGGAATGAGCGGGAAGATAATCGCGATAAACACAAACGACGGCAAGAACATCCCCAGCGTGGCGAGCAGCGCGCCTTGCAAACCGCCGGTCAGGTAACCGACGAAGGTCGCCGAAGCGAAAGCAGGTCCGGGCGTCACCATTCCCGCCGCGATCGCATCGAGCAGTTGCTTGTCCGTCAGCCAATGAAGATGTGCCACAAAATCCGCGCGCAGAAATGCCAGCAGTACGTAGCCGCTTCCGTAAGCTACTGCCCCGATCTTGAGAAAGGTCAGGAACAACCGCGTCATGCTGAACGGAATTGCACTCGCCGCAGCAACCGCGAGGGTCGTCAACGTAACCTTCGTCAACGTAATCCTCGCGCCGCCAGCCGGCAATGGAAAAATGCCCAGCGCCTTCTGCCGGCCTTTCGTCTTCGAATAGCCGGCAATAGCCGCGAGCACCGCCGTGACCGCGATAATCGCCACAATCGAAACTCCGCGAAAATAGAGTGCGAGCGAAGCAACAGCCATCAGCGCGAGCCACACCGTCTTGAGAGCCGTTCGCCCCAGGCTCAACAGCGCGTCAGCGATGATCGCAATCACGATCGGATTGATTCCGTACAAAATCCACTGCGCCGCTGGAAGAGTGCCGTAGCGCACATACGCCCAGGAAAGCGCGAGGATCATCAACATCGCCGGCAAAATGAACAGCACACCGGCGAGAATCAGCGCCGGCCATCCTGCTCGCCAGTAACCGAGCGCGATCACCGTCTCCGTGGACGACGGGCCGGGTATCAGATTCATGATCCCGAAAAGATCCAGAAAATCCTGCTCCGAAATCCACTTCCGGCGATCCACCAGCTCGCGCCGCATCATCGCGATGTGTCCCGCAGCTCCGCCGTACGCGAGAAGCCCCAGCTTCAGGAAAAACGACGCCACCTCGCGCAAATTTCCCCGGCTCATGCTCGGCGCAATTGGATTGGTCTCTGCCATTTCGCTCGTGCGAAGAATCTACGTTCGATTCAGCCCGCGCTAAAGTATCATGTCTGTTCCGTCGCGAAGACCGCAGCCGTTGCTCATTCGATGCGCAACGCGTACGCTCTCCCGGATTCAATCGACATGAACGACACGCCCAAGCTTCCATCCATCGTAATCGCCGGCCGCCCCAACGTCGGCAAGTCGACGCTCTTCAATCGCCTCACCGGCTCGCGCCGCTCGATCGTCACCAACGAACCCGGAATCACGCGGGATCGCATTTATGGCACTGGTCAGTGGGATGGACACCCTTTTGAAGTGGTCGACACCGGCGGCATCGTCCCCGACGACAAGGCCCTCATCCCTGCTGAAATCTTACGCCAGGCGAAAGTCGCCTTTGAAAACGCCACGCGCGTCGTGCAAGTCGTTGACGGCCGCTCCGGCCCAGTTCCATTGGACGCGGAGCTGGCCCAGTTGCTCCGCCGCGCCGGCAAGCCGCCGGTGATCGCGGTCAATAAAGTGGACATGCCGAATCAAGTGACGATGGCCGCTCCCTTCTACGAGCTGAGCGACGAAGTTTTCCCGATTTCTTCCGAGCACGGTTTCGGCATCGACGAGCTTCTCGATTCGCTCACCGCTGATTTTCCCAAAGGCGAGACATCCGAGGATCGCGCGGACATCAACATCGCCATCATCGGCCGGCCCAACGTCGGCAAGTCGACGTTGCTGAATCAGCTCGTTGGCAGCGAGCGCTCCATCGTCTCGCCCGAACCCGGCACCACGCGCGATATGGTGGACACCGTCGTCGATCGTCAGGGTAAGACCTATCGTTTTCTCGATACCGCCGGTATTCGCCGCAAAGGCAAAACGAAACTCATCGCCGAAAAGCTCAGCGTCATCATGGCGCGCCGCCATCTCGAACGCGCCGACATCGCCGTTCTCATCGTCGACGCTTCCGTCGGCGTCACTTCACACGACGCCACGATCGCGAGTTACGCCGAACAGTCCGGGCGCTCCGTGATTATCGTGATGAATAAATGGGACCTCGCGCTGAAAGCAGCCGCGGAAAAAGCCGTAGCCTCGAAAAAGCCTGAAGAAAAAAGCGCCGGCGCAAATCCCCAAAAGCTTCTGGCGGATTACGAGTTGCTCGTGCGCGCAAAGTTAAAATTCCTCAGCTATGCGCCGATTGTTTTCCTGTCCGCGCTCACGGGCGACCGCGTCGAGAAGCTCTATTCCATGCTGGACCGGGTCGCAGCAGCTCGAGAGCGTCGCGTCTCAACCGGCGAGCTGAATCGCTGGCTTGCGAATGTCGATCTGGAACGCGGCACGTCACCAGCCAACCGCGAAGTGAAAATCTTCTACATCACGCAGGCCACAGTCGCGCCGCCCACATTCGTACTTTTCACCAATCAGCTGAAGCCTCTTCATTTCAGTTATCAGCGCTTCCTCGAAAATCGCCTGCGCGCCGCTTTCGATTTCATTGGCACGCCACTACGTTTCAATCAGCGCCTGAAAAAGCGCGCCGCGCGTACCCACATCGCAGCGCGAGGCGAGGACCGCGAGCGACGCAAACGCCAAGGTCCCCGCCGGCAGCGGAAGCATGAAAAACGCCGAGGCAATCGCGATAAGAGCCGGCGCAAATGAGGGCATCGGCTAATTTCCATCTTCTAACTCTCAACTCGGAGTAGTACGATACAGAAAACATATGGCCACCGCTGCACATGCCGCGTCTGAAATTCCGGAAAAGAGCCTTTTCCGCATCGGCGAAGTGAGCCGCCTGACCGCGACGAAAACATTCGTCCTGCGCTACTGGGAGACCGAATTCCCGACGCTGCAGCCGGTAAAAAGTCCCAGCGGGCATCGCCTCTACCGCCGCGACGACATCGAAACTGTTTTCGAAATCAAGCGTCTGCTCTACGAAGAAGGCTTCACGATCGCCGGCGCCCGCAAGCATCTTGCCGATCTTGCGAGCGGTCACAGCGGCGGAGAAGCTGCGCACTCGGAGCGAGAAGCTCGCGCCGAAGCGTCTGCCTCGACCGCGCGCCGCGAGCCAGCATCGCGCGCGCAACGCAAATTCCTGCTCGATTTGCACGAAGAGCTGCTGGCTGTCTTGACCCTTCTCGAACGCGAGTGATACGCTGATTGCGCTGGTCGTCGGGACGTGGCGCAGCCTGGTAGCGCGCACGCTTGGGGTGCGTGAGGTCGCTGGTTCAAATCCAGTCGTCCCGACCATTCGTTATTCGGTTGTGCTCCCTTCGCCGGTAGTCCACGCCAGATGACGCGGCCGGAAGTTCGCAGGAAACAAGGGTGTCACCAGACCCGCTTCAAGCAGATCGGAAAGTAATCAAGAGAATGTCCGAGCGTTTGCCAAAAATCTTAATCACCAACGATGACGGGATTCATGCCGCCGGACTCCGTGCGCTCGTCAATGCTTTCAAGGACTGCGCCGTCGTTACCGTGGTCGCTCCCTTGCAGGAGCGTAGCGCTGCGGCGCAATCGCTCACGCTTCGCCAACCGATTTATTGCGACGAAATCGCCGAGCGCGAATACGCGGTGGAGGGAACTCCCGCGGACGCGATGATTCTCGCTTTTCACACATTGCTGCAGGAGAAGCCGGACCTGGTAATTTCCGGAATCAATCGCGGCGCAAACATGGGCGAGAACGTCTACTACTCCGGAACTGTGGGAGCCGCGCGCGAGGCGGCGATCAACCGCGTTCCGGCCATCGCGGTGTCGCAGACCTATCGCACCAAGGAAGTGGATTTCGAACCCGCCGCGGAATTCACTCGCAAGCTCGCGCCCGTGATTCTGAAGGAAGGACTGCCCCCGGGCGTCCTGCTCAACGTGAATTTTCCGCAGCCGTGGAGCGGCAAAGTGCGTTTCACAAAGCAGTCTTCGAAAATCACGCGCAATCTATTGAAGCCGGGCACCGATCCGCGCGGCCGCCGCTACTACTGGCTGCACGAGCAGCATCTGGTGGAAGGCATCGAGCCGGATACTGACATCGCGGCGATTCGCGAAGGCGCGGTTTCGATCACGCCGCTGGTGCTGGACCACACGCATATGCCGTCACTGAATCACCTTTCTCATTGGGCCAAGCTGCTCGAAGAAACCGTCAAGATCT
This sequence comes from uncultured Acidobacteriota bacterium, assembly GCA_963815265.1. Lineage (GTDB taxonomy): Bacteria > Acidobacteriota > Terriglobia > Acidiferrales > UBA7541 > Palsa-295. The sequence goes on along the minus strand of CAWFGI010000004.1, from coordinate 94,316 downwards.
GAAGCGAAATTCGGCGGAAGCCTGAATCCCGGCGTTTTCGATTGTTGCTTGGCTGTGCTTCTGGTGGCTTGTGGCGCAGGCTGGAGCCTACGCTACTGAAAAACCCACGACGAGGAAGGCGTCGTCGTGGCTACCCTCGAGAATCGTGTTCTGCGCCGACCCACAGGGTAAATGTGTGGGCCGGGGTGCTGGCACCGCACTGCGTCTCAACTGCAATCTCATAAATTCGGAGAGCATCGCGCAACGCTTCCGCGCATGCCGGCAATTTCGCATCGCGCACCAGGAAAGCCAGAGCGAAACGGTTGCCAATTCCCTTTCCCTCGGCCTCGGGGCCTGTGACGTCCCAGCCGATCGCTTTGAAGACCGCCACAAAATCCTGCGCGTAGGAGAGCGCATCGTCCGCGTCCGGCGCGTAACGGATCTCGACGCGCTCGTTCGGAAAGGTACGCAACACCTGGATCAGCACGGCTTTCTGGTACGTCGTCAGTTTTCGCGCATTGTGTTCTGGCGAGTGCCCCGTTTGACTCATGTGGCTTCCTTGATGACAAATCCAGCGGGCTCGGTGACTTGGACGGTAAAGATCTGATCGAAACCCTCACTCTTGTGCGGCGGTTCGAGTTTTTTATGCGTGCCGGCCACTGCGACGGGAGGGATCTTTTGCCGGACTTTGCGTTGATTGTTGCGGTGCATGGCGTCGCGCAGCGGCACATCGAAGAAGTACGCGATCACGCGAAATCCTTTAGCGCGGGCAGGTGCTATGTATCGGGCACGATCGCTCGCCTGTGGGTTGGTATTGTCCACCACGAAGCTCTGGCCCGCATCGAGGCAGGCAGACAGCAGAAGCTGCTCGCGTTTGCGCGTTCGAAGCATGTCCAGGTTGATTCGCACGTGCGTATCGAAAAACCGCTCGCCATAGAAAGTGCTCTTGCCTGCGCCTTGCACTCCGACGAGTATCACAGCCTCCATCGTAACAAGCCTTCCGAATAATTTAATTCGAAGCTTACCCCATAAACGAGGTCGAGTATTCAGGGGCTAAAGCCCCGGCTGCGCTGTGTTTCATGTCGCCCCTGAAGGGGCGACCTACAAGGCGTTTTGTTTGCGGCGCTCAGCCGCAAGCATAATTCCCTCAGCGGCTAAAGCCGCACTTGAATTTTGCACCGGTGCGGCACGGCTGAAGCCGTGCCCTGACGTAGCCCATCATCTCGCACAGACGCTCTCAGGCAAACCGGGAAGGCGTGCCCTGACGGAACCCGCTTTATTTATAAGATGCCTCTCGAGATAAGATAAGAGTTCTAGCCGGGATTTCACTTCGGCTGCGCGTAATAATCGCGGGGTAGCTTGGGCAACTTCGGCGGCTTAGGCCCGTGTCGCACTGCGCTTGCGACCGGGACATACGCGAGTTGCTCGCCGGAACGTGCGCTGCGCAGCATCAGGCCGCCGCGGCTCATGTCGCCACGGCCTACGAACTCGATTGGGAATAGCAGGCGCTCGCCAAAGATTTCCAGCAATGGCTCGACGTACTTCGGCGTCGCGATACTGCCGAGCAGAACCACTTCGCATTTTGAACCTGCGAGTTTGCAGATGGCTCGGGCATCGCGTTCGAGGGGCTCGCGGTAGCGGCGGTCTGTGGTGCTGATCGAGGCCGCGGACAGCGCCGCGAGGTCTGCGGTCGTGATCAAAGTCTCGGGCGGAATCAGGCCACCGGAAGCGGTGATCACGAAGGCACCCGGGATTCCGTTTTGTGCTTCGGCGAATCGCTGCGCATATGCAAGTTTCCCGCGAAAATATAGGCCGCTGATGAAACTGAATACTTCGCCGAGGGGGGCGCCTTCGCTTCTGAGGCGCATCGCTAGTTCGAAGCTGGCATTTTCGCTTGCGACGATTCGGGCGCGGATTCCGGCCGCATTGGCTGGCGAGAGTAGGAAGATGCGGCGCGGCGGTGATTGGGAGGCGGCGCGGGTGGCCGATTTCTGTGCGGGTTTTGTTCGGCTGGGCCGAACGCGTTTGTTGCTAGTGGCGTTTCTTTTCATGTCGCTTTGAAGGCTTTACTTTTTGATGCTAGTCCAATAGCGGGTTCTTTGCAAAACGGGAACAACTGCCGGCGATGAATGGACGGGGCTGTGCCAAGCATCGCGTTCGGGCACGGCCCTCCTGCGGCGGGTCTTCGACATGCCGTGCCCCTACTGCGGAAAGAGCGAAAAGAACGATGTCTTGCTTGCGCTTAGTATCGCGATCATCTTGTGTTGTTACGTGGGCACAGGCAGGAATGCCTGTGCTACTGTTCTTCATTCATGAAGGCCAGCCTCTCGTTAACCATTCGCGCCGCTTTTATCCTGAGCCTTGTTTCCTTGGGTGCAAGAAACGTCGCGGCGCAGGCGGTCCCGCCAACGTTTGCCACGATGAACAAAGTTCAAACGACGATTCCGATGAAGGATGGGGTGCGGCTGGCGGTAAATCTATATATGCCTGACGGCGCCAAGCCGGACGACAAGTTTCCGGTAATTCTCGAATACTTGCCTTATCGCAAAGACGATTGGACTCTTTCGCGCGACTGGGATCTGCACCTCTATTGGGTACGGCGGGGGTACGTTACCGCTCGCGTGGATATTCGCGGCACCGGTGCAAGCGAAGGAGGCCCGCCCGACCGCGAATACTCCGATCAAGAGCAGCAGGATGGAGTCGAAGTAATCGACTGGCTTTCGAAGCAGGCGTGGTCAAACGGGAACGTAGGCATGATGGGGATTTCGTGGGGAGGCTTCAACGCGATTCAGATGGCGCAACGCCATCCGCCGGCGCTAAAAGCGATCATCGCCATTTGCGCCACCGAAGAACTGTTTCACGACGACATTCACTACATTGACGGGCTGATGCACGTGGATGAATTTGAGCCGGCGATGGATCTGGAATTGGGGCTGACACGCTCACCGGATTTTCCGACCGACGAAAAGTCACTGGCGCTCCGCTTCGATAGTTCTCCGTGGTTTTTGCTGTATCTACACCAGCAACGCGACGGTCCTTTCTGGCGGCGGGCTTCGGTGGCGCCGGATCGCTACGGCGAGTACACCGTTCCGTCATTCATGATTGGCGGTTTTCTCGACGGCTACCGCGACAGTCTGGCGCGATTCTTCGAGAAATCCAAGGCGCCGATCAAAGCGCTGCTCGGCCCTTGGAATCACACTTTCCCTCACGATGCGGAGCCTGGCCCTGCGATCGAATGGCGCGAGGAAGCGACTCGCTGGTGGGACTACTGGCTCAAGGGTAAGCAGAACGGGATCATGGACGAACCGCGCTTCGAAGTTTATATGCGACGTCCTTACCCGCCCGATCCCAATATCAAAGAAGTTCCTGGCGAATGGCGCGCGGAGAAAACGTGGCCACCGGCAGGCCAGCGTACGGAAACATTATTTTTTCAGCAGGACCATTCGCTTACAAAAACACCTCCTGTGACCCGTACGCAAAGCAGACACGAACTGAAATACGTTCCGTCGATTGGCGGCGAGGTCGGGTTCTGGTGGGGTGACTTTGCAACCGACCAGCGCCCGATTGATGCGTACAGTCTCGTTTACGATTCCGCGCCGATGGAAAAGGAAATGGCGATCTTCGGATGGCCGCGCGCGCAGCTGCAGGTTTCCGCAGACGCGCCGCTTGCGAATTGGTTTGTGCGTCTTTCGGACGTGGCGCCAGATGGGACCGTCACTTTGGTTACAGGCGCGGGGCAGAGCGGCGCTCAGCGCGAGAGTGCGGCGCATCCGGCCGATCTGGAACCCGGCAGACAATATTTGATTCCTATCGAACTGCATCTCACAAGCTGGATTTTTCCGCCGGGGCATCGGGTTCGCGTAGCGATTTCGAATGCGCTGTGGCCGATGATCTGGCCGACGCCCTACGCGATGACGACGTCGCTTTACCTGGGAGGCGGGGAAACATCGCGGCTCGAATTGCCGCTCGTTCCTTTGGAGGCGCCAGCGCGGCCGCATTTTCCGCCGATTGAAGAATCGCCTCCGCTCGCAGGTGTTTCATCAACCGGCGATACGTGGCCGCCGAAAAACTGGACTGTGACGCGCGATTTGATGGCCGGAACGACGCTGGTGATGTGGAACGGCGAGGACGCCGGCCACTATCCCTGGGGCGATACCCGGGATTACGAGAAGATGACATACGAGGCGAAGGACAGCGATCCGGCCGTCAGTAAGGTGCATGCGGATGCGTCCACGACCGTGATTCTGCCGAATCGCACACTGGTGTGGAGCGTGGTGCTGGATGTTCGCAGCGACGCAAAAAATTTCTATTATCATTTTGAGCGGCACCTGACGGAGAACGGGAAGGAAATCCGGGCGAAGGCGTGGGACGACACGATTCCTCGCGATCATCAATGAGGAATTGTCGTCGTCAATTCTTCTTTCTCGCGAAATGAAAAACCATGGGCGTATCTTTTCCTTTTGAGCGCCACGTCCAAGTTTCTGTGATGTGGTCCGCGCCCTCGAACTGAATGACGAGCTTGTGCTGGTGACCAGTCTCCTCCGATGGCAAGTTTCCTGCGCCCTGGAATTCGAACGTCAATTCCTTCACTTCGCCCGTGCCCGGCGTGGCTTTCATGCGCGGCTGATTGTTCGTGGGGCAGTAATGGACGAGCACGATCGAATCGCCGTCAATGCTGTAGAGCGTCAGCATGTCTTCCATGCCCATGCCAGTTGGAGAGATGGTTTCCATCACGGCGGTGCCGGCTGCGACAATCTCGAATTTGGTTTTCGCTGCGCCGCCGTCGCTGTCCTTACCTTCCCAGTTGCCGGCGAGTGCTTGCAGTTGCTTGAATGCAGCTTTTGGCGGCTGACCGGCTGGGAAAGCTGGGGCCGCAATCGCTGTCGTTATTGCCAGAAGGGCTATGCGGATGCCGAATCTCATATGTATCGCCTCGCGATAGAGAGTGATATCACGCTTAGACGGGGAACGCGCGGAATGGTTATGCTGTTTGTTCAGAAACTGTGGCCGCTAACACTTTCGCAAGCTGACCCACGACGAGGAAAGCGTCGTCGTGGTTACCCGGGCAAATCTCAGGAGGCCGTAGCTGCCTTCGTGTCTTTGAGATCTGCTGCGAGTAAGCGGTGGAAGAGATGCTCGCCGGCTTCGCGACGCGCGGAGAGGCGTCCTGCCTGGTAAGCGCGCGAGCTGAGGCCGCGCTGGACGCCATCGCAAATGACGACGTCTTCGACTTGCACCTGGTGACTCACCTCGATGCTCTGGCGGATGTAGGACATCTCCGACTCGGCGGTGTTGCCAAAGTAAAAATCGAAAATCACTTCGCAGCGATCCACCGCGAGCGGGATCACGAGATTCGTATCGAGGTAGCCTTCGTACCAATTCAACATGAAATTCGGATATTGCCAGAAGTAGTAGGCGCGATCGCCTTTGCGAGTGGCGGCGGCATTCGCTTCAGAAGTGCTGTCAACGGTGACCGGGCTTGATTGCACGCAGCAGCGATCGACATTTTCAATCGTGTAGTTCGTGTAGTCGAGGACGCTGTTCAGTCCTTTGTGCATGTGCGGCACGTGATAGCCGCCATCGAGAAAATTGTCCACGTACACTTTCCAGTTGCAGTCGAGGGTATAGCTGCGGCGTTCGACGAATTTCAGCTCCGCAAATCCGAGCGGCTTTGCGAGATCGACCAGCTTGCCTAGAAATTCTTTCAGCGGCGCGGCGGTAGGATCGAGATTCACGAAAACGAATCGCTCCCAGATTTCTGCGCGGATTGGAACCAAGCCGTTCTTCGCGCGATCGAATTCGCGGACGCCCTCGAATTCGGTCATGCCGCGGAGTTCGCCTTCGAGATTGTAGGTCCAGCCGTGATAGGGGCAGCGCATGTGCTGGGCGTGGCCGCAGGGCTCGTTCATCACGGTCATGGCGTGGTGCCGGCAGACGTTGAAAAATGCGCGGAGTTTTTTGTCGCTTCCGCGCACGACCACGATCGGCTCACCGGCTACCGTGGTGGTGACATATTGGCCTGGATTTTCAAGCTGCTCGAGCCGGGCGGCGAATTGCCAGGTGCGCGAGAACACGTTGAGCCGCTCGAGGTCGGCGATTCGCGCGTCGGTATACCACGGTGCGGGAATTGTGTACGCTTCGGCGAGCGGAGAGTTGGCGTTGTAGGAAGCGAGAATTTCCTGAACAGACTTTTGGGCCGGCCGTTCCATCTGCTTCACTCCGAGTGCAGGGAAATTCTTTTAGACGCCGATCGCGCCGCGCAGCACTTGCAGGAATTGCGTGATCCGTATCTGATTTTTTTCCGGCTCGGCAGGATGCGGGAAGAGGCCCGGATCGAGTTCTTCGGTGAGCAGCGCATCCTGAAAGCGCTCCATCGTCCAATCGAGAATTGAGACGATCAGCGCGGTGTCGATATCGGAGCGCACCTCTCCGCGCGCGACGCCCAGTCGCACGAACGCAGCGCTTCCGTACGGATCTTCAGCGAGAAGAAACCGATTGATCTCGCGCTTCAAACTTAGATCCACACCGTAGTTTCCAAGCAGCGCGACGCGGTATGGAATCCAGTCCTCGCGCAAGAGCCGCTCCGTGCGCAGGAGCCAGTAGCGCACAATTTCGAAAAAACCCTTCTCGCGAATATTGGCGGGACAATCGAGGTACGCCGGGAATGATTTCACGGCTTTCTTGTACGTTTCGAGGAAGAGTCCGGCCTTGCTGCCGAAATATTGGAAGATGGAACCCTTTGCGAAGCCGAGTTGGGCGGCGAGATCCTCGATGCGCGCGGCGTGATAACCCTGCTCGGCGAAGTGCCTGAGCGCGGCGTCGATAATTCGAGCGCGTTTAGCTTCCAGGCGAGGCCCGGGCTCCGGGCGAAAACGCACGGGCGGCTCGAGCAGAGCGCGGCGCGACCTTACGCGTTGGTGTGACCCAAGGTCATTACCTGAAGCTGGCATTGGATTTCTTCCCCGCCTATGTTATCTACGGTCAGCGATACAATTGCCTGACTAGCGGTCATGCTAGTCGAAACGCCTGCGATGTGCAAGTTCATAACGCGAAAAAGAACGTGACGCGAAAAAAATACGACGCGATCGTCGTGGGAGCGGGCCACAACGGCCTGACGGCTGCGGCTTACCTCGCGCGCGCCGGGCTTTCGACGCTGGTGCTCGAGCGGCGGGCGATTGTGGGCGGCTGCTGCGTGACGGAAGAAATCGCGCCCGGGTGCCGCGCGTCAACTACCTCTTATGTGGCGAGCATGCTGCGGCCCACCGTGATTCGCGATCTCGATCTGGCTTCACACGGGCTTCGGATGGTGGCTTGCGATCCGGCGCTGTTGGTTCCGTTTCCCGATGGGCAGGTGGTGCCTTGGTGGACGGAGCGCGAACGCGCCATGGCGGAATTTCGGAAAATTTCGGCGCGGGATGCGGAGACGTTTTTGCGCGTGGACGATCAATTGAAAAAACTGGCGCGTTATCTGCAGCCATTTTTTCTGGAGCCGCCGCCTGATCCTGCGTTTCGCGGGGCGGAAGGCTGGTGGGAGCTGCTGCGCGTGGGGAATCGGTTTCGGGGGATGACGACGGAGGAGGTCGGACAGCTCGTTTCATTCCTGACCGGCAGCTTAGGCGATTTTCTCGACCGGCATTATGAATCCGAGAAAATCAAAACGATGTTTCTTGCGAATAATGTGTATGGCAAGCATGGCGGGCCTTACGATGCCGGCTCGGCGCTGGGTCTTCTCTTTCATTTGTTGAGCGGGGGCGACGGCGAGACGCAGGGGTTTTACGGGCATGTAATCGGAGGGATGGGCGCGATCACGCAGGCGCTGGCCTCCGCGGGACGAAAATTGGGCGTCGAAATCCTCACCTCGAGTCCGGTCGCGAATATTGACGCGCGTGGAGGCCGCGCTCGCGGCGTTTTTCTCGAAGACGGGACGGAGCTCAAGTGCCGGATCGTTCTCTCGAATGCCGATCCGAAGCGCACGTTTCTCGGGCTTGTCGAACCGAGCGAGCTCCCGGACGATTTTCGCGCGGCCGTTGCCGCGATCAAAATGAACGGGCCGTGCACGAAGGTGAATTTCGTTTTGAGCGAGGAGCCGCGCGTTACGGGAATGCCCTCGGCTTGGACAGCACCGCAACGCTCGCTCTTCACGCTTGTGCCTTCGCTTGAATTCGCGCAGCGTTGCTACGACATCGCGAAATTCGGCGAGATTCCGGAAGAGCTGTGGGTGGATTGCGTCGTGGCATCGAATGTGGATTCCTCGCTCGCGCCTACCGGAAAGCACATCATGACCACATTCGTTCAGTACGTGCCTTACAAGCTGAAGCGCGGAACGTGGGATGAGAATCGCGAATTGCTGGGCGATCGCGTGGTGAGAAAAATCGGCGAGTATGCGCCGAATTTTGCAAAGTCCATTCTTGCGCGGCAGGTTCTCACTCCGCTCGATCTCGAACGCACTTACGGCTTGACCGAAGGAAATATTTTTCATGGCGACTTGTCGCTCGATCAGCTTTTCTTCATGCGCCCCGTTCCGGGCTGGTCGCAATACCGCACGCCTGTAAACGGACTCTACTTGTGCGGCGCCGGAGCGCATCCAGGGGGCGGCGTCACCGGCGCTCCCGGCTACAATGCGGCGCATCAAGCGTTGCGCGATTTGAAACGCGGCCGCGTGAAAAAAGCTGTGGCATGAAATCGAGAGCGCCAAGAGAGACTCCCGATCAAAAGGTACGAGAATGACGAACGCAACGAAAAAAGGAATTCTGGAAAAGCTCGCACAAGGTCCGGTGCTAGGCGATGGCGGCTACCTGCTCGAGCTTGAAAAGCGCGGCCGCGTTCGCGCCGGACCGTTTACACCCGAAGTGGCACTCGAAAATCCCGAAGCCTTGCTCGAGCTTCACCGCGAATTTCGCGATGCAGGCTCTGAGGTTCTTCAGTCGCTCACCTTTTATGCCAGTCGCGACAAACTCGCCACAGTCGGCATGGGCGATCGCGTCGAGGAGTTGAATCGCGCGGCCGTGCGCATTGCAAAGCAAGCTGCAGGGAATCGCTGCCTGGTGGCCGGAAATATCAGCCTTACCTGGATGTATGAACCGAACGACAAGACTGCGGCCGATCGCGTCCGCAAAACCTTCGACGAGCAACTCGATGTGCAAGTCTCCGAAGGCGTCGATTTCATCATTGGAGAGACGTTTTCCTGGCTCGGCGAAGCGCTCTTGGCTGTCGAACGCGCGAAGCGCACGAATCTGCCGGTGATGGTGACCATGTCGTTCGAAAATGAAGACGTGACGCCGGACGGCAAGTCAGCCGCTGACTGCGCGCGAGCTCTCGTCGATGCGGGAGCGGACATCGTCGGACTGAATTGCCTGCGCAGCCCCGAGCACACGTTGCCGCTTGCCGCCGAAATGCGTCGCGCTGTAAAGGGCTACATCGCGTGCCAGCCCGTCGCGTATCGCACCACGCGCGAGCATCGCGATTTCACCAGCCTGCCCGCGTTTCCCGACCAGCTCGATCCTTTTCAATTGAGCCGCCGCGAAATGGCTGACTACGCGACGAAGGCACGCGAGCTCGGCGTCAACTATATCGGCGCATGCTGCGGCGCGGTGGCCTCGCACATCCGCGAAATGGCTCGGGCGCTGGGAAAACTTCCCGCCGAGGATCGCATCTGGAAAAAAGGCGGCGAAAAGCCAATGTCGGCTTACGAATATTACGAGCACGACAAAAAAGCCAAAGTGTAGCCGGCGCCGGCGCTTGCGGTAAGGCGACACGCCGCGCGCTCGCAATTGCTACCTGGAACCCGCTCGCTTTCAGATTCCGCCCGATGCATCATGTGCGTCGCGCATGAACTCGACCGCACTCGCCGCCCATGCCTGAACCCTCCGCTCCAACTCGTCCTCGCCGAGCGATGGGCTTCCGCGACCTCGTCCTCTTCTATATCGTCACGGGCATCAGCCTGCGCTGGATCGCCACGGCAGCCACCGTCGGCGCAAGCGCGATCGTAATCTGGCTGATCGCATGGTGTGCGTTTTATCTTCCACTCGCGCTTTCCGTGATGGAACTTTCCTCGCGCTACCCGCAGGAAGGCGGCCTCTACGTCTGGAGCAAACGTGCATTCGGCGAATTTCCGGGGTTCATTACCGGATGGACCTACTGGGCCAGCAATCTTCCCTACTACCCCGCGGTGCTCTACTTTGCTGCGAGCAATGCGCTCTTCATCGGCCCCGCGCGCTGGCAATCGCTCTCCGAAAATAAAGCTTACTTTCTGGTGTTCGCGCTGCTCGGCCTCGCGCTCGGCACGTTCCTGAATCTTATCGGCCTCTCGGTTGGCAAGTGGTTGCACAATGTCGGCGCCATCGCTACATGGCTGCCGATCGCTATTCTCATCGGAATTGCCGCAGTCGCTTATCACCGTTTCGGCTCGGCAACCAGCTTCACGGCGACGAGCATCGTGCCGCACATGCATTTCCGCGACGTGCTTTTCGTGGCCACCATCATTTTTGCGCTCGGCGGCTCGGAGTCGGCGTCGTTCCTCGGCGATGAAGTGCACGACGCGCGAAAGAATCTTCCTCGCGCGCTTCTAGCGGGAGGAGCGTTCGTCACGGTCGGCTACATCGTAGGCACGATCGCGGTCCTCGTTTCGTTGCCTGCAAGCGAAGTGAACGGACTCGGCGGCATCATGCAAGCCGTTTCAAAATCAGCGGAACGCATAGGCTTCGCCGGGATCGCCCCGCTGGCGGCCCTGCTGATTACCATCAGTAACCTCGGAGCGCTCGGGGCGTGGCTCGCAGTCTCCGCGCGTCTGCCATTCGTAGCCGGCCTCGACCGCCACCTTCCGCCCGCATTTGCCCGCATACATCCGAAGTGGGGCACGCCGTACGTCGCTCTGCTCGTGCAGGCATTTTGCGGAGTGATATTTATTCTGCTGAGCCAGGCTGGAACCAGCGTTTACGGGGCCTACGAAATCCTGGTCAGCATGGGCATCATTTCGTATTTCATTCCTTATCTGTTTGTCTTCGCCTCGCTGATTCGATTTCAGCGCGAGCCCGCAAGCCCGGAAGTGATTCGCGTGCCAGGCGGTAAGCCGGTTGCGATCGCTCTGGGAATGCTGGGTTTTACAACGACACTTGTGACGATTATTTTTTCCGTGATGCCCGCGGCTGAAGAGCCACACAAATTTCTCGCCGTGGCAAAAATTGTCGGGATGACGTTCGCGTTGCTGGGTGTTGGCTTCGTAGCGTTCCTTTTGGGCAAATCGCGTAACCGCTCGAATAGTTAAAACCCGCGACGAGGGAAGGGGTCGCGGTGGCTACCTGAGCGGATGTTCGCGACGCTAGGGCGAAAGCTAGGTAGCACAGTCATTCCTCGGTGGAAGCCCCGCATCATGCGGGGGAGGAGCGCTTCAGCGCTCCGCAACGATGACGGCAACTTGTCCCGCGCTTTAGCGCTGGGCCTTCGAATGCCCATGGCTAAAGCCACGATTTTTTCTGGCTGCGTCTTCCGCTGGACTAAAGTGCAGCTCCCCCTGCTAATGCAGGGGGCTCCCACCGGAAAAGCTCTCAGTGGCACAGGCCCCACAGGCGGTAGTGAAAACGACGCCGCGGTGAAATCCCGCGTCTGCGAAGTTACGCATTCAACAAGCCCGTCTCGCCACACTCGAATCCCACGCAGCATTCCAAGTAGACTGGCGGGCTGAGGTTTTCTTCTGACCACGCAAGCCAACCCGATCGGTGCCACGAGCGCATCGCCTTCAGCTACGCCGCCAGCTTCGAACCCGTGGATTTATCGCCCATGGCTCGATCTCATCGTCGGGTGCGGCGCGTGGTCCGCGCCTCTTCTCGCCATCGCCGCATGGCTCACGCCTTCGCACACGCACGGTTGGGCCGTCGCGTTTTATCTGCTCGCGATCATCTTCAATTACCCGCACTTCATGGCGACGATTTATCGCGCGTATCACACGCGCGAGCAGTTCGAAAAATACAAATTTTTTACGCTGCACCTCACGGTGCTGATGGTCGTGACGGCCGTGATGCTGCACGCGTCGTACCGGCTCGTGCCGTGGGTTTTCACGCTCTACATCTGCTGGAGCCCGTGGCACTACACCGGCCAGAATTACGGCCTGATGATGATGTTCACCCGCCGCGCCGGAGCGCAAATCACCTCCAACGAACGCCGCTGGCTGCACGCAGCTTTCGTCGCCTCCTACGTGATGTTGCTCGCAAGTTTTATGACCGGCGGTTCGAGCGATCCTCTGATTCTTTCGCTCGGCCTGCCCGCGAAGGTCACTCTTCCCGCGCGGCTCGTCCTTGCAATCGCATTCGCGGTGTTCACATTCATTGCGTTCAGGCCACTCATCCGGCGCAGCGGAGCGCGTGCCATGGCTGCGCCGCTTACTCTCGTGCTCACGCAATTTTTGTGGTTCGTGCTTCCCACATTGCTCGAACTGCACGCGGCCTATCAGATTCCGCAAACGCGCTACAGCAGTGGAATCCTCGCCGTGCTTCATTCCACGCAGTATTTGTGGATCACAAGTTACTACCAGCGACGTGAAGCCCGGGCCGCGGGCCAATCCAATTGGCGAATGGTGGGATATTTCGTCACGCTGATTGCCGGCGGCATCGCCCTATTCGTGCCCGGCCCCTGGCTGGTGAGCTACATTTTTCATTACGATTTCACCACGAGCTTTCTCATCTTCACCGCGCTCGTGAATATCCATCACTTCCTGCTGGACGGAGCGCTCTGGAAACTGCGCGATTCGCGGGTGGCGTCGCTCTTGATCGATCCCAGCGCGACAGTACAACCAAGCGAACAGAAAGCGTCTATCAAGCGCGGCGCCAAGAAAGCCACGCGTGAAACTGCGCCATCACCAGCGCCCTCGCACATGACAAAATTCTTCACTTCGCCCGCATTTCAACTGAGCCTCGTGGGATTGTTGTTCCTGTGGGGCGGCCTCGACCAACTGCACTTCGCCCTCGCTACTGACGAATCCAATCTCCACTCACTCTTGCGCGCATCGCAGCTGAATCCTTACGACGCGATGCTTCAGGCCCGCATTGCAAACGCCTCGACAAAAGGCGGACAAAAAGATGAGGCTGTCGCCGCGCTCACGCGGGCCGTCGCAATCAACCCAGATAACGCCGGCCTCCAACACGCTGCCGCTCGCGCGATGATCGAAGCCGGCCGTTACAACGAGGCTTACGAGCACTACCAGCGCATGCTCGATATTTTTCCGCGCGATCCTGATGCGCTCGTCAATTACGGTTTGCTGGCAGCCCGGCTCGGCCATCCGGAAGAAGCGGTGGATTCCTGGGAGAAAGCTGTGGACGTGGCGCCGAATCAGCCGAACGCCCATCTCTATCTCGCTCAGGCCCTCGATCAGAGAAATGAGCCCGCTGCCGCAGCCCGCCATTGGAACGCGTTCCTGCATCTCGCCACGGCGCATCCGGATGATCCCACTGCCACATCCGCGCAACTGGATTCCGCCACCCTTCAACTAGCCGATGACGAGGCGCGACTGAATCACAAGGAAGCGGCGATGGCAGGTTATCTTTCGGCAATTGCACTTGCTGAGCGCGACAAAAATCTGCAGCTCGAAAGCCTGGCGCTTGCGCACCTCGGCGACTACCAAGAAAAATCCGGAGACGCCGCAGGCGCGGCCCACTCTTTCCAACGCGGCCTCGCGCTCGATACAAAGTTGGAAGACCCGCGCAGCGAGGCGTTCGACTGGTTCAACTATGGCCAATTTCTCAGGCGCCACGGTGTTGACCTGGAACTGGCGTATGCATGCTATCTGCGCGCAGAAATTCTCCTGGGCGGCAAAGGCGGCGAAAATCAGCAGATAGTGGAAACTGCCCGCCACGAAGCGGAAATCCTGCTGGGGAAAAGAGCGGCTGCCGTACAGAAAAACCTGCCCGAACTGCTGGCGCGTGCGCAAAACCTGCCGGCGAGCGCCTTTCAGTAGTTCTGAAAGACTTCCCCAGAGAAGCCGCCCCGTTTAAACATCCGGGTGGCTTCTAGGGTGAAGGAATCGTCGCACTCACCTGTTCAGAAGGTTTGCTTTGTTCTCCGCCGTTATTGACGGCAACGATCACGTAGAAGTACCCCTTGCCGCCTTGCACTGTCGAATCGACGTACGAAGTGCCCGTATCCGGCGATGCATTCAAAATTGAGTACGGCCCACCGGAGGTTGTTCCGCGCTCCACGTAATAGCCCTCCACGCTGGGCGAGGTGCTCGCACTCCAAGACAGGTCAACCGAGTGCGCCGAGGACGATGCTGCTGTACCGGAACCTGATAGCGCGATTGAGGTCGTAGTTACGCCCGCTACAATTGAGATTGTTCCCGAGGCGTTTCCTTTTACGGCCGGCTCAAAGACCACTGTCACTGAGTCGGACTGCCCAGGTTGTAGCGTCAGCCCGGATAGCCCACCGATCATGCTGAATCCCGACCCTGAGATTGTCCCCCGACTGGTTGTGAGCTCCGAGTTTCCTGCGTTGGAGACTTTGAGAGAGAGCGAACCGCTGTGCCCAACCAATACGTCTCCAAAATTTATTGTGGTGGGACTCACCTGCAACGTAGCTGTGGCGGTGACTCCGTTTCCAGACAACGAAACCGTGAGAGGGACTGTCTTGCCGGACGCACTGAAATCAATTGACGCTGAGCCGCTAATAGTTCCCGTCTTGGCTGGTTTGAAAGCCACATTGAAAGTGGAGCTTTTGCCCGCTGCGATTTGCGCTCCATCAGCGAGGCCGGACAGGCTGAAGCCGGTCCCGGAGACGGCCTCGGACGACACTGAGATCGTGCTGCTGCCATGGTTCGTGACGGTAAAAGTCTGCGAATTGGTGCTGCCCACCGGGACATTTCCGAAGGCTGCGCTGGTGGGCACGGCCGAAATCGACGTTGTACCGCCGCTCGATACGCCGTTCGCAGACAAAGTAATGTTGATGGCTGTGGTGATACCTCGGCCCTGCACTACGACCTTTCCAGTTTGCGCGCCGGCAGCTTTCGGAGCGAAGGTTACCGTCAACGTGGCGCTCTTTCCTGCCGAAAGGCTCAGCGGTGCCGCGATGCCGCTGATCGCAAAATAATTGCCGCTCAGCGCCACGCTCGTGATGGTCACGCTAATTCCCGTGGAATTTGTGATTTTTATCTGTTGTTGCGAGCTGCTTCCCACGTTTACAGACCCGAGATTCACCGAGGTTGGGCTGGCCGTAACGGACGATGCTGCCACTGCGCTGCATGCAAAAATAAAAAGCAAAAATTCCATCACAACAATGGGAAACGCTAAGGAGATTTTCTTCGACATGTTCCGTTTTGCCCGCTGCCGGAGGGGAGTGCGGCACGATAAAAACTTACCGGGGCCCTTGGATTTTCACTACGGAGGGAGTCTACGTATCGGCTGCGAGAAGCGTCTACTGGCCTGGAGGCACGCGCGAGGACAGGGTAAGACGCTGTCCTCTGATGTGCTCGCTTGTAACGCGAAGTAAACTGGAAGCAACCGCATTGTAACGTTCGCCTTTCTTACAATTGGCGAGAATCGCGGAAAGCGGCTTGCCACCCGGCTGGGGCCCATAGCCGAACGGATGAATTAGAAGCAGATTGCTAACGGACGATGTTGATGGCGATGGCCGGAGTTATGGTTGCGGAGGTATTGCGACCTGCCGGAATCAGGCGCGTGCCAAGCAGAATTCCCACTTTGGAATTCCAGCTGTATTCGATTGCCGGCGCAAAGCCGATGGCGTCGCTAAAACCTGTGTTGAGCCGAATCGCTCGCGGTTTCTGCACGCCCGGCGAAGCGATTTCGTCATTTCCGCTTACGCGCGCGCTGCTTTGGTAGCGGTAAGTTGCGTCGAGCGCCAGCACCCAGCTTCGCGTGAGGCTGTATTCCCACGATGCATCAACGAAAGAAGTGCCGCCGGGCCTTGCGTTCCCGTGGAATTCGGCATCCGTTCCGTATACGCTGACGCCCTGCACGCTCACGTTGCTCGAAAACGATTCCGATGCGTTCAAGCGCATGCGCAATATGCGCCGATTCGACAGCCAGAAATAGGTTTGCGAGTAGAACGCGAACGTCGTCGTGTAAGCGCCGTTGCCGAGTCCATCGCTCGGCCGGTTTCCCAGCCGGTCGTATTTCCCGGACGGAAAAGATTCCTGCACCGCAAACGACGTCGTCGGAACCCAGCTGCCCTCATGAAATTTCGTCAGCCGGTATTGGCCCTGCACGGTCACGTCGCCCATCTCGACGCTGGAGCTGCTCGGCGCTCCGTTCACCCGGTTGTAACCAAAGGTCGGGATCACGCCGATCGTCAGTTTGTCCGTCAATCCGTAGTTCACATAGGTGAGCGATCCAAAGCCGTTCGATTCGGGAGCTCGCCGCTTCACTCCTTCGCGATCGTATTGGCCTTGCTCGATCACGTCGTAGAGGTACGGCTCAATCAGAAAATGCCCTTGCGGCAGCGTCGCAGCGGACGGCGCCAGCATCGGCCCGGTCCACCACGCATCATCCAGTGATTGGCGATCGGAGGAATTTTGCGCTGACGCTACTTGCGTGCTCGCCAACCCGAACATCAGCGCGAGCATGGCGAGTGCCTTCTGAATTGTTTTCCAGTGCGACATCTCTGCAATCTCTTCGCGTCAGTCTTACCGCTTCCTTCACGGCTCGCGCTATCCGGCTTTCGCGGTTGAATTTCGCCGGCTCCCTCATTTCACGCGCGTGTCCACCGCGATCCAGTTCGTCTCCCAGGTTTTGCCGCCGTCATCGGAAAACGCCTGCTCGAAGCGGCATGAATTCGCCGTCATGTCCATCCACACATTGCGCACCAGAATGATTCGGCCATTGATCGGTTCCTGATCGTAAAACTCACCACGCCCATTCTTGAATTCGCCAACGGTTGGCACGCTCAGAGTGCCTCCATTGGCGTTGGCGAAATTCAGGCTCCATTGGTGTGATTGAGGATTGTAAAGACGCAGGCTGAGCCCTTCGACGTGACCGCCGGGGCCATCCACCTCGAGTTCCACCAGATTGGCGCGCCCGTCCCAGACCTTCCGCACCACGGAAGTTCCTTCGTATTCGATCCAGGTATGAGAGCCGCTCAACGGATGCTGCAAGCGCGAAAGATGCGTCTTCCAATTCCCAATCTCGAAATCAAAATCGTGCTGCCCGTCTCGTTGCGTTGTCGACTCTTGAATGCTCGTACCCTGAAGGGGCTGCAAGACAACAATCAAGCTGAACGCCAGCAGATATTTCCGAAAGTCACTAAGCGCCTTCATCTTTTTATCCAGTCGCCAAGATTATTGAAAAATGCGCTGCCCGGGTTTCACGCGAGAATGAAATATGTCATTCACTCACTCCTCGCGCTTCTCAGTTCCCGTCGCCCACTCGGGTCTGGTCCGTAATCCAATTCACTTCCCAGGTCTTCCCGCCATCCTCTGAAAACGACTGCTCAAAATGCGGCACCTTCGTGTCGGTCTTCGACCAGATGAATCGAACAAAAATCATTTTGCCGTTCAACGTGTCCTGCGCGTAAAACTCGCCCTTTCCATCCTTGAACCGTCCAATCTGCGGCGGTACAAGAAGACCGTCCTTGCTATTGGCCCAGGTGAGATACCACTCGTGAGTTTTGGGATTGTAAGTGCGCAGCGTGAGCCCCTCGATGTGCCCGGAAGTGGGGCTATCGGTTTCGAACTCCTCGATCTGTGCGCGTCCATCCCAGACCTTCCGCGTCACCGAGGTGCCGTCGAACTCCACCCACTTGTCCGAACCGGTCAAAGGATTCAGGCGGCGCTTCAGGTGAATCTTCCAGCTGCCCAGTTCGAAGTCGAAATCGTGCTGCCCGTCCGGAAGCGCCGCCGGTTGTTGTGAATCGGCCTTCGCGGGATCCGCGTTCGACTGTGCGAACACGGGAACCGGTTTCGAAACGAAAAGCACACCGCTGCACAGCAATAAGAAAATCCGGATAGATCTAGATGCATTCATCGCTTTTGTCCTCGCAGTTCGTCGTTGAATCCACAATTTGACCCAGCCTCAGCTCTCGCATGAATTGCGCCACTGCCGCAAATGATGGATTATGGAGTGGACGGCAACAATAGCCACTTCCGGGCATTTAGATATGACCACTTGGAGCCGCATGTGACGCAAGCCAAGCAGTTGAAACAAGTCCGCGCCGGCTTCTTCCCGCCCATCGCACTTGCCTCGCGCACACAAAATCCGACGCTCCGGCTGATGTACCGGCCAATGTACCGTCAGCTATACGACTGGTTTCAGCGCGCCATCGTCAGCGGCCAATTGCGCCCCGGCCAGCGCGTCCCTTCCACAAGAAGCCTCGCCGCGGAATTAAAAGTCTCTCGCGTGCCGGTGCTCAGCGCCTTCGAACAATTGCACGCCGAAGGCTACCTCGAGACATTCGTTGGCGCGGGCACCTGCGTCGCGCGTTCCATCCCCGAAGACGCTTCAAAACCCGCCCCCCGCACCGCCCGCAAGCCAGCAACGCAGAAAATCTCGCGCAAAATTTCCCAGCGCGCCCGTGAGCTCCTGTCGATGCAGGGCGATTCCGACCTGAAGAACATCGGCGCCTTCCGCGTCAGCCTCCCCGCTCTCGATTATTTCCCCGTCGGCGTTTGGTCCTCTTTGCTCTCGCGCCACGCGCGAAATTCCACGCGCGAAATGATGGCCTACGGCGATCCCATGGGCTACGCGCCATTCCGCGAAGCAATCGCCGAATATCTCGGCGCATCGCGTGCGGTGCGCTGCGATGCTTCGCAAGTAATCGTCGTCCCCGGCTCGCAATTGGGCTTGCAGGTAACCGCCCGCGCGCTGCTGGATTTGGACGACTCCGTCTGGATCGAAGAGCCGGGATATCCCGGCGCGCAGCAGGCCCTCACCATGGCAGGCGCCAGGCTCATTCCCGTTCCGATCGATCGCGATGGCCTCAACGTGAAAGAAGGAATACGCCGCTGCCGCAACGCGCGCGCCGTTTACATCACGCCCTCACACCAATACCCGATGGGCTTCACGATGAGCGCAAGCCGCCGCATGCAGCTGCTCAATTGGGCTGCACGTAACGGTTCATGGATCATCGAAGATGATTACGACAGCGAATATCGCTTCGGAAGCCACCCGGTCGCTTCGCTGCAAGGCATGGACGCGGACGCCCGCGTCATTTACATCGGCACTCTCAGCAAAGTTCTGTTTCCAGCATTGCGCCTGGGCTACGTGGTTGTTCCCAAAGATCTGATCCGCGCATTTTATTCCGCCCGCGAAGCCACCGACATCTTTCCGCCCACCCTCTATCAGGCAGCCCTCACCGATTTCATCAAAGAAGGCCACTTCGCCCGCCACATTCGCAGAATGCGAATGCTCTACATGGAACGCCGAAAGGCTCTCGGCGAAGCAATTCGCAAGCAACCGGGCGAGCAACTCGAAGTGGTAGACGCAGAAGCAGGAATGCATCTGGTGGCGTTGCTTCCGCGCGAAGTGAATGACAGAGCAGTTTCGCGAAAGGCCGCCGAGGCAGGCATCTCCGCGATTCCGCTTTCCAGTTGTTTTCTGAAGCGGCCCACGCGAGGCGGTCTGGTCCTCGGCTACGGAGGAGCAAATAGCAATCAGATCGAAGACGGCGTCCGAATCCTCGCAAGAATCATTCGCGAAGCCGCTTCGCCGCACTGAACACGTTACTTGGACTTGCGTTCTCTTGGCAGTTGCCTTTGTACCGCTGGCCTCCGGCCGGCGCCTTTGACTTTTAATCGAAGTTAAAATTGCCAGGAAATCTTCGAAGGACAGAATCAATGAGTCACAATTATCTGGCGGAAATCGGCGGAATAGTCCACACTCACATAGCACATTGAATCAGTCGCAGCGGATCCCGGCCTCTCGTCGTCAAACGAATTCGGCCTAACACCAAGGTCAAATGAGCAACTCAATTCTGATGCAGTATCTGGGCTTCGAATCGAAAAACCGGGGCCGCGAATACGCCTTCCAGGTTCGCTACGCCGCCGAAGACGTTCGCGATTTCACGCTCACCATCGCCGACGACGCTTTCACCTCGCACCGCATCCGCTACCAGGACGCGCCCGACGTCTGCTCCTTGAAACTGAAGCGCGAGCTGGTCGCCAACTCGGACCTTCCTTCGCACACGAATTTCCCCATCACCGATAGCGAACTGGAAGAATACAGAGCGGGCCACGCGACCAAATCTACGAATCGTCTCTACACCCCCAAGCCGCGCGAAGATTACTAGCCGTTAAGCCCGTTCATTCAGCGCTCCGAATCAAGCTTTAGCCCCAAAAAGAAACGGCTCCCGGACCAGATTTGAGCATCTGCCCCGGAAGCCGTATTTGAATTGTTTTTGCTGAGCGGTTCTTATCCGCAAAGCAGACCGAGCGATTAGCTCTGCATCTGCGCCTGGAGATATTCTCCGGGCAGCCGAACCAGCTGTCGCTTGAAAGCAGGCGCCATCTTGTTCAACCGATCCTCATTATCCTTCTCCTGCTTCGCAAGAGATCCGAGATCCACCGGCAGCCGCTCGATCTTCAAACCAAGCGTCCGCTCCAACTGAAATATCTCAGTTCGCTGGTCGCGCGAAAAAAGTGTCGTCGCAACGCCCTGCGCTCCCGCACGTCCCGTCCGGCCCACGCGGTGAATGAAATTCTCCGCCAGGTCAGGCAAGTCGTAGTTGATCACGTGAGCGATGTTCTCCACGTGAATTCCGCGCGAAGCCACGTCCGTCGCTATAAGCACGCGGTGCCGCCCTTGCTGGAAACCAGCCAGAGCCGCCGTCCGCTGCGATTGCGAGCGGTCCCCGTGAATCACGGCCGCATCGATGCCGCGCCACTTCAGCAGCTTGGCGATGCGATCCGTTCCGCGCTTCGTCCGCGAGAAAACGAGGCAGCGCCCCTTTTCCTGCGTCAATAAATGGCACAGCATTCCGTGCTTCTGCTCCGTCGAAACTTCAAACGCCTGCAGCCGCACGTTCTCGGAAGGTTTCAACGTGGATCCGAATGCGAGTCGCACCGGATTCCGCATGTAGTCCTTCACGAGATGCGCCACGGAAGCTTCCATCGTCGCCGAGAAACACATCGTCTGCCGGTCTTTCGGCAGAATCGAAACGATCCTCCGAATCGACGGCAAGAATCCCATGTCCAGCATGCGATCGGCTTCGTCGAGCACCAGAGTTTGCAATCCGTCGAGTTTCACGAGTCGCCGGTCGAGAAAATCCTCGAGGCGCCCCGGAGTCGCAATAACAATCCGCGCACCCTTTCGAATCGCGTTGAGCTGCGGCCCTTCGGCTAATCCGCCAACCACGAGCGCCGCAGGCGAAAGCTGCTTCCCACGGAGCGCGTCGAATTGCTCGGCCACTTGCATGGCCAGTTCGCGCGTGGGCAACAGCACCAGCGCACCGATTCCGGGCGCACTGCGCTGGACGAGCTTCTCCATCACGGGAATGAGAAACGCGAGCGTCTTGCCCGTCCCCGTCTGAGCGGTCGCGAGCACATCTTTGCCTTCCATCGCGGGTGGAATGGTTGCTGCTTGTACGGCAGTCGGGACGAAGAATCGCGCCGCTGCCAATCTCTCCTTCAACGAAGGTGAGATGGGTAATTCTGAAAAATTCTGCATTTTGCTTTCTTGCTGGCTAGGGCTCTGCCGCGACGCACAACCTTCGTGCACACACAGCCGGCCTCTTTGGCCAGTCTTTTTGTTAGATTACGCTGAAAACATGCGGAGAGAACTGAAGGCGGGTATTCTCAGATCAGCTACGAACAGAGGGACCGCACAACACAACCGAAAGTAATAAGCGCAAACACATCATAGCAGAATCAGCGGCAAAGGCAAGTACTCATTCCTATCAGTTATCAGCCCCACTCAAGAATCAAATCGGCGCGGGCCCCGCAGATGTTAAAATTGACTATGAGCTTAGCCTATCGAATCGTTTTCGAGTGCCCCAAAGACCGCAAAAATATCAATCTAGAAAAGAAATGCCGCAACAGCTCGCTCTCTGAAACAGACGCCATGAAAATGTTCGGCAACGAAGAAATCACCTGCACCAATCCCGCCTGCGGCTGGCACGGCAAAGCCTCCAGGACGAGACTCCTCCGCATTCTCCCTTTCGATTGGGTCCTTGCTCCCGCTACGTGATGTTGCTTGCGCCACGACCGCCGTACCATCCCAACTTGTAGAAACATGCTGAAGACGAGCCCGATTAAGGAATTTGAGGTCGCAAATTGCGACTTCAAAACTAGCCTGCATAGGACCGCCCAAAGTGGGCGCAACGCGCCACCGCTGCCTTGCTAAGTCAGAAGCGCAGGCTGAGCAGCGCGGCAACCTACAAGAGTCTGCGATGTGTCCTCGCGCTCATCCACTCCGCGTACGGTAAAGTATTCAGCGTCGCCGCTTTCTCGCGTAGCTGCCTGAGGAATGCACGCTCCGCCGCATGCTGTTTCGCCTGGGATTCACCACGTTTCGCTTTTCGCGGCTCCAGCCGAATCCCCACCTCAGCAGCTTGCACCCGCGGTTTCTGCAAAAGAAAATCCCCAAACGCCACCGCCTCAGTAATCTTGTACGGCGACTTCGAATTCTGATTCGTAGCCTTAATCCGTTCCCGCAGCTCAGCCAGCGCCTCCTCCACCTTTTCGGGCGAGAAGCGCGGCGCCCGCGCGCCAGACACATCCTCGCCGGCCGTCGTCGTCACCCATTCATCATGATAAGGATTAATGTAGCCCTGCATCTGAATCACCGGCAGGATCTTCACCGCGTCAGCGAGGCTGATCTTCAGCGTCCCGGCGAAATCCTGCTTCGTCCAGCTCGAAGTTCCCTTTGTGCCCCTCAAGAAGCTGAACACCGCTTCGATCGGCACCGCCGGAATCGCTCCCGGGCGGGCGCTCGAATTCTTCGCAGGCTGTTTTGATTTTTTCTTCATTGGCCCGGCACCACGCTGAACGCTCGAAAGTTTATTTTGAAGCTGCCAGAAAATCGCGAATCAACTCGTTCACGCGCGCGGATTTTTCGTGCACCACCCAGTGCGTCGCCTCAGGCATCCGCTCCACCGTCAATTTCGGCACGTACCGCTCGAGCCCGTTCAAATTGTCCGTCAATATATAAGGATCCTTCTCGCCCCATATCACCAGCGCCGGCATCTTCACCTCAAACGACACAACCGGATGCTTCGTCTTGAACGCCTCGTGTCCGCCACCACCCGGCCCGCCACCACCCGGCCCCACTTCCGCCGCGCGATAGTAGTTCAGCCCGCCCGTCAACGCGCCCGGCTGCGACCACGCTTCCACATACGCCTTCCGATCGGCCTCGGAAATATAGCCTTGCCGCATCCCCTCGCCGAGAATCGTCTCCTGCATCATCGCGAAATTATTCGCGGACATCATCGCTTCCGCCTGCGCGCTGCGAAACACCAGCATGTACTGGCTCGCCTCCTGCTGCTTCGGATTCTCGCGCAACTCGCGCTCGAAAATCTTCGGATGCGGCGCGTTGATAATCACCAGCCGCTCCACAATCTCAGGGCACGCCATCGCCGTCGCCCACGCCACAACTCCGCCCCAATCGTGCCCAACCAGAACGCACCGCGCCGCCCCAAGATGATGCGCAGCGGCCAAATGCTCCACGAGCCCGCGCACATCGCCGACAATCTTGCCGATGTCATACTCCTCGACCGCCGCCGGTTTCGACGAAAGGTTGTACCCGCGCATATCCGGCGCCACCGCAATAAAATCCCGCCCAAATTCCTCAAGCTGCCTGCGCCACGCATACCAAAACTCAGGAAACCCATGCAGAAACACGATGAGCTTCGCTCCCGCCCCGCGCGCAGCCGCATCGCCCGCAGCCGCACCGCGTTCCCCCAACTCCGCATTTTCGTATCTTGCCGGCCGAGCAATCGCACAGTGAATTCGCACCCCATTCACATCAGCAAATTCATGCCGTATCGTCCCAGCTCCCGCCGCTCCGTGGCTCGCCCCAGCTTCACTCATCGGAATCTCCCTCTCCGTCAACCTTTGCGCGTGCCCGCCGCGCGAATGCGAATCTTATCCCCCTTTTACGGCCGATTAGAATTTTTTGAAATCGCTTTCGGATAGCAGAGAGGTAATATCGGG
The DNA here is from genome assembly GCA_963815265.1 of uncultured Acidobacteriota bacterium. Classification (GTDB taxonomy): domain Bacteria; phylum Acidobacteriota; class Terriglobia; order Acidiferrales; family UBA7541; genus Palsa-295. Next base: position 70,261 of record CAWFGI010000004.1, on the reverse strand, counting down.
TGCCTATGGTTTGGGTGGGTAGAGCATGAGGTAAAGGTAGGCTGCAGCGGCTTCGTCTTGGGTCAAATAGGCAAAGACCGGCATGCGCCCTCTGTAAAGTGCTGGCGGCGCGCCCATGTTGATGGGGGCGCCTGTGGTCACCTTTCTGACAAAATCGGGGAGGCTAACGCGCGTCGTGAGACTCGAGAGCGGCGGAATCGCTCCTTCGTAAATTTGCTCAGGATCTGGATTCGCTCCCGTCGCGCTGTGGCACACATGGCAGGTGGACTTCACGATGTGCTCGCCGATGCGGTAGGACGATTCCCTCACGGCAATCTGACGGTTTGCTGCACCGGGGACATCCGACAGCACTTCAAGGTAAGCGACCAGGGATCGAATTTCTGCGTCGCTCAACGTGGGTGGCGGCATGTGTAGCCCGCCCATGTGCAGGCGTTGCAGCAAGAGAATCTTGGATTCCTTGGCCGCGGCGCTCACGTCCGCTCGGCTCATTTCCCGGCCGGCCTGTTTCATTCGCTCCATGGTGGCCGTCACGGACGTCGCCTGCACCGGCCCGGTCACAGCATTTATTTCCGGCGGGCTGCCGTGGCCGAGTGCCCCATGGCACCCGCGGCAATTCAGGCGATAAAGGTCCGAGCCGTGGATCGTGAGAGTTTGCGACGCGTAGCCGTTAGTTAATTCGAGCTGCCAGGTGGGCGGTATTTGTCCCGGCTCGGTTGGCGCTGGCCCCAACTCCCAGGTCTTGCCCATGCCTGTTTCGTTGAACGACTTATGCAGATGATTGATCCAGCTTTCACCTTGAACGGCTGTTACGGACGTGTCCGGCGTGTCGGCCGTCTGCGCAAGCAACGAGGTGGCGAGAACGAACACTGCCGCCGCCGCGGTGACTTGCGCGCCCAGCCGAGTCCGAGTCTGCTTCAACGATTTGGGTATTTGTGCCAAGTGCGTTGTCCCTGATCTGAGCCGGCTACTTCGCGCTCACCACTGCTATCTGTACATTCGTCGTGGCGTCCGTCACTGTGATCGCCTGTGTAGTCGGTTTGCCGTCTGCGCTCCACGATTTCAGCGTGTAGCTTCCCGGCGGAACATTCTTGATCGTGAACGCACCGTCACTGTCCGTGAGCGCGAAATAGGGAGTCGGAACCACCACCACGTAGCCGACCATCTCAGCGTGCATGTTGCAGAGCAGTTGCGCCGCGCCAAGGTCATCGAATTCGAACGACTTTTTTTGCCCCGGCGAGACGATCGTCAAGCTGTGCTTCAGAGCTTTGTTGCCGCCTACCGACGGCCAGTACACGTTGTGAGCCACCTGGTCGCTGTTGAGAAAATCCACGGTGGTTCCACGCAGGATCACCAGGGTGTGCGGCACGAAGAGCATATTCTTCTGGTCCACCGCCACATGCTCCGCAGGCCGATCGAATTTCTTGCCGGGAATTGCGTCGATATACACGGCAATACCGCCCGCCGACTTCAATCCCGTCGCTGTTACTTTTCCCTGTACGTCCCCCGCCTGCGCGGGCCTTGCAATGGAAAACATGCCCAATAGAATCACTGCAAACGCGGTTCTCCCAATCGTCTTCATCCAAGTATCTCCTCTCGATTGCTTCGCCGATTTGTACTTTAACGCCCGGCCAGACTAACCTTCTCGGCCATGCGCTTCTGTGATTTGCGTCGCCACTGCCTGTGACGTTGATCACATCTAGAACAATCGGCGTTCCTGTCGGCTCCTTTGCTTTCGCCTTTCTCCCCCCTTTTACCGCCGATTAGAAATTCTTAAATCGCTGACTGGTCATGGGTTGCCGTGATTTTTAATCACGGAACGGTAGATTAACTTTGCGGCGCGCTGGGCGTCCGTCTCGCGCGACGGAGGCCGCGGGGCGGCAGTCATCATGTGAATTTTGTATGCGACGCGGCCCTGGGCATCTGGTTCTGAGATTTCCTGGTCCGGATAACCCGGGCGTGGGTGCCAGATGCGGCCGTCGGCGTCCGGCTTCGGTTTTGGAGGAACAGCCGGTTGCACAGGTGGCGCGGCGCAATCGGTGCCATCAGAGGGCGACCGGTCATTCGGATTCTGGCCGCGAACAACGTCTCGCGGCAAGGCTTGCGCGGGTGAATCAGCGCAAGCGGTAGCATCGCTGCGCGACCCTATTTTTGAAGAGACTGAGCAAGCGGTGGCGGTCACGCTTCGATCGCGATTGTTCGGATTTAGTGGCACTGCTGAGGCAGGTTGCGCGGGTGGGGCTGCGCAAGCGGTAGTGTCGCTGTGCGACATGGGTTTTGAAGGTGTGGGACAAGCGGTAATGTCGCTGGGCGACGGTGATTTTGAGGAGGTGGGGCCAGCGGCGTTGTTGCGTGACGGTGATTTTGAAGATGTGAGGCGAGAGGTTACGAGCTTTTCGAGCTCGTTTTCTGCGGCTTCTTCTGATTCATCGGCGGCGTCGGTGGCATCGCTCCGCGATGCTTGATTGGCGTATTTGCGGACGACGTTGAGGACGTCGAGAGCGGTAACCCGCTCCTCGGGCGCGTTTTCTGCGTTTTCTTCTGCGTCGTCTTCTGTGTCGTTTTCTGATTCCTCGTCGGAGTCGATGTCGATGACATCGGAGCCGACATGAGTGCCGCGCGGGCTCGGGTGCGGTGGGTGGGCGTCGGTGGAAGTGGAGAATTGGACCTGGGTGGGGATTTCGGTCCAGCGGCCGTGGCTGTCGATGCAGCTGTAGGTGCGCATGGCGCGGAGGATGGTGTCGCCGGTGAATGTTACGTCGTCGACCGATTCGACGAAGGCATCGAGGGCGGAGTGCAGACGTTCGCGGCGCTGGAGGAGCAGGCCGGCGGCGCGGGCGTGGCGGTAGACGGTGCGATAGTCGTTGAGCTTGTAGTCCTGAGAGAGTTTCCAGGGGGCGCGCCAGTGGACGAATTCCTCTTCGATGGCTTCGCGTTCGGGGTGGTGGCAGATGATGCAGCGGCGGCTGTGGCGTTCGAAGATGATGATTTGCAGCTGCTTTTGCAGGCGGCGTTGACGGTTGATTCGCTGGGTCTTTTTCACAGAATGCTTCACAGAATTCTTTACAGGATGCTCTAGGGAATGCTTCCTATTGGTTTTCGGGCTGGTGGCTTTCGTGGTCGTTTTCGAGGTCATGGGTGGGTTGTCCTTTTTTGGATTCGCGGCCGCAGGACGCGGGCGCGGTGTGGTGAGGTAGGAGATCGTTCGATTTTTGTCAACCGGCTGGCGCCGGCCGACTTTCGTTCAGTCGCCTCCTTGGCGCCTTTTCGAGCTACGCCAATCCTACATAGATGGACGCTCGAAAAATGGAAGGAGGTTGTCTGGAGCTTAGTGATTGGGGGACTACGTAGTTTTGCGGTTAACTAACTCAGAATTGTTCTAGAACTACCGGTATCGCGCGGATTGAAGACAAAAGGCTTACGAGATCGAGACGGTGCCAATTCGGGAAAATTCAAACTCCAAAAGGGTCGTCGCATGCTGATAAGCCCCGTTCACGACAATTATCCCGGTTGCTCAATTCAAAGGGAATTTGAGAAGTATTCGAGATGATCGGAAGCGCAGTCGATTCTATTGTTCTTGCAGCCTGAAATTCACGGCGCCACTCGATCGAGCAGCTTCATCGAGTAGGGGCGCAGTTCTTCCGGATGGTCGCGAAGATATACCAACAGCTTGTGCTTCTTCTCTCTGCCGCGATCGCCATTGGCATTTTCTTTGCGTTCAAATTCCAGTATTGAAGCCCGACGAGACTCGATGCGGTGATAGGCGGAGGCCCACATTTTCTTCACCGCAGATAGGGAAATCCCCAGCTGCTCGGCTAACTCCTGATCCGTACCTCCCTGCAGGGCCGCAGACAGTAAGCGCTGTTCGCTGCGCGGAAATCCCATTTCAGGCTTGCGGTAGGCGGAGAACAAATGGCTGGCCCAGGTGCCGGGCTGGTTTGATGCCATCGCTCGCGTTACTTCCACAATGTGCGGCTTCAGCGCCGCTGACCCAGAAAGCTGGCCGAGATCCTGCGAGTGATTGGAATCGGCACTCCGCAAATACCACGCTCCGCTATTTATCGCGATATGCAATTCCACCGGGTGTATCGCTTGCATCTGAAGACGCTTGATCTGAAAACCACGATAGACCTCAACAAAGACCACCTGGCTCATCTGCCGCAGCTCCAAGTGGGTCTCATATTCCGTCAGGTAGCAGCTTGGCCAGACCAAGGTGTTTAGGCCATCCGCTGAATTGGCGAGGCGTACCTGCGCGTTTGTCAAAATGGGAGAAGGTCCGTGCAGGAAGCGGTTCACAAGTTCGGGTCCAACCCATTTGAACGGCGCCGTGGCAATCTCGGCGGCGAAATCATCCGTGATGAAGCAAGCCATCTGGGAACCGAGCGTCTTTGAGCATCCAGAGGCGGTTTCTTTAGCGACCATAGCGAAAAAGGCATCCGAGTGAGCAAGTTGGCGCCAGACTGACTCCAGGTGATCAAGAGCGGATCCATACCTTGGCCCAAGCACCGGGTGGTTTGCGACGATCTTGACGCAGGCTGAAACGTCTTCGAGTTGCATTAGACCGCAGCGAATCATGCGACCCGCCTTCTTTTCTTGGCTGGGAGACAGATATGGTCTTTTAGGACACTTGTTTATATCACCTTCCAGCCTATACTCCGCGCACTTGAAGGAGCCCAGACGATGAAAATTCCTCTGTCGTTGGCAATCTCGATCTCCGCCATTTGTTTGCTGAGTGCTTGTGGTGGCGGAAGCAGCAATTCCGGTGGCGGAGGTGGGACCGGAGGCGCCACGCACTTTGCGGTAACGGCTCCTGGCGCAGCAACCGCGGGCACCCCTTTCACGATTGCGGTTGTCGCGCTCAACAACTCGAACAAGACTGCAACCGGCTATTCCGGAACCGTACATTTTACGAGCACCGACGCCCAAGCCGTACTTCCTGCAGATTCGAATCTGGCCAATGGCATGGAAAACGTTTCGGTAACGCTGCAGAGCGCAGGCAGCAGCACCATAGTTGCGACCGATATTGCGAAGCCGACGATCACAGGCACTTCGACTGCGATTCAGGTGGCGATGAATCCCAACTTGCACGGATTTCAAGCCACCGGGGCCATGGGAGGCGAGCGAGCGTCTCATACAGCCACGTTGCTTACCAACGGGAAAGTGCTTGTCGCAGGCGGAACGGATAGTCTGGGCAACGGCCTCGCGACCGCTGAACTGTTCGATCCCAACACCGGGACGTTCACCACTACCGGTAGTATGATTTCATCTCGCACATTTCCTACGGCCACCTTGCTGGCTCACGGGCCGGCAGCCACCAACGGCAAAGTGCTAGTGGTGGGCGGGACTGCCGACAACACCGCGGAGCTTTTCGATCCTTCGACCGGAACCTTCACAGCCACCGGCACGCCAGTCGGTACCCGATTCGAGGGCACTGCGACACTGCTCGCCAGCGGTAAAGTTCTCTTAGCGGGGGGACATGCCAGTACGGCAGAGCTGTTTGATCCGGCTACGGGTACTTTCACGGCAACGGGCCACATGATTTCGGCTCGCGACGAATGCACGGCCACATTGCTTAACGACGAAACCGTATTGATCGCGGGTGGCGAGTCGGAGCTAAACTCCTTCAGCACAGCCGAGTTGTTCGATCCTACGACCGGAACCTTCACGGCTACCGGCAGCATGACGGAAGCACGCTCGGGTCACTCCGCCACTTTGCTCAGTAACGGGAAGGTCCTGGTGACGGGTGGGATTAATTCAAATGACGATGTAAGTACGACTGCGGAAGTCTTCGATCCAGCGTCGGGCACTTTTTCAACCGTCAGTCCGATGGTCTCTGGACACGCTTTTCACACTGCCACTTTGCTCGACGACGGTACGGTACTCGTGGCCGGAGGGTTTCCCTTTCCCGACTCACCCGGTAACGGATCCGTCATCGCCGAACTATTTGATCCCGCAACGCATCTATTCTCACGCACAGGCTCGCTGGGAACGGGGCGCTTCTTTCACACAGCTACAAAACTGAACAACGGCGAAGTGCTCGTCACCGGCGGAGAATTCAAAATGACGCCTGTAATGATTCTGAAGTCCGCGGAACTCTTCAAGTAGCGACGGAGAGGAGTTTCAAACTTTCCCGCTCGACCGCCGCCGCGCGATGCGAAGAACGATACCGCTCGATCAGATGATCATTTCATTCGGGCAAGGGTCGTTTGGCCCATGATCATTTTCTTTAGGTTGTTCGGGTCAGGCGGCTCGTGAGCGAAGCGGAGCGAACTGTCGAATGCCCGGTGAAATGAGCGGTCGACGGAACGCTCGACGGAACGGCGCACCTATTTGGATTCGTCGGGTACATGCCCGACGGATTCCCGGATTACGGCTTCCGCTCTTTCGAGAAGCGACTGAAGTTCGTCGAATGTTTGCGACGGCAGGTCGCGAAGACCGGGAGCAATTGCTCGGAGGATCTTTAAACGAGTCATGAAGATCGGGAGTAGCGAGGTTCGAAAATCCATTGCAGGTGCGGGACTAGCCATGATTCACCCCTGGGGGAAGATAGGTTCTGGTTTTGTGCCACTTCAAATGCTCTTATGGGCTGGAAGGGTGAACTACTAAAAAGTCGGACTCCTGAAAACCTGAGAGACGCTTGAAACTCCAAGCGTTCGAAACTCCGAAACTTAACCCCACCAAAACTATAGCAGACCTTGCCCTCGCACCAAGCAAGATTCCAAGAGTGGCAACCAGCAAGTACTGGCACTTCACCCCTCGCGAAGATGCAGCACTTGAGCCTGCCTAAGTAGGGATAGCGCAGCGCTGCGAGGCATGTCAATAGACCGCCGCAAGTTTCCTGAAAAAAATCTCTCCCAGAACTTCCCGACGAACAAACGGCGAAGCAATTCAACCGCATCGTTACGCACCCTAATCCACACACACCCGCCTGCAGCAGGCACGGCGCGGGGGTGGGGCGGGCTGCGCGGGCGCGTCTGAGACGCGCCCCTACTGGTGCTTGAGATGGACGCTGAGATCACTGCCGGGGGCAGAGGAATTTGGCCATGGAGATGTGCGGAAGGATAGCGAGTTGGGGGGCGAGAGCGCGGGGGGCGAAATTGGCGGATTCGAGGAGTTTGGTGATTGCGGCGGGGTCGAGTGGCAGGGCGTAGACGTCGGCGCGATGGGCGTAGGAATATTCGCGGTAGGCGGGGGCGTGCGGGCGGGTGAGATCGAGGAGGACGTCCCAGAGGCTGCGCGTGCGGAAGAGGCGTTTGCGGGAGGCATGGGTGCGATGGAGGCGAAGAGCGTGGCGCGGCGGAGTGCCGGCGGATTCGAGGATTATCTCGGTGCAATTTTCCTGGCGGAAAGGGCGGGAGGGATCGGCGTCGGGATAGGCGTTGAGGAGAGGGGCGAGTTCGGGTGGGGCGGCGTCGATTGCGTCCCACCAGTAGCGGTAGGAATTGAAGACGATTGTGCCGGAGCGGAGGATTTGATGGACGCGGTGCGGGTCTTTTCCTGTGACGCTGACGATCATGTCGATGAGTTCTGTGGGACGGAAGGTTTGGCGGACGAGGGGGCGGATGCTGATGAATTGGGCGTCGTCTTCGGAGTATTTGACGGGGATTTGGGCGGGGAGTGGCATGGGGATACTGTAAGCGAGAAAATCTTTGCCGGGGATGGAAAATGGGCGCGAAGAGGAATCGAGCTTTTGTGCCGCGCCTACGGCGCTGGAGATTGCTCCGTGTTCGTGTTCCCACCCCTTCCGGGGTGGGCTAACTTCTTCCGCGCCTACGGCGCTTGTGATTTGTTTTCGCGGGCGGCGCGCAGATGGATGGGGCGGGAAGTGGGGTGGGCGCGCGGGCGCGTCTTAGACGCGTCCCTACTTGTGCTTGAAATGAAAGCTGAGATCCTTCGCTTCGCTCAGGATGACGGCGCTTTGGCCGACAGCGCTGAGTTTATTTCGCGGGCGGCGAGATTCGATGACCGAAGCGTGATTAGGATTTGGGAGTTAGGCGGTCGCGGACTTTGTCGCTTAGGGCTTTGCCGTCGATGGTTTTGCCTTCCAGGCGGGCGCGGGCGGCTTTGATGACGGCGCCCATGTGTTTCAGGGAGTCGGCGCTTTGTTCGTCGACAGCTTCTTCGATGGCGCGGTGGAGTTCGTCGTCGCTGGGCGCGGCTGGCAGATAGTGTTCGATGAAGGCGATTTCCTTTTTTTCTTTTTCGGCGAGGTCGAAACGGCCGCCCTTGGTGAATTGTTCGGCGGATTCGTGGCGCTGCTTGACGAGAGTTTGGAGCACCTGAAGGGATTCGAGGTCATCGAGCGGGCGCATCTTTTCGATTTCCTTGTGCTTCAGCGCGGATTTCACCATGCGGAGGACGCTTAGGCGGAGCTCGTCCTTTTCCTTCATGGCGGCGGTGAGATCGGATTGGATGCGGTCGATGTAGGACATTTTCTCCTCGGGTCGGTGGGAAAGAATAGCATACGAGGCGCGGTGAGTGACGTGCGTGTGGTTGGTTTGTGGTGGGTGGACGGTGGAGGGTTGAACCGGAGGGCGGGCATCGCGTAAATGAATGGCGCTGGGCGTGGGGTGGGCTTCGCGGGCGCGTCTTAGACGCGCCCCTACTGTGGTTGCGGCTTGCCTCGGGTTACGGGTGGTGCTAAGTTGCCCGCACGTTTGGGGGCCAAATTGGACGGTCGCCTGTGATTGAGCGCGTCGCGATGGTGGCCCGGTGACTGGCGCGAGGATTTTTGGGGAGGTGAGGCTTGGCGATTGGGAATAAGGCTTGGAGTTCGACGGCGCCGCCTGGGGAATTCAAGCCATATGTGCCGGCGGAGGAGTCGCTTGCTGAGTTTACTTTGCGCGCGGTGGTGCTGGGGGCGTTGTTTGGGTTGTTGTTTGGCGCGGTGACGGTTTATGTGGGGTTGCGGGCTGGGTTAACGGTGTCGGCGTCGATTCCGATTGCGGTGCTTTCGATCAGCATTTTGCGGGCGTTTGGGCGCTCGACAATTCTTGAAAATAATATTGTGCAGACGACGGGGTCGGCGGGGGAATCGCTGGCGGCAGGGGTGATGTTCACGATTCCGGCGCTGATATTTTTGGGATTTGGATCGGAGTTTACGTTCTGGCGAATTTTTCCGCTGGCGCTGCTGGGCGGATGGCTTGGTGTGTTGTTTATGATTCCGCTGCGGCGGCAATTGATTGTGAAGGAACACGGCAATCTGACATTTCCTGAGGGGACGGCTTGCGCGGATGTGCTGGTGGCGGGGGAGCGTGGCGGGTCGTTCGCGGGGCGCGTGTTCTGGGGCCTGGGGCTTGGCGGCGTTTACACGTTTTTCATGAACACGATTCAGGCGTGGAACGGGCAGCCGGAGGCGCGGCCGACGTGGTTTCCGGGGGCGTCATTTCGGGCGACGATCACTTCGGAATATCTGGGAGTGGGATTTATTATCGGGCCTCGGGTGGCGGGGATTCTTTTTGCCGGGGGCGTGATTTCGTGGCTGCTGGTGATGCCTGCGATTCAATTTTTCGGGCAGCTGGCGGGGAACACTCCGATTTATCCCTCGACGATTCCGATTCCGCAGATGACGCCGGACGATATGTGGCGGCAGTATATCCGCCCGATGGGAGCGGGAGCGGTGGCGGCGGCTGGGTTGATCACGCTACTGCGGACGCTGCCAACGATTATTTCGGCGTTGCGGGCGGGGTTGAAAGATGTGCGGGCGGAGGGCGCGGGAGAGGCGGCGGAGAAGAGTCGGTTGGAGCGTGATATTTCGCTGCGGACCGTGCTGATCGGGTCACTGGTGATCGTGGTGCTGATGTGGATCATGCTGACGTTTGAGCCGATGAAGGGGGCGAGCACGACGTGGTATCAGAATTTGCTGGCGGGACTTTTTGTGGTGGTGTTTGGATTTTTGTTCGTCACCGTGGCGGCGCGAATCAGCGGGCTGCTGGGAAATTCTTCGAATCCGGTGAGCGGGATGAGCATTGCGACGTTGATGGCGACGTGCGCGATATTTTTTGTGGCGGGGTGGACGGCACCGAATTATGCGGTACTGGCGCTGATTATTGGCGGAGTGGTGTGCACTGCGGCGGCGATTGCGGGGGCGACGTCACAGGATTTGAAGACGGGATTTCTGGTGGGGTCGACGCCGGTGAAGCAGCAGTGGGGATTGCTGGTGGGCGTGACGGTGTCAACGATTGCGATTGGCGCGACGCTGAATTTGATGAATACCGGTTTGCAGAAATATATCCCGACGCAGATTGCGGTGAACGTGCAGGAATTGCCGACGGGCGTGAAGGTGGAGCGCGAGTCGTTCACGTATCAGGGGAAAACTTACGAGCTGATTAACGCGCTGGGATCGCGGACGATTCCCGATGGCGAATATTTGTACGACCCCGGGACGAAACAGATTGAAGTGCAGTGGGTGCAGGGGATCGGCAGCGATAAGGCTCCGGCGCCGCAGGCGCGGTTGATGGCAACGGTGATCAACGGGATTTTGAATCAGCGACTGCCATGGCGGCTGGTGTTGATGGGTGTGGCGCTGGTGCTGGCGGTGGAAATTCTTGGCGTGCGGTCGCTGGCGTTTGCGGTGGGGGCTTATCTTTCGATTGGGACGACGGCGACGATGTTTGCCGGAGGGATCGTGCGCTGGATGGTGGAGGCGAGTTCGAAGGGCGCGAAAGATGAAGGTGAGGCGAGTCCTGGAGCGCTTTATTCGAGCGGATTGATTGCGGCGGGAGGAGTGTTTGGTTTGCTGGGGATCGTGATTGCGCTGCTGCAGGATCCGGAAATTTCGACGCGCGTGCCGCAGTGGGTGACGACGGTATTGAGATTGCCTTGGCGGCCGGATTTGTTTGCGTTTGGGCCGAAGCTGCTGGGATCGCTGGCGACCAGCAACATGTTCGGGTTGGTGATGTTTCTGCTTTTGGCGGCTTCGCTATTTTATTTTGCGCGGAAGAAGCTCAGCTAGACGCGCCGGGCTCGCGACTGAGCTAAGGTGCGAAACGCGCCAGGGCTAAAGCCCATTGAGCAAGTGCGTGTTCTTTCGCCGGACTAAAGTCCGGCTCCCCCCGCTGAAGCGGGGGGCTCCCACCCTTAAGAACTATCCGTGATTGGCGAAATGGCGGACGCGAACGGGGCTGTGACGCTCTGGCGTGGACGCGGGCGTAACTCTTTTCAGCGAGACATTGCTGAAGCCATCGAGCGAGTGCGTGTTTTTTCGCCGGACTAAAGTCCGGCTCCCCCCGCTGAAGCGGGGGGCTCCCACCCTTAAGATGTACTGCCAACCGTAAGAGGTACTGCCGCCGGAGAAGACGAGTCCGCACATGGGAGCTAGCGGCGGCCGGCGAAGTGGCGGACGCGGACTGGGCTGTGATGAATTGGCGCGGGCGCGGACGTGACTTTTTTGAACGGGATGTCGGTGCCGGAAATTCCCGAGCATGCGCCTGCGAGACCTTCATAGATCATGAAGAGGCCGCCGTTGGCGAGCGTCTTGCCGTTCGCATCGGTGTTGCTGGCGACGAAGGCGACGACGTTACCGCTGTTGTCAGTAGCGATGGTTTCGAGCATGTCTCCCGAGGCGATGCTGGATTCAAAGGTGTTTGCGAGAGGAGTGCCGATGGTGAGCGTGGAGAAGCAGAGATTGGCATTCTTCGCGGCCGTAATGGTGCCGGTGACGTTGAAGGAGGAATCGGTCTTAAAGGTGACAGAGACGCTCGCGGCCGGGCCGCCATTTGAACTCTCGAAGGAGCCGACGTAGGTGCCATTGACCGGAGAAAACAGGGTGGCGGTAAAATTTCCTGAGTCGCCCTTCATGCATGAACCGGAGGAGCGAAATGTTCCGGAGAATTGGCTCGGGTCGGTGCTGGGGCTACCGGTGAACGTGATGGTGGCGCCATTGTCAAGGGTGACGGTAAAAGTGGCCTGGTAGAAGCCGAAGATGTCGTAGCCGGTGACATTCGCGCTTGCGACTCCGCCTGAATTCGAGCAGCTCGAATTGGTGAAAGTATCGGGGAGAACGGTGGAGAGGCCGGTGGCGATACCGAATTCGCTGGTGAGCGTCCAATCCGTGGTGATGACGAGCGGGTTATAGCAATTGGAATTCGAATCTTTGGGATTGTCCACGTTCTGGCCGTTGCAGGAATAGGGATTCCCGTTGGCATCGAGCAACGGGTAGGCGTTGGGCGCCGATTCTTTGGTGGTAACGATCGTCCATTGTTGCGGGGTGGTCTCAATTTGCGCGGAGGCGGCGAGAGTGGTGAGGAAAAAGGCCGCGGCTAGCATCCCGATTCGGGTGAATCTCATGTTTGGTTCTTCCTTGAAGTGCTCGATTTGATCGGCTCGCGTCACTTGGAGCTTGCGTGACAGTTGCATTCTGGCGGTGGCGGCTGTGATCCGAAATGGCGCAGGCGTTCTACCGGGGTGGAACTGTGCTGGTTGGTTGAGCTAGAACAGGAGTACTAGGAAGAAACGCAATGTTAAGTCCCAACATTACTATGATTTAGCCTGGGTACAGATTTGATGCGGTTGGAGATGGGCTTCCTGGCGAAAGGAATTGGGATAGAATCCATGTACTCGAATTTCTGAAAAAGGAGCTGTGATGCGCAAGGTCGGCTTGCTTGTGCTGGCAACCGTGCTCACGCTGGCGGCGGATAAATTCGCTTCGCCTCCAGTGCCGCCCACAGCGAAAAAGGTTCCCAACGTGACTGAGGTGAATGGACACAAGCTCGTGGACAACTACTACTGGCTGCGCGACAAGACCAACCCGGAAGTGAAAGCGTATCTCGAATCCGAGAACGCCTACACGGACGCGGTGATGAAGCCTACCGAGCCTTTACAAAAGACGCTTTACGACGAAATGCTCGGCCGGATTAAAGAAACGGACGTGGAGGTTCCGTACAAAAAAGGCGACTACTTTTATTACACGAGGACGGAGGCCGGCAAGCAGTATCCGATCCGTTGCCGACGGAAGGGCAGCATGGACGCGCCTGAAGAAGTGCTGCTAGACGTGAATGAACTGGCGAAGGGGCAGATTTTCATGTCGCTGGGCGAATTCGAAGTGAGCGATGACGGCAACCTGCTGGCGTACAGCACCGACAATACGGGCTTCCGCCAATACGTGCTTGCGGTGAAAGATCTGCGGACAGGGAAAACGTTGCCGGACCATGCGGAGAGAGTTGGGTCGGTGGCATGGGCGAACGACAACAAGACGTTCTTTTACACGATTGAGGATGCGCAAACCAAACGGCAATACCGGATGTATCGCCATACCGCAGGAACTACGGGCGCCGATACTTTGGTGTATGAAGAGAAGGACGAGCGATTCAACGTGAATGTGGGCAAGTCGCGCAGCAAGGCTTATATCTTTTTGGTTTCGGCGAGCCATACGACCAGCGAGACGCGGTACGTTCCGGCCGACCAGGCGACGGCTGAATGGAAAGTGATGGAACCGCGCAAACAAGATGTGGAGTATTACCCGGACCACAACGGAGATTTTTTCTATCTGCGCGTGAACGACACGGGACGGAATTTCCGGCTGGTGAAGGCGCCTGTTGCAGATCCGCGTCGCGCGAATTGGCAGGAAGTGGTGCCGCAGCGGGCGGACGTGATGCTGAGAGACGTGGATTTTTTCAAAAACTATTACGTGTCCTATGAGCGGCAGGATGGGTTGCCACAGATTCGCGTGACTGATTTGCATAGCGAAAAATCGCGACGCATCGAGTTTCCCGAACCTGCTTACTTGAGCTATGGCTACATCAATCCGGAATACGACGTAACCAAAATTCGCTATGGCTATCAGTCGTTCATTACGCCGCCGTCGGTTTTTGAGTACGACATGGCGAGCGGGGCTTCCGTGTTGCTGAAGCAGAAGGAAGTGCCCGGGTATGATCGCGGGCGCTATCAGGTGGAGCAGATTTATGCTACGGCGCCGGATGGCGTGAAGATTCCAATTTCGCTTGTGCATTTGAAGGGCGCGAAGCTCGATGGAAAAGGCGCGCTGTTTCTCACCGGCTACGGCTCGTATGGCTATGCGTATGACATCAACTTCAATTCGAACATTTTCAGCCTGGTGGATCGCGGCGTGACGTTTTCTGTGGCGCATATTCGTGGCGGCGGCGAGATGGGGAAGGCGTGGCACGATGCCGGGCGGATGATGAACAAGAAAAATACTTTTACGGACTTCATCGCTTCCGCCGAGTATTTGCTGGCGCAGGGATACGGATCGAAGGACCGCTTGGTGATCGAAGGACGAAGCGCGGGCGGGCTGCTGATGGGCGTGGTGCTCAATATGCGTCCGGATTTGTTTCACGCGGCGCTGGTGGGGGTTCCGTTTGTCGACGTGATCAATACGATGTTGGATGAATCGCTGCCACTGACCGTGCCGGAATTTGAAGAGTGGGGCAATCCGAAGGAAAAGGCCGCGTTCGATTACATGATCACATATTCGCCGTACGACAACATCGAGGCGAAGGCTTACCCGAACATGCTGGTGAAAACTTCTTTCAATGACAGCCAGGTGATGTATTGGGAGCCGGCAAAGTATGTTGCGAAGATGCGCGCGGTGCGCACGGACCACAATACTTTACTTCTGAAGACGAATATGAGCCCGGCGGGGCACGGTGGAGCGTCTGGGCGATACGACCGGCTGAAAGAGACGGCGTTTGATTACGCGTATTTTCTGACGCAGATGGGGATTAGCAACTAGGCTCGCATGTGTCGTCCTCAACTTCTCGCGCGGCTTTGACTCGGGTGGGCTGACGCTTTAGACTTGGTGGACTGTGAGCCCTGTTTTCCGCCGCGGGTATGGCCATCGGTTTGACCTGACTGAGTATTTCCCGCCTGCCATCAAGACGATCTGCATCGCGTGCGTTTCGGTGTTTGTGCTGCAGAAACTCTCGGAGTTGCTTTTTGGCCAGAGTGGCGCGCGATTCTGGGAAACGTGGTTTGGACTGGTTCCGTACGCGGCGGTGTTTGGATTCCGGATCTGGCAGCCGTTCACCTATCTGTTTCTGCATGCGGGCGTGCTGCACATTCTGTTTAATCTTCTTTATCTGGCGATGTTTGGGGCGGATCTGGAGCGGATGTGGGGCGCGAAGAAATTTTATACCTATTTTTTTCTGTGCGGCGTGGGAGCGGGAATCATCAATGTGATCGTGAAACTGATTATCGATCCGCATGGGCACGGCAGCGCGTGGGCGCCGACGATTGGAGCGTCGGGGGCGATTTACGGAATCCTTCTGGCGTGTGCGGTGATGATGCCGCATCGGCAAGTGTGGGTATTTCCACTGCCGGTGACGGTGTCGATGCGAATTTTTGTGGCGGTGATGGGCGCGATTGAATTTTTCGCGACGATTGGAGCGAGCGGCGACAACGTGAGCCACGTCTGCCACCTGGGCGGGATGCTCGTGGGGTACGTCTATTTGCGGCGAGGATCTTATTTATACGGGTTCCGCAATTCGGTGTCTGACTGGCAGCGGCGCCGATTGAAGAAGAAATTCGAAGTGTACGTGCGCGAGCATCGGGATAAGCCGCCATCGAATCCTGATAATTGGGTGAACTAGCGGCTCGCGATTGCGGCTTGGCTTAGAGGCTCGATGCCACAGCGCGACGCAGGACATCTCGAGCGATATTTGCGCCGCTGACTAAAAGCGCTACATTCCTACCTGCAAATTCCTTCCCTGATTTCAGCAATGCCGCCGTTGCGGCTGCACCGGCGGGTTCTGCTAGCGTGTGCTCGTTGATGAGCAGAAACGCAATGGCGCGCAGCATTTCGTCTTCCGAGACGAGTCGGATGTCGTCAACGAGATCGATGAGTTGGCGGACGTTGTCTTCCGTGGTTGTGCGGGTGGCAAGTCCATCGGCGATTGTGTCGGCGGTTTCAGTTCTGAGCGAGCGCTGCGCCTTCCAGGATTGATAGTAAGCCGGGGCTTTTTCTGCTTGCACGCCGATGATGCGAATGGTGGGACGAATTTGCTTCGCGGCGTAGGCGATTCCGCGAATTAAATTGCTATCGCCGACGGGAACCACGATGACATCGGTTGAAGGCTGCTGTTCGAGAATCTCGCAAGCGATTGTGGCTGCGCCGGCGGCGATATGAGGATCGTCGACATCCACAATCAGCGGCCAGCCGCTCTCTTCTGAGAATTTGGCCGCGTGCTCACGGCTTTCTTCGAGGTCTCTCCCTATTTCGACAATCTCCGCGCCCAGCTTTGCGATCCTTTCGCGTTTCACGGGATTGGGATTCTGGGGAAGATAAATTCGTGACTTGAGATTCATCTGGCGAGCGGCGAAAGCGATCGCTGCACCATGGTTGCCGGTGCTGCTGGTGACCACTCCATCGAAGCGGGATTGCTGCGAGCGATGATGCACTGCGTTGAGCGCGCCGCGGACTTTGAAAGTGCTGGTAGGATTCTCGATTTCGAGTTTGAGCCAGACCTTCGCGCCGGAAACTGCTTCGAGCGATTCGGCGCGGGCTAATCGCGTCGGCGTAAGAAATTCGGTCAGGAATTTACGCGCATCGAGAACGTCGGAGATCCGGAAGCTGCTGGAAGACACGGTTGTACGTTAGCAGCCTATACGGACCAGGCGCATCAGGTTTGTGGAGCCGCGGGTGCCGAGCGGCGTGCCGGCAATCACGCCTACGATATCGCCATCCTTGACGAGATTTTCCTGCTTCAAGCGGCGCTCGGCGGTCTTGGCGAGTTTATCGATGTCGTGCACACGATTGATGCTGCGCGGCAGCACGCCCCAGAAAAGGCTCATTTTGCGTCGAGTATCCTGATTCGGCGAAAAAGCGATGATGGCAGCGCGCGGACGGTATTTGGATACGAGCCGGGCGGAGCCGCCGGTTTCCGTGAAGACGGCGATGGCCTTCATTTTCAATTCTTCGGCCGCGTGGCAGATGGCTTCGGCAATCGTTTCGCTGATGAGCAGATCGCCGATATGTGCGGGGCGCAGCGATTCGGTGGCATTGGCTTCGGCTTCGCGAATGATGCGATCCATCATGAGGACAGACTCGAGGGGATAGCGGCCGGCAGCCGTTTCGCCGGAGAGCATGAGGGCGTCGCTGCCGTCGAAGATGGCGTTGGCAACGTCAGAAGCTTCGGCGCGAGTGGGCCGCGGATTTTCCTGCATCGAATCGAGCATCTGCGTGGCGGTAATCACGGGAACGAGCGCGTCGCGCGCCTGCATAATGATTTGCTTCTGCACGACGGGCACTTTTTCGGGGTTCATCTCCACGCCGAGATCGCCGCGGGCAACCATTACGCAATCAGCGACGGCGAGAATCTCAGCGAGATTGTCGATAGCCTCCGGTTTTTCGAGCTTGGCGATGATGGGAATGTCCTTGCCGGCGCGGCGGATCGCCGCTTTGGCTGCGCGGACGTCGGCCGCGGTGCGCACAAAACTTTGCGCCACGTAATTCACATTGAGGGTGAGAGCAAAAGCCAGGTCGCGCCGATCCTTGGGCGTGAGCGACGGAATTTTAAGCTTTACGCCCGGAAGATTGATCCCCTGATGCTCGCGAAGCTCGCCGCCGTTTTCCACCTGGCAGATTACCGTTTCGCCGCGGGTGGAGAGGACGCGCATGGCGATGTTGCCGTCGCTCACCAGGATTCTGTCGCCTTTGTGAACGGAATGAGGAAGCTCGCGGAATGTGGTGCTCACGCCTTCGGAAGTGCCGGTGACTTTTTTCGTGGTGATCGTGAATTTCTGGCCAAAATGCAGCTGGACCGGAACGCCGCGCTCGAGAGAGCCAGTGCGAATTTTTGGCCCCTGCAAATCGGCGATGACAGCGACGGATTTTTCGTAGTGCCCGGAAGCACGGCGAACTGCCGCCACGCGAGCGGCGTGTTCTTCGGGCGTGCCGTGAGAAAAATTCAGGCGTGCGACATCCATCCCGGCGCCGACAAGGCTATCGATTAATTCAGATGTCGAGCTGCTGGGTCCCAGCGTGCAAACAATCTTGGCCCTTCGTTCCATCATGTAATTATCGCGAAACCGCGAAGTCGTTGACAATGGTGTAGAGAAAATCGACGCCTTTGCGGAAGGACTCGAGGGGAATGCGCTCATCGTCCGCATGCATCCGAAGGAAATCGTTTTCGGTGAGTGGGAAAGGCATCAGACCGTAAGCCTGAACGCTGCGCATTCGCAGCGGATAGGAATCGGTGGCGCCGGGAGACATGAAAGGAATCGCAACGGCGCCGGGAAACTGCTGTTTCGTAGCACGCGTGATTTCGTCGTACAAGTCGGTGGTAAGCGATGATGATGGTGCGGCTTCGCCCGCGCCCGGCTGTATTTCGAATCGAATCTGCGGATCGTTGACGAGTTGCGTGAGTTTTGCCAGAAGAGCGGAGGCCATGTTGCCTGGCAGCAAGCGGATATTGATGACACCGCGCGCCTCGGAAGGAATCACATTGGGTCTAATTCCGGCCTGGAGCATCGTGGGCGAAATGGTGTCGCGCATCATTGCGTTCCAGAGCAGATTTTCGTTCGAAAGGTAACGCGCTGCGTGCTCCCCTCGTTCGGAGGTCTCGAGCGAGCGCATCCACTTGGCGGTTTCTTCGTCTTCTACCTGGGCGAGGCCTTCGAAGTAGCCGCGGGTGACGGAGTTCAACTGCACCGGAGTCTCGTAGGCTGCGATTTTCGCTATCGCGGCCGCGAGATGCGCCACGGGATTGTCTTTTCGCGGCAGCGAAGCATGGCCGGAAACGCCGGTGGCAATCACGTCGACACTGACGGAAACTTTTTCACTCGCTTGTATGGCCATGTACTGCAATTTGCCGTCTTTCTGGGCGTTGTAGCCGCCTTCATTGAGGACGTAGCCTGCGGCGATCTTGTCCCAGTACTTTTCGACGGCCACTTTCATTCCGTTTACGCCGCCGGCTTCCTCATCGCCTTCGGTGAGATAGATCACGTCGCGATTGAGGCGAGCGCTGGAGCGTTTCAGCGAAATGAACACGGCGAGATTCGCGATCGTCATCGCTTTGTCGTCAATCGCGCCGCGGCCATACAGATAGCCGTCCTTTACGACGGCGCCGAAGGGGTCGACGGTCCATTTTGTTTTGTCGACACCGACGACATCAAGATGGCCCATCAGCAAGAGAGCGCGCGATGGGTCGGGCACTGCAGTGGCGGATAGTCGAGCGACGAGGAATCCGCGGCCGGGTGTGGTCTCGATGATCTGCGCGGTAATGCCTTCGTGCTGAAGAATGTCTGCGACGTATTTTGCGGCGACGAGCTCGTTGCCGGGAGGGTTGGTGGTGTTGATGCGGATCAAACCTTCCAGCCATCCGAGCGCGTCACTCTCAAGCTTGGAGAGATCGGATGTCTGTGGAGAAGTGGTTGGGGGCGCTTGTGGCTGAATCGGAACCGCGTGCGAGGATGATTGCCGGCGAGTTTGCGCCGAACTTGCCGTTGCGAATGAGACGATGCAGGCGAGCGTGAGGAAAGAGATTCGAGCGACCGTCCGCGCCATCCAATTGCCTCCGAATGAGTTTGAAAACGACAAAGCAAAAAAACCTAGCAGCCACGGGCTGATGCCGGTGCAACTGAGACGCGAGCGAGCCATCTTAGCACGGCAGCGGAAGGCCTTCCCGGAGCCGCTGAGGCTCGGTTTTCTGAATTGCAATTGACCATCCAAGTAAGCCCGTGGCAGCATCCTACGTACCTGCGAGGGAACGGCGTATGCGAGCGAAGGAATGTGTGCAGTGGCTGATGGTAGCGGTATTAGTGGTGATTCTGGGAGTGCCGCCTGGCGCGTGGACGGCGTACGCCCAACAGCAGGAAGGCCCGGGGAAAGCTGCGCCCGCACAGCAGCCGGAGCCGGCGAAACCGCCAACCGGCCAGCAGAATGGTCCGCAGGGTCAGGCGCCTGCGCCGCAGGTGGCGATCGCGGTGGAATCGAACGTGGTGAACATCGACGCGGTGGTGACCGACCACGAGGGCAATATCGTTACGGGCTTGAAGAAGGAGAATTTTCGGATTCTAGATGAGGGCCAGCCGCAACAGGTGACGAATTTCGCGCCCACCGAGGCGCCGATTACAGTCGTGATTCTTCTGGAGTATAGCGCGCGCTTTTGGGGATGGTTTGGATATAAGGGAGCCAGTTGGGCCTGGGGTTTTCTGCAAGGTCTTGGGCCGAAGGACTGGGTTGCATTTAAGACATTTGATATCAAGACCGAAGTAACCGTGGATTTCACACAAAACAAAGGCGAAATTCAGCAAGCGATCTCACAGTTGTTCGTTCCTGGATTTCACGAGGCATGTGTGTTTGACGCCGTGATTGAGACGCTTGACCAGTTGAATGGTGTGAAAGGCAAAAAAGCCATCCTGCTACTCGCCACCGGTTTCGATACCTTCAGTAAACATACTCTTGATCAAACTTATCACCGGCTGAAGGAAGCAGACGTGCCGATTTTTGCCGTGGGCATGGGCGAGGACATCGATTTGCGCACTCCCACGGGCGGAGGCGTGAGCTACCTGCAGGCGAAAAATCAATTGACTCAGTTTGGATCGATGACAGGTGGTTACGCATGGTTTCCGCGGTTTCAAGGCGAGATGCCTGAAATATTCGGCCAGGTATCTGCGTTCTTGCGAAGTCAATACTCGATGGGCTTCGCGCCGACTGCGCCTGCCGACGGAAAGTTTCACAAGCTGAAGGTGGAGGCGGTGGACACGAATGGAAATCTGCTTGAGTTGCCCGACAAGAAGGGCAAGATGAAGAAAGTAAACGTCTACGCGCGAAACGGCTATACGCCCAGGGTGCAGGCTGGAACCGGCGGGGCGAGCCAGTAAAATATAAGGGTTAAGGCAGCGCGGCACGGCTATTTTTTCTGTGACTGCGCTTGCTTCGTTTTCGGCGGCCTATTAGTAGCCGCGATTCAGGTCCACGCGATTCAGAAGCTCGTCCCCAGCAAACCAGCGTTCCAAATTCTCCATCAGCAGATCCGTTTGGCGCTCCCACAGACGCTCGCTCGCGGCGCTCATGTGAGGCGTGATGAATACGTTGTCGAGTTTCCAGAGCGGATTTTCCGGCGGCAGAGGTTCTTGCGAAGCCACATCCAGCGCGGCACCTGCGATTTTTCGCTCGGCCAGCGCAGAGATCAATGCGGGCTCGTCAACCAAAGCTCCCCGCGAAACATTCAGGAAATAGGCTGAGGGTTTCATGAGCGCGAATTCTCGTGCTCCCATCATCTTGCGTGTTTCAGGAGTTTCTGGAGCAGCGAGGACGACAAAGTCGGCTTGGGGCAGCGCTTCGTCGAGTTTGGACGTCGGGAAGACTTGCTCGGCCAGACCTTCTGGGGCGCGACCGGAACGCGTCACGGCCCAAACCCGCATTCCGAGCGGCTGGATCATTCTTGCCACTTCGCGGCCAATCGCACCGAATCCGATGAAAAGCAGAATCTGTCCGTGCAACTCGCGCGGGCGAACCGGCGCATTCCACAATTCCTGCTGCGCCCAGTGCGCTTGCTGCTGATAGCGCAAGCAATCGGGAAATCGGCGGGCGAGCGCGATGAGAGTACCGAGAATGTGCTCAGCCATCGGGGTGCGGTGGACTCCACTCGCGTTTGTAACCTCGATCCCGCTGTTTCGCAACTCGGGGTACATCAGCTGGCCGACGCCTGCCGCCGTGGAGTGCAGCCACTTAAGCTTCCGCGCCAGCGCAAATTGCTCAGGGCGCAAGGAGAAGCCAACGAAAATGTCAGTATCGGGGAGTTCATCGAGTATGCGGTCGTAGTGCGGGAGATGCACGACGCGCATTTCTGGCCACCGCGCGCGGATCCGCTCTGGCATTTCAGGTGGCGGATTCCATAGCGCGAACGCGTGCCACACGCAGATGAGCAGCTTGGTCTCAGCCGGCGAGGGACGCGTCATCTTCGCGCAATACGCAAGTCCCGGCCCGTCATTTCAGGCGGCGAGGGCAGGCCGAGGACGCCGAGCAGCGTTGGCGCAATGTCGCGAAGCGAACCGTTTGGGCTCAGCTGCAGGCGGCCGTCTTCCGTGATGAGAATGAACGGCACGGGATTTGTTGTGTGATACGTGTGCGGGCCGCCCGTAACCGGATCGATCATCGTCTCCGCATTGCCGTGATCGGCGGTGATGATCCACGCGCCACCACGCGGACGCAAAGCCTGGAAAATTGTGCCAAGACACGCGTCCACTGTTTCGCAAGCCTTGATCGCCGCTTCGAGCTTTCCAGAGTGGCCAACCATGTCCGCATTTGCGAAGTTCATGATAATGGCGTCGAAATCGCCTTTTTCGACGGCCTGCACAACCGCGTCGGCAACTCCCGCAGCGGACATTTCCGGCTTAAGATCGTACGTGGGAACCTTCGGCGATGGCACGAGCACTCGCTCTTCGCCGCCGAACGGCTTCTCGACGCCACCATTAAAAAAGTACGTCACGTGCGCGTACTTTTCGGTTTCGGCCACGCGAAGATTCTTGTACTGCATCTCGGCAAACACGTTCGCAAGGATGTGCTCGATCTTTTCGGGCCCGATAATGTACTGGAGCCAGGGCCAGATTTTTTCATACTGCGTCATGGCAACGAATTTCAGATTCTGCGGCCGCGCCGAATCCTGGAATTTATCGAAGCCGGGCTCAACCAGCGCGCGCGTGATCTGGCGCGCGCGGTCAGCGCGGAAGTTAAAGAAGATAATGGCGTCATCGTCGCGAATCAATCCGCGAGGCGCTGAGGGCTTTCCCAGGACGGCTTCCGTGGTGATGACCGCAGGCACGATGAATTCGTCGGTAACGCCCTTCTCGTAACTCGTGCGAACGGCCGTAATTGGATCGCTGAATCTCGTTTCCGCATCGCCGTGCACCATCGCGCGATACGCCTTCTCGATGCGTTCCCAGCGATTGTCGCGATCCATGGCGTAGTAACGGCCGCTGACGCTTGCGATCTGACCGATTCCGTACTCGCGCATCTTCTGCTCGAGCTGACGCAGGAAATCAATCCCGCTATTGGGTGGCGTGTCGCGGCCGTCCATAAAGCAGTGGACAAAAACACGCTCGACTTTATTTTCGCGGGCCATCCGCAGCAGCGCGAAAAGATGCTCGATGTTCGAGTGGACACCGCCGTCACTCACGAGTCCAATTAGATGAAGCTGCCGTTCGCGGCCGCGCTGCATCGCTTCGAGAAGCAGCGGTTGGCGAAAAAGTTCCCCGCTCGCGATAAGCGCATCGACGCGCGTGATGTCCATATGAACGATGCGCCCCGCGCCCATATTCAAATGGCCCACCTCGCTATTGCCCATCTGCCCTTCGGGCAATCCGACAAATGGTCCGGAGGTGTGGATCAGCGTGTTTGGAAAATCCGCGATGAGCCGGTCGTAATTCGGTTTACGCGCAAGAGCCACGGCATTCCCCTTCGTTTCGGCGCGGAAGCCCCAGCCGTCAAGCACTGTGAGAATGATTGGTTTCGGTCGTTTAGCCATGGTCGCGGAGGTAGGCTAGCACGGGAACGAATGAATGCAAGGGGCGTAGAAGCGAGCCGCCGGATGTTTCTAATTGCTTACGGAGAGTGGTTACCGTACGTCTAAGCCAGCCAGAAGAAGCACAATAAATTGGTTAATGCTGTTGTGAGTATCGGGCTCAGCAGCTTAGACAGGAGATTCCAATGAGAAGAGTTCGACATATCACTTTGCTTCTGGGCGTTTTGCTGGTTGCCGTAGCGAGTCGTGCACAATCGGCCATCGATGACCTGCCCCGCCCAAGCCAGCACGCAGAGGTGGTGCAGCGTATCGGTGTCACCGACATCACCATCGACTACTCGCGCCCGCTGGTGAATGGACGCAAAGTTTTTGGCGGGCTCGAAGCCTACGGAAAAGTGTGGCGCGCAGGCGCAAATGAGAACACGACGATCAGCTTTACCGATCCAGTCACGATCGAGGGGAAACCGCTCGACCCCGGCACCTACGGTCTGCACATGATCCCTGGTGAAAACGACTGGACGGTTATTTTCTCCAAGGCGAACGCTTCATGGGGAAGCTTCACCTATGACCAGAAGGAAGACGCATTGCGCGTCACCGTGAAACCGCAAACATCCGAATTCACGGAAGCGCTTACCTACGAATTCGACGATCTCAAGTCCGATTCTGCGGTTATCACGATGCGATGGGACAAGACCGCGGTGCCGTTTAAAGTAGCGGTGAACGTAAATGAAGTGGTCGAGCAGAACATGCGTAAGCACCTCCGCGGCCTGGCGCAATACACCTGGGACGGATGGAACGACGCTGCCGACTATCTCGTGAACGCCAAGGTGGATTTGGAGGAAGCGCTCATTTACACCGACAAATCAATCGCAGTGGAAGAGCGATACGAAAATCTGATGACCAAGTCGCAGGTGTTGGATCTGCTCGGACGCAAAGAAGAAGCAGCGAAATTCCGCACCGAAGCGCTGGCCAAGGCTAATGCGACTCAATCGTATACATACGCCCGCCAGCTGCAGCGCGCGAAGAAACTTGACGAAGCCTGGGCTGCGTATCGCGCCAACGCGAAGAAATTCCCGAACGACTGGATCACGCATTTCGGGATGGCGCGAGTCTATAGCGCTCAAGGCGACTACGAGAACGCGCTAAAAGAAGCAAAGATCGCGTTAGCCGGCGCACCCGCGGACGGGACAAAGGACTTCGTCGAGGGACAAATCCGAAAACTCGAAGCCAAACAAGACATCAACACATAGAACTCTTCGTAGTGGCTTTGGCGGCAGCTTATTAGGCGGACGATGCGAGTTCGCGCATCGCCACCAGCAGGCGGTCTACTTCCTCGGCGGTGTTGTAATGCACCAGGCCGATGCGAAGCAGACCGCCTGTTTTTTCTACGCCGAGGCGCTCAGTGAGATTGAGTGCATAGTAGTTGCCATCCCACGTAAAGATGCCGCGGTCGCCGAGAAATTTCGCGCAGGCAAGCGGTGTCAGATCTTTCACGCGTACAGCAACCGTCGGGCATCGCTCGTCAAATCGCGCGGGATCCGAGATTCCGTAGAATCGCACGCCGGGAATTTCGATTAAGCCCGCGACCATACGCGTTGCGAGCGCCATTTCATGCTGGCGGAGCGCTCGATACGCGCTGGTGAGAGCCGCGCGCCGATCCTCCGTCGCCGACGAATCCGCGTGCCGGCCCAAATCTGCAAGGTAATCAATCGCGGCGGTCACGCCTGCCAACCCCTCGTGAATTTGCGTGCCGGTTTCCCAGCGATCAGGGAGATAGGCCGGTGCGGGGCGAACTTTGTATGGCCGGAATTGTAGAAGAAGGTCGCGCTTTCCATAAATGCAGCCCATGTGCGGACCGAAGAATTTGTAGGGCGAGCAGGCGAGAAAATCGCAGTCGAGCGCGCGCACATCGATCAACCCGTGCGGTGCGTAATGAACGGCATCGATGAACGCGAGCGCACCCGCCGCATGCGCCAGGCGAACAATTTCGGCAACTGGATTGATCGTGCCGACGGCGTTCGAAGCGTAGCCGGCTGCGACGAGTTTCGTGCGCGGCGTAATTTTGCTGCGCAGGTCATCCATGTCGAGCGTGCAGTCTGCCTCGCGGATATCCACCTGGCGGATGACGATGCCGATGTCTTCAAGCGCGCGCCAAGGCGCCACGTTGCCGTCGTGATCCAGCGTGGTGACTACGATCTCGTCGCCTGGTTTCAAGTCGCGGCCAATTCCGCGCGCGAGCGCAAACGTGAGCGTCGTCATGTTGGGGCCGAAAAACACTTCGTCCGGCGTGCAATTGAACAGATCCGCCATCGCGCCTCGGGCCGTCGCAATCATCTCGTCGGTTCGGCAGCTCGTAAGGAACTGCCCCACCGTGTTTGCATTCGACGTCTCAAAGTATTCGCGAAAGGCCTCGATCACGCGCTGAGGCACCTGAGTGCCCGCAGGCGCATCGAGGAACGCTGCGACGTGGCCGTCTACTGTGAGCTTCAGCGACGGAAATTGCGCTCGCACCCAGTTGATATCGAGCGGAGCAGGCGGCGCTTGTTGTGCTGTCGGTGCGTTCATTTGGGACTTCGTAGTTTACGACGGGTTGGCCACAGCGCGAATGAAATCGCCGAGCAGTCCATAGGCGGTCGCGATCACAGTGGCCTTATGTTCGATGATCGAGAGGCCGAAAACATCCATGTCGAAACGCACCGCCGAAGTGGTGCCGTCGAGAAGCGCGAGTGGATCGGTGAGCGGCAGTTGCTCGGGTTTTACGCTGGCGCGGACGCCGCTCGCGGCGCGTTCCGCACGGCAAATTAGTTTGTAGCGCATCCCGGATTCGCGTGCGGCTCGAACCTGTTCCGGTGAGAGGTCGCGGATGCCGGTGCGCTCAATCTGCTCGAGCTTGATATCCACGCCCATCAGCACGATGATAAGCGTCGCCACTTTGACGGTGGCGTCCCAGCCGTCGAGATCATCGGAAGGATCCGTTTCCGCGACGCCGATTTCCTGAGCCCTCTTAACAGCTTGGTCGAGCGTGAGTCCCCTTTCCATTTCTGTGAGGACCACATTGGTGGTTGCGTTCAGCACGCCACGGAATCCGCGAAGCTCAACCGCCGGAAGTGAATGCGGGAACATCGAGAAAATCGGTGTGCCATCCATTACCGTAGATTCAAAGAGAAATTTGCGGCCTTTAGCCTTTGCGAGATCGCGAAGCTCTCGATACGCGTGCACGATCGGGCCTTTGTTGGCGCTGATAGCGTGCGCGCCGGATTCGAGCGCCGCTTTCAAATGATCGGTGGCAGGCTGGCCGGTGCGCCAATCGAGCGATGACGCTTCGAAGAAAACCTGCGGATCGGCGGTCGCAAGCCACTGGTGCAGGTTGTGAGGCGTTTTCCACGCAGGAACCACGGGAAATTGATGTGCAAGCAGCGCTTCGGGATCGAGAGAGTTGCAATCGGCGATCCAGCCGATCCGTCGCGACGCAATTCCCGTGATGCGCCAGTCGATATCGTATCTATCGCGAAGCTCCACGCGTTTTGCAAGAAGCAAACGCACGAATTCCTTGCCCACGTTTCCGAAGCCCACCATGGCAAGGTTGTAGGTGCGAATGAGCCCGCTCCTTCGTCGTCTGGTTAATGAACTGCAAGAGCCTTGCGTCCTGGAAAACGAGCAGCGGTGCCCAACTCTTCTTCGATGCGCAGGAGCTGATTGTATTTAGCGATGCGGTCGGTGCGCGAGGCAGACCCGGTTTTAATCTGGCCTGAGCCCATCGCCACCGCAAAATCTGCGATGAACGCATCTTCCGTCTCGCCCGAGCGGTGCGAAATGATCGACGCATAACCGGCTTTGCGCGCCATTTCGACGGCTTCAATCGTTTCGGTCACCGTGCCGATCTGATTCAGCTTGATTAAAATGGCGTTCGCGATCTTTTCGGAAATGCCCCGTGCAAATATCTTGGGATTCGTCACGAAGATATCATCCCCCACGAGTTGAAGCTTCTTGCCAACTTCGCGCGTCAGAATTTTCCATCCGTCCCAGTCGTCCTCTGCAAGGCCGTCTTCCAATGAAACTATGGGGTATTGGCGAATCCAGTTTTCGTAGAATGCAACCATTTGTTCGGACGTCCTGGAAGACTTGTCGGACTTCTTGAAAACATATTTCTTCGTATCGCGGTCATAAAACTCGCTCGACGCCGGATCAAGCGCGATCGCGATTTGCTCGCCGGGCTTATAACCGGCCGCGGTGATGGCTTCGAGCACTCGCTCCAGCGCCTCCTCATTCGATTTCAGATTCGGCGCGAATCCGCCTTCATCTCCAACGGCCGTCGAGTAGCAGTTTTTCTTCAGCACCGCCTTCAAATTGTGAAACACTTCCACGCCCCAACGCAGCGCCTCGCGAAAGTTCGGCGCGCCCAGCGGCATCACCATGAATTCCTGCACGTCCACCGAATTATCCGCATGCGCGCCGCCGTTAAGAATATTCATCATCGGCACCGGTAGCGTATTTGCGGAGGCGTCACTCGAATAGCGCGCGAGATATTTGTAGAGCGGCTCTCCCGCAGCCAACGCAGCCGCACGCGCCGCAGCCATCGAAACCGCCAGGATCGCGTTCGCACCGAGTTTCGATTTGTTCGGCGTCCCATCAGCGTCAATCATTCGCCGATCGAGCGCTCGCTGGTCAGACGCGTCCATGCCGCCCACTGCTTTGGCAATTTCGCTGTTCACGTACCCGACCGCCTTCAGAACACCTTTGCCCAAATAGCGCGACTTTTCACCGTCGCGAAGTTCATTGGCCTCATGTTCGCCGGTTGAAGCGCCCGACGGCACCGCCGCGCGGCCAATCGCGCCGCCTTCTAGACGGACATCCGCCTCCACCGTAGGATTGCCACGCGAATCCAATATCTCTCGACCGTGCACCTGCACTATTTTCTCCACCATGAAGTCCCCCTGATTGTTCAGCCCCGCGACGCAGCGCCAAATCCTATGCTTTTGCACCCTGGCGATTCAAGTGCTGCAAAAGTTTCCTGCCGCGAGCGCGCATTGCCGGTGTTCCCACTTCGGTGAGTTCCCGGAGCAGGGGAAGTATCTTCTCCCGAAGTCGCGGGTCCGCGCTCGCCAGCGTCGCGAGTCCATGCATAGCGAAAGTTTTCACAATGCTGCTGTGATCGCGCAGGTAGTCAAAAAAAATATCCATCGCCACAGCGCGCTCTTTTGCAGTGAGCTTTAGCCGCGGAATCATAAGCGCCGCATGCCACCGCACTTCCTGCTGATCGCTGCCGCCGGCGATTGCGAGAAGTTTTCTCTTGTACGGCTGAAGAAGTTCAGGCTGTCGCGCAGTAACTTTTTCGGCCGCGTCTGCGGCACGCATACGCACAATCGCGTCGCCGCTCGCCATTCCTTCAAACAGATAGCGGAAAAGCAATGGCCGCTTCAGTACCTCTTCAGCGATCTCGTTCGAGCGCCCGATCGAACGACGGTCTCCACCAGAAAGTCTTCTCAGGATGATATGCATTAAAAGAGGGTGCTGGAAAATCAGCAGAATCCGTCGCGCGCCAATTACTCCGGCTCTTCCAACATCGATTCAGGCCGAACTACCACCACCACGCCATTTTCGCTGACGGAAAAGCGCGCGCGATCGGCCTCAACGTCATACCCGATCACGGTACCCTCGGGAATGCTGACGTGGCGATCGATGATCGCACGCCGAATGCGGCAGCTGCGTCCCACATTCACGTGGTTGAAAATGATCGAATCTTCCACTTCGCTATAACTGTTCACGCGCACGTCATAGCCCAAAATGCAGCGCTCCACGCGGCCTCCGGAAATAATCGATCCACCGCATACCGTCGAATCCACCGCCGTCCCCATGCGCTCCGGATCGGCAAATACGAACTTCGCCGGCGGATACTGCTGCTGCCACGTATGCAGTGGCCAGCTCTTGTCGTAAAGATTGAAAACCGGCGATACCGACACGAGATCCATGTTGGCCTCGTGATATGCGTCGATGGTCCCCACATCCCGCCAGTACGACGTTTCCTTTTTGTTCTCGTCCTGAAAGTTGTAAGCGAAAACGCGATATTTGCTGATGATGCGCGGAATCACATCCTTGCCAAAATCGTGTGACGAAGTAGGATCCTCCGCGTCGGCAATCAAAATGGGCACGAGCAGTTGCGTATTGAAAAGATACACGCCCATCGACGCGTTCACTTTGCCCGGATGAATCGGCGAGACCTTCGGATGCGCCGGCTTTTCCTCGAATCCGACGATGCGCCAGTCCCGGTCAGTTTCAATCACGCCAAACCGCTTGGCCGCTTCCGCCGCATCAATTTCCAGCGTCGCGACGGTAACATCCGCGCCCGCGGCAATGTGCTGCTCCAGCATTTTCTGG
This sequence comes from uncultured Acidobacteriota bacterium, assembly GCA_963815265.1. Taxonomy (GTDB): domain Bacteria; phylum Acidobacteriota; class Terriglobia; order Acidiferrales; family UBA7541; genus Palsa-295. The sequence goes on along the minus strand of CAWFGI010000004.1, from coordinate 40,469 downwards.
TAATTCATTTTGTAGATGTGGTCGCCAGACAAAATGAAGACGTAGTTCGATTGCTCGCTGCCGATCGAATAAATATTCTGATAGACAGCGTCTGCCGTACCCAGATACCAGTGCTGCGAGACGCGCATTTGCGGCGGCAGCACCTCGATGAATTCGCCAAGCCCCATCAGCACAGACCACCCGCGGCGCACGTGGCGGTTGAGGCTCAAAGCTTTGTACTGCGTGAGCACAAATACGCGGCGAAGATCGCTGTTCAGGCAGTTCGAAAGCGTCACATCAATGATGCGATACACGCCGCCAAACGGCACGGCCGGCTTGGCGCGATCGCGGGTCAGCGGCCAAAGCCTCTCGCCCTGGCCTCCCGCTAACAGCACACCCAGCACGTTGCGCATCACAGGCATTCAAAAAATCCTCGACTCAGCTCAGTCGCAGCTTCATTCTACAGCAAGAACTTTGCGCGCATTGCAAATCTCGCCTTGCTGCTAGGCAATCGCCGGACCTGCAATGTTCCTGGACTCCACATTAGTACGCGTGCCTGGCCCATCGGTAACGCCGGCTTGTCCCGAGCCCCGAAGGCAGCTCGCCGGCTCCTTTGAATGTTCATTGAGCATCTCGCAGAAATCCGAAACCACCATCCACCGCACTCATCTAAGCCTTCATGACAATGCGAAAAGTAAAACTCGGCTCGCAGGGCGCAAGCGTTTCCCGCATGGGACTCGGCTGCATGGGTATGAGCGAATTCTACGGTGAGCGCAACGATGCGGAATCCGCCGCTACAATCCTCCGTGCGCTCGATCTTGGCGTCAATTTTATCGACACCGCAGACACCTACGGCATCGGCGACAACGAAGAGCTGATCGGCAAAACGATCCGCGGCCGCCGCGATGACGTGTTCCTCGCGACAAAATTCGCCAACATCCGCAAGAAGGACGATCCGGGTTACTGGGTAATCAGCGGCAAACCCGAATATGTGCGCTCGGCGTGCGACGCGTCGCTCAAACGCCTCGGCATCGATCACATCGATCTCTATTATCAACACCGCGTCGATCCCGATACTCCGATCGAAGACACCGTCGGCGCGATGGCGGAGCTGGTAAAAGCGGGCAAAGTGAAATATCTGGGGCTCTCAGAAGCCGCGCCAAATACGATCCGCCGCGCTCACAAAGTGCATCCGATCACCGCGTTGCAAACCGAATATTCGCTGTGGGAGCGCCACGCCGAAAAAGAAATTATCCCCACACTGCGCGAACTCGGTATCGGTTTCGTGCCCTATAGCCCGCTCGGCCGCGGCTTCCTCACCGGCGCGATCACCAAACTGAGCGACCTCGGCGCAAAGGACTCGCGCTCGCAGCGCTACCCACGCTTCACCGCCGAAAATTTTGACAAGAATCAGGAGCTCGTAGCACGCGTCCGCAAAATCGCCGAACGCAAGCACGTCACGCCCGGGCAACTTGCGCTCGCCTGGGTTCTGGCCAAGGGCGACGACTTCGTTCCCATCCCCGGCACCAAGCGCCGCAAATATCTCGAAGAAAATTCCGCAGCCGCGGAGATCGTTCTGAATGACGCTGAAGTTGCCGAGCTGCAAGCCGCCGTTCCACCGGAAGAAGTTGCAGGCGAGCGCTACACCGCTGCCAGCGCGAAACACATCGACCGCTAGATTCCTTCGCAGATTCGGTACGATTTGGATTTTGACTAGGGGCGGGAGCCGGCTGTTGAAGCGGTTTCCACCATTCGAATCGCTTCGCCCGTCGTCACAAGACGAGCACCCATCGCGTCCAATTCGCTGAGAGCGCGTGCACCCTCTTCCGCTTTCACCGTTTCGATCGCATCTTCGACAACAAGAACTTTGCGGCGACGGTCCAGCAATCCTTTGGAGGCAAAATGCACGCAGTATTCGGTCACGACGCCAAACACCACATACGTCGCTTCAGCACCAAGGCGTTCGACTATTTCGTTTGTATGGGGATTGCTAAAGACATCCAGCTCCTGCTTTTCGATCACAATTTGCGCATGGTCAAACAAACCAATCGGAAGCCCGAATTTCGCGCGATTCGGAATAATCACATAATCCTTCGCTAGCCCCTCGGGCACTATACGCGCGCCTTCCGTTCCTCGAATGCAGTGAAGGGGGAAACTCGCAAATTCAGGATCGTCAGCAGTATGCGCGCAAGCGCTCGATACCAATAAAATTCCGGCTTTCCGCGCAGCGTCCACAAGCCGTTTGATATTCGGGATGATTCTCTCGGCGCCGGGAACATACAGTTTCCCGCCGGGCAGCATGAAGTCGTTCTGCGCGTCAACTTCCCAAAAAACAATTTTATGTGACGCCGTCGCCATCACCAGATCTTCAATCCCATCACTATCGCGCCGCGATTGTCACTTTGGTGCCGAGCGCTGTACGCGCTTGCGTATCTTGTCGAGCAGCTTTTCCAATTGTTTGCTGTATCGCACTGGGTATTCCGCGCGCTTATCGATTCGCCGGTAGCGCTCGGGAAGATGCTCAAGACCCGCAACGCAGCGATCGCGCAGGGCGCTGATCGGTTCCGGCGGAAGCGTGCGGCGACCTTCGCTCATGACCGGCGCAAGGAGCGGCGTGCCGCCATTCGCCGGCTCCCCTTCGAGCGCGATCTTATCCTCTTCGAATTCGCCGCGACGATTCGAATACCGGAACACTTGCTTGCGCCCCGGATACGTTACCTTCGCCTGCGTGAGCTTCGCTGCCCCCTGTATCTTGCCCGCGCGATCCACTTCCACAAGTTTGTAAACCAGGTTCAAAAGAGGCGCATCACTAGGAGTCGCCAGTGCCGAGCCCACGCCAAACGAATCGATCGCCGCGCCTTTCGCCAACAGGCTTGCAATCTCATATTCATCCAGATCGCCAGAAGCGAATATCCGCACATCCGGCCAGCCCACCTTATCCAGCTCTCGGCGCACCCACTGGCTGTCTTTCACTATGTCGCCGCTGTCAAGACGAACTCCTGCAGGCTTTCGTCCCATGCGGATAATTTTCTTCACCGCGTCGTGCACGTTGTAAGTGTCGAGCAACAAAAACGCTCGCTCCGGAAACGCGTCGAGAAAATGCGCAAACGCGTCCGCTTCATCATCGTGCGCCATCACCCAGGAGTGCGCCTGGGTCCCGTACGTGTAAACGCCGAATTGTTGTCCCGCGAGAACGTTGGAGCTTCCCACAGCTCCGCCGATCGCCGCTGCCCGCGCCGCAAATAACCCCGCCTGCGCGCTGTGAGCGCGGCGCGCACCAAACTCCACCACGCGCCGCCCTTGCGCCGCCGTCACCACGCGCGCAGCTTTGCTCGCAATCATCGTTTGGTATGCCAGCGTCGCGAGCAAATACGTCTCCATGATCTGCGCTTCGATGATGGGTGCGGAAACTCGCAGCATCGGCTCGCCGGGAAAAACGAGCGTCCCTTCGGGAACCGCCCAAACGTCGCCAGTGAATCGGAATGTGCGCAGATAATCGAAAAACTCCGGCCCGATATACTGGAAAACGTGATGGGATCTTAGGTAGGCAATCTCTTCGTCGTTGAAATTCACATGCTCGAGAAAATCGAGAGCCTGTTCGAGGCCCGCGGCAACCAGATAATTCCGATGCTCTGGAAGATTTCGCACGAACAATTCGAAAGTAGCCCGTGCCTCGAAGCCGGTCTGAAGATAGCCGGCGGCCATCGTCAGTTCGTAGAGATCGGTAAGAAGTCCTGAATGTTCGCGCATTAAAGTGCGGAATTGTGCCTCGCCAACTACCCTCGATCGCGCCGCAGAGTCAGGCCGCCGTCCACCACCAGCGTTTGACCCGTAATGTAATTATCCGGTTCCAAAAAGAATCGCACGGCCCGCGCCACGTCTTCCGCTCGCCCGAAGCGCTCAATCGCGCCGCTCTCGACGTAACGATCGTATTTCCCCGATTGCACGCTCGCCGCCGCCATTCCCGAAATCGTGGCGCCAGGCGCGACCACATTCACCCGCACACGATTCCACTGCTGCGCAAGAATCTTCGCCGCGTGCGCAAGCGCCGCCTTGGGCGCGCCATAATTCAGGCTCCCCGGAAACGCCGCATGCGCCTGCATCGTAGTCAGCAGCACCACGCTACCTCCCACGCCGCTTCCCTCCATCACTTGCCCCAAGTCCTTCGCAAGCAGCAGTGGGTCCGTATAATTCACTTCCAGCGAAGCAACCAGCGCGTCGCGATCGAGCTTTTCGAAAGCCACTCGAGCTGGATCGCCCGGAAAAATTGCCACTCCCGCCAAATTTGCCCCAGCTCGCTGGCAGGCTTCGATGTATCTGCCGCGAACTTCAGGCGACGCGATGTCGCCCTCAATCAACTCCAAGTTCGCCCCATATTGTTCGTCCATAGCTTTCGAAAAGCCGGCAGCGCGCTCGCGATCCTTGCGATACCCTACGATTAGATGTGCCCCTTCATGCAGAAGAAGCGAAACAGTGGCCGTTCCCAGCCCGCCCGTTCCGCCCGCAACCACCACCGTCTTCCCGGCCAGCGTTCTCTCCGGGAAATCGTACCGAAATTGGGCGTAAGCATCGGCGCGCGATGCATCCCAATGCTGCGAACTCATTTTCCCCTGCATTTCATTCGGGTTTTCACGTCTGAATCCATACGAATTGCCATAAATACCGCCAGAAAAGACAAAACCCCCAAGCCTCCGGTCCGTTTTCCGCACCGGGCGTGCTTGAGGGTTCCACCTCGAATCTGTGCGCCGGGCCTAACTACTTCAAAACGGCGTCTTTAAATGCTTTCGCTGCGCGCAAGCGCACAACAGTCTTGGCCTTGATCTTAATGGCTTCGCCAGTGGCCGGATTGCGGCCCATGCGAGCCTTGCGGTGCGCCTTCACGGCGCGGCCGATACCGGGAATCACGAATTTTCCAGCGGACTTCGCTTCTTTTACAGCCAGGTTGAATAGTTCGTCAAAAAAGGAGACCACCTGCTTCTTTGACACCGGCTTGTCCTTGGTGCTGACCTTCTCAGTCATGTACGAAATGATCTTCGACTTGCTCATCGGGTTTGCCATCGAGTTACCTTTTCCTCCTCGGATTTTATTTGCGGTTGGCCCCTGCGTCCCAGGATGCCGCGTGGGACTATAGCCGCACTCCCCCTCGAACGCAAGCGAAAAGCGCTAAAAAGCCCGGAAATACGGGCGTTTCTCGCTACCTTCACTTTTGGAGTTTTCTAATGCGCGGCAAGTTGCTGATAGAACAGAGCCACCGCTTTGATGCCGCCGAAATAATTCTCGAGCGCGATGTGCTCGTCCGGCGCATGAGCGTTTTCGTCGGGAAGCCCAAAGCCCATCAGCACGCACGGGACTTTGAACGTGTCGTGCATCTGCGTCACGAAGGGAATCGAGCCGCCCTCGCGAATAAAAACCGCCTTTTTTCCAAAACCTGTCTCCAGCGCGTGGATTGCTTTCTGAAAAATCGGATTTGAATAGGGCGCCACCCACGGCTTTCCCGTGCTCAGCACTTCGAATTTGCAATTCACTGACTTCGGCAGCAGCTTGCGGATGTGCTTCTCGACCAGCTTCGCAATTTTCGCTGGCTCCTGCTTGGGCACCAGCCGCGTCGAAATTTTCGCGTACGCTTTGGACGGAATTACGGTCTTTGCCCCTTCGCCCATATATCCGCCCCAGATTCCATTCACCTCAAGCGTAGGACGCGTCCACAATCGCTCGACGATCGTAAATCCCTTCTCCCCGTCCAGTCCGGGCGCACCAACTGTCTTCCGAAATTCTTTTTCTTTCCACGGAAGCGAATTCAGAGCCTTGCGCTCCTGCTTCGAAAGCGTCGCCACATCGTCGTAGAAACCGGGAACCGTCACGCGAAAGTTTTTATCGTGAAGCTTCGCGATGGTCTCGCACAGAATCGTCAGCGGGTTCGGCACCGCTCCGCCGAAAACTCCCGAATGCAGGTCCTGCGCCGGTCCCGTCAGCTCGATCTGGTAATAATTTAACCCTCGCAGCCCGTACGTGATCGAAGGGACGCCTTTGGCAAGCATCGACGTATCGGAAACCACGAGCGCATCGGCCTTCAAGCGCTCGCGATTCTTCTGCACAAACTCCCAAAGGTTTACGCTTCCAACCTCCTCCTCCCCCTCGATCATCACTTTCACATTCAGCGGCAAGCTTCCAGAGGTTTTGAGCAGCGCTTCTAGCGCCTTCAGATGAATGTGCACCTGGCCTTTGTCGTCGGCCGTGCCTCGTCCGAAAAGATTTCCGTCACGCACGGTCGGCTCGAAAGCCGGACTCGTCCATAGCTCCAGCGGCTCCGCCGGCTGTACGTCGTAATGCCCATAGAAAAGTACGGTGGGTTTTCCGGGCGCCCGCAGCGATTCCCCGTATACGAGCGGATGCATTTTCGTGGGAACAATCTCGATATTTTCAAGGCCCGCGCCGCGCAATTTCCCTGCTACCCATTGCGCTGCGCGCTCCACATCCGGCTTATGCTCGCTTTTCGTGCTAACGCTCGGAATCCGGAGAAATTCCTTCAACTCGTTCAGATTTTCGTCACGCTTTGAATCGATATACTCGGTCAAGTTCATGCTGGGCTCCCCAAGTTCTTTTGATCTGCCAGGAACAGCTCAAACGGCTCGAGTGCGCCGCCCACATCGCCAAAAAAACAAACACGTCATTTTAGGAACCTTACTCAATTTCAGCAAGCTATTTAGGAACTGTGTTTTTGGACACTTCGACGTTTCCGGGCGTTGACTCCGTTTCCTGCGCGTTGCACGATATTTATTATGATGCTAGAGACAGAACCCCAAGGCGGCCAGCGACGCAGTTCGCGCGTCTTCACCCGCATTGCTGTGCGCGCTGCAGGTAGAGATCTGCTCGGAAAAAAGTTTCAGGAAACCAGCCAGACCATCGTGATCAACGCCCACGGCGGCCTTCTTTACTTGCAGGCCGAGCTGAAAGTTGGCGCGGAGTTAGTGCTCATAAACCCGGCTACGGAAGAAGAGCAAGATTGCCGCGTTGTCTACCTCGGCGACACGTCCGAAAAAGGGACTCGCATCGGCGTCGAATTTCTTTCTCCCAGCCCGCACTTCTGGGGAGTCGAATTCGCGCCCCAGGATTGGCCCACTCGCGCCGCCCCTCGCCCGGTCCACTAGTGGTAAAGTATTTCCGCGAGCCTCTCGCCGATCTCACGTGCGCGGAAAAATCCTGAGAACCGCAACAATCCCGAGCCATAGCGCATGAAATTCCTCATCGCCGGTGCCGGCGCAATCGGCGCCTACATGGGAGCATGCATGGCCCGTGCCGGCCAGGACGTTACGCTATTCGCCCGCGGCCCTCACCTCCGCGCCATGCAGGAACATGGCGTACGCGTGAAGAGTGTCGACGGCGATTTCGAAGCGCACCCAAAGATTGCCGCGAATCTCGAAGATGTCGGCCCGGTTGATGTCGTCTTCCTCGGCGTGAAAGCCCACGGCTTGACGCAGCTCGCCCCGCATCTCAAGCCCGTCCTCGGCCCAGACACCGCCGTCGTCGGCACGCAAAACGGTATTCCGTGGTGGTTTTTTCAAGGCTGGGGCGGCGAGCACCAGGGCATGCATCTCGAACGCGTCGACCCCGGCGGCACAATCGCAGGCGCGATCGAACCGCGCCGCGTTCTCGGCTCGATCGTTTATTTCGCCACTGATATCGTTGAGCCCGGCGTCGTACGCCACACCGAAGGCAATCGCATTTCGCTCGGCGAACCCGACGGCATACGCTCCGATCGCAGCCGCCAAATCGCCGAAGCTCTGATTGCTGCGGGTTTGCGTTGCCCAGTTACCACGCGCATCCGCCAGGAAATCTGGGTGAAAATCCTCGGCAACGTCGCCTTCAACCCCATCAGCGCGCTCACCGGCGCTACGCTCGCAAAAATGGCGCGCGATCCCGACGTAAACGCGCTCGTCCGCAAAATCATGGAAGAAACCATCGCCGTGGGCGCCAAACTCGGCCTCGAAGTTCCCATCACGATTGACCAGCGCATCGCCGGCGCCGAAAAAGTCGGCGAACACAAAACCTCGATGCTGCAGGATCTCGAAGCCGGCCGCCCAATCGAACTCGAAGCCGTAGTAGGCGCCGTCGTAGAACTAGGCGACCGCCTCAACGTCCCAATGCCCCACACCCGCGCCGTCTACGCCTGCACCAAACTCCTGGCACAAACCCGCGCAGCCACCAGGTAGTCGCGTAGTTGCAATTTTTCGAGGAATTCAATCCACTATCGAGGAGTGCAACTGAGGTAGCCACGACGACGCATTCCTCGTCGTGGGCTTTTCCGCACATCCAACTAAACGCTCAATTAAACTACTTCGCGCCCCCCGCCGCCGGCGCCGAATCCAACTTCGCCAAATCCACCTGCTTCCACTTCCCCGCCATGATCCCCGCCCGAATCTCAGCAGGACTCTTCCCAAGCTTCGTCTGCTGATAGCTATACACAGCTTCCTTCTTACAAACGTCGCAAATCGACCCGTGATTATCCCCAAAACAATCCAGCAAGCTCGTATGCCCCACTTCCCGATCGCAACGGCAATAACAAGGCTGCTGATAAAGCACCGGCTTCACCTTCCCAGCCATCGCATAAATTTTCTGCGTCCGAGCATCAGAAAACTGCTTTGGATCAAGCGTATCAGGCAAAGCTCCAGCAGGAGGAGCAGCGTGATAAGCCGGAATGTCGGTGTCAGGCCCAGACGCCGGAGCAGCAGCTTGCGCGAGCGCAGAATCCGCGCTAGCCAGCCCGCCATGCGCGAATCCAATTCCAAATCCAGCCCCAGCCATCAAAATCACCGCAGCAAATATAAGAGCCGTCTGCTTCATCTCAAGCCCTCCCCAAAATCACGTAATAAAATATCGAACCAGCCCACAAATCGTATCACGCCTAAGTGGCACAGGCACTCCTGCCTGTGCTCCGACGACCCCGCAATCAAATTCGCTGCACCCACCGCCCCCGGATCAAGTCCAGACTCCAACTCGCCAAGCACAAAACCACGCAACTCGCCTTTCTTCTCGCACCAAGATTGACTCTCGACCCGCCCTAGCTTAAGGTTCGCTCACAGACAGATCAAAATAACAACCAAGGCCCACAAAATGTCGACCTTCCCAGTTTTCGATCTCTCCAAATTCACCAACGCCTCCCCAGCCGAAAAAAAATCCCTAGGCCACACCGTCGACGAAATCTGCCGCCAAACCGGCTTCCTCGCCATCACCGGCCACGGAATTCCCGACGAAACCATCACCCGCGCCTGGAACTCCGCCCGCGCCTTCTTCGATCTACCCGTCGAAAAAAAGCTAGCCGTGAAAATGCGCTACGAAGGCTACCCCTACGGCTACTCCCCGCTCCAGTCCGAAGCCCTCGCGAAATCAAAAGGCGAAGACACCCCGCCCGATATCAAAGAAACTTTCAACATCGGTCCGCTCACGGTCCCGCCCAACACCGGCAACGAGCCCTTCGCCGATTTTCGCTACGCCACCAACATCTGGCCCGCCGAGCCCGCCGGCTTCGAGCAAGCCTGGTCCGATTACTACCGCGCTCTCGGCACTCTCGCCGGAAAAATCATGCAAGTCTTCGCCGCCGCTCTGAATCTCCCCGAAAATTTCTTCGCCGCCGCCGTCAACGACCCCATCAGCGCCGTCCGCGCCCTGAATTATCCTCACCAGAACGTCGCGCCCAAGCCCGGCCAACTCCGCGCAGGCGCCCACTCTGATTACGGAAGCCTCACAATTCTCCGTGCCGACTCCGCCCCCGGCGGCCTCGAAATCTTCAACCCCCAAAACCAATGGCAACCAGTCCCAGCCATCCCGCAAGGTTTCATCGTCAACATCGGCGACCTTATGGCCCGCTGGACAAACGACCGCTGGGTCTCCACTCTCCATCGCGTCGTAAATCCCCCGCCCGATTCCACCGGCTCCACCCGCCGCCAATCCGTAGCCTTCTTCCACCAACCCAATTGGGACGCCGAAATCACCTGCATCCCCACCTGCCTGGCCCCAGGCGAAAAACCAAAGTATCCCCCAGTCCGCAGCGGCGAATACCTGATGCAAAAGTTCCACAGCACAGTAAAACTCAGCACCGCCGCCCCAAAATAAAGCAACTTCGGTCCGCCTCCAGTGGCACAGGCACTCTTGTGTTCAGTCTCATGACATCCTTTACAGGGTGTTATCAGGACATCCTTTACACTTTGGGCCCGTGAGGGCGCGGAAGAAGAGCCCTCGGGAGAGGGCGAGGATGGCTTGGGGAACTGTGCACGTTGACGAGCAACGAATGCGCTTCGTGGTGAGCGCCAGCCGAGGGGAGAAGAGCCTTCAGGAGCTGTGCGAGGAGTTTCAGATTTCGCGGCCGACTGGCTACACCTGGCTACGGCGTTACAAGACCGAGGGACTGCCGGGGATGGTGGAGAGAAGCCGTCGGCCGCAGCACAGTCCGCAGAAGACGCCGGCGGAGATCGAGCAGCGGGTCGTCGAGTTGCGCCAGCAGCGGCCGGATTGGGGAGCGCGGAAGCTGCAGGTGGTTTTGCAGCGCGCCCAGATCGATTTGCCGGTGATCACGGTGCATCGGATTTTGTTGCGGCACGGTCTGGTGCGCGCGCAGGATCAGCACCGCCGAGCGGTAGAGCGATTTGAACGCGGGGCCGCGAACCAGCTCTGGCAGATGGATTTCAAGAGTCCGATTGGATGGGAGGCGCCGGTGGGCCCTTTGTCGGTGTTGGATGATCACAGCCGCTACGCGATCACCTTGCAGGGAACCTGGTCGACGCGCGCCGAGCCCGTAAAACAGGGGCTGATCGAGGCCTTCGAACGTTGCGGAGTGCCCGAAGAGATGCTGATGGATCACGGAACGCCGTGGTGGAACATGAAAGCGGTGGCGGGATGGACGTGGCTGACGGTGTGGCTGATGAAGCAGGGGATCCGTTTGCGTTTCAGCGGATATCGCCATCCGCAGACGCAAGGAAAAGTGGAACGATTTCACGGAGCGTTGGCTGCCGCGGCTCAGCGCCGAGGATATCCGAGTCGAGAGTATCGGCAGGCGTGGTTGGACGAATTTCGCTACGAGTACAACCACGTGCGACCGCACGAAGCGCTGCAGATGAGAACGCCCGCATCGGTGTGGAGCGAAAGTACACGCCGCTATCGGCCGACCCCTCCTGTTTGGGAATACGAAGCGGGAGCGGAGGTGCGACGGTTGACGGCGCAAGGCCGCTTACGCTGCGCAGGTCGGAACTGGGAAATCAGTCGAGCCTTGGCAGGAGAATGGGTGCAGCTGATTCGCGTCGAGGAACGCATCTTGGTGTATTACTGTCGCAGCCTGGTGCGCGAACTCGACCCGCCCAGTGAGTGCTCCACGGCGGTCGACCGCTGGGTCACTCCATCACGAGAGTGTAAAGGATGTCCTGATAACGCAGTGTAAAGAATGTCCTGGAACTTTACACACTCTTGCCTGTGCTCTGACGACCAGAAGCCCAAACCACAATCAGAAGCCGCGACCGGCTCCCTGCAGCTGCGCTAAGCCGCCACCTTCCCATACGCCACCGCAATCTCCGCCGCCACCCGCGCATTATTCAACAGCAACGCCACATTCGCCCCCAGCGTCCTCCCCCCACTACCCTTCGACAACGCCTCCAACAAGTAAGGCGTAACGCGTTTCCCCTGCACCCTCTCAGCCGCCGCAGCCACCAGCGCCTCAGCGATCAACTCCTCCAACTCCCGCCACGCCAGCGCACTCCCCGCCGGCGCCGGATTCGCAAACACAATCCCCGCCGAAAGTGCCAGCAGCCCCCACTGCGTCGCCATCAACCGCGCCGCCTCCCCAGCCGAATCCACCCGGCACTGCAGCATCAACCCGCTCTCGCGCGAATAAAACGCCGGCAGCTCATTCGTCCCATACCCCACCACCGGCACTCCGAGCGTCTCCAGCATCTCCAGCGTCCGCGGCAAATCCAGAATCGCCTTCGCCCCAGCACACACCACCGCCACCGGCGTCCGCGCCAACTCCGTCAGATCCGCAGAAATATCCAGCGTCTCCTCCACCCCCCGATGTACGCCCCCAATCCCGCCCGTCGCAAACACCCGAATCCCCGCCCGCGCCGCAATCCACGCCGTCGTCGCCGCCGTCGTCGCCCCCGCCCTCCCCGACGCCACCACCGACGCCAAATCCGCCCGGCTCACTTTCGCCACATCCTTCGACTCTGCCAAAAACGCCAGCTCCCCAGCCGACGCTCCCACCACAAGCTTCCCGCCCAGCACCGCAATCGTCGCCGGCACCGCCCCGCCCGCCCGAATCGCCGCCTCCATCCCCCGCGCCGTCTCCAAATTGTGCGGACGCGGCAACCCATGCGAAATCACAGTCGACTCCAGCGCCACCACCGGCTTCGAATCGCGCAGCGCCGCCGCCACTTCCTCGTGAACAAAAATCCCCTTGTCGTCGCCCAACCGCCCCTTATCCAAATCACCCTCCAATATTTTCCGCACCGGTCATACCACAGGTTTGCTTCTCGCACCGCAGGTTTGCTTTCGTGCCGCCGGTTTATCCTGAGGCGAAGGGCATCCTGCCGACGCCCTCGGCTCCCACTGGTAGTTGATTTCCGAAGACAACCCGTCATCCCGAGCGGAGCTGCGCGCGCCTTTGCTTCCACCCCGAAGCGCGAATCGTGCGTCCCGGCCGGCCAATATCGGCCAGACCGGTGCCTGTCAGAAAATGATCTTGAGAAGTCGAGTCACGAGTTCCTCGAGCGGCATGATCGTGAGAAACAGCGGCACGACGGGCAACGCGGTTGCGGCTGCCAGTCGCGTAACATCGTTGAGTCCGAAAGGCACGAGCCGCATTTCTTTCACCACGGCATAGCTATTCGCAAGGTCGGCGAGCGACTGAATGTCAGCCGTGCCCAGAATTTCCTCACCTTTCGCGCCACCGCCGATCCACTTCTCATCGAATTCGGCAACATACACGGTAGCCAGCGCCCCGTATTCGCTCAAGCCACGCCGCTTGGCGCGGGAAAGTTGCGGCGTGAACATCGCGAGCGGACCGAGAATCACCAGAACGAACAAAACGGCCAACCCGGCCATGGTCATATTGAAATCCTTCAGTTTCTCCGCGTGGAAAAGGATGCGGCTGGCGATCAGTCCTGCTACTAACGTCCCCTGCGCGAACAGGAGCGGACCAAATGCATAGCTGCTCCTTCCCAGAAAAACCGATTCCGCCGGCGCGGTCAGGGTGCGCGGGCAGTAAACGCAATTGCAACCGGGACACACGCCACAAGAACCGGAACCAAATGCCAAGTCGCAGATACCAGCGGAGCAAAATGAATTGAAAGATCGGGATGCTGACAAACGCGTACCAATAGCCTGCCAGCGTCAAGCGTATCCCCGTCCTTTCCGGGACGGCGTACCACGTCGCCGCTTCCATGGCCAATTCGTGCTGCCAAATCCAGTGACCCAGTGTGAACACTAGAACCAGGAGAGATAACTCCAACCAAATGGAGTCTCGCGTCCGCTTAACTTCGTCGACCGCGGCGTAGAATTTCGGCATCTCATCCGGAGTAACGACTCCACGTTCAACAAAGCGCTTCACCACTGGCCAGATTCGCTGGTGAACAATCAGCTCGACGAAAATCAGTGCCGGCAGCGCCACCAGAAGCCGGACGTGCGACTCGATATCGCGCAGAAAGCCCAGAGGCTGGGTGCCGAACAGATGGCCCTCGAACGCCGAGAGGACGAGAAGCGGCAGCCACGCGAAGAACACGATGGCCACAATCCGGCGCCAAAGTAATTCCATTGCTGACCCGGATAGATGGACCCGCCGCAGCATTTGATAAAGCGGGCCTCCCATCACCAGCGAGAAGTCGGGACGTTCGTCCGGAGGTGTGAGCGTAGTCATCGGCTCTAGCCTCAAGGCTTCAAATCCCATTCCTTGAGTTTCTTCGCCGCCGTCCCAAACGGGCCTAGTTGGTAGACGGCTCCGCCTGCAGGCGAGAAAGTGAATGGCTCAAACGGTTCGGCAAGCATCTGGTCGAGGTATTCCTTCGGCGCGACGCCGGTGCTGACGTGCGGATTGTAATTTTCGCCGCTCATCTTAGGCACGAACGTCGACACATACTGGATTAGGGCCGCGTCGCTAGCGGCATCGCCTTGCGGAGCGGTGAACGCGCCGATGGGGCAAACTGCAAGCGGACCTAATCGCTGCCGTCGCCCCGTTTACGGTGGAGACGATCGCCGTAATCTTGTTGTCTCCGGCGGCAGCAGGCCCTTGTTGCGCCCTCGAAGATCCCACTTGCAGGGCCAGCGCACACACCATTGCTCCACAGAGGAACAGGCGCGTTAAGGTATTTTTGCTAACTTTCATCGTTCGTTCCTCTCGTACCTTGCTAATCGGTGCTGATCCAATTCACTATTTCTCGAACCCAAAAATGCGGTTCCAGTCGTCCTTCATGCTGACAACGGTCCAGTTATTTTTCTCTGCTTGGTCGTAAAGCGCTTGCGTAAAGGCGCCCAGCTTCACATCTGGCAATCCTTTTGCCGGACCGTAGGCGTATTCGCGCGCCGCATCATCGTGCAGCACCAATAGCTCGAACCGGGGCCCACTTCCACCCTGCGTGTATTCCAACATCTCGCGATCGCCAACGGAATTGCCGAACGCCATGATCGGGCGGCGGCCAATGTGCTGGTTGATGCCGACAGGCTTGCCTGCTTTATCGTCATTGAAGTTCAGTTCTGGCAAACGCACAAGCACGGGCTGGCCGTTGCGCATTTCAAACTTTGTTTTGACGCTGCTGCCGATCACCTGTTCCGGCGGGACTCCATAAACTCTCTCGCCCCATGCGCGCATGAACTCGATGCCGCCGCCGGAGACGATGAAAGTCTTGAAGCCGTTCGCGCGTAGGTAGCTGAGCAGTTCAATCATCGGCTGATAGACCATTTCGGTGTAGAGCTTGCCGGTCTTCGGATGTTTCGCGGTAGCGATCCAGTCCTTTACGATCTGCTCGAACTCCACCGTGGTCATGCCCGCGTGCGTAGCCATCACAAGTTCCAGGAGTGCGTGGTCACCGCCCGCAAGCGCGGTTTTCAAATCGCCCTTGAGCAGCGAAGCGAACGGTTCCTTCGTCTTCCACTCGGGATGTTGCGGCGCGAGCGCCTTCACGCGATCGAGCGCGAAGTAAAACTGAACTGGCATCGGTTGCTCGCACCACAGTGTGCCGTCGTTGTCGAACGTGGCGATGCGCCCCGGCATCGGAACAAAATCAGGCGAGCCGGGTTTCGTCACTCTCTCGACGAATTCAACTATGGATTTTTTTGCCGGGCCGTCGTGCCACGACGGGAGGGGATCACTGGCCAATGCCGCGCTTGGAAGAAGCAGCAGAGCGATAAGAATCTTCAGCAAGCTTTTCATCAATTGCCCCTTTATGTGAATTGATGGCGGGGCACTTCTTCCGAAGCACCCCGCCGTGTCCCTCTGCTACTTCGACCCCTCGCCCTCTTTCAGCTTCTGAAGCACCTCATCCATGTTGAAGCTGGCCGCCTTCTGCCGTTGCGGGTAGTCCTTGAAGGTCATCAAGAACTGGCCCACATAAGCCTGCGCGGGCACCAGCAGGAAAGCGTGATCGATGAGCCAATCGTAATAGGTGTTCGAGGTGATGTCCGCCCTCTCGTATGGGTCCATGCGGAGGTTGAACATCAACGGTACCCGCAGGTCGGTGAACGGGTTCGCCCAGATCAGCATAGTTCCCGGTGCCCGCTGCTCCATGAACACGAGCTTCCAGTTGTCGTAGCGCAGTCCGGTCAATTGCTGGTCGTCGTTGATGTACAAGAACGAGATCCGCGGGCTCTTCTCGGTTTGCCCCGTCAGGTAGGGGACGAGATTGTCGCCATCCAGATGGACTCTGTAGGTCATGTCGCCAACCTTGTAGCCCTTGAGCAGTTCGTCCTTTATCTGTGTGTCGCCCGCCATGGCCAGAAAGGTCGGCAGCCAATCGAGGTGAGCGACGATCTCGTTAGATACGCTGCCCGGCTTGATATGGCCCGGCCAGCGGACCATGGCCGGAACCCGGTAAGCGCCTTCCCAGTTCGTATTCTTCTCGCTGCGGAATGGCGTCATCGCTCCATCCGGCCAGGAGTTCATGTGCGGACCGTTGTCGGTGGAATACATGACGAAGGTATTGTCCACGATGCCCAGATCGTCCAGTGCCTTGAGCACCGTGCCGACATTCTTGTCATGGTCGATCATGGTGTCGTGGTATGGGCTCTGCCATCGGCCGGACTGGCCGATGCTCTCCGGCTTGGTGTGGGTGCGGAAATGCATGTGCGTGAAGTTCACCCAGACAAAGGCGGGCTTGCCGGCCTTGTTCTGCCGCTGGATGAAATCCACAGCCCTCGCGGCGATGTCATCGTCAATGGTTACCATGCGTTCTCTGGTCAGGGGACCGGTGTCCTTGCATACCTGCTTGCCGACCTTGCCGAAGCGCGGATCGACAGTTGTGTCGTCCTTGTCAGAGGCCTTGCAGTCCAACACCCCGCGCGGTCCGAATTTGGCGCGAAACGACGGGTCCTTTGGGTAGTCCGGCTGTTCCGGTTCTTCCTCGGCATTCAAGTGGTAGAGGTTGCCGTAGAACTCGTCGAAGCCGTGGACCGTGGGCAGGTATTCGTTGCGGTCACCCAAATGGTTCTTGCCGAATTGACCTGTCGCATAGCCTTGCGCTTTTAGCAGCTCGGCAATTGTCGGGTCTTCCTTTTGCAGTCCGATCGCAGCCCCTGGCAAGCCAACCTTGGTCAAGCCGGTTCGCAAACCCGATTGGCCGGTGATGAACGACGCCCGGCCGGCGGTGCAGCTTTGTTCGGCGTAGTAATCGGTGAAGATCATGCCCTCTCGGGCTACACGATCGATATTGGGCGTGCGAAAGCCCATCAGTCCCATCGAGTAGGCGCTGACGTCCGTCTGACCAATGTCATCGCCCCAGATGATGACGATGTTGGGTTTCTTCTGCTGCGCGCCGGCATTTGATCCCGCCAGCATGAAAATAAGCGCGGCACTTGCGACGACAATCGTCCTCAGAACGGTTTTACTGTTCATCTTGTTTTCATCTCTCTTTTTGTTTTTGCTATCGAAACTGCCTTTTTCCCCGAATGGCCCGTCACTTCCTCTGTACGCAGTGACTCACGGAGGAGCGCCGCGATAAGAAATGCTCCTGGCATAGCTGCGCCAGTCGGTTCGAAATCTGTTCTATTTCTCCGGCAGAGTCTATCAGCACAAGGGAGATGCAAATGTGTCGCCCGTCACACCACTGTGTGATTCCTCCCATGGTGCTCGGAATGGTCCTGTTGCTGATGGTCCACGACGCAGTGACCGACAAGTAGTGGCAAAAGTGACAGGGTGGAGGGCTAGATAAGACCGGGCTTGGATCAGTCATTCGCTCGGAGGTTCTTTGAATCCTCCACTTCAGCATCTCCGAATACTGGCTTGAACATAAAACCGTTGTATTCTGTTAATCACTATGCTACCGTCACCGCTGGGTTATGCGAACAATGCAAAACTGGGACAGTAGCACCGTTCCCAAATTGGGAATCGGCCTAGGTATACCACTGCCCCATCGGGATAATGGTCTAATCGCAAATCTGGAATTAAACCTCCTCCTAACCACCCGCAGAACCAATCACATACAATTTTCTAATCGCAAATTTTTGGCGTTTTTTGCGTTACTTTCCTCAGTCAGCACCGCGAACTGCTTGTTCCTCAACTCAGGTAGTTCTAATCTACGGTGGCGCGATTAAAACTCCGCGTAACATCTTTAAAATATGCAGCATAAGAATTTCTAATCGGCGGTAAACGGGGGTCTTTCGAGAGCCGCGCCGAAGAGTTTCGGGCAGACGCCCAACGCTTCGTGCGCAATAGACTGAAGATTGATCGAAGATGAACAAATGACGAATCGTAGCCAAAATCGTCCCAAGCCAGCGATCGTCGCAATCGGCGACATCAACGTTGACATGCTCGGCCGCGTGAAATCCTGGCCGAAGCCGGGCCAGGACTGCCTCGCGCCGCAACTCGAAATGCACTGCGGCGGCGTGGGCGCGAATTCCGCGCTGGCTCTCGCGCGCTGGAGCATTGACGTGCGGCTCGCCGGCTGCATCGGCCGCGACCGCTTCGGCGACTATGTTCTCGAACATCTCGCCGAAGGCGGCGTAAACACGCGCTGGGTCCAGCGCACAAGCAAGGCGATGACCGGCTTTTTCTACATCAACATCACGCCCGACGGCGAGCGCACCTTCTTCGGCAGCCGCGCTGCAAACGGCCATGTGAAAAATCTGCGCAGTGTGCGGTCGCTATGCCAAGGTGCCTCGGCCGCGCATCTCGTCGGCTACAATTTTCTCAATCCGGGTCCTGCGCGCGCCGCCAAACAGATCGCGCGAGAAATTCACGCTCGTGGCGGCTGGGTTTCGCTCGACGTCGGAATGGCGCCCGCTCAGCAGATCCCCGCAAAAATTTTGCAAATCATTCCCACCGTGGATATCCTCCTTCTCAGCACCGATGAAGCTACGCTGCTCACCGGCGCGCGCGACCCGCGTCGCGCGTTTGCGGCACTCGAGAAAGCAGGCGCTCGCGAAGTGGTTCTGAAGCTGGGAAAAAGCGGCTGTTTGATTTCGCGCAATGGCGAGCCGCAGCATGTTCCGTCATTCGATGTGAAAATGGTGGATTCCACCGGCGCAGGTGACGCGTTCGTCGCAGGATTCTTGCAGGCGCGCCTGCGCGGCTGGTCCCCGGAGGAAGCTGCCATCGCGGCGAGCGCCGGCGGCGCAGCCGCCGTCTCGTTCGTGGGCGCGGGAGAAACGCTCCCGGGTTCGCGCGAAGTCGCCGCGCTCATGCGCTCGCAGCGCTTGCGCGGAAAATGGGACACCGTGCGCCGCAGCGCGCTCGCGCGCCTTCAAAATCGCAGTTCGCGGCCAGAGAGGCACACATGACGCCAACGCCGGATCGCAATCAATTGCCCGAATGGAAAAAAGAGCTCGACCGCCCGCGAATGAAGTCGCTCGCCGATCTCTTTCCCGTCCCGAAGCCTGTAATCGGCATGGTGCACCTCTGGCCGCTTCCCGGCGCCCCCGGCTACACAGGCTACGGCATGCAGAAAATTATCGACCACGCGCTGCGCGACGCCGAAGCGCTGGTACAGGGCGGCGTCGACGGCCTCGCTGTCGAAAATATGTGGGACCTTCCCTACTACGTTGGCAACGACGTGAAGCCCGAAGCAATGACGGCGCATGCCGTGGCCGCCGCCGAAATCGTGAAGAATTTCCCAATACCAGTCGGCATCAACGTGATTCACAACGGCGGCACCGTCTGCCTTTCGATCGCGCTGGCAGCGGGCGCGCGATGGATTCGCGTTTGCATTCTTACCGGCGCGCGCGTGTGGGACACCGGTGAATTCGACCACGGCTGCGCCGCCGAACTGATGCGCAAACGCAAAGAGTTGCACGCCGAAGGAATCCACATCTTCGCGGACGTGGACAAGAAGCACTCGGTACCGTTCCCCGGAATCGATCTGCGCACGCACATCGAATGGACGGAATTTTACGGGGCAGACGCGCTGATCGTTTCAGGGCGATTTACAGGAAGCGCGCCGGACGTCGAGAAAGTGCGCGAAGCAAAAACTTACGCCAAGCGCCCGATTCTAATCGGGAGCGGCACCAGCGCGGAAAACGTCGCCGCATTTCTCGAACACGCCGACGGCATCATCGTGGGAACAAGCCTGAAAAAAGATGGAGTGATGCAGAACGAAGTGGACGCGGGCCGCGTCCGAGCGCTGATGAGCAACGTCCAGCCAGTCCGCGAGAGAGCCGCGGCCCGCGCATCGTTATCACGTTAATTCGTCACGTTAATTCGCCACGTCGATTCGTCAAGTTCTGGGAACGTTTGCACGCTCCGGGCTAGTTTCCGTGCGCCGCTTGCTGCGAAGCCGGCTGCTCCGTGTTCACCATCCACGGAATGCCAAACCGATCGGTGCACATGCCGAAGCGCGGCGACCAAAAAGTCTGCTGAATCGGCATGATGATGTTTCCGCCCTTGCTCACTTCGTTGAACACGCGGTCCGCTTCCGCCGGATCTTTTGTGCTGATCGAAAGCGAAAATCCTCGCGGCGCCTGGTAGCGATCGGCGGGCACATCGCTGCCCATCAAGATTCTTCCGTTCAAGTTCATGCTGATATGCATGATCTTGTCGTTAAAATCGGGTGACGACTGCGCCGCAGGCGGCGCTTCGCCGTAGGTTGTCTTGAAGGTGATCTTGCCGCCGAGAGCCTTCTCGTAGAGCTTAAATGCTTCCTCGCAGTTGCCGTTGAAATGAAGATAGGGATCCAATTGCATGTTGCCTCCTGTGTCTGCTTGAAATCCGGATCGCGCGCACGACCCGGTGATGTTTCATTGAGCCGGGGAAAATCAGCCGCCGGACATTGCTCCGACGATGAGAAACGGTTCTTTGCCCGCAACGACCGCGGAGGGCAACGCGGTTTCAGCGGGTTCGTGCGAGTAATCTTCTTCGCAGGCGAAGAATCTTACGAACGGGCGGCGCTCGTGCGTCACCTGATCTCGAATCGTGCCGCGCAACACCGGATATTGCGTCTCGAGCGCATTGAGCACGGAGAGCAGCGTCGGCTCGCCGGAAATTTCGACGCTCACTTCGCCGTTCACGCGCGCGAGCGTTCGCAAATGCGCCGGAAGTATCACGCGAATCATTGCAGCGTCTGGACCTCCACCGAAAGCACGGCCGGCAAATCGCGCACGATGGCGTTCCAACTGTTTCCCGCATCCGCCGACGCGTAAACCTGGCCGCCGCTGGTGCCGAAATAAATGCCGCATGAATCGAGCGAATCCACCGACATGGCGTCGCGCAGCACGTTCACGTAACAATCGCGCTGCGGAAGGCCCTTTGTCAACGGCTCCCATTCGTTGCCGCCGGTTCGGCTGCGAAATACGCGCAGCTTTGCGTCGTGGACGAAATGTTCGGAATCGCTCTTGATCGGTACGACGTAAATGGTTTCCGGTTCGTGCGCGTGAACGTCAATCGCAAAACCGAAATCGGTGGGCAAGTTGCCACTCACCTCTTGCCACGAGTCGCCGGCATTGTCGCTGCGCATCACGTCCCAGTGCTTCTGCATGAACAAGGAGTTGGGGCGCGAGCGATGCATCGTAATGTGATGAACGCAATGGCCCACTTCCGCGGTTGGATTTGGAATTCCCTCGGATTTCAATCCGCGATTGATCGGTTGCCACGTTTTGCCGGCATCGTCCGAGCGGAACGCGCCCGCAGCGGAAATTGCGATGACGATGCGATTCGGATTTTTCTCGTCGAGGATGATTGTGTGAAGGCACAGGCCGCCGGCGCCCGGTTGCCAGCGCGGTCCCGATCCGTGCTCGCGCAAACCAGGAAGCTCGTGCCAGGTTTGCGCGCCGTCGGTCGAACGGAACAGCGCGGCGTCTTCCACTCCCGCGTAAACGGTGTCGGGATCCGTCAGCGAGGGCTCCAGGTGCCAGACGCGCGCGAATTTCCAGGGATGCGGCGTGCCGTCATACCACTGATGAGTGCCGGGAACTGTGGCGTAGTCGAATTTGTTGCCGACCGGTTCCCACGTTTTACCGCCGTCGTTGGAGCGCTGGATAAGCTGGCCGAACCAGCCGGTGGATTGCGACGCGTAGATCCGGTTGGGGTCCACGGGCGAGCCTTTGAGGTGAAACATTTCCCAGCCGGCAAAGTGTGGGCCGGTGATGTCCCATTTCTCGCGCTTGCCGTCCGCCGTCAGGATGAACGCGCCTTTGCGCGTGCCGACGAGAACTCGCACTCCGCTCATTGACAACTCCTTCCGCTTCGATGGCCGCCTTCGCGGCGCTCGGATATTTATTCGAGACGTAGTTCTCTTCTACTGACGGAGGCTGGGCGAACTGGTAAGCAAGACGAACCCTTCAATTGCTTTGCAATTCCAAGTCATTTTCGCAGTATCCGGTCGGTCTCGGCAAGAGCGGTGATTTCGTTACGGGTGATGCGGAGAAATCAGCTCGTTGCCAGAACTACAATCAAGCGGCGAGGGCCGTGCGCGCCCATCACGAGAATTTTTTCAATGTCGGCGGTGCGGCTTGAGCCGGTGATAAGGCAGAGAAAAGAATTCTGGGCGACGGTGCCGCGTTCCTGAGCGCGGGCCAAGGCGGCATCGATATCGGGCAGCAACTGATTGATCGATGCGACGACGATGTGAACGGGCGCAACGACCGAGGCGCCACGGCCTCCGCATGCCGCGGAGACAAGCACGGAGCCGGTTTGAGCCACGAGAGCTTCGCAAGCGGAAATGGTGGCTTGTGCGGATTCTTTCGGGCCGCCTTCGCTCGACCATTGAATTGTGCGGTCGTCTTGCCATTCCGCCGCAAGTTCCCGGAGATCGGGCGAATCTTGAACGAAGATTTCTCCGGGCGGAAGCGCCGCCAGGATTTCCTTTATGGCTGCGCCGCTGGCGTGCAAATTGGGAACGGCAACAAATTCCGTAATATTGATTCCGCATTCTTTCTGGAAGCGATCGAGCAGATCGGTGACCGGAGCGAAGATTGGGCCTGCTTTGACAGGTTCGTGACGCGGGGCTGGTTCGCGCAACGCGGTGCGGATGCGAGCGAGGATTGTTTCGCGGCTGGGGTTTTCAGTTTGCGGCATTATTTTTTCCCCAGATCGCACGAAATGATTTTTCAGGGACGCGCGGAGCGGCGTGATTCTTCGACCATGGACCCATCGGATCGAGCGCGGTGCCGTCGAGACCGAGGCTGTGCGTGACGCGCAACGCCATGCGTGCGAGGCCGCCAACGATACGGAAACGCGAGGCACTCTGCATGGTCCACTGCCAGATTTTGAAACCGAACCGTTCGGCCCAGGGGCGCGCGGAATGATTCACAGCGTTGCGGCGATTTTCGAGTAGGTGATGATGCAAATCGATTTTCACCGGGCAGGCATCGGTGCACGCGCCGCAAAGGGATGAGGCGTAGGAGAGATGATGGAATTCGTCAATTCCGCGCAGATGCGGAGTGAGCACGCTGCCGATGGGGCCAGGGTAAGTGGTGCCGTAAGTGTGGCCGCCGACGGTGCGAAACACAGGGCAGACGTTGAGGCAGGCGCCGCAGCGAATGCAATGCAGCACCTCGCGCTGCTCGATGTCCGCGAGCAATTCGGTTCGGCCGTTGTCGAGAAGTACGACGTGGAATTCCTCAGGCCCGTCGACCTCGTTGGGCTTGCGCGGGCCCCCAATTAATGTGCTGTAGCAGGTGATGGCCTGGCCGGTACCCGCCGTGGCCAGCACGGGCCAAAACAGGGCGAGATCCTGGAGGCGCGGAATCACTTTTTCGATACCGGCGAGGGCGACATGAATGCGCGGAACGGTGGTGGAGAGGCGGCCGTTGCCTTCGTTGGTGGTGAGGGCAATCATTCCGGCATCGGCAACGAGGAAATTCGCGCCGCTGATTCCCATTTCGGCGGAGAAGAAATCGCGGCGGAGCGCGCGGCGAGCCGCGGCGACCAGCTCGACGGGATCGTCAGTATCCACGTCGCCCAATTTTTCCTTGAAAAGATCGGCGATGTCTTTGCGGGTAAGGTGCATAGCCGGCGTGACGATGTGATAGGGCGGCTCGTTGCGCAGTTGAACGATGTATTCACCGAGATCGGTCTCGATGGCCTGAATGCCGGCTTTTTCGAGCGCAGGCGAAAGATGGATTTCCTCGGCGACCATTGATTTCGATTTCACCATTTTGCGAACGCCACGGCTGACGGCGAGGTCAGTGATGTAACGGCAGGCTTCGGCGGAATCCGCGGCCCAGAAGACGTGGCCGCCGCGTTCTTTCACGCGCTGTTCGAATTCGAGGAGATAGCGATCGAGATTGTTGAGCGCTTCCCACTTGATTTCATGGCAACGCTGGCGTGCCGCTTCCCAATCAGCAAAGCGAGAGCGACCTCGATCGTTCGAGCTGCTGTACTGATCGATGGCGCGGCGAATGATCTGACGATGGGTGAGGTCGGCAGATTTTACGGCGGCGCTGCGAAGGAATTCTTGCGCGGCGGAGGTCATCGTGCAGTCACCATATCAAATAGATGATAAACGAGATGCGCTCGATTTCATTGGCAAGGCGCTCACTTTCGTTTTCTCTGCGCCAACCGGAGTATACATATTCCAATGTATTCCTTTTAAAGGTAATTGCTCGCAATCTGTTAAGGGACCAGAAGCACAGGCCCAAGGGAAGAGGTGTCACGGGTCATAAATTCACGTTCATTAGGAAATATGTGAAAGAAGGACAAAAACATGTTTCGCGACAGAACCCTCCAGATTTGCCTAGGACTTGCGCTCATTCTAGCATCGCCGACATTCCTTCCATTCAGTTCTCGGGCCGCCGGCCAGGACAACACGAAAAGCGGTATGAAAGAGATGACCAAAGTAGTGGCTCATATAGCGTTGCCCGGTTCAGCTGTGCGGCAAATCTTGTTCCAAGAGGAAAACGGCAAACGAGTATCTTTACTTGCAGCAAAATGTTCATTTCACGGTGGTAGATGTGACCGACCCGAACAAACCGGAGATTGTTGATCGCGTAGCGTCCGGAGGGAAGTTAACCGATGTTGGGGCTCGGGCTCGCCATCGCAGTTTCATCGGATCAGTCGGGGGAAGGAACTGTCCCGACTCAGACCGTAAAGCTAATGGACATGAGCGATCCAAAAAATCCACGCACCAGTGAAGACGTTTACGGGCGTGACCAGCATGTATTCCGAAGACGGGCGACACTTGATTTACCTGACGAACAGTGAAGGGTTATGGATAGTGAAGCACTCCATGACGCGCCGGTTGCCGTTCTGCACTTCGGAATCGGAAGAAAATTCAGTAGCCCAGTGCCGGTGAGAACACAGCTTAGCTGACCGACGATTCTTTGGCGAGCCGCAGGGATCAGTTCCTACTTCTTGGTGTCTACATTGCAGGTTGCTTCGACGGCCTTTGAGTCGGAGGGCACGTCAAACTGCATGACGACGTCGTTGCCGCCGTCATCCTGGGTGGTGATCTCCACGGTGTGAGCGCGGAGCATCTTCTTCAGGGAATATTTAGAGAACACCGCAGACGTCTTGTCTTTTCCGGGGGTCCACTTTCGCTTGTCCTTTTTAGCTTCGTCGTCCATGCGGAGCTGAACGAAGACCTTCGGGTAATAAGAAGTGCCATGAATCTCCGAGGGCTCCACCCAATGGATTTTGAGGGGCACGCCAACCAGGAGATTTCCGGCGATCAGCTTGCCCTCGGAGCCACGGCCGCTGCCGCAATCCACAGCCAGTGAGGGGGGATTCGAGACATCACCTGCAGGGCGTTTGAGGAATTTACCTGTCAAAGTGAATCGGGAGTGGGTGGTGCCATTGGAAATTTGAGTCTGGCGCCATCCCTGCGCCGATGGCTCCGAGGAGGATTGTTGCCGAGGACTTGCAGAGAAGGCGAGAGAAGCCGATAGGAGCGGAACAAGCGCGAGTACTGAAGTTGATCTCATGGTTTCATCTCCCTTTGCCTATGTTCGGTGGAAATCCCAACGACCGATATGGGCTGGGTCGAATATGTCCATATCGACTTACAAATTCATACTAGCTAACAGCGCTCCATAGGGCAATCGGCTGTAGCCCGCATCTCGATGCGTATTCCAACGCACGGCGAACTGTGCTTTGACTGCATTCCACGAGAACTGTAAGATGCGCCGCGCTTCGATTTGAGGAGATACAGATGCGAAATTGGTTCCTTGGTGCATGTATAGCGCTGGCATTGCCAGGTATGCGTTCGCGCAGCAACCGGCTGCGGCGGACAAGGCCTCCGCGAACAAGCGCCGTCATCCATCTAAGGACACCGGCGCTCAGTCCAAGCTGGCGGAGATGCTGGAGGCGAAGGTGAAAGCGGCGTGGGCGGCGTTCAAGAAAAAAGACAAAGATGCCTATGCCGCATTTTTGACCGAGGATTTCCAGGCAGTGGAGGCGGATGGCGACGGGGAGCGCTCCAAGCCTAAGACAGTGCGGGAAGTGGAGCACAGCATGTTCGTGGAGTACTCGCTTCAGCTTTTCCAGGTGCAACCAGCTTGGACCGCACTACGCTTTCGTTACCTATGAATGCACCATGCGATTCCCAAGAGGCTCAGCCACGCTCTTCCGGAGGGTTTTCATCGGCGAACTTTGGACGAATCGTGACGGCGATTGGAAAATGATGCGCTATCAAGAGACGGTCGTGCGATAGTTGCGCCGTTGCATAAGTACAGAAGCCCGAATCCAAGGCTATGAATCCGGGCTTCCGACTCCGAACAAGCTCTGCTTTCAACTACTGGGACGCGTATACGCCTACGCAACCGTCGATCGCTTGCGATTGGCAATTTCCGCCCGCAGGCAGGGGCACAAAGATGTGATTGTTGATCGGGTCAGCCGCGACGCTGTGGGCGTTGCCATTGGTGGGGACGTTTTGCAGCCATTGCCGCCAACCAGCAGTCGATCACGCCGAGGACTGGCGTAGGGATCATGTCTCTGGAGGCCAAGTAATACTTGTTATCGCCTGGGTTGTACCATCATTGGTCCGCGCCCCCGACGAAGTTGATCGTGGCGAGGATTGCGCCTGTGGTGCCGTTGATGATGTAGGTGAGTGGAGCGAACTGCCTTCCGTCATGCCCTGCGCACGCCACCATGACATCGGTGCCGGGCCCGCATGCGTACGCCGCTGGGTTGGCAATTGGGCACCGGGAAGCTATTGATCACCGCTGGAACACCGTTCACCGGGCCACCCGGGAAAGTGTGGAAGGGATCGACCTCGTCTACGCTGCCAACTGTGACATCGCCAGCGATCGAGTTGGAGTTTGTGACAAGGAAGTGGCCAGTGTTAGGGTTGAAGACCGATCCGCCGATACCAGCCAGGGCGACCGCGCCGACGCAACCCGGGGGCGTGCCATTGGACCCGGCTGCGCAAAAAATCCCGCCCACCTGGGTGGAAGTGGTGGCCGTGAGCATTGGCCCATGGTGGCAAGCAACATCCGGGTTGAAACCGGCCGCGTGGCCGGAGGCGCCGGATGGAACGGCTGGACCGGGCACGCCGGGAGTGACCAGGAAATTGAAGAGAGGGATCGGGAAGGTAATGCCATCGATCCCCATTGTGCTAGCCGGCGATCGTCAATCAAGGTGTTGATGTCATTTTGAGCATGCGGCATCGTAATAGACCTGGCCGAGAATGCAGGAGGAGTAGTTCGCCGGGAATGTCGTCATCGCGACCACCGGGACTGTATTCCGCAGTCTGGTTGTAGGGGAGGCAGTGCTGTTGCTGAAGAGTTCCCGTTCCGTGGAGGGCGCCGTTGATGATGCCCCCAGCGTCCACGACTGTGAAGAAAGGAAGGCCGGGATCGCCATTGGCAATGAGAACCAGGTACTTTTGACTTCCATCGGGAGCGGTAACGAAGCCGCCACTTGTGGAAATTTCGTCGGAACGCAAATCACCGCAGCTTGGGTCGGAGAATGCTCTTCCATTTGCGGAAGCCTGGCAACCGGTGATGCCATTGGGAATTCCGTCAAAGTCGGGAGAGGAGCCGGGCGACTATAGTGGCGATTACGGTAGGCGGGGTCGCTGGGTTTGCAATCGTTGGCCGCATGTCGAACACGGCGACGCTTGCGCTTCCATTCCCGACGAAACAGAAAATTTCCGTCTGCGAGTAACTTCGAGACCATTGGGGCCGGAGAGTGGGTTCAAGTTATTGGAACGCGAGGCGCAGCACTGGCCTCCGTCGAATCCGCCGAAATGACCGTTAGGACCGAAGAATCCGGGGAGGCGGAAGTTGCCGGTTTTGCATCCGTAGCGCGTGTAATTTCCGAGCGGAGTGGTGATCGGAGGAATGGTGATGCTCGTTTCAGGATCTATCCAGCATGAGCTGGCGTTGTTGCCCGCTTCGGCGATGGAGTTGTCGCCGCCAATAGCCGCGAGCGCGATATTGGTGACGGTATTGAAGACGGGAACGTCGAGACCGACGCGATCGGAGACGTAGTAGAGGCGATTGACGGGATCGACCCAGCTGATGTCGAAGATGTTGAAGGGGCCGCCGGGCTCGCCATTGCCGTTGTGCTCCGGCACGAGCATCACGTCGATCAACCCGACCGTGTTGCCGTTCTTGTCCGTGCCGCAGATAGGACAGTTAGCGGGGCCACCGCAATTGTTCGAGATCAGGACTAGCGGCGAGGACAATGCGCGAAAGCCATTAAGTGGAAACATTTTCGATCTCATCGAATCTCCTCCAACGATGTTTTGCCGGAGGCCCGTCTGCTCTTTCTTTAAGCTGCCGCTGACCCTAGCGTTTCGGATTCTCGCCGGCCCCCGTCGAAACCAGCCACGGTGTGATCCGAGCCGCTTAAGGACTCGGATCAGAACCGGAACTGAATGCCCTTCGATAAACACAAAGTAATTGCGGGGCAGAATGCCCTGCACGCTTGGATTCTTGAGCTGATTGACGTTGAAATCTGATTTCACGAGAACCCAATAGTTGAGATACCAGTTGAAGCCGACGGTCCATTGGTCGGTGTGGTCACTGAAAGTTGGAACCACGCCTGGCGTAATCGGGCAAGCAGGAGTTGTATCGGCATCGCAAGTGATGCCGCCTGCTCGTCCTTGCAGCCAGGAATAGCGAGCCTTGAGGGCAAATGCGCCCCAGCCGGGGCCACCCGATTCTCCGGGGGAATTGGGACCGATGACAGGGTGCTTGACGCGCGGAATGGCGTTTTCCGGCTCGTTTCTCGCCGGTTAGTAAGTAAGTTGCAGATAGGTAAGCGCCCTTGCCCACAACGCCGGGAAGCGTGTTGAACCCGACGCCGCTGGGGACGAATGAGCCGATGCTGCTGCGCTTCTCGAGGAGCTGAGTGTATTCTCCGCGAATACCTAACGGCCCTTTCAGGAAGGCAAAAAACCCGTTATATCGATTGATTCCGCCATTGATCCGGAACTGCGGAAAGAAAGTGTAGGTCCATCGTTCAGGACGCCGCTGAAGCTCAACTCGCTTGCAAGTGCCTTAGAGCGGCTGTGCTCGGCAGAACCGCCAAAGAACAGTCCCTTCAGCCATGGGCTGTCCGAGTTCTCTCCATGGCGGCGAACCGGACCCTGCCGACGACTTCGACTTCGTTCGTGGTGTTGGCGGTCGAGAAGTCCCTTGCCATTGAAAATGCCGGTCCAATACTGGAACGCGACCGCCAGCCAAATCGCCGTGAACGTCAACGCCGGGAGCGCGGAAACCTCCGACCGGCATCGGGGTACAACACAGAAATAATGGAACGACTAGCGAACTCGACGTTGGTGTAGCCGGTGCCGACTTCCATGGAGAAAGGCACCTTGAACTGGCCGCCCATGATCTTGAACGCACTCCAGGGCTTGAAATCCATGTAAGCGTCCCGGATGGTGAGCGAAGAGGCCGTATCGAACAGGAATGAATAGTCAAGTTGCTTTCCGTAGCTGCCTTGAACGCCAAAACGGGCACGCCTGATGTTGAATGTGTCCGAGGGCGCGCCATCGCCCTTGTAGAAAATATATTGCGCCGTTCAAGTATCCGACAGGCATGAGCGTGAAGTTACCGTCGGAGCTTTTAAGATAGAAATGCTCGCCGTTCCATCCCGCCGTAGGCAGCGGGATTGTCGCTGGCTTTCTTCTGAAGGAGGTCGATCTCCTTCTGGAGGGCGTCAATGTCGTCAGCGGTGGCGGTGGCCGAGGCCGGGGCGACGTAGAATCTGGCTGGACAGGGTCGATGACAGCGTTGGTCTGGACCAGGTGAGCGGCTCCCGTCCTGCGGCTGGGTGCTCGCCAGGACGAGCCGCTGGATTTGGGCCTTCAGTTCCGCGATCTCCTGGCGCAATTGCTGTACTTCTTCCTCGGATGCAGCCTTCGGCTGCAGCGGGATCGGCTGTGGGTTTAGCGCTCTGAGCGAAAGCGAGCGGACCGGAAAGGACGAAAAGCGAGGTTAGAAGCACACCCCGAAGTTTAGGCGAGCGCATATTTACCCTCTTCGCAGAGATTTTTCTGGTAAGGCAGGGGAGCGTCTACCATATCGCGAGAGAGCGTGTCAAGAGAATTGCGCAATGTTGACTAAAACGATATCGTTTTAGGCAGCCTGCCCTGTCGATTCATCTCAGTTTGCGAATCCAGTAAGTGCTTGACAGGTTTCCGAGACAATGTTAGAGGTTCGCTTAGCGGACCAGTGGGGGTTCGCGGGGTAACTTTCGATTTGTCCTATTTGTAGTTTCAATGGAATGAAGTAATACAATTTTGTGGATCTGGCGGCGCCCTTGCAGACGGCGTGCAAGGTGGAGGTATACATGGCGGTATCTCCTGATTCCCTGATTCATCCCTCGCGTATTCCCAACCGTTGGGTGCAGCTGATAGCCGGAATCGTCGCGATGATGGCGATCGCGAACCTGCAATACGCCTGGACGCTCTTTACCAAGCCGATTCAAGCTCATCTACATGTGTCGCTGGAGGCTGTGCAGGTCACGTTTGCCATATTCGTTGGGCTGGAAACGTGGCTGGTGCCGTTTGAGGGATACCTGGTAGATCGAATTGGGCCGCGACTGATGCTGGGCCTGGGCGCGATTATGGCGGGACTGGGGTGGGTTGGATCCGGATATGCCGAGTCCCTCTATGGCCTCTATTTCTGGTACGGAGTGGGCGGTATCGGCGCGGGGATCGTGTACGGAGGCGCTATCGGCAATGCACTGAAATGGTTTCCGGATCATCGCGGTTTGTGTGTGGGACTAACCGCGGGGGCATTTGGCATCGGGACGGCGTCGACAATCGCTCCGGTGGCGCACATGCTGAAGATTTCCGGCTACCAGCACACGTTCATCTTTTGGGGAATCGTGCAGGGAATTGTTGTGCTAGCTGCGTCGCTCTTCTTAGCGAGACCGCCGGTGGGATGGACGCCGGCCAACTGGAAAGAGAAGGAAGCGAAGATCAAAGCCAAGATCAACACCTCGGCGGTGAACATGACGCCGATCGAGATGCTGCGCCAGCCGTCGTTCTACGTGATCTACGTCATGATGACGATGCTCGCGTTTGGAGGGCTGGTCGTTACGGCGCAGCTGAATCCCATGGCGGCGTCGTATCACGTGGATAACGTCGTTGTGGCGTTCGGCATGACCGCAATAGTGCTAGCGATTACGGTGGATCGGCTGTTGAACGGATTGACGCGACCATTCTGGGGATGGGTGTCCGATCATATCGGACGTGAGAACGCGATCTTTATCGCGTTCGTGCTGGAAGCCCTGGCGGTGTATTTGCTTCTCAAGCTGATCAACCATCCGGTGTGGTTCGTGGCGTTGTCGGGGTTGTGCTTCTTCGCATGGGGCAACATTTTTTCGCTGTTCCCTTCGATCACCGGAGATTTATACGGAAGCAAATGGGCTACGACGAACTATGGGGTCGTTTACACAGCCAAGGGGCTCGCTGCGCTTTTTGCGGGACCGGGAGCAGCGTGGCTGTTTGCGAGGACTGGATCATGGACCAAGGTTTTCTGGGCGATGATTGCGTGTGATTTGATCGCAGCGTTCATGGCTTTGCTGTGGCTGAAGCCTCTGGCGGCCACGGTGGTTCGAAAATCGCATCCGTACGAAATTCGCGTTCAGCGTCCCTCATAGCGGACAGCGCGAGCCGGATGTGGTGGGAGACCGGTCTAGCGTTTCACGGTTTGCGGGGTGTTCGCGACTGCCAGATCTTTCGTACCGCTTTGTACTCAGACGCCAGCCCGTTGGCTACCTGGATTTCGCCTCTGACGAAGCGTTCGTGATTTTCCTCGAGTTCGGCGGGGAGATAGCGATAATTCACGGTGACGCCATTGGAATCACGCAAGCCGTAGGGCCGCAAATTTCCAAAAGTGTAGATTCTCTCGAGGCGCGCGCCATTGGAAAGATGAAACGTGGCGACGGAATCGTAGAGCTTACCGCCTTGACGCATCTGTGTGAGATAAGCGAGAGCCAGGCGCTCCAGCGGCCGTGCGAGAATTTCTCGATGCGCCAGAGGCTGCTCGAGCAGATGGAAAAGAGCTTCGACGGGGTCCCGACGCCGCCCTGCGGCGGTGAGAGCGCGGGCATCATCGGCGAGTAGACGCAAGAGGCGATCATGCGTGAAGCCGTCATCGTTGTGCTGATCGCGCAAGGCTTGGGAAAAGTGAGGCAGCGGCGATAGTGTGCTGTAGGTTTGAATATTCGGAAGCTCGGCAGCCAGTTCGTCTACTACCTGCTTGATCAAGAAATTGCCAAAAGGAACGCCGCGCAGACCTCGCAGGCAGTTGTTGATGGAATAAAAGATGGCTGTATCCGCTTTGTCGGGCGCCAGCACCGGCGCATGAATGTCCAGCAGCGGTTCAAGATCGCCCGTCAGTCCATGGGATAGCGCCACTTCCACAAAGATTACCGGCTCGTCGACGATAGCCGGATGAAAAAAGGCGAAGCAGCGGCGGTCGGCTTCGAGACGGCGGTGGAGATCCGGCCAGCCATTGATTTCATGGACCGATTCGTAGGCGATCAGTTTTTCCAGGATTAAGGCGGAGGTGTGCCAGCTGATGCGCTCCAGCCGCAGAAAACCACGGTTGAACCAGGATCTGAAC
Source organism: uncultured Acidobacteriota bacterium (assembly GCA_963815265.1). Classification (GTDB taxonomy): domain Bacteria; phylum Acidobacteriota; class Terriglobia; order Acidiferrales; family UBA7541; genus Palsa-295. The sequence continues at coordinate 7,853 of CAWFGI010000004.1, read as the reverse complement.
AGGTGCCGCAAGTCGACATCGAGCGGGGCGAAATTTCCATTGCTGGACGCCAAAACATGTTCACGCATGGCGACGAGCGTTTCGGTGCCGCGTGGCGCTGTGTTAATCCGGCGGAACAACTCCTGACGCGGAGGCTCGACGGCTGCCGATAGCGTGGCCAGAGCGGAAGGTCCCGGTGAGCTTAGATAGTCCGCCGCGGCGCTAAGAATGGAAGCCTGATCGGGCGCAAAATCGCGGGACAGCATTTCATAGAACTGCAGGCGCTGCTTGTCGTTCATCGCCCTATAAGCATTGATGATTTCCTGGGCGAGAGCGGTTTGCGAAGCCTCGCCGCGTTCGGACAGAAGATGGCGGCACATGAACGACATGTCCGTGCCGCGTCGCTCGCGGAGAACTCGCAACAATTTGTCGAGAAAGCGAGGCATTGTTTAGAATTATAGCGAACCTCACATTGCCCTTCGTCAAAATACGGTTCGCCGCGTGTTTCGACAGCATTACGTTGTCGCCGTTGAGTTGTCGCCGACGGGCGAAATGCGATAATTGTGTTGGCGTGGGCCGCCCGTGAAGGTGTCCGAGAAGCAGGAGACGCAAGCGATGGAAGAGAGTGTGCGAGCACAGATCGAGACCCAGTTGTCGCACCTGGACGGCCTGATCCGACGGGGGCGCCAGATTCGCGAAAGGCTAGGAACCGGTACAGTCAATCCAGTGGTGATGGCTGAAACACGGGCATGGCAGGAACATTGCGGGACGACGATCAATCAATTGTCGGGAGGCAGCAAAGCCCATTGGTTGGCGCGTTCGTTTAGCAATGCCTTCTTGATGCGCACTGTGGACGGGCGAGCTGCCGAAGAAGTGCCTCCGGACGAGATCGTCAAGCGTCTACTCGACGTTCTCGGGCAGGCGGTTGCATCGCTATCCGGAATGTCAGGCAGCTCTTCTCTTAGTGAAGCTTCGCTCTGAATCATCGGTCGCGTCATCGGATACGGGGATCCGTCGCCGATTCGAGTTTGTTCACAACCCTGAATTGCGATCTGTAGTGGAGCAGGCTTATGCCGATAGCCGACACGCTCTCGAGCAAAAGGAATACGACGTGGCGCTGCGCACTTCTTGCGGAGTTCTCGAGGCTATCGTGACTGACGCGCTCGAACACAAAGGCCTGCAAGCACTGGCAAGCGCGGGAGCGCCCGAAGGGCCGATTGGGGATTGGCCATTTGAAACGAGACTTGCTGTGGCAGAGAAAGCGGGGCTCATCCGCAGCGGATGCGCCAGACTACCGGCGATTGCGCGAACGTATCGAGATAATTCCCACGGCGGGGGCGAGAGCGACTTGAGAGGAACTGTTTTGGAGAGTGATGCGAGGCGAACCGGACAGGTGCTGAACGTCGTAATTAGAGATTTAGATCCCGGCCGCTAAGAACTCCCTTCCCCAAATACTCGCTCAGCTACGGTTGCCCATCGACATATGCGATGGGATAATCCGGAGATTGGGAAAGGCGTTGTGTCAGAAGCCAAACGCCAAGGCCGCGGATTCAGAATTCGCAGGATTTTCCTCCCCCGTGGCGCTACATTTCGTTAACACTGAGACAAGAATTTCTGACGCGGTTCTCGGGCGCAGAGGAGCCGACGAATGACGCTGAAGTCCGTTGAAACCCTCCTTGATGTGTTGCAATTCGCCGACAGCAACCATACGGCGGTGATCGTGCCGGAGCTGGGAATCCGCGTGAGCTACGAGTCGCTGCGGCAGCAGGTAATGTCGATGGCGAACGCTCTGGCTTCGGTGGGAATTCGACGAGGTGACGCAGTAGCGATCGCACTGCCCAACGGATTGCCTGCGATTGTATGCTTTTTGGCGGCGACTATCGCGGGAAAAGCGGCCCCTTTGAATCTCGCGTATCCATATGAGGAGTTTCTTTTTTTCCTCAATGACACGAACGCTCGCATTCTTCTGTGTCCTCCGGCAGGCGCGGAATTCGCGCGCAGCGCAGCCTCCGATCGCAAAATCCCGGTGTTCCCAGTGGGAATGAGTGAGGACGGGAATGTCTGGCTTGCGGGCAATCCAACGGGTGCTACCGCAAAGGAGCCGACGCCTGACGACGTGGCGCTGGTGCTGCACACGAGCGGCAGCACCGGGCGGCCGAAGCGCGTGCCATTGCGGCATTTCAACCTCGCGGTTTCCTCGGCCAATATTGCGAACTCCTATGCTCTTTCGCAAGCAGACGTTTCGATGTGCATCATGCCGCTGTTTCACGTTCACGGATTGATGGCTTCGTTGATGGCGACATTGCTCTCGGGAGGCACGGTAGTTGTTCCCACACGATTCAACGCGCTGTCTTTCTGGAGGACGGTGCGGGAACATCGCGTGACCTGGTACTCGGGAGTCCCGACGATGCATCAGCTTCTGCTGGCACGCGCTCACCAAAAACCTGAAGAGGCCGCGACGTTGCGCTTTATCCGTTCGTGTAGCGCGCCTCTTTCGGCAAGCCTCATTCACAAGATCGAGCAATTGTTTGGCGTGCCTTTCGTCGAAGCTTACGGAATGACGGAAGCAAGCCACCAAATGACATCGAATCCCTTGCCGCCGCGACATCGCAAGGCGGGATCGGTGGGGGTCGGAACCGGCTTGCGCATCAGCATCCTGGACAAGGAGGGCACCCATCTCGGGACGAATCAGCGAGGCGAAGTGGCGATTCAAGGAGCCAACGTATTTCGCGGATATGAAAATAATCCTGAAGCAAATACACGGGCGTTTACGGACGGATGGTTTCGTACTGGCGACGAGGGAATGCTTGACGAAGACTGCTACCTGCATTTGACCGGGAGGATCAAGGACATCATCATTCGCGGAGGCGAGAATATCGCGCCACACGAAGTGGATGAAGTGCTGTTGCAAAATCCCGCGGTGGCGGCGGCGGTGACGTTCGGCTACGTTCATCCGACGCTGGGCGAAGAGGTGGCTGCGGCCGTCGTGCTGCATGAGTCACAACAAGCCGGTGAGTCCGAACTGATCAAGCATTGTCGCGAACATTTAGCGGACTACAAATGCCCGAAGAAAATCTATCTGGTGAAAAGCATTCCTACCACTTCGACGGGAAAAATCCGCCGGCGCGCGATAGCGGATGCGCTTGTGAATGATGGGTTAGCAGATTCCTAATCACGGACGAATGAATCGAGACTTGCCGCGTGCTATCGCAATTCCTTAACTTTCTTCCTGACGGCCGCGAGAAGCGGGGACGGCAGTTCGGCGTAGCCTTCCTGCACGGCAAATCGCTGGCCATCCGAATATATCCAATCCAGCAGATCGCCTAATGCTGCCGCACGCGCAGAATCGGACGATTGAGTGCGCAGGTAAATCCACGTGAAACTGGTGATGGGATAGGAATCCGCTCCAGGGACGTTGGTTAGAGACGCAGAGAAATTATTCCAGCGGGGCGCTTCCGCAGCCTGGCATGCCGCTGCAATGGTGTCGGCTGAAGCTCGAACAAATTTTCCGGACGGGCTCAGCACGGCAGCCTGAGGAATATTCGCTTTTACGGCGTACTGATACTCGACATAGCCGATCGAGCCCGGCGTGCTTTTCACCTTGTCGGCCATATCGGAGCTGCGTTCCGCAGGTTCGCCAATTGGCCATTTGGGCGAAGCGGTGGTACCAATCTGAGCGCGAAATTTTGAGCTGGCCTTGGAAAGAAAATCTGTGAGGACATAGTTGGAACCCTTTCCACCGGGACGGTTGATTACGTGAATGGGGAGGGTGGGCAGAGTGATTTCTGGATTGAGCTTCGCGATTTGTGGCGCGTTCCACATTTTTATTTCGCCAAGGAAAATCTCGGCCATTACCTCTCCGGAAAGCCGAAGCTCCTGATGGACGTCGGAGAGGTTGTAGATCGGAACGATTCCAATCAACACGACCGGCAGCTCAACCAAGCTGCCCTCTTTCCGTTCCTTTTCGGTGAGCTGAGCTTCCCCGGCGGCAAAATCACCCGAGCCGTGAGAAATTGTCTTGATACCCTCGCCAGTGCCGACGGTGAGATATCGCATCTGGATGTTGGGCTTGCGGTTGCCGTACTCCTGCGTCCACCGGTTGTAGAGAGGCGCTGGCACGCTGGAACCCGATCCGACGAGAATGACTGTGCTTTGCGCTCTTGCGGGAGTTGCACGTGACAGGAAGGCAAGAAAGACCGAGAGCGAGATCTGCAAGATTCGATGAGGCCTGGATTGGCGCTGGTTGGTAGGGGAGGCCGTAAAGCTAGCATGTGCTTTCATTGCGATCTCCAGACTTGAAACGGACCTGGCCTGTACGCCGCCGAATACTAGGACTAGCTTCTGAGTTAAATTATCGCCGGTATTAAGTAAAAGCTCGCTTCCTGCTCACTCTTGGTTAATGCCGATTAGGAACATCGCACCGTGGCATCGTGCCAGGCGTGAGTGGGAGACTGAAGCAGCCGTTCCGTTTGCCATTGAACCAGAGGAGTAGCCGCACCGATGTCGCGCGGTCGCTGAGACCCTCCATAAGCACTTTCCTGTATTGTTCTTGATCGCGCCGCATTCGCATAATTACCGTGAGCCTGTGTCCAGAAGGCTGGCTCCCTTCGGCAAAACCGTTCATTCGTCATGTATCGGATAGGGGCAAGCGAGAAATGAAATACGTTTGCGTTCACGGTCATTTTTATCAACCGCCGCGAGAGAACCCGTCGCTCGAAGCGATTGAATTGCAGGATTCCGCTTATCCTTATCACGACTGGAACGAGCGGGTGACCGCCGAATGTTACGCGCCGAACGCAATCTCGCGGCTGCTTGACGATCAGCAGAGAATTGTAAAGCTCGTCAACAACTACTCTCAGATGAGCTTCAACTTTGGGCCCACTTTGCTGCTCTGGATGGAACAGAACGCGCCGACGCTTCTGGAATCGATCCGCGAAGCCGACAAACAGAGCCAGCAGCAGTTTGGCGGACACGGCTCCGCAATGGCCCAGGTGTACAACCACATGATTTTGCCGCTCGCTCACCCGCGCGATAAAGAGACGCAGGTGATCTGGGGCATTCGCGATTTCATCGCGCGTTTTGGGCCTCAGCCGGAAGGCATGTGGTTACCCGAGACGGCAGTGGACATTCCCTCTCTCGAAGCGCTCGCGGCGCAGGGTATCCGATTCACCATTCTTGCTCCGAGACAAGCAAGACGTGTGCGCCGGTTTGGGAGCCGCAACTGGAAAAACGTGTCTGGCGACAGGATCGATCCGAGCAGGGCGTATCAGGTGAGGCTGCCGTCGAAGAAAACGATTGCGGTGTTTTTCTATGACGGGCCGATTTCGCAGGCGGTAGCGTTCGAAGGACTACTTAGCGACGGAAAACGATTTGCCGATCGGTTGCTGAGCGGTTTCTCAGACCAGCGAACGTGGCCGCAGCTCTCGCACATTGCAACGGATGGCGAAAGCTACGGGCATCACCATCATTTCGGCGAGATGGCCTTAACGTACGCGTTGAATAGCATCGAATCGGGCGGTGTGGCCAAACTGACAAACTACGGCCAATTTCTCGAGATGCATCCGCCCGATCATTGGGTGGAAATCGTCGAGAACACTTCGTGGAGTTGCGTGCATGGCGTCGAGCGCTGGAGGTCCAACTGCGGCTGCAATTCGGGCGGGCATCCAGAATGGAACCAGGAGTGGCGAGCGCCGTTGCGCAACGCGCTCGATTGGTTGAGGGACACGCTGGCGCCCGTTTTCGAAAAAGAAGCGGCGGCGCTGCTGTGCGATCCGTGGGCTGCCCGCAATGACTATGTCGACGTGGTTTTGAACCGGGCGGATGAGAATGTGGCCAGCTTCCTTGGCAAGCACGCGATTCGCGATTTGAATCGCGAGGAGCAGATTCGCGCGCTAAAGATGCTCGAAATGCAGCGCCACGCGATGCTGATGTACACCAGTTGCGGATGGTTCTTCGACGAGCTTTCGGGACTCGAAACGGTTCAAGTGGTGCACTACGCGGGAAGAGCGATTCAACTTGCGCGCGAAACAACCGGTAACGAGCAACTGGAAGCACAATTCTGTGAAAAGCTCCGTGAAGCAAGGAGCAATCTGCGTGCACACGGAAATGGCGAGGAAATTTACAAGAAGTGGGTAGCCCCAGCGATTGTGACTGCGGACAAAGTCATGGGGCACTATGCAGTCAGTTCGCTCTTTGAACCGTATGGAGACAAAACCAGGATCTATTGCTACACGGTCGAACGAGAGCAGTACGGCGTTGAAACAGAAGGACGCGTACGTCTTGCGGTAGGCCGTGGACGCGTGCGTTCTGAGATCACCAAAGAAGAAGAGACGCTGAGCTTTGCGGTTCTACATCTCGGAGATCACAACATCACGGGCGGCGTTCGCGAATTTCATGAGGAAAATCGATTTCAGGGGCTGCGCCAACGATTGCACGAAGCGTTTGGGCGAGCCGACACGGCATCAGTGATTCGAATTCTGGATGAACAGTTTCATAAGAGCACTTTCTCGCTCCGCTCGCTATTTAGAGATGAACAGCGCCGCATCATTGATCTCATTCTCAAGGATACGCTTGGCACGGTGTCGGGTTCGTTTCGCAGCATGTACGAGCACCAGGCTCCGCTCATCCGCTTTCTCAACACGCTGTCTGTTCCGGTGCCTCCTGCTTTCACGTCGGTAGCTGCCGTCGCGCTCAACAGCCAGCTACAACAAGCGTTGGATCGGACAGACGTTGACGCGGCGGCAGTGAAGGCGCTTCTGCGCGAAGCGGAATTGAACAAGATCACCCTGGACGAGACCACGCTCGAATTCACAATTCGAAAGCGCCTGGAAGAGCAGGCGTCGGCTTTTGGGAAGAATTCGAATGACTTCGAAACGCTGAAGCGTTTGCACGCGCTACTCGACGTGGCAACCGAGCTTCCATTTCCAGTTCAATTGTGGACAGCACAAAACCTGTGCTTCGCGCCGCTCATGCAGATTCCAACAAACCACAATGGAAGCGGGCCCAGCAATGGTGAATGGGCCAATGAACTGGTTGCTGTGCGCGAGAAACTTCATATCCAGGGACCTCATTAATGCCTGCCCGGGCGCCGCTGGCGACCTACCGGCTGCAGTTTAATTCCAACTTCCGATTCCGCGATGCGATTGCGATTCTCGACTACCTGCGCGAGCTTGGTATTTCGCATGTGTATGCGTCACCGGTTCTCTCCAGCCGTAGCGGAAGCGGTCATGGGTATGACGTGACGGATCCAACCAAGATCGACCTTGACGAAGGAGGCGAAGAGGAATTCGCCGCGCTTCAATCGGCGCTTGAAGAGCGCGGCATGGGACTCGTGTTGGACCTTGTACCGAATCATATGGCGGCGAGCAGCGAAAATCGATGGTGGATGGACGTGCTGGAGTTTGGACCAGATTCTCCCTTTGCGTCCTATTTCGATATCGACTGGAAGCCGCCCTCGCGCACGCTAGAAAACAAGTTGCTGCTTCCATTTCTTGGACGACCGTTTGGCGAGGTCCTGAATGACGGAGAACTGCATCTTCGCTGGGAAGGCAGCAGATTTATCCTTCAATACGGCGAGCAGGTATTTCCAATCGCGCCGAGTTCCTATGCGCAGATTTTGAACTCCGCCATAAACGGAAAAAGCGGCTTCCTTGAGACGGATTCGCCGCCTGCTCAGGAATGGCGGGGCGTCCTCTCGGTGGCGCAATTGATCGCCGTCGGCAATGGAGCATCAGCGGTTGCGGACCGGCGCGCGAAGTTCGAGGGGATGTGTGATCGGCTCCATCAGTTACTGATTGCATCTCCGGAAGTCTACGCTCACATCGAAAAGGTGCTGGACGTTCTTAACGGCAAACCCGGCACTCCGGGGAGTTTCA
>CAWFGI010000003.1:0-515895 GCA_963815265.1 uncultured Acidobacteriota bacterium | reverse complement strand
GGATTTATCAACAGTAACCCGCGCGAGGATGTACGATGTGCACTGAGGTGGACTTCACGATTCTAGTTGCAAACACATTGAAATCAGAACTAGAGTGCTACCAGATTCCTCGAAGGCCACGCGCGTGAAGTCCAGACCGGTCGGAATTGTACTATTTGCGATTCTGTATCTCCTAAATGCAGCCTTCTACGGTTATCTCACCGTTCTCGGATTCTTCGCCCGCGACAAGCTGGCCGCCTTTCTAAACACCTCCACTTCGCCTGCAGGAGTCGGGCCGTCTGGCCTGCTGAGTTTAGGAAACTTGCTCCCCTTCTACTTTGTGGCCATGGCGGCAGTTACACTTGTGCTTGCGTTTGGAATGTGGCGCCTGAAAAATTGGGCTCGAATCGTCACGATGCTACTTATTGGGATTTCTCTCCTCGACGCCGCTTTCATGTTGCTTAAGACATTTGCTCACTTCGTTGCAGCAGATTTCGCCAGACTATTGGTGGCCACGACGATTGGCATTGTCGTCTTGTGGTATCTCAATCTCAAAGCGGTAAGAGCGTCTTTCTCCGGTGACCCGGCTAAGCCAAGTACTTCCTAGGGTCTGGGAGAAACGGACTATTCCCGATAACTGCCGAGAACAGAGTTTATCACCACCGATCTGATTCTGAGATAGATGGTGCGAAGAGGATTTCTCGCACCTATCCGGCTAGGTCCCACCTACGAGCGCAAGCCCTGACAATTATTGCAGCTTCGCATACTCCGCCTTGGCTTCCTTCAGGATGGCGATGTCCGGGTCGGCGTCTTTCCAGAGAGTGAGGAAATCCTGATAGGCCGCCTTCGCCGGGTGCCTCACCCTTTGTTCCATAAGGATGGGATCTTCGGATCCAAAATCCTCACCCCGAGACAACCTCTTCCCCCCGCGCACCGTCCAACCTTGTAGTATCGCAGGCCGCGCTAAAGCGGCCCCAAGGAGGCATTGGCAAAAATCGACCGGCCCCTTCGCCAAACGAAGCCCGGCTGACGAATACCCAAGCCGCTCTCGCCTCCCAACCCTCGCGCCCGCGTCCTGCGGCCCGCAATCCAAAAAAAACGACAACCCACAAAAGGACAACCAAACATGGCCACAAGCACCACCAGGCGAATCAACCTGCGAGATTCACGCTATTGCGCCCGCATTAAGACCGCCAGCCTCAACAAAAAACCGCGTCGCGGCGCGACCATCACCGCCTCCGCTTTGCGCCACTCATTCGAAAGCAATATCGCGCAGCAATATCACCGCTTGCGCAGCTCCACCCGCGCAAGTACTGCCGCGAGACTTCATTCGCGGCCAAAATCCGAAAGTCCGGTCGGTGCCCGACCGCACCGCTTGCGCAGTTTTGCCCGCGACCAGCTGCGCCACCTCGCAACTTTCGTCCCGGGGCGATCTCGCCTGCCGAGGAGTAAAGTTAATCTACGGTTCCGCGATTAAAACTCCGCACAAAGAACGGCGAATCAGCAAGTTGCAAAATTCTGATAGGCGGTAAAAGGGGGGTACAAGATACCAAACCATGAAAAATTCAGGCGAGAACGGAGCAAGAGAAAGGTGCCGAAAGGTCATCCGCAAAGCGCGGACGGCTCCTTGTTTCGCTCGCACGTCGCCTTCATTTAGTGTGTGGCGGCTCCCCTCCGTCCGACGGAGTAAGCGACATGTCGCCAATCCACGCCGTTCCGCTCAATTTGTTGTCGAACAAGCGGCTCGGAGCGCGGCGCACCTGGATCGACAGGAAATGCGTCGCGGGCGTCGTCGTGTAGTCTGCGTCCACTGGCGTCCAGGAATGCGTGCCCGTGAAATTTTCTGTGGCCACCATGGCCGCGCCGTGATTCGGGTCGCTGATCAAAAAAGAGATTCCGTTCTCGGTCGTGATTCCTTCTGTCTTCAGCAGCGCGTGAAAATGGTATCGCCGGCTGGGCGCCACCGGAACAAACTGCTGAGGGGCCATGAGATCTAAGTTTTCGCCCCCGCTGAAATCGAGCCGCAACGACCGGCCTGCGGATGAAGGGGGCGGCGCATCGAAACCCATTGAAGCGCCGACGAGAGAAGAATTCCACCGCCAATCCAATCCTCCGTTCAAGAAATCCCGCGCGAAGTCTCCGTTCCAAACTAACGAACCGCTCGCTGGCTCGTCATGAGGAAGTCCAGCGGCAGCCAGTGCTTCTCGCCACACGCGGCTCGCGTCCGCGCCATGGTCACTTTCCATTAAAAGCCAAAGAAGAGGGAACGAACGCCGCAACTCAATGGGCTTGCCCAGCGATAATAATCGCTGCCAAATCAGCAGCGCCGCCGCTGGCTGCCTGTTTTCCTGCATGAAATCGATCGCCTGGAAATAAGCATCCTGATCAGGCGGCAACACCTGATTCAAGAGCACGTTCGCATCCTGACTCAAATGCCAGACACGAGAAACCGCAAGCGGCACGAGCTTCGGATCACTGAGTCTCGGATCCGCCTGCAAGGCGTGATTGATTTGTGCAAAGCCCGCGTCATTGTCACCTTGACGCAGAAGAAAATTGCCGTAAACCCAGGCCACGACCGATGAGGATGGATACGCGGCCCGCGCGCGGCCAAAAGCTTCTCGCGCAGCCGGGATATTTCCGACGGACTCATATCCAATTGCCAAGTCCATCCAATACTGAGCGGACAGCGGGACGTGCGCGACCGCCTTCTGAAAATCTGCGACCGCTGCTGTGGGATCAGGATTTGCTAAGTCCGCCTCGCGAACGCGGCCAAGATGTTCCCATGCGGCAGCATTCTCCGATTCCAGGGCCACTCCGCGTTCCACTTGGTCGATCCGATCTTTATGGACGAGAAAATCGGCCACCCAAATCCGAATCGCCTGATACGTGAGAATCGCGGCGGCAAAGCAGGAAATCAGCAATACGGTTTTTCGTGAGATCGGTCTTCCGAGCGAGTCTTCCATCACTTACGTAATCTCCTATGCAAAGCGCCGCTTCGCAAGCGCTATCTGCGTTAGTTGGCGACGTTGTGACACTTGATTCATGCAAGAATCTAAAGCTAGAGTGAAGTGGGCGTTTTATCGTTCGCGAACTACGGACAAGACCACGCAACTCTGAAATCCCGCAGGAGAGCTAGGACCAAATTGCTGACGTTAGATAGTCTCGCTCGCGCAGCCAAACCTGAATATGTGCTTCGTCCGCATCAGATTGCCCGGAGGCTCTGGGTCGAGGCCCTCCCCAAGAGGTCCCAATTCACAAAGGTCTGGCTGCCGTGGGGTTATCCGATAGTGGTGAATCCAGCGGAATCGATTGGTTGGGCCATTTACTCACGCGGAATCTATGAAATGCCACTGACCGAGGCGCTGTGGCGACTGGCACAACCGGGCGATATCGTGGTCGACGGCGGAGCGAATATTGGATATGCGACCAGCATCCTCGCCTCCCGCGTGGGGCCTCGTGGCAAGGTTCACAGTTTCGAGCCCGATCCCCGCTCGTTTGGCGAGCTGCAACGTAATGTGACCGAATGGGAGGATCGCGGGCAACGAGGTGCATTCGTCTTGCACGAGGAAGCATTAGGAGCGCGATCAGGCACTGCGACTCTTCAGATTCCGGCTTCATTTGAATGGAATGGTGGAAGAGCCCGCATTGAGACGACCGCGGCCGATGAGGAAGGTATCTCAGAACTCGACCGCGGAATCACGAACCTTCAAGTGAAGCTGGTCAGCCTGGATGAAGTGTTCTCACAGGGTGAGCATGTAAGCGTGGTCAAGTTAGACGTGGAAGGATTTGAACTTGATGCGCTAATGGGAATGGAACAGATGTTGCGCGCGCGCCGAATCCGTTACGTCGTGTTTGAGGAGCAGCGTGACTATCCTGCCGCTACTCATCACTTCCTTCAGGACGCCGGCTATTCGGTATTTGGGCTGGATCACGGGTTCTTCGGTATCAACTGTTGCTCTGGCAAGGGGCCTCGAGCAGGGCCCGCCTCGGGGCTTCCGCCAAATTATGTGGCGACATATGAAGCCGAAGAGACAGTGCGGCGGCTGGAACGCGGTCTATGGAAATCCTTCGGACCCGGCAGATACCTAGCTTACTGAGCCGAACGTTGGCCGATAACGTCTCACATATTCGTAGTGCCCGCGGTTAGGACGCTCGTCTCCGCCGCTGGGTTATATTTCCAATGCAGCGTGACCGCCAATTGCAAACGTCGCAGCGCTCCGATAGAATCCTTGCGAATCCCTCCATGGCCAACGAAACCCCCGAATTGAAACGAATGAGCCGACCGCTGGAAGTCGTCGATCCCGAAGTCGCCGAAGCGTTGCAGGACGAAGTGCGCCGGCAAGCTACCGGGCTCGAGCTGATCGCTTCCGAGAATTTCGTCTCCGAAGCGGTGCTCGAAGCCATGGGCTCCGTTTTCACCAATAAGTACGCGGAAGGCTACCCCGGGAAGCGCTATTACGGCGGCTGTGAGAATGTGGATCGCGTCGAGCGGATCGCGATCGAGCGCGCCAAGCAATTGTTCGGAGCGGAACACGCGAACGTGCAGGCGCATTCAGGCACGCAAGCGAATATTTCGGTCTATATGAGCACGCTTGAGCCCGGCGCAACCGTGCTGGGAATGAATCTGGCGCACGGCGGCCATTTGACCCACGGGCATCCCCTTAATTTTTCGGGCAAGACCTACAAATTCGTCGCGTATGGTGTGACCAAAGATACCGAAACCATTGATTACGATGAAATCGAGCGGCTCGCGAAAGAACATCAGCCGAAGATGATCGTTGCGGGCGCCAGCGCGTACGCGCGGATCATTGATTTCGCGCGTATCGCAAAAATTGCCCAGGACGCCGGCGCGCTTTTCTTCGTAGACATGGCGCATATCGCGGGGCTTGTAGCAGCGGGATTCCATCCGAGTCCTGTTCCTCACGCCGATTTCGTTTCCACCACCACGCACAAAACTTTGCGGGGCCCGCGCGGCGGCCTGGTTCTTTGCCGCGAAAAATATGCCAAGGATCTCGACCGCATCACGTTTCCGGGCGTGCAAGGCGGCCCGCTCGAACACATCATCGCTGCGAAGGCCGTGTGCCTGAAAGAAGCGGCTGAGCCCGAATTCCGCGTGTATCAGAAACAAGTGGTGACCAATGCGAGCGTGCTCGCCGCGGCGCTCGCGAAGCACGGGTTCCGCATCGTCACCGGCGGCACGGACAATCACCTGTTTCTAGTCGACATGCATTCGCGCGGAATCACCGGTCGCGATGCCGAACTGGCTCTCGAGCGCGCCGGTATGACCGTAAACAAAAATGCGATTCCCTTCGATCCCCTTCCTCCGATGAAGGCAGGTGGAATTCGCGTGGGCACTCCGGCGGTTACGACGCGTGGCATGCGCGAGCCGGAAATGAATCAGATTGCAGGCTGGATCGCGGACGTGCTCACGCACCTGGGCGATTCCGCCACCGAGCAACGAGTGCGCGGCGAGGTTGCCAATCTCGCGGCGAAGTTTCCACTGTATGCGCGCCGCTTGGAAGAGGCGGAGAACGCTGCCGCGTTGCACGCCCACCGGGCAAACCCTTAAGCGCCGCGTATCGCTTCTACAGTTGCTCACCTCAGCGGACCCACGATAAGCGCTGGAATGTTTCACCAAAGCGCATCTGTGCCGGTGCGTTACAGTCCTCTTGTCCGAGCCAATGAATCAGTTTCCTGCCACTGCAATAAGCCCTGATTTCAGTTCAAATATCCGTTCCGTCCGCCGATTACTTTGGTATCCCGGTTGCGGTGTGCTCCTTCGCAACATCAGGAGCGGCTGCCGGGGGGAGCTTCCTCAGAATGGGTACTCAAGCGGCGCTTGAAACAGTTCCACGCGTAAGTTCATACGAAGCCGACAAGGAAGCTGCCCGCGAAATTCAATACTCGCTTGTGCCTACCGGGAATTTGATTAGCGCGGGTGTGGAAGTGGCGTTTCGCTTTTCACCGTTTGCTGAAGTGGGCGGCGATTTCACGGATTTTTTCCAACTGCCCAATGGGCTTGTGGGCCTCTACCTTGGTGATGTCGTGGGAAAGGGACTCGCGGCCGCCATGTATGCTGCCCTTGTGATGGGAACGTTACGCGGCATCAACAAAACAGGTGAAGATACGGCAACCGTGCTGACTCTTCTCAACAAACGGCTGCTGGTGCGCCCCATCATGGGACGCTACTGCGCCACGCTGTACGCGCTCTTCGATCCGATCACGCGGCAGCTCACGTTTTCGAACGCCGGCTTGCCGCACCCGGTTCTCGTCTCCAATGGCAGATATTCGCGCCTTGGCGAAGGAGGCCTTCCCTCGGCGGTCTTTCCAGGGTCGTCCTACGATAAGTACACGGTACAACTGGCGCCCGGCGATTCCGTGCTCTTCGCCACCGACGGGCTGCACGAATTACGAAATCAACGCGATGAAGATTTCAGCTGGGACCGTTTGGGCGAGCTGTGGTGCGAGTGCACTCGAAAAACTGCCGACGAATCGCTCGATCACCTCTTCGAAGGCGCCAGATCTTTTTCAGATGGTTCGGGACCTCAGGACGATGTCACGGCGGTCGCTTTGAAGGTGCCCATCGAACCAGAGGCTGTGAGACGCGGCCCGGAGAAGGTTGCGTTGCTCGAAAATAATTTCGAATCATCCAGCGAGCTGCCGGTCTGTGCCGCAATTTCCCTGTAGGGTTCCAGCGACTTCATTTAATTCTGAATTTTTATTTCGAGCTGCGTCCACCGGCCATCACGAATCGAGTAGGCTCGAATAGGTTCAGGCGCATCCGCGCGAGGTGAAAGAATGAAGTACGCCGCGCCGGGATAGTAGGCCCGCTCGACGTCACGCAGCGAAGGCTGATTGTCGCCCTGCGGATGCGAATGGTAGATACCGAGCAGTTCGAGCCCAGCGGCGCGAATCTCGCGCATGATGCGGAATAGCTCTTTGGGTGCAATTTCGTAGGCGGTCGCTGGCTGCTTCGCCACATTTTTCGCCGGGAATGCTTGTGCGATCGCGCCGTGACGCCCGACCAGCAATCCGCAGCACTCTTCTTCCGGATTGCCTCGCGCGTGATTCAAAATCTCAGCCGCAACGCCTCGCGCAAGCCGAATTTCGACCATCAAGCAGCTCTTACCTTGGATGACTTTTCTCTACTCAACTCACGACTTGCAGTTTGGTGGCGGTTTTTATAAAATTAATTACAGTAACCTCGTAGTGTCTACCGAGCAGTCTCTCCACTGAAATTTGCGCGTGTTTTGCCCGCAGGCCTGCCTGATGCGCGTCCGATCCCGTGTGAAAGCGAACGGGTAGAAAAATCCCCGCCCTTGGCTGCGACACCCGGCTAAATTGTCTACGCCTTCTGCGCCTGCCTGCGCAAAAACGTCGGCACGTCAAGATCGTCCGATGGCATCTCCGGAGCCGCTTCGCGCACATTCCGCGCCACCTGCTGCACCACATTCGTCTGCTGCGGCGCCACCTGCGCGGGCGGCTGTTCGCGCTTCGCAGCCCACGTCTTCGGCAAATACGATGGCCGCTGAGCCGTCTTCTTGCCGGCCACTTCGCGGAATCCCGCCGCAATCACGGTGATCTTCACCGATTCTTTCATCGCATCATCCTGCACCGCGCCGAAAATGATGTTGGCATTCTCATGCGCAGCTTTCTGGATGATGGACGACGCTTCGTGCACTTCCTGCAAGCTCAGTGTGGATGAGCCTGTGACGTTGATCAAAATTCCCTGCGCGCCGTTGATGCAGTTGTCTTCGAGAAGCGGGCTGTTGATGGCGCGATTGGCGGCGTCGATCGCTCGGTTCGGACCGGTGGCGACGGCAGTGCCCATCACTGCATAGCCCTGGCCGGACATGATCGTCTTCACGTCCGCAAAGTCGCGGTTGATGATGCCGGGTATCGTGATGATGTCGCTGATGCCCTGCACTGCCTGGCGCAGAATATCGTCAGCGATGCGGAACGCTTCAAAAAAACTCGTCCCGTGCTCCACGCACTCCATCAGCCGCTCGTTGGGAATCACGATGACGGTGTCCACGCAGCCGATCAGCTCCGTGAGCGCCTGCTCCGCCTGCTGCATGCGGCGCTTGCCTTCAAACGCGAATGGCTTCGTCACCACCGCTACCGTGAGCGCGCCGAGTTCGCTCGCCAGATTCGCCACCACTGGCGCCGCGCCGCTTCCGGTGCCGCCGCCAAGCCCGGCCGTGACGAACACCATGTCCGCCCCGTCGAGCGCTTCGAGAATTTTCTCCGTGTCTTCGAGCGCAGCCTTCCGCCCAACCTCAGGATTCGCGCCCGCACCAAGCCCTTTCGTCAGCTTCGCGCCGAGCTGCAATTTCACCGGCGCTTGCGACAGCTTCAACGCCTGCAAATCCGTATTCGCGGCGATGAATTCAACGCCCTCCACCTTCGCGCGAATCATGCGGTTGACGGCGTTCGAACCGCCGCCTCCCGCGCCGATTACCTTTATCTTTGCCCCATTCTGCGGCTCTTCCGTAAACGAAACTCTCATGCCCGTATCTTTTGACGTCATGCTTCCTCCCCCAGAAATTCGCCACTGCTAGAAATTTTACTGTCCTGCAAAAAGTGCCTTCAATCTTCCCGTCCAGCCGTTGGGACGCGCTCCCGCGAGGCGCCGCGTCCGCGCCCCGTAGAGAACAAGTCCAACCGCCGTCGAGTATTCAGGCTGGGAAACCTCTTCGTTCATCTCCGCAAGCCCGCGCGGCGCGGCCACGCGCACCGGAAGCTTGAACACGTGCTCGGCCAGTTCCACCAGGCCGCGGAGTTTCGCGCCGCCGCCGGTGAGAATAATTCCGGCGGGAATTTGCGATTCGAGTCCGGCGCGGCGCAGTTCATCGCGCACGAGCATCAGAAATTCTTGTACGCGCGGTTCGGTGATATCCGTCAACATGCGCGCGAAAATCGTTCGCGGCGGCCGGTCGCCCACGCTCGCGATTTCAATCGGAAAATCTTCTTTCACAAGGTCGCGAAACGCGCAGGCATGCTCGCGCTTGAGCCTCTCGGCCTCGGGCATCGGCGTGCGAAGGCCGACGGCCAGATCGTTCGTCACGTGATCGCCGCCGACGGGAATCGAGGTGGTGTGCCGGACAACTCCGCCGGTAAAAACAACCATATCGGTGGTGCCACCGCCCATATCAAGCAGGCAGCAGCCGAGCTCGCGCTCGTCCTGCGTGAGGCACGCTTCAGCGGCGGCCAACGGCTCAAGAACAGTGTCGTCCACGCGCACGCCGGCACGATTCACGGCTGTAACGATATTTTGCGTGGATGAACCGGAAGCGGTGACGATGTGCACGTTCGCTTCCAGGCGAATGCCCACCATGCCGATTGCATCGCGGATGTTGTCCTGCCGGTCGAGGAAAAATTCCTGCGGCAGCACGTGCAGCACTTCGCGATCTTCCGGCAGCGACACGCCGCGCGCAGCTTCAATCGCGCGTCGCACGTCGTCACGCTGAATATCGCGTGGCCGCGCGCCCACCGTAATCCCGCCGCGGCTATTGAGTCCGCGCACGTGCACTCCCGCAACGCCGATCAGCGCCGACTCGACCGGCACGTTTACAATCGCTTCGGCCTCTTCAATCGCGCGCCGGATCGAACTGACCGCCAGCTCCAGGTTCACGATCTGGCCCTTGCGCCAGCCCTTCGATTCCGCCGCGCCGAGCGCTGCAAATTTCGCGCCGCCTTCTTCTTCCATCTCGCCGATCAGCGCGCAGGTTTTCGTGCTGCCCACGTCAAGCGCCACCACATAACGGTCTTTCTTCGCCAATTCCGCCGCTCCTTGCTTCACGCGCCCGTCTTAGAGCCGCGCGCTTACACCGACTTCTTTGCCAAATGTTTCTTGTCGCGATGCTGCGCCATTATTCTTCGCCGATTTCGCTTCTTGCTTCCTCTGCGACGGCGCTGCCGTAGCTCCTAGCGCGAGCTTCTGCAGCGGAGTCTGCTGCCCGCGCCAGCGTTCTCGGGATTCACCACCGCCTCGCGGCTGAATCGCAGGTCCACCGACTCCACTCGCCCCGCCGTAGCGCGCCACTGCCCGATATTCTCCAGCAGCGTGCGGTACTTGCCTTCGAAATCGCTGTCGCCGAAATGCACCAGCAGCGGACTCTCGGTCTGTCCCCAATCGCCGCTCGTCACGCCGCCCGGCAAACTTCCACCGGGAAGGCCGGTAAGAGTCGCGCGCAAATCCTCGGCGTCGGAGAGATCCACTTCGCTCACCTGCTCCGTCGCTCCCGGATGCGCGGTCTGAATCTGCTGGATAAATCCGGCGAAGAGCTCCATGCGCTTCTCGCGCTCGTCGATCGGCATTTCGGAGCTGACGCCGCTCACCACCGGAAAATGAAATTCGCCTTTCAACGGCCGCTCGAGAATCATTCCGTACGCATCGACGAGGCTCATCTCGCTGCCATCGCGCAAAAATGCGATCGGAGTACGCTCGGTGATTTCAACTTCGATTCGATTGGGAAGCGCGCGCCGCACCGCTGCCTGTTCCACCCACGGCAGCGATTCGATTTGCTTACGGCGCTGGTCCAGCGGAATGCGCAGCACGCTGTGATTGCGGTCGGCGGCAAAAATTCCCAGCACGTTCGCGGGTTGCACGTAGTGATTGCCGGTGATGTGAATCTGGTCGGGCTTCAGCAGCGCCATCGCAGGAGCGTGAAACAGGAAATTTTCGCCGACGTAAGCCATGCCCGCCAGCGCGAGAGCGGCCAGGATCCACAGCGACACGCGCAGATACGTCATCCAGGCTTTCCGGCCGAACTTCCGCCGCTTGATCTCGAGCGGCTTCTGCCGCCGAAGATACTTCGGCTCTTCGTCCGCCAGAACTTCCTGCGGATAAACGTCCGCGTCCATGGCCCTCAGTTTCGCCAGAAAATCACCTCGTTCTCGAGCTCCACTCCGTAGGCGGCGCGAACGCGCTCGCGCACGTCGTCAATCAATCGCCGCATGTCGTCGCAAGTCGCATTCGCCAGGTTCACAAAAAAATTCGCGTGGCGGTCGCTCACCGCCGCATCGCCCACGCGATGGCCCTTCAATTTCAATTCGTCAATCATCCGGCCCGCCGAGCCGCCCGGAGGATTCTTGAAAATGCAGCCGGCGCTTTTCTGATTCAGCGGCTGGCTCGCGCGGCGCTTTTCATTGCAAACCTTGATGCCCGCCAAAATTTCCTTGTACGGCTTCGACGGCAGCTCGAGCTTCACGCGCAGCATCACGTCGTCGTCCGCAAACGACGTGTGGCGATAGTCGAAGCGAATGTCATTCCCGCGAACCGTCTCCACCTCGCCGCTCGCAGCGCGATACAGTTCCACTTCGCGCACCCACGGCCCGATTTGAGTTCCATACGCGCCCGCGTTCATTCGCAGCGCCCCGCCCACGCTTCCTGGAACGCCAATCAGCCCTTCCATGCCGCCGAGATCGTGTTTCGCGCAGAACGTAACCATGCCGCCCAGATCGGCCGATGCATCCACAAACGCCGCGTTCCCTTCCACGCGCATTCCCGGATGCGCCGCCGGAAGATGCAGCACCACCCACGGCAATTCGCCATCCGGAATCAACACGTTCGTGCCGCCGCCAAGAAAATGGTGCGGAATCTTCGCGTCGGCCAGCAGGCGCATCACGGCGGAATCGTGTCGTAGCGATGCAGCAGCAGTTCGTCTGTCACGCCGCCGATCGCGAGTGACGTTTTTTCTTTCAGCGACACAGCCGGACGCAATTCGACTCCCAACTCTTTCAACCGCTCGACAATCGCGCTGTCATTAATCCGCATGCGAACTCGAAACCTGTGTCCCCAGCAGCATAGCGAGCTGATCGAGAACGCGGCCCACGCTGCCCGCGCCGATCGTCAGAATCGCATCGCCCGGCCGCGCTTCACGCAGCATGAACTCGACGCCCGCCTGCATGGTGCTCGTAAACACCACATTCTTGTGCCCCGCCGCGCTGATTGCTTCCGCGAGCCGCTCGCCGGTGATGCCCTCAATCGGATGCTCGCTCGCCGCGTAAATTTCCGTGAGCACCAGAACATCCGCGTCATTGAACGCGCGGCAAAAATCGTCCCAGAGAAATTGCGTCCGCGTATAGCGGTGCGGCTGAAACAAAACCAGCAGCCGCTTGTATCCGCATCCGCGAGCCGCTTCGAGCGTCGCGCGAATCTCGGCGGGATGATGGCCGTAGTCGTCAATCAGCGTGACGCCCGCATACACGCCTTTCACTTCAAAGCGCCGTCCGACACCTGAAAATTTCTCAAGCCCCGCTCGAATCAAATCCGCCGGCACATTCAAAGATAGCGCCACAGCCGCCGCGGCAGCCGCATTCCGCACATTGTGAATTCCCGGCGGCGACGGCAGATTGAAAATTCCCAGATCCTCGCCGCGATACGTAAGCCGGAATTCGCTCGCGAGCCCCTTGAGTTTCACGTCGCTGATCACAAGATCGGCCTGGCTCGTAGTGCCATACGTAATCACCGGCCGCTTCACAGAAGGAAGCATCGCCTGCACGTTCGGCTCATCGAGGCACAAAATCACCGAGCCGTAAAAAGGCACCCGGTTCACGAATTCCAGAAATACACTCTGAATTTCCTCGAGCGAGCGGTACTGGTCAAGATGCTCGCGGTCAATCGTCGTGACCACCGCGACAACCGGCGCCAGCAGCAGAAACGAGCGGTCGCTCTCGTCCGCTTCCACCACCATGTAATCGCCCTGCCCCACGCGCGCGTTCGAGCCCGCATGATTCACGCGCCCGCCCACAACAAACGTCGGATCGAGCCCCGCCGCCGCAAGGACCGACGCGACCATCGAGGTCGTCGTCGTCTTCCCGTGCGCGCCCGCCACGGCAATTCCATATTTCAGCCGCATCAGTTCCGCCAGCATTTCAGCCCGCGGAATCACCGGAATCTTCAGCCGGTGCGCTTCGATCACTTCCACGTTGTCCGGCCGAACGGCCGAAGAAATCACCACCACGTGCGCGCCATGCACATTCGCGGGCTGATGCCCTTCGTAAATTTTTGCGCCCAGCTTTTCGAGCCGCGAAGTTACCGGCGTCGCCTTCAAATCCGATCCCGACACCGCGTAGCCGCTCGACAGCAGCACCTCCGCGATCCCGCTCATTCCGCTCCCGCCGATTCCGACGAGATGGATGCGCTGAAAATTGCGGAATGTGACCATCATGGCCGCGACACCTCTTCGAGCAGGTCCACAATATCTTCCACGGCGCGCGGCTTCGCCAGCGCACGCGCGCGGTCTTCCATTTCCGAAATTTTCCGGGGCTGGTCGAGGAGGGAGAAAATTTCGCCGGTTAATCGCTCGGGCGTTAATTCAGGCTGCGGGATCAGGCGGGCCGCCCCTGCGTTCTGCATTGCCTCCGCATTGCGCATCTGATGCGCGTCGGTGGCGGCTCCGAAGGGGATAAAGATGGCGGCGCGTCCTGCGGCAGATATTTCTGCGACAGTGATCGCACCCGAACGGCAGACGATCAAGTCCGCCTGGGCAAACCGCTCCGCCATATTTTCGATGAAGGGTAGGACCTCGGCCTTGAATTCGCGTTTCGCATACGCCACGCGCACGGCATTATAGTCGGCTTCGCCCGTCTGATGCACGATGAAAAGCTGATTTTTTCGTGGTACTAAGAGGTCGAGCGAGTCGACCACGGCGCGGTTGATCGGCAGCGCGCCTCGGCTTCCGCCCGTGATTAGGATCGTGAACGGAGCCTGATGCTCCTTGCGCGGCACGGAAAAGAACTCCGGGCGTATCGGGCAGCCGGTAAGAATCGCTCGGCGGCCTAGCTTTGCAGCCGTCTCCTGGTGCGCGACAGCCACCCGCGTGGCCATGTTCGCGAGCACTCGATTCGTGAATCCCGGCTCAACATTCGGCTCGAATACCACCGTGGGAATCGCGCTCAGGGTCGCAAGCAGCATCATTGGGCCCGACGCGTAGCCTCCTACTCCGAATGCAGCCGAAAAACGGTGCCGGCGCAGAATCGCGGCGGAATCCAACATGCCCAGCGGCAAAAGCGCCGCATTGCGCATCAATTTGGCGCCGCTCATGCCTTTGAGTCCGGCCGCGCGAATCGTTTCGAGCGGCAGCCCGGCCTGCGGCACCAGTTTTGATTCAAGCCCGCGTTCGGTTCCCACAATCACCACTCGCCGTTCCCCTCGAGAATCCGTCTCCGATTCCGAATATCCGCGCCGCAACCATTCGCGCGCGATGGCTATCGCCGGAAAGACGTGTCCGCCGGTGCCGCCGCCCGCGACCAACAACTCCTTTACCGCAGCGCTCAACTTTCGTCCGCGTGCTGGCTGATGTTTAACAGCACTCCAGTGGCCAGCAGCATGCCGAGCAAACTCGAACCGCCGTAGCTGACGAACGGCAGCGGAATCCCTTTCGTCGGCATCAGTCCGAGCACCACGCTCAGATTCACCATTGCCTGGCCAACCACCATCGTCGTGATTCCCAGCGCCAAAAGCCGCCCAAATTCATCGGGCGCTTTCATCGCCGCGACGAATCCGCGCCAGCCGTACATCGCGAACAGCAAAAGCACGATAACCGCTCCGATGTACCCAAGCTCTTCACAGATGATCGCGAAGATGAAGTCCGTGTGCGCCTCGGGAAGAAAGAAAAGCTTCTGCCGGCTCTCCATCAGCCCCACTCCCGAAAATCCGCCCGAGCCCACCGCGATAAGCGACTGCAGCAATTGAAATCCGTGCCCTTGCGGGTCGGCGCCTGGCGAAAAGAACGACTTGGCGCGCTCGTAGCGATAGGGCACGCGCACGATCAAAAGATAAATCGCCGGAATCGCAGCCAGGCCGGTGGCAAAGATGTAGCGCAGCGAAAGCCCGGAAACGTAAAGCATCACAAACGCGATCATGAAAATCATGCACGCCGTGCCCATATCGGGCTCCGCAAGCACCAGCGCCGCCATCACCAGCACGGTTCCCAGCGCCGGCAGAAGCGAATGCAACGGATCATTGATGCCGAATCCGCGAGGCTTCCGGCGAATCTCGAGAAACCACGCCAGAAAAAAAATCACCACCAGCTTGGCCAGTTCCGACGGCTGAAAGCTCGCCGGGCCCAAGCCGGATCCAGCGATGCGTCGCGTGCGAGCGATCCAGAAAAAACACGGCGATCAAAAGCAGCAGCGTCACGGAAAGCCCCGTGAAAATCACGCGCGGCTGGCGCAGCTTTCGATAGTCCGTATTCATCAGCCAGAACATCCCCGCAATTCCGATGGCGATCCATAGAACCTGCCGCAGCAGGAACGTGTAGCCGTTGCCGGTCTGCTGGCCCGCCGTCACCGCCGACGCGCTGAACACCATCACCGCGCCGATGAAGCACAGCGCCAGCGTCACGCCAAACAGTTGCCGGTCCGGCTGCAAATTACGTGGCATCGTTGGCACCTTTCTCGAGAGGAATTTCAGCAGCCGCCATACGGGCTGTGCCGCCGCCCGATTCGCGCCCGAGCTGCGCCACAAGCTCCTTGAAAACGCGGCCGCGGTGCTCGTAATTCTCGAACTGATCGAAACTGGCGCACGCCGGCGCGAGCAGCACAACATCTCCAGGCTTCGCGCGTTCCGCAGCGAGCTCCACGGCTCGGCCAATCGTGCCCGCATGCTCGATCGGCACGGCGCCTTCGAGTTGCGCGGCGATTTTCTCTGCAGCCGCGCCGATCAGTAAAACCAGCCGCGCCCGTTGCCGAAGCGGCTCGCGAAGCTCGGCATAACCTGTGCCTTTGTCCTTGCCGCCAAGAATCACGATCAGCGGACCCGGAAACGACTCGATTGCCTTCACCGTCGCGTCCACATTCGTCGCCTTCGAATCGTTGTAGAAAGCGACGCCATTCATCTCGGCAACAAATTCCAGGCGGTGTTCAACTCCCTGAAATGTTTTCACGCCGTTCGCTATGGAAGCCGCGTCCGCTCCAGCCAGAGACGCAGCGGTACACGCAGCCAGTACGTTCTCTACGTTATGCTCACCCTTTAGCGGAATATCCTCGACCCTCAAAAGGGGATTCTCCGAACCCTCAATGCGGAAAACAATTTGACCATCCATCACGAAGCTGCCTTGCGCGACTCGCTTCTTTCTACTGAACCAATAAATATGCGGGCGCGACGGCATCCGCCGCGTCACTTCCGGATCGTCAGCGTTCAAAATCGCAAAGTCGCGTTCGAGCTGGTTTTCGAACATCCGCATTTTCGCCGCTGCGTACTGCTCGAACGATTCATGCCGGTCGAGATGATCGGGAGTGAGATTCAACAGCACGCCAATTTCAGGACGAAACGCTTCAATCGTCTCCAGCTGAAAGCTGCTGATCTCCGCAACCGTCACCGTCGAATCCATCGACGACTCCACCCGCGCAAGCAGCGGCGTCCCGATGTTTCCCCCGACGAGCGTAGGAATATTCGCAGTCTTCAATATGTGCGCGACGAGCGAAGTCGTTGTCGTCTTGCCGTTCGAGCCTGTGATCGCGATGAGTTTGCCGCGCAGAAATCGCCAAGCCAGTTCGATCTCGCTCCAAACCGAAATTCCCTGCGAACGCGCCGTCTCAAGCAGCGCGATCTTTGCCGGCACGCCGGGGCTGACGACAATCAGATCCAGTCCGGTAAGATCCACCGCCGCGCTCGGACCAAGCGCGAGCGCAACGCCTGCCGCGCGAAGCTTCGCGGCCACTTCGCGCAATTCTTCCTCAGGCTTGATGTCCGTTGCAGCCACAATCGCGCCATATCCCGCGCAGAAAAGCGCCGTCGCCACACCCGTGCGCGCAAGCCCCACCACCAGCACGCGTTTTCCTTCGAGATCGAATCCCGGTCTCACTAGTCGCCTACCTCAATTTCAAAGTCGTCAGCGAAAACAGCGCAAACACCAGCGCCGCAATCCAGAACCGCACGATAATTTTCGATTCGCTCCAGCCGATCAATTCAAAATGATGATGCAGCGGAGCCATCCGGAACACGCGCTTCCCGGTCAGCTTGAATGACCCCACCTGAATGATCACCGACAGCGCTTCCAGCACAAAAACTCCGCCAATCGACAGCAGCAGAATTTCCTGCTTGATGATCACGGCCACCGTTCCAATCGCGCCGCCGAGCGCCAGCGACCCCACATCCCCCATAAACATTTCCGCCGGATGCGCGTTGTACCAAAGGAATCCAAGCGACGCGCCCACCACCGACCCGCAAAAAATCACCAGATCGCCCGCATCGGGAATTTTCTGAATTTCCAGATACTCCGCAAACCGCGCGTGGCTTGAAATATAAGTAAGCACCGTCAGCGCCGCGGACGAAACCAGCACGCAGCCGATCGCGAGCCCGTCCAGTCCATCCGTAAGATTCACCGCATTCGAGCAGCCCACAATCACCAGCACGAGAAACAAAATGAACGGCACAAAAGCCAGCGGCCAGATGTACTGGTGCGTGAGCAGCGAGTCGATCACCAGATCAGGATGCAGCCGCTTGTCGAAGGGCACGCTCAATTGCGTCGAATACGCTCCGTGCGCCTGCAGCGTGAGCAGCACCGCGCCGACGCCCGCGCACGTCAGCACCTGATACAAGAAATTTCACGCTCGGCCGCAGACCCATGTTCCGCCGCTTCACCACTTTGTTGTAATCGTCGATGAATCCAATCGTGCCAAATGAAAGGGTCGCGCCGACCGCGAGCAAAACGTACAAATTGCGCAGATCGGCCCACAGCAGCGTGGGAATCACGATCGCCGCAACGATCAGCACGCCTCCCATCGTCGGCGTGCCGGCCTTTTTCTGGTGCGCTTTCGGCCCCTCTTCGCGAATAAATTGTTTCACCTGCAATTCGCGCAGCCGGTCAATCACCCAGGGCCCGAGCAGAAGCGAAATCAGAAGCGCCGTAAGACTCGCGACCGCCGTGCGAACGGTGATGTAGCGAAAAACGTTCAGCGGGCTGAAATAAGGGCGCAGGACATAAAAGAAAAGGTAGTAGAGCATTTCAGCCCTTCACCTTTTGTCCCGCTTCCACTCTCTCCCCGGTCGATTTCGAAGCGCCGCGCTTATGCCCCGCTTCGATCGCCTCGAGAATTTTCTCCATGCGCACGCCGCGCGAGCCCTTCAACAAAAGCAAATCGCCGCGCTCGATGAACCCGCTGATAAATTCCGCCGCTTCGCCCGAATTTTCGAAAAACCGCGCTCGCTCTTTCGGATGCCCTGCCTCAATGGCGGCCCGAACCAATTCCGCCGCATTGCCCTGCACGCCGAAGATCCAATCGATTTTCTCGAGCGCAGCGGCCTGCCGTCCGCACTCGCGATGCAATTCCGGCGCGGACGCACCCAGCTCCAGCATCTCGCCTGCCGCCAGAATTCGCCGGCGATAACCGGGCGTCGCCGCCAGCAGTTCAGCCAGCGCATCAAGCGCGGTAGGACTCGAATTGTAAGAATCGTTGATGACCGTAAATCCGTCTTCGAATCGCACCACCTCGCCGCGCTTATCCGCCGGCACAAGCGACGGAAACACGCGCCGCGCATCATCGGCGCCAATTCCCCAAACGCTCGCCGCTGCCAGCGCCGCCACCGCATTCATCACGTTGTGCCGCCCGATCAACGGCAATTCGAGCCGCGCCCGTCCCGCAGGCGATACGAAATCAAACGCCGAACCTTCGACGCCCCGCTCTTCGATTTTCTCCGCGCGAAATTCCGCGCGCGGCGAAGCGCCGAACCAAACCACCGGCCCGCGCGCCACTTCCGAAAATCGCGCCACGCGCTCATCGTCCGCATTCAGTACAGCGGTCGCGCTCGGCCATGCGAGATTCTCAATCAACTCGCGCTCGGCCAGCGCAATCTCGTCAACCGACGCGAAAAATTCCAAATGCTCCACCGCCACGCGCGTAATCACGCCCACATCGGGCCGCGCAATCTGCGCCAGCCGCGCCAACTCTCCTCGATGCGACATCCCCATCTCGATAATCGCCGCATCGTATTCATCGCTCAGCCCCAGCAACGTCAGCGGCAACCCGTACTCGTTGTTCAAATTTCCCTGCGTCTTCAGAACGCGGAACCGCGCGCCCACGAGCGCCGCCAGAATTTCTTTTGTGGTGGTCTTGCCGATCGACCCCGCCACGCCCCCGATCTTTCGTCCCGGTTTCGCCTTCCGCCACCGATCGCAAGCGCGCGCGGCCAGGCGGTGCAGTCCGTCGAGCGTGTCGTCGACAACAAAGAGTTTTTCGCGAATTTCCGCCGGGTATTCCGATGCGCGCTCCCCCGCCACCACCCCGGCCGCCGCTCCGCCAGCCAAAGCCCCGGCAATAAAACCGTGTCCATCGTGACGCGGACCGCGTATGGCGATAAACAGTTCTCCGGGCTGAACAGTGCGTGAATCAATCGACACGCCGGCCACCCCGGCCACGGGGTCAAGACCCGCGGGCACCGGGACACCCAGCGCTTCAGCCACTTCCGCCACTCGCCACCGCATTCGGTCTCCAACGGGCTCAGCTTCAATTTCAAGCGCAAGCTCTCAGGATACGAAATTGCTTCTACTTCTTCGCCGGCTGCTTCGAAAAGCCTTTGCTGCGCAAAATTGTCCGAGCCATCTCACGGTCGTCGAACTCGAACGTGCGATCGCGCAAAATCTGCGTGTTCTCGTGGCCCTTGCCCGCCAGCAGCACGATGTCTCCCGCTCGCGCTTCGTCAAACGCCATTCCCAGCGCCGTCTCGCGATCCTGCTCGATCCGGTAATTCCCGTTTACCTTCTGCAATCCCACGACCACGTCGTTGATGATGC
Source organism: uncultured Acidobacteriota bacterium (assembly GCA_963815265.1). Lineage (GTDB taxonomy): Bacteria > Acidobacteriota > Terriglobia > Acidiferrales > UBA7541 > Palsa-295. The sequence continues at coordinate 496,174 of CAWFGI010000003.1, read as the reverse complement.
GCAAGGGATCTTCCGTGCGCGGATTGTCGCTCGTCAGAATCACCAGGTCGCTCAACGACCCCGCCGCCTCGCCCATCAGCGGACGAGTCGAACGATCCCGTTCTCCCCCCGCGCCAAAGAGCGTGATGATGCGTCCTGACGGATTCAATTCGCGCGCGGTTGCAATCAGATTGCGCATCGCATCGTCCGCATGGGCGTAATCCACCACCACGTAGAACGGCTGCCCTTCGTCAATTTGCTGAAAACGCCCCGGCACAAGCGCCAGATTCGCAATTCCCTCTTCGATCTTCGCATTCGGAATTTCGAGCGCGATCGCGGCGCCAATCGCCGCCAGAATGTTGTAAACATTAATTCGCCCCACGAGCGGCGAGCGCACTTCGATCTTCCCCGCAGGAGTTTGCGCGGTAAACTCCAAGCCCTTAAAACTCAGCGCAAATTTCTTCGTCGTCAGATCGGGCTCGCCCTTCAGCCCGTAAGTTAGCGTTCGTTTCGCAAGCCCTTCAAGCCGCGTCGCATAAGAATCATCCGCATTGATCACCGCAACATCCGGAGCTCCCGCCCCGGTTCCTTCAAACAATCGGCGCTTCGCCGCAAAATAATCCTCAAACGTTTTATGAAAATTTAGATGGTCGCGCGTCAAATTCGTAAAAATCGCCGCCGCAAAATGGCAGCCCCACACGCGCTCGAACGCCAGCGAATGAGAACTCACCTCCAGCACCGCGTGCGAACCGCCCGCGTCGCGCACTTCCGCAAACATCTGCTGCAAATCGAGAGACTCCGGCGTCGTGTTCGTCGCTTTCCGGCTGCCTTGCGGCGTCCGGTATCCGGTCGTTCCCACAAGCCCGCTCGTGAATCCCGCAGCCTGCACGATCGAATCCACCAGAAACGCAGTCGTCGTCTTTCCATTCGTTCCGGTGATGCCCACAAGCTTCAGCGCATCCGCCGGATGTCCGTAGAAATTTGCAGCCGCCTGCGCGAGCGCTCGCCGTTCCTTGCCCGCTGGAATTTCAATCCACGTAATCTCCGCACCCGTATCTGCCGGGCGTGCGCTCGAACTTGCGATCACCTTCGCGCCGCGCCCCATCGCGCCGCTCACAAATTGATTGCCATCCACCTTCTCGCCAGGCAGCGCGAAGAACATCGCGTCCGCTTCGACCTTGCGGCTGTCGTACGCAATTGAACGCACAGAAGGATCGGTCGGCCCGCTCACGCGAACACCCGCAATCCCGTCCAGTATTTCCCCCAGATCCATCTGCATTTCCGTGTGCCCATTCCCGCTGCTCTTCGCACCACCGTTTTTGCCCGCTTTGGGTCGATCCCGTTCCATAACGAAACTCAATTCCCCGCTCCCTTCACCGACGCCGGTACCAGCCGCCCCGCCTTGCCGAATCGCACCGTCAACCGCGTGCCTCGCACTACCTGCGTCCCGGCTTCGACAGACTGTTCCAACGCAACTCCGCTGCCAATCAGCGCAGGGACAAGCCCGATCCGCGAACATGCCTCCGTCACGCTTCGCACCGTCTGCCCCGCGAGGTTGGGAACCACCACCGCTTCCTGATTTCCAAACGCGATCGTCGGAGCGCCCGGCTTCGTGGCACCGCTCTTGTCGACTTTCTCGGCCTTCTCAACGACCGACCCACTCCCCGCACCACTGTCATCATCGCGATCACTCGCCTCAGCTCCGATGTCCACGGGCTGCGGCTGCGCCTGATCGCTGTTCTTTGCGGTCTGCACGTCCGACGTCGAAGGCACATCGCGCGGAACGTCAAGATAAGTAAGCACCTGCTCCGCAACGCGCTTGAAAACGGGCCCGCCAACCTCTCCGCCATGGTGCGCGCCGACCGGTGAATCGAGCACCACAAGAATCGTCACAGCCGGCTCGTTCACCGGCGCAAATCCCACGAACGACGAATTGTATTGGTTCGGCGAATATCGTCCCGTCGCCGGATCAATCTTTTGCGCCGTGCCAGATTTCCCCGCCGCGGTATAACCGTCAAGCTGCGCCGGCTTTCCGGTCCCTTCCAAAATCACCGTCTCCATCATCTCGCGCACAGTCGCCGCAGTTTTCGCGTCAGTCACTTGCTCCGGCTCAACAGCCGCGCGCGTGTATGCGGACGTTCCGCCGCGCACTTCCTTTACGATGCGCGACCGGTACAATGTGCCGCCGTTCGCAATCGCCGAAATCGCCGACACAATCTGCACCGGCGTAACGCTCAATTCCTGCCCAATCGCGAGCGATCCGATCGAACTCGCCGTCCAATTTTCCAGCGGGCGCAGCAGCCCGCGATTTTCGCCGGGCAGCTCGATCCCGGTTAGCTGGCCAATCCCAAACGCTCGCATCGTTTCGTAAAACTTCGGCGCGCCCAGCCTCAGCGCAACCTTGATTGAACCCACGTCGCTCGAATGTGCCAGCACTTCCTGCACGCTCAGCACGCCAAACGGATGCCAGTCGTGAATCAACCGGCCCGCCACGAGTATCGAGCCCATCTGGCAATCCACCAGGTCCGATGGCCGCGCCGCTCCATTTTCAATCGCGCCCGTCATCGTTACCACTTTGAAAGTCGAACCGGGTTCGTAAGCGGCAGACACTGCGCGATCCATCCGCACCTCATCCGGAAAGCTCCCCGGATTATTGGGATCGAATGTCGGCCGCACCGCGACAGCAAGCAGTTGCCCGGTATTGGGGTCCTGCACCACCACCGCGCCGTTGTTCGCGTGAGTCTCTTCGATCGCCCGTTCCAGCTCCTTCTCGGCGATGTACTGAATCGTTTGATCGATGGTGAGCACCACGCTCGCGCCCGGATCAGCAGCGGATTCCGTGCGGTCGTACCAGCGCCGCCGCCCGTCCGCCATCACCATCATCTTTCCAGGACGCCCGCGGATCTGCTTGTCGAGCGAGTACTCGATCCCGCCGTTGCCTTTCTCATCCACGTCCACATAGCCCAGAACGTGCGCCGCAAGCTCGTGCTGCGGATACACTCTCCGGTTTTCCTTCTGAAAGAAAACGCCGCGCAGATTCATGTCCTGAATTCGCTGCACGGTTTCAGGCGAGAGCTTCTTCGCCAGCCGCACCGGCGTGTGCGCTTCGCGAATTTTTGTTTCCAGATCGTCGGCCGGCATGCCCAGCGCAGGCGCCAGCAGCCGCGCGACCATTTCCGCATCGGTGATTTCCGCCGGGTCGCCAAAAACGGAATCCATCGGCAGGCTAATCGCCAGCTCCCGGCCTTTGCGGTCGTAAATCACGCCGCGCTTCGGGCTGATTTCGAAAACTCGCTGCTGTTGGTGCTGAGCCTTGGTGAAGTACTCGCCGTAGCAGAACAACTGAAGATAACTGAGGCGCCCGACGACAACCGCCATCCAAACCACTGCGAAAACCCAAACGACTAACCAGCGGAGACGCGGCCTGCGTTGCTCCATGGAATCCGTTCTACCCTGTCTGAAGCTTTGCCGCGGCCTTCGCAGTTGCGTCACCGAAGTTCCGCGCGAACCCGTCGGTGTTGCCTCTCACAAATCTCGAAATGAAATCTCTGCAGCGAGTCGCTAATCCGCTAAGGCCGCACAACCTGCCCGCCAGCCCGCGCCTGCGCTAGCACCGCGTCGCTCGCATCCGCCGAGCTCTGCTGCCCCGGCGCCGCCACCGTCAAACCCAGATGCTTCCGCGCATAGGTGTCAATGCGCCCCGGCGCGCGCAACGTCGCATCTTCCACATGTAGCTGCTGATTGAGCTCAAGCGCTTGCGCCCGCGCCGTCTGCAGCTGTTCAAGCTGATAATGAATCTGAATGCACTCGAAGTGCTGCCAGGCATAGCTCAGCAAACACGCCGCCATCGCCGCCCCGATCGCCACCGTGCGCCAGCAATCGTTCAACCGCGCCTTGGGTGTCGGCCGCGCCAATCGCGAATTATCAATGCGCTTCACTGTGTGATATTGCGTCGTATGAGAATGCATCATGACCCGCTCCCAGCCGTCAGAATCTCCGCCGGCGACAATTTCTCCGCCACGCGCATCTTTGCGCTGCGCGCTCGCGGATTCGTTCGAATCTCTTCGTCGCCAGGCTGAATCACTTTTTTGGTGAGCACCTGAAAACTGCCTTCGCGGGCCAGGTCCTGAAAGGCGTGTTTGACGAGACGATCTTCGAGTGAGTGATAACTGAGGACGATCCACCGTCCTTCAGAATTTAAAGTGGCAGGGGTCCGCGAAAGAAACTGCCCGAGTTCCTCCGACTCTCGATTCACCGCTATCCGCAGCGCCAGAAACGTTTTTGTCGCGGGTTGCAGTCTCTGCCTTCCCCTTGCTTTTCGGACCCCTGCCACAATCGTTGCCAGATGTTCGGTGTCGCGGATCGGCCGCGCTCGAACGATTGCTCTGGCGATTCTTCGTGAATCTCTCTCCTCCGCCTTCTGATAGAGGAGATCGGCCAGCTCTTTCTCCGGCCAGTAATTCACAATTTCATCCGCCGTCAGCGCATCATCGGGATTCATGCGCATGTTCAACGGCGCCGCCCAGCGGAATGAAAATCCGCGCTCAGGGCTGTCCAGCTCCAAACTCGAAATCCCCAGATCGGCAATTACTCCGTCCAACGGAGGCAGGTTCAAATTCGCCGCCACTTCGCCGATCTTCGAAAACTCTGCGTGCACCAGACTCACCCGCCGCTCGTGCGCCTTCAATCGCTCCCGCGCAATTTCCAGTGCCTGCGGATCGCGATCCATCCCCACCAAACGCCCCGTCGTCAGCCGCTCGGCGATCGCAATGGCATGCCCGCCTGTGCCAACGGTGGCATCCAGATACGTGCCCTCAGGCCGAATCTGCAGCCAGTCCACAACTTCTTTCAGCAGGACCGGTATATGCAGAACGCTCAAAAGCTAGATGCCCAGATCTTCCAGTACCTTTTCGTCTTCCGCCGTGATGGGATTACGATTCAGTTGTTCGAGGAATCGCGCGTGGTTCCACACTTCCAGATAAGTGAGCTGGCCTTGAATATCGACCTCGCCCTTCATCTGCGCCGATTCCCTCAGTACCGGTGGAATTAGAATGCGCCCCTGCCCATCCACCTCGACCAGCTGACCGTAGTAATTGGCCCGTGCTAGAAACTTTTGCTTCGCCCGGTTGTAAGAGGATTGCTTCGCGAGTTTCTTCTCGATCTCTTCCCACGCCTTCATGGGATAGATCCTCGCGTACTCGCCGCTGGAACTCGTGACGTAGAATTTCTTGCCCGACTTGCGCAATTCGGCTAGAAAATCGGCGGGGATCTTCACCCGTCCCTTTTCGTCCACAGTTGCCGAATAGTTGCCCCGCAGCATGAAAACCTTCGTCGCCCGGCGTGTACGCCCTGGGAATCACTCGCCTTGCCACCCCTGCATTGCGCCACTTCAGGACCACCCGACTGCCCCCACTGCTTAACACCTTCTACCACTCTGCACCACTTCTTCCCACTTTGTGCCCCGATTGTAGATAGGTTCTTCCGCGTGTCAAGTTAAATTCTTCGAGAAAATCAATTTTCTTTGTGGAAAAAAAGAACTACGCGCGGCGTTTTCTAGTGCGCGCGCCTGTTAAAAACCACAATTACTTGTGGTGAGAAAAGTCGCGCCATCGCACGCCTAGTTGTTCGGTTGATAGAAAAAGGAGGAAATGTATTGTAAGAGTTAATAAAAAATTTCTTCGGGGATCGAACTACTGTGCCGCGGGGGCACTGCGCAGCGTGCTCAGGCTCTTCACCATCGACTGTTCGTCCGGGTCCAGCCCCTGCATGAACTTGGGGTCATTCAGAGCCTTCTCACGATCCGCAGCGCTCATACCCTGCAGCGTGTGCAGCTTTCCGTTCACCGCCTGCCGCCGCTCCGGCGTCATTCCCTGCCACTTCGGAAGCAGCTCGTTTCTCACCTTGTCGCGATCTTCAGGCGAAAGTTGCTGCCATCTGTTTGCCCGTTCCCTCAAAGCATTCTTCTGGTCGGGCGTCAGATTGTTCCATTTCTGCAGGTTCTGGCGGATCTGCTGCTGCCGCCCCGGCGGAAGATTCTGGAATCGCTCATTGTTCTGCATGAAGCGCTCTTGCTCCGAAGGCGGCTTGTCGCGAAGATTCTCCACCCACTTTGGCGGCAGTCCGGCCATGCCGCGACCATTGCCTCCGCCACTATTCGCGCCGGCGGTTGCTTGCGCATTCGCCGCACCAGCACCTTCACCACGCGAATTCTCAGCCGTGCCCGCCGCGTTCGGACGCGTCCCGGCTGAATTGGCGCTCGCCGCGGCCGAGGGCGGATGCGCTGCTGCTGCGCCCGAGTCCGCCTGCCCATTTGCGCGTTGAGCCGGCGGATGTGCTGGCGAATGACCCTGCGCTCCGTATGCGCGCGCTGCCGCTTGCCTCCGCGCTCGCATCATCGCGCGCCGCTGCTGCCGCGCGGCAGCCCACTGCCCTTGCTGCGCCGAGGCAGGCTGCGCCGCCATGCCAATCAGGCAGCAAGCAAGCGCAATCAGTAGCGCGAAACGACGCACCTACATCCCTCCAGTGTCATCCTGCTTCAAATCGTCCTTCGACTTAACCGGCGCCGCCGGCACCGGCAACTCTGACAGCGCATCGAACTTCGACAGCACGTCGTAATTCTCCAGCACGCCCAGATTCTCGATCACCTGATACTGCTGCTGCTCCGTAACCGGAGCCGGCATCGTAGCGGTCGTCGAATAATCTCGCGGCAATCGCGATACCCACACGCACAACGCCACCAGCAACGCCATCGAAAGCGCCAGCCGCGGCTGCGGCACAAACCAGCGGAACCAGCCCGGACGCGGCTCATCCGCAATCCGCTGCCGGATGCGCGCATCGAATCCAAGCGACGGCTCCTCGATCGGCATCTCGTCCAGCACGTTCCACACTTTGCGGAACTCCTCAGCGCGCATCCGGCACCCAGCGCAAATCGCAAGATGCTCTTCCACTTCCATCCGCTCAGCCGAATTCGCCCGGCGGTCCAGATACGCAATCAGCTCTTTTGAAACGTCTTCGCACTTCATCACAGCCTTCCTTCCCCCGCGCGATTCCCTACCGGCTGCTGCGCCATCAGCGGGGCCAGTTCGATTCGCAGGGTCTCGTAAGCGCGAAACAAAAGCGATTTCAACGCGCTCTCCGAGCATTCCAGAACTTTCGCAATCTCTCCGTAATCCATCTCTTCATATTTATGCAGCAACACCGCCGCGCGTTGCTTTTCCGGCAGCGCTTGGATCGTGCGGCGGATAAATTCGGCGCGGTCCCGTTCGATCATGTGCTCGTCGATTCGCATCTCGCGCGCGGGCACTTGAATCGGCGCCTCATCTTCGTTGGCAGGAGCGTCAATCGAAACTTCCGTTCGCCGGTGGCGATTGTCGCGAATCGAATTCAGCGCCAGGTTCGTGGCAATGCGGAAAAGCCAGGTGGTGAACTTCGCGCCTGCGAAATAATCCTTGCGCGCGCGATAAATCCTCAGGAAAACTTCCTGCGCCAGATCCTCTGCCGTCGCCGTATCCCGAACCATTCTGTAGAGGAAATTGACCAGTGGCGTTCGATACTTCTGCAATAGAAGCTCGAAGGACGCAGAGTCCCCCGCCTTCACGTCCATCATCAATTGGACGTCGGTCCTGGCCATAGCCTCCACAGTTTATCTAACACTCACAAAGCCATAAAGTTGCGGGGCGCCACTCTGCGGCGAACCCGGCAAGTATCAAGCCGGCAACTCAATTTCTGGCGCGGGTCAACGCTTCTCAAAAAAAACTGGCGGGTAGGCATAACACCTTTCCCATGATAGGGTTAGAGAGGAACCCATGATGCTACGGGTCTTCTTAATAGCCGCCCTTCTCGCATTGCCCGGCGCGCACGGCGCACAAAAGCCGTCCGACCCTTCTAAATCCGCTTCCGCTGCAACGTGCGCTGCCTCGCCGGACGACGCCGCCATTTATTCAGCGGCGCTAACCAAGGTGGTCCTCAAAGACCGAAACGACAACCGCCAAATCGTGCTCCTTTCCCAAACCTCGGCCGGCTATCCAGCAGGGATGGCCTCTTTCACCGCTTCTTCAACACCCGACAAGAGAGAACTGCTCGATGCAGCCTCTACGGCGACTAAGAACGACTTTGACGGGAAAACAAAGCTCAATTGCGACCTGACCACAATTGCCGCGCTCGGCGCCGGCGTGGTCTTCATGAGTCCGGAGGAAAGAGACGAACTCTTCTCCAAAGCTGGCGGATGGAAAGACTTCGCGCAGAAATACCCGAACGCCGCCGGGTTTACGATCGTCTCAGCAATCGGGTTCGACGCCGCGCACCGCCAAGCCCTCGTCTACGTAGGAAACTCCTGCGGGATGCTCTGTGGCACCGGCTACATCGTGCTGCTCGAAAAGAAAAAAGACAAATGGATCGTTGCGAAGACGGCTAAAATTTGGAATGCGACATGAGCTCTCTCGCACGATTCTTCTTCGGACGCGCTCAAGGCTCCGCAACCACCGCGCTTATTCGTCTTGCCGTGGGATTGATTTTTCTCACTCAGGGCATTCTGAAATACATCGATCCTGTTATGGGCGTGGTTCGATTTACAAAAATAGGATTTCCACATCCGTACTTCACCGCTCACTTTGTCGGTGTCGTCGAGATTGTGTGCGGCTCTTTAGTGCTCTTCGGTCTCTGGACAAGGCTAGCGGCCCTCCCGCTCCTCGCCGTGATTTCAACTGCAATCGCGATGACAAAGATCCCCGAGTTGTTCCGGTCCAACCAGGGATTCTGGTACATGGTGAGCGATGCGCGCACAGACTTCGCGATGCTCTGCTGCCTGATCTTTCTGCTCGTGGAAGGTGCGGGGAGCTGGGCTCTCGACGCTCACCGCCGCTCGGGCACGCCGTGAAGTGCATGCTGAGGTGCGTGCAGAGGTGCGTGCGGAGGTGCGTGCGGAGGTGCGTGCAATGAACAACGTCGCATTCTCACGCCGCCAATTTCTCAAAACAACGGGCCTCGCGGCAGGAACGTTGATAGTCTCACCTGCGATTGCCCGCAGTGCTCTAGCTACGCAAACCGAATCCGCTACTCCCGACTACGCCCTGCACATCAAAAACTCAGCCGTGGAGATAGCTCCCAAGCGCTTCATCTCCGTGACCACGTACAACGGGCAGTTCCCGGGACCTCTGTTGCGCTTCAAGGAAGGCCAGCCGGTCACTATCGACATCTTCAACGACACCGACACTCCCGAGCAGCTCCACTGGCACGGACAGCGCGTTCCCACTGACGTTGACGGCGCCGCCGAGGAAGGGACGCCCTTCATTCCAGCCCAAGGAACGCGTCGCATCACTTTCACTCCCAACCCAGCGGGTCTTCGCTTCTATCACACCCACAATCGCGCGGGCGCCAACCTCGCAGCCGGACAATACAGCGGCCAAGTGGGCCCGGTTTACATCGAGCCCAAAGAAAATCCCGGACGATTCGATCGCGAGGTGTTTCTCACGCTGAAGGAGTTCGAGCCCACATTAAGTCAAGGCGGCGACATGCCGCAGGATTTTCTGTCTCCCGCAACGGAAATTAAGGAACTGAAAGATGTGGGCGAGTCTCCGATGAAGGCGTCGCTAGCCAAGAGGATGAAACACGGATTTGAAGTGGGCTACAACTCATTCACGATCAATGGACGCATGCTGGGCCACGGCGAGCCAATCCGCGTGAAACACGGAGAGCGGGTGCTCTTCCATATTCTCAATGGCAGCGCCACGGAAATTCGCAGCCTGGCTTTGCCCGGCCACACTTTTCAAGTGATCGCGCTCGACGGAAATCCCGTCCCGAATCCCATAGCCGTTCCGGTTCTTTGGCTGGGAACCGCCGAACGCATTTCCGCCGTCGTGGAAATGAAACATCCCGGCGTATGGATTCTGGGTGATTTGGATAACGATGACCGCCGCCACGGCATGGGCATCGTCGTGGAATATGCCGGACAAACCAGCAAACCAGCGTGGATCGCGCCACCGCCATTTAAATGGAACTACGCGCGCTTTGCGAAAACGGGCGCAACGGCTGCGCCGCCCGACGAAACATTTCAGATGACTTTTGCCAAGGACAACGCCGCCGAAGAGGGTTTTAACCGTTGGACGATCAACGGCGTCTCCTATCCGATGACTCAAGCGGTAATCCCCGCTGCGTTTCACGTCAAGCAAGGAAAGCGCTACCGCTTGCACATGCGCAACGCCAGCGACGACATCCATCCGATTCATCTGCACCGGCACAGCTTTGAACTAACCCGTCTCGGGGGAATCCCTACTGCCGGAATTCTCAAGGATGTATTTATGCTTGGTGGCTATCAGGAAGCGGAAGTCGATTTCGTCGCCGATAATCCCGGCCTCACCCTTTTTCACTGCCACCAGCAGCTGCACATGGATTTCGGATTCATGACGCTTTTCGATTACGCGTGATCGAAAGCGGCCACTTGGAGGAAGACCCCGCGAACGGCGTCTGACGCAGGCACCTACAAATGAAATATCGCCTTCAGCCACAGCATCACCGCAACTCCCACAAAAACCATCACCGCCATCCCGAATTTCGGCTCCCGGTTCACTTCCGGAATTAAATCCGACGCCGCCACATAAAGCGTCACCCCAGCAGAAAACGGAAGCGCAAACGCAACTGTCCCGCGCAGCAGAAACATCAGCCCCATGCCCAAAAGCGTCGCCCCGCCCAAAATCACGGCCGACAGAAACGCCGCCCGCTTCGTCTGTCCGCTAGCCAGCATCAGCGACGCCACCGTGAATCCCTCCGGCAGCTTATGCAAAAAGATCGCAATGAAAATCAAGCTCCCCAACCACGCGGAGACCAAAAGCCCAGAAGCAATAGCCACGCCGTCAAAAAAAGTATGGATCACGAGCCCCATTAGCGCCGCATAGCTCGCATGCGCATGTGAGATTTCCTCGTGATGCGTCTCCTCGCCAAAATGAAAATGCGGCGCAATCGTATGCTCGAAGAAGTGAACCAGAAAATACCCGGCAAGAACAAAGAAGAAAACCGTGTCGGTATTGTTGACCAGACCCCCAGCCGAAGAAGGCTCCGCCCGCAGCTTCAACGACTCAGGAATCATTTCCAGCAGCGCCGTCGCCAGCATGAATCCCGCACCCAGCGCGATAAAATATTTCAGATAATGCCGCGACCACTGCCGGTGCGCAATCAGCGAACCGCCCATCACGTTCGCCCCCGCCGCCGTCAATCCAAGCAGCAGCGCCAGCAGCACCCGTGATCCGTCGGCGAGATGCATCAGTTCATCCGGAATGCCGGAATAAAATCACGTCGCCATCCTGCACGATGTAGTCTTTGCCTTCGAGCCGCACCTGCGCCTTTTCCCGCGCGGCGCCAAAGCTCCCGGCTTTCAAAAGATCTTCCCAATTCACCACTTCCGCCTTGATGAACCCGCGCTCCAGATCGCTGTGAATCGCGCCCGCCGCTTTCTGCGCCGTCATCCCGCGCTCAATCGTCCACGCGCGCACTTCCGGCTCGCCGCAAGTGAGAAATGACAGCAACCCAAGCAACCGGTAACTCGCCTGTATCAACCGATCGCGGCCGGATTCAGCGAGACCATACGCCTTCATCATCTCGGCCACTTCTGCGTCATCAAGTTCAGAAAGCTCCGCTTCGATTTTTCCGCAAAACGGCACCACCGCCGTCTGCGGCTTCGACGCCAGCTTCTCGAGATGATATTTCTCGACAACGCGATCAATGTCCGCCGCCTCTTCGTCCCCCAGATTCAGGACGTAGAGCATCGGCTTGCGCGAGAGAAACATGAAGCCCGTCAGCATCTTGATTTCTTCGGGCTTGAATTCCAGCTCACGCAGCGGCGTCTCCGATTCGAGCGCCTGCCGGCAGCGGTTCAACAGCGCCAGCTCCGTCTCAAGAATCGTTTCCTTCTTTTTCTTCAAGTCCTTCTCAACGCGCTCGATCCGCTTCGTCGCCTGCTCCAGGTCGTAAAACATGAGCTCGATCTCGACGCTCTCGATATCACGCAACGCATCGAGCGAACCAGCCTCATGCGGCACCGCCGGATTTTCAAACAGCCGTACAACGTGCGCCAGTGCATCCGCCTCGCGCAACGGCACCAGCGACGCCGAATTTTTCTCCCGGTCCTTCTGCAAGCCGCCGATGTCCACATACTCGATAGTCGCGTACGTCACTTTCTTCGGCTTGAACGCCTCCGCCAGCTTCGCCACTCGCGCATCCGGCACTCGCGCAATCCCAAGGTGCATCTGCGCCGGCGCGCTCCGCGTATCCACCTTCGCCCGCGTCAAAATCCGGAACAAACTCGTCTTCCCCACCTGCGGCAGCCCAATGATTCCAGTTTGCATAATTAAAAGTACGTGCCGCCGGACATACTCCCAGAACGGCGCTCAGCCTCCTGTGTAATTTGCCAGAATAACATCGAACGCCCGCAGCAGTATCAGCATAAGAACGCGGGAATGAGATTGCTTTTGTTAAGCTAAACCGAAACGATTCTAAAAACTGAAGTAAAATGTGCGCCGACGCGGAGAGTTCAACTTTGAAGAACAGCGCCATCCTCTTACTGCGGTGCCCGGATCGAAAAGGCCTCGATGCCGCAATCGCGGATTTCATCTACTGGCATGGCGGCGACATCCTTCATTTCGAGCAGCATCAGCCCGGCGTCGAACGTTTCTATCTCGCCCGCGTCGAATGGGATCTCACTAGTTTCGAGTTCGACCTGAAAGATTTTCCAAAATGGTTTGCTCCCATCGCCGAGCAATTTTCGATTCAATGGCGCGTCACCACTTCGAACTACCGTCCTCGCGTGGCAATTTTTGTTTCCAAATACGACCACTGCCTCGTCGATCTGCTCTACCGCCAGCGCACCGGCGAACTCGCCTGTGAAATCCCTCTGGTGATCAGCAATCATCCCGACGCGCAAAATCACGCCGACTTTCACCACATCCCCTACAGCGTGATTCCAGTAACAAAGGAGAACAAGCAGGAGGCCGAGCGGCAGCAGATCGATCTTCTTCGCAAAAATAATATCGAACTCGTAGTCCTAGCCCGTTACATGCAAGTGCTTTCCACGGATTTCATCGCACAATTTCCGCAGCAAATCATCAATATTCATCATTCCTTCTTGCCCGCATTCATCGGCGCAAAACCCCATCAGCAAGCCTTCGACCGTGGCGTCAAAATCATCGGCGCCACCGCCCACTACGTCACCGAAGTGCTCGACGACGGCCCCATCATCGAGCAGGGCGTCGAACGCGTCTCGCACCGCGACACAATCGAGGACCTGGTGAAAAAAGGCCGCGACATCGAAAAGGTAGTGCTCTCCCGGGCCGTCCGCTGGCACATCGAAAACCGCATCCTGCTCTACGGCAACAAAACCGTCATCTTTGAATAAGCGGGGATAAATTGTGGTCAAGGCAGAATACGGCGCTTGACTTATCTTAGTAAAGTAACTATTACCATCCTTATGATGCCTGGCACCGTATTTCTTCGAAGCCTGTGCGCTGGAATTGCCGCGGTTATTGCCTCGGTTTTCTTGGGTCTTTTCGTCGGCGTGCCGATCGCCGAGTACTATCTGTCAAAAAAATTTCCGCCCCCTCCCGGAGGCGGCGAGATTGGCTGGGATCTCGTCACAATGGCACACAACACTTCACCAGACCTTCTTCTCCTCCCACTGTTCATCTTTGCCTTTGGGTTCGCTCTGGGATTTCGGCATTTTTCTCGACCTTCTTCTCGCGCATAGCTGCATCGGCCTAAAACCAAAAGACCTCCTCGGCGCGCATGGATTTGGAAGACGCGAGGAACTCCGCTATGCTGGGCGCTCCAGTGATAATGAAAATAACGACCGAGAAACCGTCGCTGCCCTTCGACCACATCGCCGCACACGAATTTCTCACTAGAAACGACCCGCACCTCGCCGACGTCATCACACGCACCGGTGAGTTCCAATTCAAACTCGACGAATGCGACAGCGTCTACGAGTCTCTCCTCGAAGCCATCGTGCACCAGAGCATTTCCGGCAAAGCTGCGGCAAAAATCTTCTCGCGCATTCAGGCCCTGGGCGCGAACGGCATCTGCCCCACGCCGGCAGAAATTCTGAAGACGCGCATCCCCGCCCTGCGCAAAGCGGGTCTATCGAAAGCGAAAGCGCTAGCGATGAAAGACCTTGCGCAGAAAACGATCGACGGCATCGTCCCCACGCTCGACGCAGCGCAAAACATGAGCGATGAAGAGCTCGTCGAGCGCCTGATTTCCGTCCGCGGCATCGGAGCCTGGACCGTCGAAATGTTTCTGATTTTCCGCCTCGGCCGCCCCGACGTGCTGCCCATCCACGACCTGGGCGTGCAAAAAGGGTGGGCCATCACCTACCGCAAGCGGAAAATGCCGAAGCCAAAGGAGCTTCTGAAATTTGGCGAACGCTGGCGTCCTTGGCGCACCATCGCCAGCTGGTACATGTGGCGCGCTGTCCACCTGGCCGGCAAAGACGCCCGCAAAATCACCAAGCCCGGCCCAAAAAAGAAGCGCCCCGCAACCAAGAAGCGCACTCGAAATTGAAAGAGGTTTGCGTCGCACAGTAACAAGCAGACAAGCAAAAACAACGAGCACCGTCGCGCTTCGCCTCAAGTGGCACAGGCACTCCTGCCTGTGCTCTTACGAGCACCCATTGTCCCAAAGGCACCATCATCGTCGCTTCGATGACACGTACCCTACGACCTCCGCACCGTCAGAAACAGTGACGCAAAACCAATCAACAACGTCGCGCCCTCCAGCTTTACAGACACCCCATGCAACCGGTCGAACTCCACCCGCAACGGACTATCCACCGCAGTCGCCGCCACCGATCCCATCTCCCGCCGCAATTCCATCATCCGCCGTATCACCACGTGCTGCGAAATCACCGTCAGCACCACCATAATCGCCACACCGATCGACGCCAGCAGTACCGATCTCCGGGAACCGCTGGCAGAAACCGCGAGCGCCGCCGATGCCAGCAGAAACACAATCCCCGCCACAACTCCCAGCGTGTGCAATCGTCGCAAAGTAAACTCGACGAGCACCCCCGCCAAGTCTTGACTTGGCAGCACCCGAAACGCCCCCGGCGCCACCGCCGCGCTGAAATAAAAAATCGACCCCACCCAAGTCCCGAGCGCAAAAACCTGCACGAATTTCAAAATGTTGGTCATCGCAGCGAGACTACCACGCCAAGCCAATTGTTGCGATTAGCATTCAAGCTTAATCCACGGTTCCGCGATTAAATCTCTGCCTATGTGTCCGAGAATCAAAAAGATGCAAATTTCTAATCGGCGGTAACCGGCTCGTTTAGACGCGACAAAATGCCTCGCGATAAGATCACAATGGCCACCGCGCGACGCCACTTTCTAAACACATCCTCGAAATCAACGGCGCTAGGCCCCACTAGAATGGTGGCAAAATCGAACGCCATGAACAAAACAGCCGCATGCGCATTCTTGTGGCTCTGCCTCGCAGACAGTTGTTTTGGCCAGCAGCAAGACGCCCTGTGTCCGCGGCACATCGAAACCCCTACTTATCCACCCATCGGAAGAACGGCGCATCTCATCGGAAAGGTCGTTCTCACGTTGTCGCTCGACGCGGATGGCAAAGTCAGCGATGTGAAAGTCGCAAACGAAGACGATAAGGGCGCCGGACCTCTGAGGCTAGCCGCCATTGAAAATATCCGTCTCTGGACCTTCGCAAAGCCGCCTGTAGCGCCTTACACGCAGACCATCGTGTACGATTTCGAACTCGTTGCCTCGCTTCCAGGGGACGACGGCGACCGTTCTATTGTGAAGGTGACTTTTGATTTGCCAGATCGGGTGACAATTTCAACCAACGTCATGAACATCGACCACGGCCCCGGAAACGAAACTCCAATAAAGAAAAAGCACTGGTGGCAATGAAGTCCATGGCAGGAAAAATCACTTCTTGAACACATGCTGCCAAATCGTTCCTTCAGACATCCAACACCAGATGGCAGAATGACTAGGGCAGGAAAAGTGGTGGGCGACAAAGGACTTGAACCTTTGACCTCTCCCGTGTGAGGGGAGCGCTCTAACCAACTGAGCTAGTCGCCCGCGAACCTACTTTTTGTAGCAGAAGGCCACGCGAATTGCAATCAACCACGAACGCCCCGACCAACGC
The DNA here is from genome assembly GCA_963815265.1 of uncultured Acidobacteriota bacterium. Taxonomy (GTDB): domain Bacteria; phylum Acidobacteriota; class Terriglobia; order Acidiferrales; family UBA7541; genus Palsa-295. Next base: position 480,049 of record CAWFGI010000003.1, on the reverse strand, counting down.
CGCCAGCAAACGACTCGCCGAGCTTTTGCGCACGATTTCGCGCGTCGTAAAAGGCAAAGAAGACGTAATTCAACTCGCGCTCACCACCCTGCTCGCGCGCGGTCACCTGCTCATTGAAGACGTTCCCGGCGTCGGCAAGACGACTCTCGCCCAGGCTCTCGCGCGATCTTTCCACTGCTCCTTTCAGCGTATCCAGTTCACGTCCGACTTGCTGCCCAGCGACGTGATCGGCGTCAGCGTCTACAACCCCACGACGCAAGGCTTCGAATTCAAGCCCGGTCCGATTTTCGCAAATATCATCGTCGCCGACGAAATCAATCGCACCACGCCGAAAACGCAGTCCGCCCTGCTCGAAGCAATGAACGAATCACAAATCACGGTGGACAATCACACGCACCCGCTGCCCAAGCCGTTCCTGGTTCTCGCCACCCAGAATCCGATCGAGCACCACGGCACCTACCCCCTGCCCGAATCGCAGCTCGACCGTTTCTTGATGCGCATCCGCATGGGCTACCCGGACCGCGAAAGCGAAAAAAATATCCTGCGCAACAACGCAGGCCCGGCGCCGGCGGAATCGGTGGCGCCGATGATGGACGCCACCGACGTTCTCTCGATGCAGGAAGCGGTCTCGCACATTAAAGTGGAAGAAAGCCTGCTCGATTACGCGCTCGAAATCGTCGAGCGCACTCGCCAGACGGAACAGCTAAGCCTCGGCGTGAGTCCGCGCGGCGCCGTCATGCTTCATCGAGCCGCACAGGCGCGCGCGTTTCTCGAAGGCCGCGATTATTGCTTGCCCGACGATTTCAAGCGCCTGATCGTTCCCGTCTTCTCACACCGCGTGGTCGTCAGCTCGCGCTACGTTTCTACCCAGAAAAAATCCGAACAAGCCGAAGCCATTCTCCGCGAAATTCTCGAAACCACTCGCGTTCCGCTCTAATGCAGGAAACAGTCGCAGCACGATGGTGGCGGGGACGCGATCGTCCCGGCTGGAAAAATTTCGGCATCGCAATGCTGGTTCTCTCCGTTGCGCTTCTCGTCTCGCTTTTTTCCGCCGCCGCTGCGCAATCCGGCCGTATTTTGGTCGCCGCCGGCGCGACGGTCGTTGCGCTCGGCATGGCCGGCTGGGTGGCGATCACGATCGTCCCGGCGCTCGCGCGGCGCACGAGTCTTCGCTGGTTCGTCTATCAAGTGGACTACCGGCTCACGCGCGAAGGAATCATTTATCTCGGCGCGGTTTTCATTCTGGTGCTCGCGGCGGTGAACACCGGCAACAACCTTCTCTTCATGATTCTCGCTTGCACGCTTGCCGGCATTTTGATTTCCGGCATCCTGTCGCGCGTAGTGCTCACGGGTGTCGATCTGAAATTCGACATGCCGGAGCACATTTTCGCCGAGCAGCCGGTGCTTGCAGAACTCGAACTGCGCAACGAGAAGCAAACCTGGCCATCATTTTCCTTGCTGGTCGTAGGCGAGACAAAAAAAAGCACGGCGCAGGTGCTCACTCGCCCCGTTTATTTTCCCTACATTCCGCGCCAAAGCGCCGCGCGGCAAAAAGTGGAGCTTACTTTCGCAAAGCGCGGCGTTTACCGCCAGGATGCTTTCGGCATCCGCACCCGTTTCCCATTCGGCTTCTTCGAGAAAACGCGCACGGTCGCCTCGAACATCGAAATCACAATCTACCCGCGCGTGCAGCCCGCCGATCAGTTCTACGAGGTGCTCCCGCTGCTGAGCGGCGAAATGGCCAGCTATTTCCGCGGCCGCGGCCATGAATTGCACTCGCTGCGCAACTATCAACCCAATGACAGCGCCCGTTTCGTCGATTGGAAAGTCACGGCGAAAACCGGCCGCGTGATGGTCCGCGAATTCGCGCGCGAAGACGAACGCCGCGTGATGCTCGTGCTCGACCCATTCATCGGCCCTGCGCGAGCCGATTTGGGTCCGGCTGCAGAAGCCGAGCATGCCGAACGCTTCGAGCGCGCTGTCTTCATGGCCGCCTGCATCGCCTGGCACTTCCACGAAATTAATTCCGTGATGCAATTCCGCACAGACCGTTTCTCAACGCCCATGGCCACAGCGAACGAAATTATCTACGACACGTTGCGCGAACTCGCTCTCATAGAGCCGGATTCGTCCGCAAAAGGCGGAACATTCCTGAACGCGCTCGCCAGCGAACAAGAAATCTTCAAAATCATAATCACCAGCCGCCCGCAAGCCGCAATCCCCAGTTCTCTCTGGTCCTCGTCCTATTTCGTCTTCATCGACACCCTATAGCTCGCCGATATTCTTACGGTAGGGGCACGGCATGCCGTGCCCGAAGACGCTCAGGCCGAAGAAGACGCAAAACGCACCTTCGTAACTTGCGCCGCCGGATTTCACCCGACCTCATCGCCCCTGAATCCATGCAAGAATGCGTCGCTCCTCCGTTCTTTTCATTCCGCCCTTTTTCAGCCCTGTCATCCTGAGCGTAGCGAAGGATCTCAACGCCAAATTCACCTGCGCGCTGAACCACGTCAACTCATGCGCGCGTCTTCGTGCGAGAATACGTCGCGGCTCCAATCAAATGGCCATTCACCTAAACCCCCGCACACTCCGCACATTTCAATCCCACCTACTCGCCTGGTTTCGCACACACCGTCGCGAATTGCCGTGGCGTGCGAGCCGCGATCCTTATCGCATCTGGGTCGCCGAAATCATGCTACAGCAAACGCGCATCGCCGCCGTGATTCCCTACTACGACCGCTTCCTCCGCCGCTTCCCTGACGTGCGCGCACTCGCGCGTGCCCGCCAGTCAGAGGTCCTGAAATCTTGGTCAGGCCTCGGCTACTACAGTCGCGCCAGGAATTTGCACTCCGCAGCAAAGACAATCGTCGCGAAGCATGACGGTGAATTCCCGCGGGAGCTCAAAGCCGCGCTAGACCTGCCCGGAATCGGACATTACACAGCCGCCGCGGTATTAAGCATCGCGTACGGCGAACCTCTCGCTGTGCTCGATGGCAACGTTGCCCGTGTACTCGCTCGCCTCGCCGCCGTGCGTGGTGATCTGCGCGAGCCGCGCGCATGGCGAAACCTTTCAAACACAGCGCAACAACTACTCGCGCACGAAGCAGCGAGCGATTGGAATCAAGCGCTCATGGAACTGGGCGAAACGATTTGCACGCCGCAATCGCCGCACTGCGCGGCCTGCCCAATCAGCCGCTGGTGCGAATCACACGCGCAAGGCCTCGCCAATGAAATTCCCGCGCCGCGCAAGAAGCGCGCCACAGTGAACGTCAAAATCGCCGCCGCCATTTTGCGCGATCCCCGGGGCCGCACTCTGCTCGTGAAAGAGCCCGGCGCCCACGATCACGTTCTGTTTTCGCGCATGTGGCAATTCCCTGCGGTCGAAGTGAAGCGCAACCCCAGAGCCGAACTCACAAAACATCTCCGCGCTACTCTCGGCGTGAACGGCGTCACACTCGAAGCCTTGCCCGAAGCCCGCCACGGCGTAACCTTTCGCAATGTGACATTGCTTCCCTTTCTCGCCCGCGTAGACCAATTCCCTGCGAAGGTCGGAACACAAGACCGCGTCCTGCCACTCAAGAGCATTGCCCGGCTTCCAATTTCAAGCGCAACCCGCAAAATCGCCGCCGCTCTTACAGGTTCCCCAAAACTCCCGAAATAAAGGCCGGGTAGTTTATATCAAGCACAGTTACCAAAATCGCAGTTGCATTAATCTAACCGGCATGCGAAATATTCCCCCACTCGGCGATTTGTAGAAGCGTTCTAAGAAATGAGGCGAGCCCAGTGATCTCCATGCTCAGAAAGAGCGCTTCTCGCGCACAAGTAGCGAAGTCTTCCCGCACCGCTTTCGCACTCCTCACTTGGATACTCGTTTTGGCATCGTCTGGGCTGCCGGCAAACTCCACACAAGCGCTCCTTGCAGAAGACGCGCCGCCTCAGGCGGCTGCGGCGCCCCAGCCTAATTCCGATCCGGTTTATCAGGAATTGCGTAGCGTCACTCCCGGCGGGAAGGCCATCGCCGTGAACGATGTGGTGATGAAGCGCGACGCTGGAACGTTTCGATTCAAGTCAGGCACGTTCTATTTTCTTGCCCCCGTAAAAGACCTCGTCACCGGCGCTATTTTCATTGGGGATGCCACATTCTCGCTCGATCCGCCCATCGACATCGAAAGGAAAAACTTGCAGCTGCTGACGAAGTCGCAAGAAATGGTGGAAGATTTTTCGGAAGCCGTGTTCCGATTCAGTGACGGCACCGAACAAGAGATCGCCAAAGCGGGCACCGCGTCGTCCGGCGCTATTCCAGGGCGCGCCGGTGAGCTGCTGGCGGAGAATCGCACGGCTCTCCGAAAGCATCTTCGCTACAACCTCGACATCCGCCTTCTCGAAGAAGTCTTGAATGACCAATCCGGCGGCTTCTTTGTGGCGTTCATTAAAGGAAAGAAATACAGCGACAAGGAAGTGTTTGCCGTCGACCCGCACGGGGTACCGGCCGGCCTTACGGGCTTTTCTGTTGCACCGGAAGAAGTATCCTTCTCCACATGGGAAGAGCACAAATTCGGCATCTGGGCCGCTTTCCATTTTTCCGGCGAATATGCCAACGGAGCCGCATCAGGAAGGCAAAAAAATATTTTCATACGTATTCCACATCAGAATCTCAACACCGCCATCGACAAAAACGGCGTAATAGCGGGCGCGACGACATCGACGATCCAATCCTTTACCAATGGTCTTCGCGTGGTGCAGTTGAAACTCTTTCCGACCCTGCGCGTTCGGAGCGTCACTGGCGAGAATCAAACCCCTCTGAATTTCATTCAGGAGAAAAAGGAAGAGGACGCACAGTTCGCTGTAATTCTTCCCGAAAAGCTTTCGCTGGGGAAAAAGTACACAATCACAACGGTGTATGCCGGACCGGATGTGGTCATGAATGAAGGCGGCGGCAACTATTATCCCGTAGGGCGCGAGTCCTGGTATCCAAACACAACTCAATTCGATAATTTCGGCACCTATGAGATGTCGTTTCGGATTCCGGCGGGATTGACAATGGTGGCGACGGGAGACCCGGCCGGCGACACTGCGGACGGCGATCACACGATCTCGAAATGGACTTCGAACGTGCCCATTGCCGTTGCAGGCTTCAATTTCGGCCGATTTGAAAAAGCCGAAGCAAAAATAACGGATCCCGCATACACCTTACAAGCCTTTGTGAACAAAGACCCTGCGGATATTGTTGTCCGGCTTCCGTCGGGCATGCGCCCCCAAGTAAACATGATGATGAAAAAAGCCCTGGGGGAAGAGCAGCTGGCGATTCCGCTGTACACCGAGTTCTACGGACCAACGCCTTTTGGCCGGCTGGCTGTCACCCAACAGACCGCCCCCACATACGGCCAGTCCTGGCCCGAACTCGTCTTTCTCCCCATTACTTCATTCCTCGATGACGCCGCGCGCGCGCTGGTGGGATTCCGCGAACATCGATTCTTCGAGTCGGTTGATCCCCACGAAATTGCGCATCAATGGTGGGGCCATACGGTTGGTTGGGGTTCTTATCGCGATCAATGGATGAGCGAGGGTTTTGCGGAGTTCTCAGCATCTCTTTTTCTGGAAGCGTTCTACAAAGGTGAGGTTGAGAAATTCTGGGACGATGAGAGAAAGATGCTCCTGGAAAAGGATGAGGAGGGCTTTCGCGCCATTGATGTGGGGCCTGTAACGCTAGGATACCGGCTGGCCTCTACGCGTGCTGGCTTCAGTATTCCGCGCCGTCTGATATATCCGAAGGGCGCTTACATCCTCAACATGATCCGGATGCTCTATTGGACAAACGAAACTGGCGACGCGAACTTCAAGAAAATGATGCACGACTTCGTGCAGTCTTACACTGGCCGTTCAGCGACTACGGAAGATTTTAAAGCCGCCGTCGAAAAATACATGCAACCGTCACTCAACATGGCCGGCAACGGAAAAATAGACTGGTTTTTCGACGAATACGTTTACGGAACGGCTTTGCCGAAATATAAGCTTGACTACTCTTTCTCCAATGGCTCCGGCGGCGCCATGCAGCTTCACGTCAAGCTCGAGCAATCGGGAGTGGACGCGTCTTTCCGCATGCTCGTGCCAATTTACATTGAGCTGCCCGATGGCCATCCGTTTCGCGTGGAAACCGCCCCGCTGATCGGCAATAGCAGTTTCGAGAGGGACATCGCGTTGCGGGGGCTTTCCCAAAAACCAAAACGCGCGATGATCAATTCTTTCCACGACGTGCTCTGCACTCAGTAGCCGCAAAACCTCGCGTTAACTGCCCGGCACAGTGGGCCCAGCACGAAGGGCTGCCGGCTTCCGCCGGGTGCTAAAATTCCAACTGGCCATGTCCGCATCCGCCGCACGCATCAGCGCGCCGCCCCTCTCGGCGGTGCAGCGTTACTTCGAGGTGTCGCTCTATCTGCTCGTTCTCACGAGCGTGATCGCAGTTGTCTCCACAGGCAAGCTGGATCCATTTTCGAGCATCGCACCGGTTCTCGCGCTAGCCTATAAAGGCTTTCGGCTCTGGCGCGGAAAAGGACCGGAGCTTTCCGTTCGACTGGCCACCTGGCTCGTGCTCGCGTATTTTCTGTTTTTCCCCTTCGACCTCTGGGTGATCTCGCGCACCCTCGCAGCAGGCGCGCCGAATCCGGCCCTCTACTCCGCGCTGCTCTCAGCGATTCACCTGCTGCTCTTCGCAGTCATCGTGCGCTTGTATTCGGCGCGAACGAATCGCGACTACGCCTTTCTCGCAGTCCTCGCGTTCGCCTCAATTCTCGCTTCCGCAATTCTTACCGTCGAAACGGGCTTCCTGATTTCGCTCGCCATTTTTCTCGTGCTGGCGGTCTCCACCTTCGTTGCGCTTGAAATTCGACGCAGCTCGCAGGGAGCGGTATCGCCCGCTCTCGAACCTGGCACTCCGCTCGCCCAGAAACTGAATCGCGCGCTCGGTCTCACCTCGATTCTTGTCGCCGTCGGCACTCTCGTCGTGGGCGCCGCGTTTTTCTTCGTGATTCCGCGGTTCACCGCCGGCTACATGGGCGCCATCAACATTCAACCCACATTAATGACGGGCTTTAGCGACAGCGTCACCCTCGGCGCCATCGGCAAAATCAAGAAAAATCCTGCCGTAGTCATGCGCATCAAGGTGGAAGGCGATCCCTCGCGCGCCTCCAACGTTCACTGGCGCGGCATCGCGTTCACCGATTTTGACGGCCGCCGCTGGTTCACGCCCAATCACGATCCCACCGTCGTCGCGCCGAACGGCGACGGCATCTATCAGTTGATGGCTGCGATACCCACGCGCGGCGAATATTATCCGCTGCATTACACCGTGCTGATGGAGCCCATCGCGAGTGACGCTCTTTTCGTGGCGCTGAAGCTTGTAGACGTGCGTGGCAGGTTTTCAAATGAAACAGATCGCCCCGACTCCACAAAGCGCTCCGGATTTCTCGTCTACGACAAAACCGGCTCGCTCTCCAATCCGTTCCACAACGAAACGAAAGTCCGCTACCAGGCCGATTCCCTCTTACCAGTGGTACCAGCGCCTGAGCTTCGCCAGGCTTCAGCCGAGTATCCGGAAATCACGCGCCGAATGTATCTGGAGCTGCCGCCCCTCGATCCGCGAATCGCCAAGCTCGGCGCGCAAATCACCAGCGGCGCCACGAATCCCTACGACAAAGCCTCCAGAATCGAAACGTACCTCAAAACAAAGTACGCCTACTCGCTCGACCTCACCGATCCCCACGGCAAGGACCCTCTTGCATACTTTCTTTTCGACCGCCGCGCCGGCCACTGCGAATATTTCGCCTCCGCCATGACGATTCTCGCCCGCACGCAGGGAATTCCAGCGCGCTACGTCACCGGTTTTCTTCCCGGCGAATACAACGACGTGGGCGGCGACTACATCGTTCGCGCCAGCGACGCGCACGCATGGGTGGAAATTTATTTCCCCGATTACGGCTGGATCACCTTCGACCCCACTCCGCCAGCCAATGCGCGGCCCGGCGGATTGCTCGAACGTCTCGCCATGTATTGGGACTGGTTCCAGTTCGCCTGGAGCGAGTGGATCGTCAACTACGATTTCGGCCACCAGTTGAATCTCGCCCAGAACATGCAGCGCACATCGCACGATTTCGGCGACCGCGCGCAAAAATACTACAAAGAAAAGCAGCGCCAGCTGATGCAGATGATTCTCGCGCTCGACAAGCGAATCGAAGCCTCGCCGTACTTTCTGCCCACGCTCCTCGTGCTGCTCGTCGCTCTGCTGATGTACTTGCGCGGCCGCCCGCTTATCACTTACGTGGTTGCGCGCTGGAGTTTGCGCGCCCGCCGCGCCGGAAATCTCACCGCATCGCTCGCCGCCCTCGAATACCGCGAAATGCTGCGCCTCCTAGAAAAGCGCGGCTGGAAAAAAGCCGAATCGCAAACGCCCCTCGAATTCGTCGCCGCAATCCCATCATCAGAAATCTCAGCCCCAGTCGCGCAGTTGACCGAACTGTACCAATCCGCCCGTTTCGGCGAACACGCCGCCCCCATCCAGCAAATGTCCTCTCTCCTCCGCTCGATCCGCGACACTCTGCGCTCCCGAAAACCATAACGAAGTCCAACGAGGCCTAAGTCGTCCATGTTAGAATTGTGTGTTTGCGACCACCCCAAGGAAGCGCGGAAGTATGCCTAAAGTTGGATTTGTGAGCCTGGGATGCCCCAAGAACCTCGTCGATAGCGAGGTGATGATGGGCATTCTCACGCGCGCAGGCTACGAAATCACGCCGCGCGCAGGTGATGCCGACGTGCTCGTCGTCAACACCTGCAGCTTCATCGCCCCCGCGCAGCAGGAATCCGTGCAGTCAATCCTCGAGATGGCGGAGTACAAGAAATTCGGCCGCGCGCAGAAACTAATCGTCGCCGGCTGCATGGTCGAGCGTTACCGCAACGACATTCGCGAGCAGATTCCAGAGGTCGACGCAGTCATCGGCACAGGTGAAGTGGACAAAATCCTCGAAGCCTGCGAAGGCCAGCTCCACCCGGCAGGCTCCGATGGCAACAACGCTTCCCTGCCGTCATACCTTTACCACGACTTGACGCCGCGCGTTCTCGCGACGCCGCGCCACACCGCCTACATCAAAATCAACGAAGGCTGCGACCATCCCTGCACCTTCTGCGTGATTCCGCAGCTGCGCGGCAAATTCCGCAGCCGGCGCTTCGAATCCGTGGTGCGCGAAGCAGAAAATCTCGCCGCCGCGGGCGTCCGCGAAATTTCGCTGATCGGGCAAGACACCACCTTCTACGGCGAAGATCTCGGCCTGCGCGACGGCCTCCCCATCCTCCTCGAACGCCTCGCGCAAATCGAAGATTTGAATTGGATTCGCTTCCTCTATTGCTACCCGAACCGCATCACGCCGCGCCTGCTCGAAACGATCGCCGCGCATCCGCGCCTCGCGAAATATCTTGACGTGCCGCTGCAACACGCCAGCCGCAGCGTCCTCGCGCGCATGAAGCGCGGCTCGAGCGGCGACGCGTTTCTGAAAATACTCGAGCGCGCGCGCAAAGCAATCCCCGGCGTCTCGATTCGCACCTCGTTCATCGTCGGCTTCCCCGGCGAAACCGAAAAAGATTTCCGCGAGCTCTGCGATTTCGTGCGCGCCGCCGAATTCGACTGGATGGGCGTCTTCGCCTATTCCGACGAAGACACCTCGAAAAGCTTCGCCCTCGAAAATAAAGTAGACGACGAAACAATCGCCCGCCGCCGCGACACCTTGATGGCAATCCAGAAGAAAATTTCCGCTCGCAAACTGCGCAAACGCGTAGGCCAGCGCCAGCAGGTAATGCTCGAAGGCCCCTCGAAGGACACCGATCTCATCTGGGAAGCCCGCCTCGAAGGCATGGCCCCTGAAATCGACGGCAAGGTCTACATCACGGAATTCGAAGGTGTAAACGACGCCGAGAATTTGCCCGCACCCGGCACAATGGCCACAGCAGAAATCACTGAATCAAACGATTACGACCTAATCGCCCGCGCAATTGAATTCTCCGCCCCGCAAGCCCGCACAATCAGCGCAGAAATCCCAGCACCCACGCCGTCGCCAAATCCATTTCCAATCCTAGCATCCCGGTAACACTCGCCGGTCTTTGTACCGCTGGCCTCCGGCCGGCGCTTTTGAAGTTATTCGATTGAGGCGAGAGGTTTCTCACTTCTGTGCGCACCAAGCGCGACGCTGTACTTCGTACCGCCGGTTTACCCTGAGCATCGAAGGGCTCGCCCTAAGCTACGAAGGGCGTCCCTCCGGCTCTTTTGACTCTATTCCCGCGCGCCGTATCAAACTCCCACAAAAATCCATTCATGTTAGCCTTACTATAGAACCCATGAAGCACCGCTGCCCCATCTGCCGCAAACCAACCGACTCCGAAACTAGCGCCGACTTCCCGTTCTGCAGCGAACGCTGCCGCCTCCTCGACCTCGGCAACTGGTCCAGCGAAAAATACGTAATCAGCGACCCAGTCTTCGACGAATCAGAAGAAGAAGACTCACACCGAAGCGATCCTGACGACAAAGACGACACCAAGGACGCTCACGGATGAGCGCCGACTCAGGCACCGCAGCGCCAAACATCTCCGACGCGTCGCGCTCGCCAGCCGCACCGCAGCGCAAACCCCGCCTCGCCCTCTTCATCGCCACCGCCTGCGGCCTCGGCTACATCCCCGTAGCCCCAGGAACCTGGGGTTCTGCTGCCGGTTTAGTAGTTTCAATCGTTCCCTCCTGGGTGTTTGCGGTGTTGTCGGTAGGCATTACCGCTGCCCAACATGGAGATGCCGGTTATTTCGTATGGTTGGTCTTCAAGAATCATCCGGATCCAGTTTTCTGGGCACATGTCGTGCTGGCAATGGTTATCGCCGCGCTGGGAGTGTGGAGCGCAGATCGCGCTGCAGCCTTTTGGAAACAAGGAGACCCCCAACGCGTTGTGATCGATGAGGTGTCAGGACAACATCTGACTTTGTTCCTCGGTTGCATCGTGCCCCTTTGGTGGAAAGTATCGCAACCTACGTCGCCCAATTACGCGATTGGGGCTGTCTCGCTTGATTCCTTCCTCAACTGGAAATATTTGCTTCTCGGTTTTATACTTTTTCGCGTTTTCGATATCTGGAAGCCGTTCCCAGCCCGACAAGCCGAGTCCCTTCCCGGCGGCTGGGGTATCATGGCAGACGACTGGATCGCAGGCATTTACGCAGCAATCGGCCTTTGGATCGCACGCGCAGCAGGACTTTGAATTTGTAGCGCCGTTGGTTTCTGTAACGCCGGTCTTTGAATTTGCATCGCCGGTCTTTTTATCCTGAGCCCGCGAAGGGGCACACCGGCAGGCTTAACTCGAACATAACAAAAGCAACGTGGCATCAACGGGACCAATCAAATTGAAATCGAACGGCACACCTCGAATCGAAAGCGTCACCCCCGCAGCAGCGCTGCCGGGCGGTGAAGTCTCGATTAAAGGCAGCGGCTTCGACACGCGCAACCACACCCGCGCCCAGGTCCAATTCGGCGCCGCAGAAGGCAGCCTCGTGATGGCCGCCGAAAACATGCTGATCGCGCGCGTTCCCGATGGCGCCGAAGGCGGCGCAGTCCGAGTGAAAATGGGTAGCGTCGAGAGCGCTCCGTTCCCCATGGCGCTGGGCGTACAAATTGCCGACAATCTGCATCCAGTCGCCAGCCCCGCCGTCGACTCCGAAGGAAACGTCTACGTCACCTTCAGCGGACAGCGCGGCCAAAAAGTTCCCGTCTCGCTCTACAAAATCACCTCGAACCACACAGTGAAGCCGTTCATCACCGAGCTGATGAATCCAACCGGCCTCGCGATTGACCACGACGGCTTCCTTTTCGTCTCCTGCCGCAACGACGGCACAATCCACCGCATCTCGCCCGACGGCCGCGCCATGCAATGGATCGAAGGCATGGGCATCGCCACCGGCCTCGCCTTCGACAAAGCCGGCAGCCTCTACGTGGGCGATCGCAGCGGCACGATTTTCAAAATCGGCCCCGACCGCGAAATTTTCGTCTTCGCAACGCTGGAGCCATCGCTAGCCGCGTACCATCTCGCGTTCAGCCCCACCGGTGATTTGTACGTCACCGGCCCAACCACTTCCAGTTTCGACCGCGTCTACAAAATCACTCCCGGCGGCGACGTCAGCGTTTTCTTCCGCGGCCTCGGACGCCCGCAGGGCCTCGCCTTCGATCGCTTCGGCAATCTCTACGTCGCGGCTTCTTTCAGCGGACGACGCGGCATCGTCCGGCTCACTCCTCACGCCGAGCCGCAAGTGGTCCTGGGCGGCAGCAATATCGTCGGCCTCGCTCTGATGCCTAGCCGCCGCGCCATGATCACCACCAATAGCGCCATCTACTCTCTCGACTGGGACGTCGAGGGCCTTCCGCTCTTCGGTTAGCCCAACCAATGCGGGCAGAAATTATCGCCATCGGCTCAGAACTGCTCACGCCCTACCGCCTCGACACGAATTCCCTGTTTCTCACTGACGGCCTAAATCAAGTGGGCATTCGCGTCGTCCACAAAGCAGTGGTCGGCGATTCGCTTGATGACATGCGCGCCTCTTTCCGCCAAGCGCTCGATCGCGCCGACCTGGTTGTGGCGTGCGGTGGCCTCGGCCCTACTGATGACGACCGCACTCGAGAAGCCGTCGCCGATCTGCTCGGTCGCAAACTCGAATTGAACGACGGCGTCCTCCGCCACATCCAGGAACTTTTTCGCCGCTTCGGCCGCGTGATGCCAGAAATCAATCGTCGCCAGGCGATGGTTCCCGAAGGCGCCACCGTGATTCCGAATCCGCGCGGTAGCGCTCCCGGCCTCTGGATCGAAGCAAGCGGCCACATTGTGATTCTGCTTCCCGGGGTTCCGTCCGAGCTGCGTGCGATGTTCGACCAGGAGATCCGGCCACGCCTCACGAGGCTCGGGCACGATGAGCGCCTCTTCACACGCGACCTGCGCATCACAGGGCTGCCGGAATCGGAAGTCGAGCAGCGCGTCTCGCCGCTCTACGCGCTCTACCCGGACACCGAAACCACAATCCTCGCGTCGCCGCCGGGAATTCAGCTGCACCCGCGCGTCTGGTCGCGCGATCCCGCCCAAGCCAATCAGATTCTCGACGAAATGGTGAAACGCATGGCGCTCGCGCTCGGCGAGCATCTTTATTCCACTGAGGGCGAGACGATGGAAGAAGTGGTCGCCCGCGCGCTCACCGAAAATCGCGCTACGATTGCTGTCGCCGAAAGCTGCACGGGCGGCCTTCTCGCCGAACGTCTCACCAATATTCCCGGCAGCTCCGTCTATTTTCTCGGCGGCGTGGTCTGCTATAGCAATGAACTGAAATCTTCAATGGTGGATGTTCCCGCAGAGCTGATCGAAGCCAAAGGTGCGGTAAGCCCAGAAGTGGCGCTGGCTCTCGCCGAGGGCATCCGCAAGAGAACGGGCGCGACAATCGGCGTGGGCGTCACGGGAATTGCAGGCCCCGGCGGCGGCACGCCTGAAAAACCAGTCGGCCTCGTACACATCGGCATCGCCGACGAACGAGGCCCGCGCGAGCGCCGCTTCCAATTCCCCGGCGACCGCGAGCGAATCCGTATGCACGCTTCCCAAACTGCGCTCGACTCAGTGCGCCGCTACTTTCTCTTCCCGCGCAGCCGGTCATAGCCGTGCGCCTCTTCGTTGCTCTCGACTTGCCGGACCCAGTCCGCCACGCAATCTCAGAACTGATCGCAAAGCTCCAGCCAAAATCCCGAGCGGCGCGCTGGATAAAGCCCGAAAATCTCCACATCACGCTGAAATTCATCGGCCACGTGGGCAATGAAAAGTTAAGCCCCATCCAAACGGCGCTGTCCTCGATTCACACCGCCCAGCCCGTCGAACTCCATTTCCACGGCATGGGATTCTTCCCCAACGAGCGCCGCCCGCGCGCTTTCTGGTGCGGCATCGCCTCTTCACCGAATCTCGCTGAGCTCGCCGCCGATATCGATCGCGCGCTCGTGCCGCTGGGAATCGACGCCGAGACGCGCCCCTTCACGCCTCATCTCACCCTGGCCCGATTCAAATCGGACGAAGGCGTTCGCGAAGTGGTGCAAGCGGCAACCAACATGAAATCAGCCGACTTCGGCGCCGCCACCGAGACGAATTTTCACCTCTACGAAAGCCTACTGAAATCAACCGGCGCGCAATATAATCGCGTAGCGTCATTTCCATTCGTCGGCGGTTCAACCGCCCAAACACACTAGCAAAAGGAAACACTAGCAAAGGACAATGATCGTCTCCGTCGCGCCACTCGCCGCTCTCGACCCTTCCTTTGTGAACGTCACGACGCTCATCCCCGTCGTCGCCTACGTCCTCGGCTCGATTCCTTTCGGCCTGCTCGTCGTCAAGGCATTCGGCGGCGCTGATATTCGCAGCGTTGGCAGCGGAAACATCGGCGCCGCCAACGTCACTCGCAACGCCGGTCCCATCGCCGGCGCGCTCACCTTGCTCCTCGACGCCGGAAAAGGCTACCTCGCCGTCTGGATCGCCGGCCATTGGACCGGCTGGAACATCCGCTGGATGATGCTGGGCGCAATCTTCGCCGTGATCGGCCACGTGTTTCCCGTCTGGCTGCAATTTCGAGGCGGCAAGGGCGTCGCCACCGGCCTCGGCGTCTTCATTCCCATTTGCTGGCAAGCAGTCGTGGCCGCGGTCGTCCTCTGGCTCATCGTAGTTGTCTTTTGGCGTTACTCGTCGCTCGGCTCGATCGCCGCCGCCGCTGCCATGCCGGTTCTGGTCTATGTCCTTTACGCTCCAGGCCATGCGCCCCCGGAATTCGTCAGCCTGGGGACTATCCTCATCGCGCTGCTGATCCTCGCAAAACATCGCTCCAACATCGAGCGCTTGATCGCAGGAGAAGAACCGCGCCTGAAATTCCGCAAGTAGCCTGCCCAAGCCGAGAACCCCGAGCCCCGAACCTCTGGAACCTCCTGAACCCATGTGACTTATCCGCCAACTCTAGTACTTTCGTCCTGTTGTGCGCGTTCCCTTCCGGCCGATAGCATTAAGGCTGGGAATCCCTGTGCCCATCAACGCCCTCAATCAGCTTACGACGCGCCGCCTGCGCATCCTCTGGATCGTAATGGGCGCGCTTCTGCTCGTCAGCGTCATGCCGCTCTGGCTCTACCACCGGCAGGTGCTCCGATTGAGCGAAGAAAAGCTTCAAGACACCGAGCGCCTCCAGCAGAACGAAATCACGCGTTCGCTCGCCAGCGAAACGGTGCAATTCGAATCGAGCCTGCGCGAACAGCTCCTCAGCCAGCGCCAGCTTCTCGCTTTAACCGGCTGGATTCAAAATGTTGACGAGCCCTCGCACGCCCCGCAAATGACGCGCCTGCTGCAGAATTTCGTCGAAAACAATCCCGACGTTCTTTACGTCACCGCCGTCAACACACAGGCGAAAGGCGAATCCGCCGGCAGCTTCCGCGCCGACGCCGACCCCTTCGTCGCAGTCGCGCTCAAGCGCGCATTCACCGCCAGCATTCAAGGCCTCAACTACGTCAGCGAACCATTCGGTGTGGGCCAGGACAACCGCCCCGCGCTAGTCGTCTCCATTCCGCTGCTTGCTGAAGGTCAATTCACCGGCATGTTCGCATCAGTAGTTTCCATCGACCACCTCCTCGGCCGTCTGCGCGACGCGAGCGTTCGCGACCGCACCGTCTTCATCGTTGATGTGCACGGCCACATCGTCGCGCACCCGAATACGAGCGAGATGGTCCCCGGCCGCGATCTCTCCGCCACGTCACCGCTCGTCACAAAATTCAAAGACCTGCCGCAGGAACTGCGCGCCACCGAAACGATGCATTTCTCGCTGCCTGCCAAGAACAAAAACCGCAAAGTCGAAATGATCGGCACCTACAGCACGATTCCCGAACTGCGCTGGGCCGTGATCGCTGAGCGCGGCCTCGACGAAGCACGCATCGACGCCGGTGTGCAGGAACTCACCACCCAAGCACTGACGTTCGTCCTCGGCGTAACCTTCGTCGCTCTCATGTTCGGATATCTCTTCGCCGTCGGAATCACGCGTCCGATTCGCGGCCTCGTCTTTTCCACCCGCGCCATCAGCCGCGCCGAATTCCACGAACGCGTCGAAGTGCGCGGCGCCGCCGAAATCCGCGAACTCGCCGAAACCTTCAATCACATGGCCGGCGACATCGAGCGTTACGTCGAACGCCTGAAGCAAGCCGCCGCCGAAAATCGCGATCTCTTCCTCGGCTCCATCCGCATGCTCGCCGCCGCCATCGACGAAAAGGACCCCTACACGCGCGGTCACTCCGGTCGCGTCGCGAAATATTCCATGATCATCGGCGAATATCTGCAGCTCACATCCGAAGATCTCGACCGCCTGCGCATCTCCGCGCTACTTCACGATGTGGGCAAAATCGGCGTGGACGATCGCGTCCTCAAAAAGCCCGGCAAGCTGACCGACGAAGAATTCGACCTGATGAAGCAGCACACTGTGAAAGGCGCCAATATCATGCGCCCCGTCGCGCAGCTCAAAGAAATGCTGCCCGGCATCGAATTGCACCACGAACGCCTCGACGGCGCCGGCTACCCCTACGGCCTCTCCGCCGAGCAGATTCCGCTGATGGCGCGCATCATCGCCGTAGCCGACACCCTCGACGCCATCACCACCAACCGCCCGTATCAATCAGCGATGGATCTCGATTTCGCCATGGAACGCATCCGCTCCCTCGCCGTCTCCCGCTTCGATCCCAAAGTGGTCGCCGCTCTCGAATCCGCCGTCCGTGCCGGCCGCCTCCGCCTCACCGCCACCCTCGTCGAAGTCTAAGCATCCTTCGCCACGAGCGGCGACGCTCGTTTCATTTCGAAAAATAATAAATCCAGCTCACTGTGATGTACGACTTCAGCGGCACGCCCACCACTCGCTCGAACGGCGTTGGAAAAGTAGGATCCGTCGGAAACGCAAAAGTCTCCGTCGTTTGTCCCGTGTGGCCGCTGGCAATTAAAAACTCCGTGGATAAACTCATCCGCCCATCGAAAAACGGCCGCAACAGCGCCCCGCGAAATTCCGGCACCGCCACGCCAACAAAACCATCACCAAGCGGCGCCCCTCGCACGTATTCAAATTCGCATCGCCCTCGCAGGCCAAACGGCAAATGATTCGCCGTCGCCAGGGCATCCCAAATCAATCGCGGCGCCTCCGGCGTTGGCTCGCCCGTCAGCCGGTCTCGCGCATCGGCCTGCGCGTACGAAATCGAAATCGAGCCCTGCGAAAAATTCCGTTGCAGCGCCACGATGATCACGCGGTTGAGCGACGGCCCCAGATCCTCCTGCAATCCCGTGTCGGGGTCGATCTTCGCTAGCTCCTGCGAATTCGTCACGTGCTTGAGCGTCACTCGAAAATCGAACTTCTGCACGGTCTTATCCAGCACCAGCTGATACAGCCGCGAAGGCGCCAAAAGCATCGGCGCCATCGTGCCCGTCCCGATTCGCGGGTCCTCCGTATGAAATGCTTCGCCGTAACTGAATGCCACCGTCGGAAGAAACGTGCTCTGCGGCGGCAGAATCGTCAGCGTCGCTTTTGGCAGCGTCAGCCCCGCCAGTTTGTCGAACGAGTTCGCCGGACTGATCTTATCAACATTGTCGATCCAAACTTCTTCGCGCCGCACTCCCACGTCGTAATGAACGTAACGGCTCAACGTCCCGTCGAATGAGATGTACGGCTCGACGAAGGACAGCGTCAAGTCGTTGCTCGCCACGGGCTCAAAAATTCCCTGCGCATTCGCCACCTTCAAATCCAAATCGCGTGGCGCATCGCGCCTCAAATCAACACCTGCCAACACCGAAAGCCATGGCGCGATTTTCTGTGTGTAAAGCGGTCCTCCTCCGGCCACGGTTCGCATCTCGCTCTGCTGAATCAACCCGCCGGTCACTTGAAAAGGTGGCTCTGTGGAATACACGGGCGCGAAATTCGACCGCAGCGTCAGAGCGTACTCGCGAAAAAATCCGGACATTGTCAATTGCTGCTTGTCGCTCAGCCGCCAGGTATCACTGGCAATAAAAATCGCCGTGTTCGTGCGATCGAACTGCCGGTTGTCCACCGTGTCATCCGGCACGAAGGTATCGGTCGGAATAAGTCCCGGGACAAACGAAGTTCCATAGTAGCCAACACCAAACAGCGTCAACTCATTCCGCCCAAATTTGAATTGCCGTAGCGCGTTCACTTTGTACTGCTGCCGGTGCTCCAGCCGCGCAAGGTAACCGTTCCCATAAGCCGCCTCCACCGCGACGAAAGCATTCGTGGCGGGATTCTTCGGACTCCATCCCGCCACCAGATCGATATCCCGATAGTCGCCCGTCAGCTCCACGAACGAATTCAGCCGCTCCCGCGGCACGTAAGTCGCCGCCAAATCCACCGAATTATTTCCTTCGCGCACGTTAAACGCGCCGCCGTCAATCGCCGCCCCCTCAATCATCGGCGCAATCAGAAAATTCGGATCCGCATAACCGTTCCCGTGCGCATTCGCCGGCAGATTGTTGGGATACAGAAAATCCCCAATTTGATAAAACTGCGCGATCGGCTCCCCGTGATCTCCCGCCACTCCCGGCGCAAAATATTGCGGCGCCTTGATCCCGCCCGACGCTGTTTCAATCGGATAACCAGGAATCGAAATCGGCGCGCCGGGACGTCCCGGATTCGCGTCGAGCACTTGATCGTGAATCACAATTCGCTCCGACGGATCGGGCGTCAGCGAAGAAGGCACTGACGTGCCGACCACCGTCACGGCTTCCCGCACCGAAGCGATTTGCACGAACTTCAGCTCCACCGTCGCTTCTTGTCCCTCGACAACCGTCACATCCGCACTTACCGGCGCGAAACTGGAAATTTCAGCTTTCACCTTGTAGCGACCCGGCTCAACATCCGCCCATTGAAATCGCCCCTCCGAGTCGCTGCTCGCAGCTTGCTCAGCTATCCCAGAATCCTTCACCAGCGAAACGCGAACACTCGCCACCGGCGCGCCTTGCGGATCAAGAATCCGCCCGCTTACGCGACCCAATCCTGCCCCGCCCGACGCGCCGATGCACACCAGCAATAGAAAACTTGCCGCCAATCCCAATTGCATGCAATAAAGCATCGGTCGTTGACGTATAGCTTTGCGTACCACAAGGTGGCGGGAGTGAGCTCTCACGAGAACGCCCATCTTATAGACGCACCGTTGGAAAAGGAACAGGCCTATCCATCCACCGCCTGGGCCTGGTACACCGTCGCGATTCTGCTCTGCGCCTACATCTTCTCGTTCATTGACCGGCAGATTCTGAATCTGCTCGTCGCGCCCGTGCGACGCGACCTTGGAATCACCGACACAGAGATGAGCCTCCTCATCGGTTTCAGCTTTGCTCTCTTTTATTCCGTTCTCGGCCTGCCGTTCGGTCGCCTCGCGGATTCCATCAGCCGTCCGCGCTTGATCATCATCGGAATGTTTACGTGGAGCCTGATGACGGGCGGTTGCGGACTGATCAATTCTTATTCCCAGCTTTTCCTCTTGCGCATGGGGGTCGGCGTCGGCGAAGCCACCCTTTCTCCCGCCGCATACTCGATGATTTCAGATTCTTTCCCGCCCGCCAAACGCTCCGTGCCCTTCAGCGTCTACACGATGGCCACTTACATAGGCGGCGGCTTCGCATTTCTTCTCGGCGGACTGCTCCTCCGCTACTTCGGCAGCAGGCAAATGTTCGAGCTTCCCGTGCTCGGACTCGTCCGGCCATGGCAAGCCCTCTTCATTTTCCTGGGAATCTCCGGAATTCTCTTCATCCTCGCGCTGCTCAGCCTTCGCGATCCCTCCCGCAAAGGTGCGCGAGTCTTCGAGAACGCCCAGGGAAAGATAAGAGTCGAACGGATCCCGCTGTCAGCCGTCTGGGAATATTTCCTTCAGAACAAGAAAGCGTTGCTTTCACTCAACATAGGAATGGGGCTCGCCGCGCTCGCTGCCTACGGAACCTCAGCCTGGGGAATCACATTCCTCGTGCGCAATCATCACATGACGGCTTCGCACGCAGGCATCATCTTCGGCACAGCACAGATCCTCGCAGGCACCCTGGGAATGCTCACCGCAGGAAAAGCTGTAGCGTGGCTCGCAAAGCGCGGCTACCGCGACGCCTACATGCGCGTCGCAGTTTTTTCGGCCGCCGGGTGGCTCATCCCCGGAATTCTTTTCCCGCTCGTCCCGCATACGAATGCCATGATCCCTCTGCTCTACATCGCAATTTTCTTCGGCTGCATGCCCACTTGCCTGATCCCCGCAGCGATTGTCGAGCTAGTCCCCAACGCCATGCGCGGCCAAGCCACCGCATTTTATCTGCTAGTCGTAAATCTCATCGGACTCGGCATCGGCCCCACCGCCGTCGCCCTCGTCACCGACAAAGTCTTCCACTACGACGCCGCAGTACGCTATTCCCTTACGATCGTCCCAGTAGCAGCCATCATCCTCGCCGAAATTTTCTTCGTCATGGGCCTGCGCTCCTACATCCCCACCCTCGCCCGCCTCCAAGTCTGGCTCAACGAAAATCTTTAAGTAGCACAGGCAATCCTGCCTGTGCCCCAAGTCCCACGCGGCACACTCCTCAATGCTTGGCGATCATCGCGACATCGTTCTGTTCCGGTCATGTCGGCGAGGCCGCCGGCGTCCTGGTCCTGGTTGAGTCAGTAGAAGCGGGTCTCAGACCCGCCCGCGTATCAACACGCCCCACATCACGAATTCTTGGCTCTCACGCGCTATCGTTCTTTTTGGGGTCATCTCGGCGAAGGCCGCGGCGTCCTGGCCCTCGTTGAGTCAGTAGGGGCGGGTCTAAGACCCGCCCGCGTAAAATTTCAGCACAGCCTCTCCCCCACTCGTACCCCCGCGTATCTCTGCTAGAATATTTGTTTCCGCATTACGCGGCGAACCCATGATTACTCTCTTCGGACCACCCGAATCCACGCTCCTTGAGCGCCTGAAAGATTCCGTCAGCAAAACGAAAACGGAGCTCTCGGCGAAGGTCGAGCAAATCCTCACCGGCGATCGCCCCGTCGACCCCGAGCTTTTGCGTCAACTCGAATCCGCATTGCTCAGCGCCGACATCGGCGTTCGCACCACAAAAGAAGTCCTCGCCGGTCTCCGCCAGCAGGTCAACGAGCACAAGCTCGTGGAAGCCAAAGACCTGAAGCGCGAGCTGAAAAATCAAATCTCGAAAATTCTCACATTCCCGCCCGCGCCCGCTGACGGGAACGGCAACTCCGCAGCTCCTCGCGTCCTGTTCGTCGTCGGCGTCAACGGCACCGGAAAGACCACCACAATCGGCAAGCTTTCCAATCGCCTTAAAAAAGGTGGCGCCAGCGTAATGCTCGTCGCCGCGGACACCTTCCGCGCCGCCGCGATCGAACAGCTCGAAGTCTGGGGCCGCCGCTCAGGCGTCGAAGTGATCAAGCAAAAATCCGGGTCCGACCCATCCGCCGTAATTTTCGACGCGCTCTCAGCCGCCACCGCCCGCAAAATCGATGCCGTCATCGTCGACACCGCTGGCCGCCTCCACACCAAATCCAATCTCATGGCCGAGCTCGAAAAAATGAAGCGCACCGCCGCGAAAATTGTCCCGGGCGCGCCTCACGACGTTCTTCTCGTCCTCGACGCCACCACCGGCCAGAACGGCCTGAATCAAGCCCGCGAATTCTGGAGCCACTCCGGCGTCACAGGAATAGTGCTCACCAAACTCGACGGCACCGCCAAAGGCGGCATCGTAGTCGCCATCGCCCACGAACTGAATCTCCCCATCCGCTTCGTAGGCACCGGCGAACAAATCGACGACCTGGTCCCCTTCGACCCCCAAACCTATGTCAACTCCCTCTTCGACTAGCGCGCTTCGCAACAGCAAAACCGTGAATCACGCCGGCGTTGTGTTTTGTAGCCCGCGGTTTCAACCGCGGGAAAAGACATTCCAAGAGACGAGGGCTTTAGCCCCTGAAGTATTCTTTCGATTTTCGTCAGGGCACGGCTTCAGCCGT
Organism: uncultured Acidobacteriota bacterium; assembly: GCA_963815265.1. Taxonomy (GTDB): domain Bacteria; phylum Acidobacteriota; class Terriglobia; order Acidiferrales; family UBA7541; genus Palsa-295. Next base: position 457,966 of record CAWFGI010000003.1, on the reverse strand, counting down.
GCCGAAAAAGAGCAGTCTTCAGGGGTTTCAACCCCTGAGGTAGACCTTTGAATCGAGAAAGAAAAACAAATTGTCGCTCTAGCCCCTGAAAAATGATGCCCAAGCCCAACCTCAACGCCGACGAATCCCACATCACCCGCGCCCTGACCCTCGCGCAACGCGGCACCGCTCTCGCCCATCCCAACCCCCGCGTAGGCTGCGTCATCGTCAAAAACAACCGCATCATCGGCGAAGGCTTCCACGCCTACGATCGCCGCGACCACGCCGAAATTGTCGCCCTGAAAAAAGCGGGCAAAAAAGCTCGCGGCGCAACCCTCTACGTCACCCTCGAACCCTGCTGCACCACAGGCCGCACCGGCCCCTGCACAAACGCAATCATCGCCGCAGGAATCAAACGGGTGGTCGCCGCAATGCCCGACCCGAACCCCGCCGTCGCAGGCCGAGGCTTCGCGCAACTCCGCCGCGCAGGAATCGAAGTAACACTAGGCCTTCACGAAGCCGCCGCCCGCGAGCTCAACGAAGATTTCGCCAAATGGATTCGCACCGGCCTGCCCTTCGTCACGCTGAAGACCGCGCTTACCCTCGACGGCCAAATCGCCGCCCGCTCCGGTAGCACCACCTGGATCACCAGCGAATCCTCGCGCGAAGCCGTCCAGCACCTCCGTCACGAAGCGGACGCCCTCCTCACCGGCATCGGCACGGTCCTCACCGACAATCCGCGCATGACCGACCGCACCGGCAAGCCTCGGCGCCAAAAATTGCTTCGCGCCATTATCGATTCCCGCCTGCGCCTGCCGCTCAAATCGAATCTCGTCAAATCCGCGGACGGAGACGTCGCGGTTTTCACCACGCAACCGCTCGATTCGCCGAAAGCTCTCGCACTTGAACGCGCCGGAGTCGCCGTCGTCCGGGTTCCCGCCAAACGCGGCCACGTCGATCTCGACGCCGTTCTGCGCAATCTCGGCAAACACCAAATCCTGAATGTCCTCCTCGAAGCAGGCGCAGAACTCAACGGCGCCGCTCTCGAAACCGGCATTGTGGATAAAATGATTCTCTTCTATGCTCCGAAAATCATGGGAGCCGGTGGCGTACCGATGGCGAGCATTCCGTCGAAGTGGTTTCCAAAATCGCCGGCGCTAACCAATATCACCATCAATCGCTACGGCCCGGATTTCTGCGTCCAAGGATACTTTCACGATGTTTACGGGAATCACCGAGCACGTCGGAAAAATTGAAGAGTTTCACCACGACGAAAAAGGCGGCCGCCTGCGCATCAGCCTCGATGGCGCTCCGGCCATCGCCGCCGAAATGAAACTCGGCGACAGCATCTCAGTCAACGGCTGCTGCCTCACCGTCGTCGAGTTCGACGCCAACTCTTTCGCAGCCGATCTCTCCGGCGAAACTCTCCGCCGCACAGCCTTCGGCGAAAAAAAATCAGGCCAGCCCGTAAATCTCGAACGCCCCCTCGCCGCCACCGCCCGCCTCGGCGGCCACTTCGTGCAAGGCCACGTCGACGGAATCGGCCGCGTCACGCGCCTCACACCCGAAGGCGACAACTGGTGGCTCTCCGTCCGCGTCCCGCAGGATCTACGCCGCTACGTCACCGACAAAGGTTCCATCGCCATCGACGGCATCAGCCTCACCGTCGCCCGCTGGCACGCGCACGACGGCATCGCCGACATCGCCGTCATCCCCTTCACCCATCAGCACACAAGCGTCCACGCAATGACGCCCAACGACGCCGTCAACATCGAAGTCGACATCCTAGCAAAATACGTCGAGAGCCTAATCGCGTCACAAAAAGCGCGCACCACATCGCATCTCACCGTAACCGAACTAATCGAAGAAGGTTTCTGATGCCCGGTCGGAAATCCGCGTCCCACGACGTCGCCGTCATCGGCGCCGGCGTCTTCGGTTCCTGGATCGCCTACTGCCTCAGAAAAACCGGTGCCACGGTTCTACTTATCGACGCCTACGGCCCCGCCCACTCCCGCGCCAGCTCCGGCGGCGAATCCCGCATCATCCGCATGGGCTACGGTCCCGACGAAATTTACACGCGCTGGTCCCTCCGCGCCCTCCCCCTCTGGCAGGAACTTTTCGCCGAAGCCGGCCGTCCCGAGCTTTTCCAACGCACCGGCGTCCTCTGGATCGCTGACGAATCCGCCCGCGAATCCTACGCCCGCGACACCATCGAAACGCTCACCCGCCTCCGCGTCCCCTTCGAAAAATTATCCAACGCCGATCTCCGCCATCGCTACCCGCAAATCGCAATCGACGACACCTCCTACGGAATCCTCGAACCCTCCAGCGGCGTCCTCATGGCCCGCCGCGCCGTCCAATGCGTAGTCGACCAAGCCCAAAAAATCGGCGTCACCTACCAAATCGCCTCCGTTCAATCGCCCGAGCCAGCATCCGCACTTCGCGGCAGCCTGCTCGAAATCGCAACCACCACCACCGCCGCCGAAAAAATCTCAGCCTCTAATTTCATCTTCGCCTGCGGCCCCTGGCTCCCAAAACTTTTCCCCGCCCTCCTCGCCAATCGCATCTTCACTTCCCGCCAGGAAATTTTCTTCTTCGGCGTTCCCCCCGCCGATCAACGCTTCCAGCCCCCCGCGCTCCCCACCTGGCTAATCCTTCGTGACGAATTCTACGGCATGCCCGATCTCGAATCCCGCGGCCTAAAAGTCGCCAATGATCGCCACGGCCCCGCCGTCGATCCCGATACGCAATCGCGCATCGCCACCCCCGAAGCCGTCGACGCCGCGCGCGAATTCCTCGCCCGCCGGTTCCCCGCGCTAAAAAATTCGCCGGCCGTCGAAACGCGCGTCTGCCAATACGAAAACACCTCGAACGGAGATTTTCTGATCGATCAGCATCCCGACTTCGAAAATGTCTGGCTGGTCGGCGGCGGCTCAGGTCACGGTTTCAAACACGGTCCATCGGTAGGCGAATACGTCACAACGCGAATCCTGCAAGCCGGCGCGCGCAGCCTCACATCAACACAGCCCTCAGCCGAACAACTCGAGCGCCGCTTCTCGCTCGCCACAAAAGAATCCGCCCAGCGCCGCGCAGTTTTCTAAGTTCTTCTGAGTCTTCTAAGCTTTCTATCTTTCCTAATCAGCGGAAACCGGCCGCGCCCGCATCTCCCCAGCCTCTCTCGCCTTCGCCCTCGCCCCGCGCAAATACAACAGCACCCCCAGCAGCACAGCAAATCCCGTCGCCCCCACCAGCTTCACTTCAAATTGAATTTTGCTCGCGCTGTCTCCCGGCGGAATCAGCGACAGCAAAATCCCCGCCAGCGCAATCGTAAACCCCAGCCCACCCGCAATCCACACGCCGAGTCTTCCTCCGGGAATCAGCACGGCGCCCGGCACATTTTCGCGGTCCGCTGAATAGGAAAGCCGGATCGCCGCCGCATACATATAAAGGAACGGAATGAAGTACAAAATATTCGTCGCGTCCACAAGCACCTGATACGCGCCCACCGTCGTCTCGTTAATCTGGCTAAGCAGCAAAATAAAGCCCGAGATCGTCGCCTGCACCAGAATCGAAACGTAAGGCGTCTCCCATTTCGGATGTATTTTTCCGAACGCACGCGGCAGGTAACGATCCAGTCCGATTACGAAGGGCACTCGCGCGATTCCCGCCACGGTTGATCCCACCCCGCCCGCATTCCCCACCGTCACCAGCATCGCCGCAATCATTCCCAGCGCGCTGATCTTCAGCGCTCCCGACGCAATCGTCAGCGCCTGAAACACGCCGCTCTTCGGGTCTACCTCCACGCTGCTCATCAACGAAAGCACCGCAACGGTCCCTGCGATATACGCCACAGCGATCACGATGCCCGAGCCGAGGATCGCGCGTGGAAATGTCTTCCGCGGCTCGCGCACTTCTTCGCTCATTGAGGAAACAAGTTCCATCCCCGCGAATGCAAACGCAATCTGCGGCCAGAAATTCACCGTCGCCCAATCCCAGTGCGGCCGGATATTGCTCCATGTGAAATGCGTTACCGATCCCTGACGGTGCCACACAAACGCCGCCACAAAAATCAGGATCGTCAGGGGAAGAAACGTCGACACGCCCCCCACGTTCTGCAGCCATTTCCCGATCCGCAGCCCGATGATGTTCATGAAGACAGCGACGAATAGCAGGATGAAAGATCCAATCAGCAGGAACGTGCGATTCTGCGCCAGCGGCGCGTACCCAATTCCCCCAATGTATGCCGCCATCGACGCACTCGCAAAAAGAAGTGCAGGAAAATAAAAAAGCGTGTACACCCAATACGTCCAGCCCGCCACGAATCCGTGAAATTCGCCGAACGCCGTTTTCGACCACGCATACAACCCGCCCTCTTCAGGAAATCGAGTTGAAAGCTCCACAATCACCAGAGCTGTAGGCACAAAAAAGAAAACCGCAGCGAGAATCCACAGCATCACTGAAGAAGTCCCGTTGTGCGCCGCCGACGCAATCCAACGCGGTCCCAGCACGGTTGCGATGTTGAACAGCAGGACGTCCCACAACCCCATCACTCGGGGCAGGCTTGGCTTGGGACTGGATGCAGCGGGCGAAATCACTCAGTCAGGTCCAGCGCGGGAATCAATTCGTCTTCTTCCAGAAAATTGCGGAGAAATGGATCCTTCGAAGCCGCCAGCTCCTTCCACGTTCCAAAAAATCCAACCCGGCCCTCCTGCAGAAAAATCACGCGGTCGGCCAGTTTTTTCGCAAGGTGCGTGTCGTGCGTCACTACGATCGACGTCTTCTGCAAAGTTTTTTTCAATCGCACGATCAGGTCGCTCATGTGCGCCGCCATCAACGGATCCACCATCGTCGTCGGCTCATCGTACAAAATTGCCTGCGGGTCCTCCGCCAGCGCTCGCGCGATCGCCACCGATCGCTTCATCCCCATGCTCAAATCCGAAGGCAAACGGTCCGCATACTCGGTAAGATTCAGCGTCTTCAGCAGCTCATTCACTTTCCTATCGACTTCTTGATCGTCCGGTCTCGCGCCGCGCGCTTCAAAAGGAAACGCAACATTTTCAGCCACCGTCAGCGAATCAAACAGCGCGCCCGATTGAAACACCATCGTCACGATCCGCCGGATCTCTGAAAACTGCTCCTCCGTAAAAAATGTCACATCCTGCCCGGCCACAATAATCTGCCCATCGTCCGGCTGTAAGAATCCCAGCAGCAGCTTCAGGCTCACGGATTTGCCCACGCCGCTGCGCCCCATGATCACGGCCGTTTCGCCCTGATTGACAAAAAAGCTCACATTTTTCAACACCGGATTGTCGTCGAACGCCTTCGACACGTTGCGGAATTCAATATAGTGTTCGCTCATCGCTTCAGGCGCCCTTCCAGCCTCGACTTCGCTTCTTCGTAGTCCGCGGGCGAGTTCATATTCTTGAATAGCAGCCCGTCGGAATCAAAGCCTTTCCATTCCCGAGGTTCGATGAATTTGATGCGAACATCGGCCAGCCCGTCCGTCACTTTTCGCACGCCGCGATCCAATGCCGCTCGAATCGCGCTTTCCGCTCGTTTGTGATACATCGCGCACAAAGGCTCAGCCCCGCGCTCGTTCATCGGCAACACCGCATCCGCATCCGATTGCATCGCGTGCCCAATCAAAAATTCAAGCCACTCCCGCGTCAAATACGGCAAATCGCAAGCAACAATCAAATTCCACTCCGCTTGCGACGCACGCAACGCCGTAGCAATCCCCCCAAGCGGCCCAGCCCCAGGAAATTCATCCTCAATCACAAGCAACTCGAGCCCCTCGAGCCGCACCGTGTCTCCTACAACCGCGCACCGCTCGGCTGCCAATTCAACAAGTCTCGCCGCCCGCACAATCAACGCCACACCCTCCAACTCCAGCAGCGCCTTATCCCGCCCCATCCGCGAACTCTCCCCCCCAGCCAAAATAAACCCGCAGACTTGTCCACTGCGCTCGCGATGTTCCCTATTTCGCATGAGTTGTCATCCCGACCGGAGCCGCGCGTTCTTGCTTTTCCACCGCGAAGCGGTGGCGCGCGGCGAAGTGGAGGGATCTCTCCCGCTTTTTTCCTCTGCCTCCTCCACGTCACTCACTTTCCCGGCCTCTGAATCCCCAACTCCCTCAACTTCTCCTGCAAACTCTGCCGATGCAATCCCACCTCCGCCGCCGTCTTCGACACGTTCCACCGATGCTCCTCGAGCTTCCGTTTCAAATACGCAATCTCGAATTTCCGCTTCGCCTCACGAAAATCCGCTTCCGCAAGATACGAATCCCCTCCGGAGTTTCGCGGCGCCGCCACAGCCCCCAACCCGCTGCGAATCTCCTCCGGCAAATCCGACACTCCAATCGCTTCGCCTTTGCTCAACACCACCGCCCGCTCGAGCGCGTTCCGCAGCTCGCGAATGTTCCCCGGCCAATCATATCGTCGCAGCATTTCCATCGCGCCATCATCAAAATGCATGCGCCGTCCATGCCTCGCGCCCAATTGCTCGAGAAACGCCCCCGCCAGCAGCGCCAGATCCTCCTTATGCTCGCGAAGCGCAGGCAATTCCAGCGTCACCACTCGCAACCGGTAAAACAGATCCTCACGAAATCGCCCCTCACCAATCGCTTCCGGCAGATTCCGATGCGTCGCGCTGATCACGCGCACATCCACTTCAATCGCCCGCGACCCGCCGAGCCTTTCCACGGTCCGGTTCTCCAGTGCGCGCAGCACCTTCGCCTGCGTCACAGGGCTCATGTCCCCAATCTCATCCAGAAAAATCGTGCCACCCGAAGCCAGCTCAAATTTTCCTTTACGTTGCTGCGCAGCGCCGGTAAACGCGCCTTTCTCGTACCCAAACAACTCGGACTCGATCAAATTCTCAGGCAGCGCGGCGCAATTCACCGCGACAAACGGTTTCGCAGCCCGCGCTGACCTTGAATGAATCTCCTGCGCCAGCAGATCCTTGCCAGTCCCGCTCTCGCCAAGAATCAACACGGTCGCGTCGCTCGGCGCCACCCGGTCAGCCATCTCGAAAACGCGCCGCATCGCCACCGACGTTCCCAGCATCCGCCCGAACTGCCCATCCGACACAAGCTCGCGCCGCAATCGCGCGTTCTCAACGCCCAGATCCTCAATCTTTAAAATATTCGCCACGCGCGTCCGCAATTCCGCAATGTCGAATCCCTTCACAATGTAATCCGCCGCCCCATTCTGCAACGCCTCGACCGCCGTCTTCGCCGTATCCAGCGCCGACACGATAAGCACCGGCGTTTCATTTCCGCTTTCGCGCAGCGAACGCAAAAAAGACAAGCCGTCCTCGCCCGGCATCACCAGATCGAGCAAAATCAAATCCGGCCGCTCGTTCGCAACCGCCGCCCGCGCCGCCGCAGCAGATTCCGCCTCGACCACGCGGTAATTCCCTTCCAGCGCCCGCCGCGTCCCATACCGCGCCGTCGCCTCATCATCCACGATCAGAATCGTTCGCTCAGCTTTCATATCCGCCACTGTCCTATCATTCGACTCGCACTAAACAGAAGCTGTCATCCTGAGCGCAGCGAAGGATCTCAACGTAGCGCCCGGCAACCCGTACACAACGTCAGAAGCCGAACAAACGATCGCGCACTATTCACCCTTCGCCAACGGCACCGTCAACCGAAACCGCGTCCCCGCCCCATTCCTCAACGGACTCTCGCACGCCAACGTCCCGCCCATCTCAGCAATCCTTCGCGCGACAATCGACAGCCCCAGACCCGTTCCAGTCGGCTTCGTAGTGAAATACGGCTGAAAAATCCTCGCGCGCAACTCCTCGGAAATTCCCGGCCCATCGTCATCCACCCGAATCTCCGCCCGTTCCGCATCCGATGACAGCCCCACGCGCACTCGCCCGCCATTCGGCTGCGCTTCCATCGCGTTCACGATCAAATTCGACAGCACTTCGCCGAGCGAATCCTCCGATGCCCGCACAAAAATCTCCTCCCGTGGCTGATCGAACTCCATCCGAATATTCCGACGCTCCGCATCGCGCCCGAATAGTGACGCAGTCTGCCGCGCTAGCGCCACTGCCGCCACGCGCTCGCCATTCACCGACGGCTTCGCGTAGCGCAAAAGCTGTGTCAGCTTCGCGCTCATCCGGTCAATCTCGCTCACCACCAGCGTACAATCCCGCCGCGCATCCAGCGGCAAGTCTGGATTCTCCAGCTGCACCTGCAGCACCGTCTTCATCGAGCTCAACGGATTCCGCAAATTGTGCGAAATGGTAGCCGCCATCTGCCCCAGCCCAGCCATCCGCTCGCGTTCCGCCAACTCGCGTTCCAACTGCAGCTTCTCCCCGATCATTCGACACAGATCAATGCTCCCAGGCAGCTGCTCCGCAAGAAATTCAAGCGCCGCCGAAGTCTCGCCAGTCAAATACGACCCGGTCGTAGCCGCTTCCAGCAATCCAATCTCGCTTCCATTCTTCATCAGCGGCAATCGCGCCACATGCCCCAAACCGCCAGGCGATTCCAGCGCCGCCAGCACCGCATTCCGCGGCACCGAAATCCGCACCACACCCAATCCAAACTCCTGTCGAATCCTCTGCTCCGCAAACGCGCCCAACTCCGCGATGTTTCCATTCCGCGCCTCCGTTTGCAGTTCCGTCGAGAGCTGCTGCAAACGCCCCACGCGCTCCTGAAACCGCCGATGCAGCGCCGGCCCAATCACCCGCTCCAAAGGCTCAAACAGAAAAATCAGCACGAACAACAAAATGCTGGCCGTCGCCTCGGGCGGCAGCACAGGCTCAAGCCATCCGCTAATCCGTCGCACAAACGCCAAGTACAACAGCGCCAGAAACGTAGCTGATAGCGCATACACCAAATTCCGCTGCGCCCCGTACTCCAGAAAATTGTGTTTCAGTGCAAAGTAAATCAGTAGCGCCCCGGGCAGGACGGCCATGCACACAATGCCCGTTGTTAGCGCTTCTCCTCGCAACGAAAGAGCCGCCACGTTGCCCCGATCAAGACCGAGCAAAATAGTGAGTGCGACAGAAACGGAGAAAAGACCCAAGAACAACGCCCGTTCATTTCTGTCCTTGGCCGCTCGCCAATCCTGAAACTCGAACACCGCATCCATGAATGCAATCAAATACATGCCCGAGCCAGCCACCAGTAGGAAATTCATCAGCCCGGCAGACAGACGGCCTCCGGCATGAAGGCTACTTCCCCAAAACGGGGAAATGCCGGATATCAGTTCAGCTAAAGCAGCCACGTACAGGAAGCCCAGCAGCGCCCTGGCAAAAATACTCGGTCGCGATCTTCGAATCTGTTTTCGGTACGCATAATGCACATGCCAGACGAGAGGAAGCAGGAGGAGCAGGCCCAATGCGATGAGTGCCTGAGAAAACAGGTGTGTGGCGAGCGGCGGCGTGCTGTATTCAATCTGAGCGTTAACCTCTAGCAGGCCGCCCGCATAAATAAAAAAGAGGGAGAGAACGAGAAAAAACAGGAGGCGCTCAAAAAGCCGTGGCCGCCGGTGGCCAAGAATCAGCGCTAGTAAAAAAAGGTAGGTCAGCGTCCCCGCTGTAAGACCAATCAATCGGACATAGAAGAGGTATGTCACTCGCGCGCCTCAGCTAGCGCGAATTCTAGACTCACTCCCGAAACAACTCAATAAACAAGTGTCGTACAAACCTTACACATATTAGTTGGCTGAAACTAAAGCACTTATATGCAACGTGAATAGACCATGAGTGTCGAATTATCAGCTTTTCGCTTGACTCTCTGGCTTGACTCCCATATATTAGCACTCGCGTGCGAGGAGTGCTAACACTCGGAACCTCCTCACCGAGCGACTCAGACCCAAACTCCACTGGAGGAATTGCACAAATGGCAGTCAACATCACGCCGCTGCACGACCGCGTTCTGGTCCGGCGGCTCGAAGGGAAAGAAGCTGTGAAGGGCGGCATCATCATCCCCGACACAGCCAAAGAGAAACCGCAAGAGGGCGAAGTCATCGCGGTTGGCAATGGTCGCCGCGAAAAGGGCGAACTCATCCCGCTCGATGTGAAACCCGGAGACCGAATCCTGTTTGGCAAGTATTCGGGTAACGACATCACGATTGACGACGAGGAATACATGATTCTGAAGGAAGACGAAATCCTCGCGAAGATCGGCGGCTCGGCGAAGGCAGCCGGCGGCAAAAAGTAATTTCAATCAGCCGCGATTCCCGGGCGAGTGGTCGAGTGCGAGGGTGGTCAAGGACGAGTAGACAGGAAGAGTGGTTGAGCACCAAGCACTGCGATTCGCCCAAGCGGCTGGCGGCAATAGCAACGAAAACCTAACTCAGAAAGCGAAAGAGGAGAAAGAGACATGGCAAAGCAAATCGTAACTGGCGAAAATTCCCGCCAGGCGATCCTGCGCGGCGTCAACATTCTAGCGGACGCCGTGAAAATCACCCTCGGCCCCAAAGGCCGTAACGCAGTGATCGAAAAGAAATTCGGCGCGCCGATCATCACCAAGGACGGCGTCACCGTCGCAAAAGAAATCGAGTTGCCCGATGCGCTCGAGAACATGGGCGCCCAGATGGTCCGGGAAGTTGCTTCCAAGACCTCTGACGTCGCCGGCGACGGCACTACCACCGCAACCGTGTTGGCCCAGGCCATCTTCCGCGAAGGCGTGAAGACGGTCGCAGCCGGCGCAAGCCCGATGGCCCTGAAGCGCGGCATCGAAAAGGCCGTCGAAGTAGCCGTCGAAGAAATCAAAAAATTCCACAAGGACGTGAAGGGCGACATGATTGCCCAGGTTGGCACGATCAGCGCCAACAACGACAAGCAGATCGGGTCGATCATCGCGGAAGCGATGAAGAAGGTCGGGAAGGACGGCGTCATCACCGTCGAAGAATCGAAGACGATGGAGACGACGCTAGAAGTGGTCGAAGGAATGCAGTTCGACCGCGGCTACCTCTCGCCCTACTTCGTCACCGATCCCGAGCGGATGGAGTGCATTCTCGAAGACGTCCGCATCCTGATCCATGAAAAGAAAATCAGCTCGATGAAGGACCTGCTTCCCCTGCTCGAGCAGACCGCCAAGATGGGCAAGCCACTCTTGATCATCGCCGAGGACGTTGAGGGCGAAGCGCTCGCAACTCTCGTGGTGAACAAGCTCCGCGGCACCTTGCAGTGCGCTGCGGTGAAGGCTCCTGGCTTCGGCGATCGTCGCAAGGCCATGCTCGAGGACATCGCCACCCTGACCGGCGGCAAAGCCATCACGGAAGATCTCGGGATCAAGCTCGAGAACGTGAAGCTCGAAGACCTGGGCCGCGCGAAGAAAATCACCATCGACAAGGACAACACCACGATCGTCGAAGGCGCAGGAAAGCCCTCGGAGATTGAAGGCCGCGTGAAGCAGATTCGCACGCAGGTGGAAGACACCACTTCCGACTACGACAAGGAGAAGCTCCAGGAACGTCTGGCGAAGCTCGTTGGCGGCGTCGCAGTGATTAAAGTGGGCGCGGCAACCGAGACCGAGCTGAAGGAAAAGAAGGCTCGCGTCGAGGACGCCATGCACGCCACCCGCGCAGCTGTCGAGGAAGGCATTGTTCCCGGCGGCGGCGTCGCGCTGGTTCGCTGCATTTCGGCGCTCGAGAAGCTCAAGCTGCACGATGACGAAGCCATCGGCGTCAACATCGTGAAGCGCGCGCTCGAAGAGCCCATGCGGCAGATCGCACTCAACGGCGGCCATGAAGGCGCAGTGGTTGTGGGCCGCGTGCGCGAGTCGAAGGATGATAACTGGGGATTGAATGCCGATACCGGTGACTATGGCGACATGGTCAAGGCCGGCGTCATCGATCCGGCCAAGGTAACGCGTCTCGCTCTTCAGAATGCTGCTTCGATTGCGGGTCTGATGCTGACGACCGAAGCTCTCGTGGCGGACATCAAGGAAGACGACAAGAAGAGCGCAGCGGGCGGTGGTGGCGGTATGCCCGGCGGCGGTATGGGCGGGATGTACTAAAGGCCTGAACGCGGCGGCGGCCCCGCAGAATTATGCGGGACGCACAAACCGCGCGGTATGGGCGGGATGTACAAAACGGCAGTTAGACCGCAAGGAAAATAAAGGGCGCTCCGAGAAATCGGGGCGCTCTTTTTGTTTTTGGGGAGGATGCAGGCGTCCATGCATGGAGCAAGTCAAAGGCGAAAAGCAGAACCGGACAAGTCACAAACGAAGAGTCGCGAGAAAAGCGCCGCGAGCGGTAGGTGCTCTGGAAGAGACGGGTTCCCAGCCCTTCGGGCTGGGCTAAATTGTGCCGCTCCTACGGAGCTTAGTGCGTTTTGGAAATTGCGGCAAACGCGGAGCAATTCAAGGACGCCGGCTGGAAGCCAGCGCTACAACGGAGCAGTCAAAGACGCCGGCGGGACGAAGGCGAAGACAGGGACGAGTTGCAAAAGATGTGGTGGCGACTGCATGCTGGGTGGATGCCTGAGTTGCCTGATATTGCTGCTTACATTTCTGCGCTGGAACCGCGGATCGTGGGCCATCCGCTTGTGCGGGTGCGGTTGGGTAATGCTTTTTTGTTGAGGACTGTGGAGCCGGGGATTGGGGAGGTGGAGGGGCGGGTGGTGCGGGGGATGAGGCGCGTTGGGAAGCGGATTGCGATTGGGGTGGATGGGGATTTGTGGCTGGTGTTGCATTTGATGATTGCGGGGCGATTGCATTGGAGGGCGGCTGGGGCGCGGCTGGCGGGGAGGCAGAGTTTGGCGGCTTTTGATTTTGCGGGTGGGTCGCTGGTGCTGACGGAGGCTGGGACGAAGCGGCGGGCGTCGCTGCATGTGGTGAGGGGCGAGGAAGGATTGCGCGCGATTGATCCTGGGGGGATTGAGATTTTTGCGAGCGATCTGGCTGCGTTTCGAGCGGCGCTTACGGAGGAGAATCGCACGTTGAAGCGGGGGCTTACTGATCCGCGCGTGCTGAGCGGGATTGGCAATGCGTATTCGGACGAGATTCTGCATGCGGCGCGGCTTTCTCCTGTGGCGCTTACGCACAAGCTGAAGGATGAGGAGTGGGTGAGGTTGTTTGCTGCTACGCGCGAGGTGCTGACGATGTGGATCGAGAGGTTGCGCGCTGAGGCTGGAGAGGGATTTCCGGAGAAGGTGACGGCGTTTCGGAAGGATATGGCGGTGCATGGGCGGTATGGGCTGGCTTGTCCGCGATGCGGGGAGAAGATTCAGCGGATTCGGTATGCGGATAACGAGACGAATTATTGCGCGCGATGCCAGACGGGCGGGAGGGTGCTGACGGATCGGAGTTTGTCGAGGCTGTTGCGGGAGGATTGGCCGCGGACGCTGGAGGAATTGGAGGCGTTGCGGCGGAAGTGAGACAAATTCAAATTCGGCTTCGTTCGTATTCGAGGAATTAGTGGGCAATCGAGACGGTATCGCGTTGCGGCACAGGCAGGATTGCCTGTGCTACTTGCGGCGGATTGATTTTTGGAGATTGGCGACGAATGCGTCGGGGTTTTCTACCTCGATGACTAGCTCGTTGTAGGATTCGTCGGCGAGGGTGATCACTACCGCTTGGTCGGGATGATGGATGTCCCAGAAGATTCGTTTGCCATCCTGGTAGAACGTGCCGGCCGTGATTACACCTGGCACTGATGTGCCTGGCCATTTTAGGCCGTGAAGCCATTCCGTGGTGATTAGAGCGTCCGTGCGGACGCTTGTGATGTGTCGCAGCGGAATGGCGAGTTCGCTTTTGAAGGCCCAGAGTTTGTCGAGGCCTTCGACGTGGAGGTGCAGAGTGTCGGCGGCGATTTCTGGTTTCACCATTCGTTTACATTAGCACGGACTTTGCGTTGAGGCGGGGCTGGAGAAAGGCCCACGACGATGAGAAGCGTCGTCGTGGCTACCGGGAATTAACCAAGAACAAAAGTCAAAGGCGCCGGCCGGAGGCCAGCGGTACAAAAGGCCAGAGCCACGCGAAGGCTAAGGCGCCGGCGAGACGCCCTTCGTGTCTCAGGACAAGCCGGCGGTACGAAAATCTGCGCGAGTTAGTCGGCGCCGCGCGCGCGGCGGGGCTTTGTGTTTTTGGCGACGACTGGCGTGTCGGCGTGCGGCGGAAAATCTGGCATGTGGGTCATGGCGGTATCGCGAGCCGCGGCGAATTCGGTCCAGTCGCGTTTCGAGACTGGATCGGCGGTGGGCAGGCCGAGGCGTTCGAAATTCAGGAACTGGCCGTGCTGCTGGATGCGGAAATCGAGATGGGGGCCGGTAGCGAGGCCGGTCATGCCGACGAGGCCGATGGTGCGGCCCTGTTCGACGTGCTGGCCGGTGCGAACGAGGATGCGCGAGAGATGCATGTAGTAGGTGGTGTAGCCGTTGGTGTGCTGGATTTCGACTAGATTTCCGGCACCGCCTTTTCGGCCTGCGAATGTGACGCGGCCTTCGCCGATGGTTTGCACGGGAGTACCGATGGGGGCGGCGTAGTCAATGCCGAGGTGCGGGCGATACTCTTTCAGGATTGGATGGTAGCGGCTGGCGCTGTAGTGCGAAGTGATGGCGGCGGCGAATTTCAGCGGCGAGTGGAGGAAGGCTTTCTTCATCGCTTTGCCATCGGGCGTGAAGTAGGCGGGATGGCCGTTGAGGTCATGGAAAAGGACGGCGCGATAGGGGTGGCCGGCGTTGTTGTACTCGGCGGCGAGGATGCGGCCGTAGGCGGCGGTTTCGCCATTCGAGAATTTTTTCTTTTCGACGACTATGCGGAAAGTGTCGTTGGGACGCGTGTCGGTGTAGAAATCGAGATCCCAGCCGAAAATTTCTGCGAGGCGCATGGCGAGTTCGGGGCGTTCGCCGGCTGCGATGACGGATTCAAAGAGCGAGCCGTGAACGGTGCCGGTGACGCCGGCGGTTTCGGTTTCGGAGGGGATTTTGCGGATTTCGGCGTGGAAGTCGACCGGCGTGGCTGGGCCGGTGAGTGATGCCGGCGCTGGGGTCGCGGTTTCCGAATTTCCCGCGGGCTGCGGCGCGATAACGAGTTCGCGGTCAGTATCGATGCGGTAGTGAACTTCGCGCAAATCTCCGAGGACGCCTCGGCCAATTGTGATTTTATTGCCTGCGCGGAAATGGCGCAGATCGAAATTGTGTTGGGCTACGGCGGCGATGCGGGCTGCGGTGGCTGCGTCGAGCCCGAGTTGCTCGAGCGCCTGAGTAAAGGAAACGCGCGGCGGCGCGATTTCGTCGGTGTACATGACTACATCGCGCTGAATGCGAGCTGCTTCTTCGCGGGCGAGCGAGACTTCGTCTGCAAATTGCGCTTCGGCTCTGCCGCGGACGCCGTAGGACCAGCCGAGGACGGCACCGCCGGCGACCAGCAGTAAAAACCAAAGTATGACTCTGCCGCGATTCATTTCCCCTCAGTGGTGATTGGTGCGGGCCCAGTTCGCAGCATAGCGCAAGGGCGGAAGGCGAGAAAAGCGGAAATGCTGCGCTGTGTGCGGCAAGCGAAGGTGCGTGACTTGTGATTGGTGACTGGTGATCCGTTTACAGCGATAGATAACCGCGCATCCTGGAATCACCAGGGCGCATCATAACCTTAAGAGACGTTTAGGAAGACGGGTCAAGAGGTGCTTATGAAGGCCTTTTTTCTACCTCTGGCATTGCTTCTGACTTCTGGCGCCGGCTCCGCGTTTGCGCAGATTTCGATTCCTCCGGGGACTGTGATTCCTGTGGCATTGCACGGTTCGCTTTCTACAACCAAGAGCAAATCGGGGCAAATGGTGAAGGCGCGGGTGATGCAGGAAATTCCGCTCAGCGACGGTCGCAAGATTCATGCTGGTGCGTATGTCCAGGGCAAAGTGATTTCGGTGACGCCGGCGTCGAATGGGAGCCCGGCGCGGATTTCGTTTGAGTTTGACCGGCTGGTGACGTCGAAGGGCTCCGTGCCGCTGACGACGAGTCTTCGAGCGCTGGCTTCCACGCTAGAGATCAATGATGCGCAGCTTCCGGTGTATGGAGGCGATCGCGGGGTTGCTTTGGCGGTCTATGAGACCACGCAGGTGGGCGGGGAAGTTGTGTATCGGGGCGGAGGGCACGTGATGGACGGGAGGGAAATTGTCGGTGAGCCGGTGGACGACGCGGGGGTGCTGGTCCGCGTCAGGACGAATCCCGATCGAAATTGCCGCGGAACGATCGATGGAAATGACCGGGTCCAGGCGCTGTGGCTGTTCTCGTCCGATGCCTGCGGCGTGTACGGGTATCCGAGCGTGAAGATCGAGCACGCTGGACGAACGAACCCTATCGGCGAGATTACTCTGAATTCGGAGCATGGCGATATCAACATCCGCGGCGGCGGCGGAATGCTGTTGCGCGTAAATAATCCGTCTGCTGCGGACGGCACTTGAGCATACAATTGCAGCAGTCTTTGGGTGCGGTTTCAAATTCCCTAATCGATGTGAGTCCGCGAACCGTGGGAGGCACTTTTATGAAGAAACGCAATCTTCTCGTCGCCGCTTTCGCGCTGTGCTTCTGGCCGTACCACCAGCCATACTATCTTTTTCCAACGCATTGGCAGGGGCTTTCCATTTACTTCCATTCCACCGGACCTTGCTACGGAGTTGGGTGTCCGGGAGGCTCGGGCACAAGACATTAACCCGGCAGGGCAAATCAATGATATGTCGGCGGCCACAAGCACTCCGCTGGACGTAAAAAGCGTCAAGATGATCAGTCATAGTTGTCCGGCCAAGTAAGTTCAGAATCCACGAGCGTAATCGGAGTGAAGGGCAGGCCCCAATGCCTGCCCTTTTTTTTTCAAAGTCCCTCAGCAAGCACACTGTTTGGACTCGAATGCGACAGATGAAGCGAGCCTGCCGATAGTGTTAGACTCCCTTGCATCTTTTTACTGGGGAGCCATTTTCTATGCGGATGCGACGGGCTTTTATCTGGGCTTTATTGGCGGCGGTGGCTGCAATTTTCAGCGGGACGGCGGCCAAGGCCCAGGACACATATGAAATCGATACAAGCTGGCCCCGCGAGATTGAATCCGACCTGGGCAAGATTATCATCTATCAGCCTCAACTTGACTCTCTCGACGGGAACATCCTGACCGGGCGCTCAGCGGTTTCGCTGCAAGGGCCTGAGAAGAAGGAGCCCATCTTCGGGGCACTGTGGTTTCGCTCGGAAGTTTCCGTGGATCGCGACGCGGGATTGATGACGCTGGAAGACACGAAAGTGACGCGCGTTAGATTTCCCGATGCCACTCCGGAGGAGATGCAGAAGATAAGCGACCGGATCGAGGCGCCGGCGAACACATGGGACATTGTTCTGACGCTCGAGCAAGTGGAGACGAGCCTCGCAGCCAGCGAGAAAGAAGTCGCGTCCACGGAAAACCTGAAGAGCGATCCACCGGTGATTATCTTTTCGCAGAAGCCCGCTGTGCTCATAAGCTTCGACGGCGAGCCGGAAACGCGCCCGATCAAGGATTCACCTTACGAACAGGTAGTGAATACGGTGGTGCTGATCGTTAAGGACAAAAGCTCCGGAAACTTTTATCTGAGCAACGGGCAGACCTGGTACGTTGCGAAAAATCCAAAAGGCCCATGGTCGGTTACGACCAACACACCTTCGGCGATCAAGGATTTCGTCAAACCCGATCCTGATGCGCAGCCGGAAACAGGGCCACCGCCGCAGATCATCACGGCCACTGTGCCGACGGAGTTGATTGTCACATCGGGCGCACCAAATTGGACGGCGCTGACAGGCAACCAACTGCTCTACGTGAGTAACACGGAGAGCACTTTCATCAAGGAAATCGCCACCAACAAATATTATTTGCTGCTTTCGGGACGATGGTTCAGCAGCCAGTCGCTCGACGGACCGTGGACCTATGAGCGCAGCGATACCCTGCCGACCAGTTTCAAGCAGATTCCCCCCGCTTCCGCAGTCGGAGACGCGCTCGCGGCTGTGGCCGGCACGAATCAGGCCGAGGATGCCGAGATGGATGCGGAAATTCCGCAGACTGCGGCAATCAAGCGCGACGAAGCCAAGACCGAAGTCACCTACGATGGCTCGCCGCAATTTCAGGAGATCCCGAGCACGCAGGTTCAGTACGCGGTGAATACAAGTTCATCCGTGCTCAAGATTGGCGATCGCTACTACGTCTGCGACAACGGCGTCTGGTTCGCCGGCCTGACGCCGACCGGCCCCTGGGCGGTGGCGGATAGCGTGCCGGACGCGGTGCAAACAATTCCACCCAGTTCCCCCGTGTACAACGTCCGGTATGTGCACATTTACGATGCGACGCCGCAAATCGTCTACGTCGGCTACACGCCGGGGTACATCGGCACGTACCGATATTACGGAACCGTGGTCTACGGAACTGGCTACTATTACCGGCCGTGGATTGGGCCTGTGTATTACTACCCGCGCCCTTACACGTGGGGATTCAACGTTATCTACAATCCGTGGACCGGCGGGTGGGGTTTTGCGTTGGGTTACAGCACGCCGTTCATCAACGTGAGCATCGGATGGAGGAGCAGCTACTATCGCTATCCACCGTATTGGGGCGGCGGTGGATGGTGGGGGCCGGGAGGTTATCGTCCGATTTATCGGCCGCTCCCGGGTTATCGGCCCCCGTACCGGCCACCGAACAACGTGATCATCATTCGTCCGGGAAGACCCGGATACCGGCCAGGATATCCAGGATATCCGAACCGACCCGGCCAGCCAGGTAAGCCGGGACGTCCTGGCAGACCGACGCCGTACACGAGGGACAATATTTACGCGCGTCCTGGAGTCTCCGATCGCGTCAAAACGGATTACCGCCCAAAGGGGAAAACTCCGAAACCCGTCACGAAATTGCCGAACAACGTTTACACCGATAAAAACGGGGACGTTTACCGCCGCAACAACACGGGAAAATGGGACAAGCGCGAGAACGGCAAGTGGACGGAGCCTGCTCCCGCAAATCCGGGAACGCAGCCAACTCGACCGGGAACGCGTCCGGCACCGGGCACGCCGGGAACAAAACCGGCGCCGACGAATCCGAACACGCGTCCTGCGCCACAACCTAAGCCTGGGCAGCCGAGCATTCAACCCGTGCCGTCGCCAAATCAGCCGCAGCCGAAACCGACGCCAACGCAGCCTTCTACCCGGCCGACGAGACCGGCTCCGGAAGCTAAGCCGACGCAGCCTTCGAATCCTTCAATTCAGCCGGCGCCGAACAATCCGCCAACTCGTCCGACGCAACCTTCTACGCGACCGACTCCGAAACCCAGCACGCCGACGATTCAGCCTGCGCCGGCACCCGGACTCAATCGCGACGCAGATGCGCGAAACCGAGCACGGACAGCAAGGCCGGCGCCGCAGCCGCAGCGAACAGCGCCGCAGAATAACTCGCGGCAATCGCAGCCGTCGAATAATTCGCGCAATTCTTCGTCGAACAATCAATCGTCGAAGGGTCAGAACAGCAACCAGAGGCAAAGGCAATAACGGCGCGGCAATCGAGGCCGGGCGTCCGCTCGACGCCCGGCTTCACTCGGTTTTTAGGCCACTATCCGCGGCGGGCGCCAGGCCTTCAATGCGGAATTAACTCGTAAGATGACGTGAGCTGAATCGCATTGTGCAGCGTGCGATAGAGCGGGCAATTCATTGCGTAGATTCCGTGGACGCGCTCGATGGTGGCGCGTTTTTCTTCCGGGGCTACGAGGCGCATCGCGACGTGGATGCGTCTGATAACCAGCACTCCGTCTTCCTGCTCGACTTCGCCTCTTACGTCCGCCGTGAGCTTGTCATTACTTGCATCGATTTGACGCGCTTCCAGCGCGCCCCCGAAGGTGCCCATCATTCAACCAGCGGTTCCGGCTATCACGTAGTCGATTGTGGCGGCGTGCGGCTCTTTAATTTTGTCGGGCGGGACTTTGTAGTGCTCGGCGATTGCGCCGTGAACGCTGAAGATCACCGGTTGCGGCTCGCCGGGAAGATGAGCGACACGCAACGGGCCTACTTTGCGCTCGATTTTGACGTTTGAAACGTAGACGACATCGGACATGGATTTCCTCCTGGGCGTTTGATGCTTGCTGCGGGCGTTCCGAACTATACCGCGTCATCGAAAATCGCCATCGCGTGCGGGGTCAAGCGGAATGCTTGAGGCCTTCCTGCGAGACAGCTCGCAGAGTGGCGATCCAGGCGAATGCCAAAACAACGGCAAGAAGTGGGATGAGCCATACCACGCGGCTCTGGTAGCGGTCTTCGACGGTGGACAACACGCCGGTAACGAAGGCATTCGCGAGCACCGCTGGAATAATCACGAGGGCGAGGCCCACGAGCCGAAAAGTCCAGCGCCGCCACAAAAGAATTCCAAATATGACGGCCAACGCGAGCGAAGCGACTACCGTCCAATTCTGAATCATCGAGACCAAGTCAAACGGCAGATCGTTGCGGGCTTGGCGGCTTTGCAGGAAGCGCTCTTTCCCGCTGGGAAGTACTTCGTCGAATTGCTGCACCATCCAGTCGTTGGGATCGAATCCGATTTCGAAGGTGCCGAGCTGCTGCCAGAAATTTGAAGCGGATTTGGACAATTGCGCGCGCGGATAGGTGCGAAGCGTGGCGAGAGCGAATGGAATTTCTTCGTGCAGCATTTGTTCCTGCGCATGACTGGAGGAAGTTTTCCAGACTCCGTCATCGGCCCAGAGGAACTGGTCGGAATCGTTGCTAAGATCGGGGAGGCGGCTACATCCCGCGAATCGCATTTCGCTGCAATGCTGCTCGAGATACCAGCGGCCGGGGCCGTCGGCGATCAGGCGCGCTGTGAGGAACGGCGGGCGTTCGCCATTCAGTGAAGGCTTGCCGTAAAGGTACGAATTGAGCGCGACCTGCGCGATGGCTGCGAGCATCACAATGGCCGCTACTTCTCCCAGCGCTTTCAAGCGGCCGGACATGAATCCTTTTCTGAAGATCGTCCAAAGAGCAGCGAGCAGCAGGCAGATTCCAACGCCCAGCATGAGGTGAGTGGCGTGGGATGCCACCGACCAGCAGGCGATTGCTGCGGCACCGATCCGTTCAGGGCGCGAGAGCGTGTCTCTTGCGAAAACGAGCAAATAGATGGAGAGGTACAAAACCGGCCCGAGAATATCCGGCATGATGAGGCTCACGAACCAGCTCGCGCTCGTCAGCAGGCTTAGGAACGCAATGAGGGCGAGATACCACAGCACCGTTCGCCTTGGCAGGATCGAGCGCACGACGAGCCAGATGACGTAAGCCGTGAGGAGGGCTTGCAGCGCGACGATGGGCCAGAGCGTGGCGTTCCAATGAAACGGCAAAATGCCGAGGCTGTAAATGAATGAGCGCATGCCGTAGTAGTCGGAGAGTTGATGAAGGAACAAGGCGCGCGCGACTGGGGCACCATTTGCGAGATACGTCATGGAGTCGGGATAGAGCAACGGATAGCGATTGAAGAACGCCGGCCACATCATGAAGAGAGCGCCGAGCAGAACTGCACCCGCGCGAGCGAGCGAAGGGCGGTTCGCTGCTCGCCGACCTTCATCGCGCTGGGTGGCGAGGGCTAGGCTCACGGAAAGATTGCCGGGATTGTAGGGCCGCGCGTGGCTAAATTCAAGAGGTGGCGCGGAGCGGCCTAATTCTCCGCCGAGTTTCCCAATTTCCTTGCCGGCGACAGCAGGCACGGCCCCGCGAACTCATGCGGGATCTGCGACATGCCGTGCCCCTAATGAAAAGAAGCTGCGGATTCTGAGCTAGCGGTTAATGCGAAGCGCCGGCGGTGCCTGCGGCAGCGTACTGCGAATCGCGTTCGGAAGCAGATGTTGCGAAATAATTTCGCTCGCGGAGTCCGCGGTAGATGTGACCGGCAATCTGGGAAGCACGCGGGCCGTTGGTGCTGCGGCCACCGCCGCGAATTAGAATCACGAGAACGATTTTCGGATGAATTTCGTCGGCGTAAGAAACGTACCAACCAAGCCGGCCGCCGAGCGATTCGTCATTGCAAGTGCCCGTTTTGCCGAGCGTGGGGCCGAGGGTGTCGTTACCATACGGATCATAGCTGCGGCGCGCGGTTCCATACATTACAGCGGCGAGCATGCCTTCGCGAATATCCGGGAGCAGCGGCGCGATATCGAGTTGACGACGAACGCGCGGCGCGAAATTGACGCGATCTTCAGTGGTGCGCGGATACTGCAAGTAATATTCAGTGCCGCCATTGGCGAGAGTTGCCGCGAGGGACGCAAGTTGCAGCGGCGTGATGCGGATGCCGCCGCCGAAGCTGGACATGCGCGCCACTCCGCCATACTTCGGCGGGAAAAGCGGCAGCGAGCCGGGCTGTTCTTCGCTGATATTGTAGCCGACGCGTTCGCCCAGGCCGAGGAGGCGGGCGTACTTGATGACGGTGTCAAAACCGAGCTGCTTGCCGACGCTTTCGAAGAAGACGTTGTTCGAGTGCGCCATCGCTTCGGTGAGGTCCATGTAGCGGCGGCGGTCCACTTTCAGCATTGTGTCGCGGGTGATCGCACCTTCCTCCAGGCCGGCGAGAGCAATCACCGGCTTGATTGTGGAGCAAGGTTCGAAGCCGGCGGAGAATGCCATCTTCTGATTCACGATTGTGAGGATGCGGCCAGTTGCTGGATCGAGCGCGACGACCGAGCCGTTGGTGTGGCCCAGCGCGTCGATCGCCACCTGGCGGACGATTGCATCGTCGTAGCTGGTAGCGTCAAATTTCGCGGGATCAAGATTGAAAGCTGTGCTGCGAGTGCGATGAGTGCGTTTGGCTGCGGGTGCGCCTGCCGGAGAACCGAATGCGGCGCTCGCGGCTGCTACGAGCAGGAGGCACAGTATTGGAACTACTTGGCTGGTGCGTGAGCTGGGTTTCATGTCTTCTTTTATTATGCCTTCTACGTTTACGTTATCGGCCACAGGCCCCGTACAGTGAATACCTGAGCCTCAGCAAATTGTAGGGACAGTCGAAGGAAGGCGCAACTGGTAATCAGTACAGTTTTTCTGTATTTGGGGGGTACCAAAGTACCGGGGGGCGAAAGTGGGCCGGGGTTCAGATCGGGACATAAACCCCGGCCGAATTCGGTCTAGCGGCAGCCTGATTTAGCGGCCTGTCTTGCCTTTCGATGCGGCGGCAGCCATGGTTGCGGGCTTCGCGGGTTCTGCCGCGGTGGGCTTTCCGTTGTCGCTGGCCGTGACCACAGGCTGGTGGACCAGGCCCAGTGCTTTGCGCAGATCAGCTTCGATTTTGTCGCGGATGTCCGTGTTTTCCTTCAGGAAAATGCGGGCGTTGTCGCGGCCCTGGCCGAGACGCTCGCCTTTGTAGGAAATCCACGTGCCCGACTTCTCGAGGATATTTTTCGCTACGCCGACATCGAGCAGGTCGCCCTCGCGCGAAACGCCTTCGCCGTAAATGATGTCGAACTCGGCTTCACGGAACGGCGCGGCTACCTTGTTCTTCACCACTTTCGCGCGGGTGCGCGAGCCCACTACGCGGTCGCCTTCCTTGATGGACTGAATGCGGCGGATATCAATGCGGATCGAAGAGTAGAACTTGAGCGCGCGGCCGCCGGTGGTGGTTTCGGGATTGCCGAACATCACGCCGATTTTCTCGCGAATCTGGTTGATGAAAATCAGGGACGTCTTCGATTTGGAGACGATGGCGGTGAGCTTGCGCAATGCCTGCGACATCAGGCGCGCCTGCAGGCCCATTTGCGGATCGCCCATGTCGCCTTCGAGTTCCGCGCGCGGGACGAGGGCAGCGACGGAGTCGACCACGACAACATCAACGGCGTTCGAGCGAATCAGCGCTTCGGCGATTTCGAGCGCTTGTTCGCCATTGTCGGGCTGCGAGACGAGGAGATTATCAACGTCCACGCCGAGCTTGCGCGCATACGAGGGGTCGAGAGCGTGTTCGGCGTCGATGAAAGCGGCCTGGCCGCCGAGTTTCTGCGCTTCGGCTATCACATGAAGTGTGAGCGTGGTCTTGCCGCCCGATTCCGGGCCATAGATTTCGATTACGCGGCCGCGTGGCAAGCCGCCGACGCCGAGAGCGGCATCGATCGAGATGGAGCCGGTGGGAATCACGTTCACCGGGACGAGCACGTCGCGGTTCCCCAGGCGCATGATCGAGCCTTTGCCGTATTGCTTTTCAATTTGTGCGATTGCCAGATCCAGATTCTTGGTTTTTTCGTCGGACACGCTTGCACCTCGAGGGCTTTTCGCCAGCATTTCCTGGGGACGCAGGAGGCACAGTCTACCAGAATGCGTGCCCTGCCCTGAATCCGCATTTATACGGCCATACTACCACTAGGCGAACAAAAAGCAAAGACTTTTTTGCGCCTCCGGCAAGGCTATTTTAGGCCGGAAGGTTCAGGCGTGAAGTCCGCCCGCGTTGACTTGCCTTCTCGCGGGGCCTAAGATGTGCGCCACCCATGGCAGAAACGCAGTCGCCGATTGGCCTCACCATCTCCCACTATCGAGTGATCGAGAAACTCGGCGGTGGCGGCATGGGCGTGGTTTACAAAGCCGAGGACAACGAGCTCGGCCGTTTCGTTGCGCTGAAATTCCTTCCCGAAGACGTCGCCCGCGACTCGCAGGCGCTTGAACGGTTCCGCCGCGAAGCGCGAGCCGCCTCCGCGCTGAATCATCCCAACATTTGCACGATTTACGAGATCTCTCAGCAGGACGGCCATCCGTTCATCGCTATGGAGTATCTGGATGGCTGCACGCTCAAGCACTTGATCACCGGCAGGCCGGTGCCGATGGACCGTCTTCTGGATATTGCGATCGAAGTGGCCGACGCGCTCGATTCCGCGCATAGCAAAGGGATCGTGCACCGTGACGTGAAGCCGGCAAATATTTTTGTCACCGAGCGCGGTCACGCGAAGATTCTCGATTTCGGACTAGCGAAGGTAACCGGAAGCGGCAAGTCGAACGCGTTCGAAGATGCTTCGATGACGCAGGGCGTGAGCGAAACGCTGCTCACGAGCCCCGGCACTGCCCTGGGCACAGTCGCGTACATGTCGCCCGAACAAGTGCGCGGCCAGACGCTCGATCCCCGCACCGATCTCTTCAGCTTCGGCGTGGTGATCTACGAGATGGCCACGGGCGCGCTGCCCTTCCGCGGCGAAACTTCCGCCGTGATTTCCGAAGCAACCTTGAATCGCGCGCCGGTGCCGCCAGTCCGATTGAACCCGGACCTGCCCGCCAAGCTCGAAGAAATTATCGGCAAGGCTCTCGAAAAGGATCGGGATTTGCGTTACCACAATGCCGCGGACATGCGCGCCGATCTCAAGCGCCTGAAGCGCGACTCCGACACGAGCCGTTCCGCAGCTTATCAGGCGATGCCATCCGACGATGCGTCCGGCAAGCCGTCGCGCTCGTCCGCAGGCGTCGCAGCGTACGACTCCGCGGCGCACCCGTCTGCGGTTTCAAGCTCGGCCGTAGCGCAGTCCGGATCGGTTGCACCGCTAATTTCTTCGACGCCTGCAACACCAGCCTGGCAAAGATTTCTACCCTGGGCGATTGCTGGAGCGTTGGCCGTCGGATTACTGTTTGCGCTGTTTGCACTGCGCGAGGCATCCCGTCCGGGTGCGCAGAAGCCAGTGGAACTCTCCCTCCTGATTCCGAACCAGCAGCTCGCATTGGAGAACGGTCCGGCCACCGTGATTTCTCCTGACGGGTCGCGCATCGTTTACACCACGCGAGATCCCAAAACAGGCAAGGTTGCACTCTACCTTCGGGAAATGGACAAGGGCTCTCCCGTGCTACTCGAAGGAGCCGACGTAGCCTTCGCGCCTTTCTTTTCGCCGGATAGCCAGTGGATCGGATTCTTTGGCGACGGAAAATTGAAGAAGGTGTCTATCCGCGGCGGGGCCGCAGTCACTCTGGCTGATGTTGGCGGTTACCGCGGAGCAAGCTGGGGCACAGACGGCACCATCATCTTCCCAAGGCAATTCACCAGTCAGCTTTACCGGATTCAAGATTCGGGCGGCGCCCCGCAGGAGGCTACCCATCTGGATTCAGCACGTGCGGAAGTCACACAACGGTGGCCGCAGATCCTTCCCGGCGGAAAGGCTGTGATCTTCACCTCTTCTGCGGACAACAACTTCTTTGGCAAAGGCTGGGTGGGGGCGGCCCCACTTGATTCGGGCGTGCCCAAGGTGCTGGTCGAGAATGCCTACTTCGGAAGGTTTCTTCCTGGCGGTTATCTGTCGTACGTGTCTCAGGGCACAGTCTTCGTTGTTCCCTTCGATGTACAGAAGCTGAAGATCACCGGCACCGCGATTCCGGTTCTGCAGGGTGTGGATGCCGATATCACAAACGGTAGCGCCCAGGTCAGCTTCGCAGACAACGGCACTGCGATTTATTTATCGGGCGGCGGAGTAAATCACAACCTGAACGTCGTCCTGCTCGACCGCAAGGGCGAAGCCACGGTTCTGATGAGTGACAGGCAAGACGCTGCCTCTCCACGCTTCTCTCCAGACGGAAAGCGTTTCGCCTTTCAGAGCGCGAGCAGCATATGGGTCCATGATTTTGCGCGAGGGACCACTTCCGCAGTGATCAGCGGAACCGCGGCAGCCAACTTTCCCATCTGGACGCCGGATGGTCAGCGGCTTACCTATTGGCATCCTGTGAGCGGCGCGCAGGGCTCCGGGCAAGCGATCTTCTGGAAACGCGCCGACGGAACCGGAGAGGAAGAGGCGTTGACTTCGAAATCGCTTCCGATTGCTTATCTGGCATCCTGGTCGCCGGACGGCAAGGTTCTTCTTTTTGCCCGGCTCGCAGATAAGAATGGAGGATGCTGCGAAATCTGGACTCTTACCCTAGACGCAAACGGGAAGCCACAGGAACCCCGGCAATTTTCGGTTGGTGGCAACGCGTTTTACCCGTCATTTTCTGCTGACGGACGCTGGGTCGCCTATGCGTCGGTTGAATCCGGACTGCCCCAAGTTTATGTCGTGCCGTTTGAAGGTGCGGGAGGCAAGTGGCAGATCTCGACGGACGGCGGCACGGAGCCGCGCTGGTCTGGGACCGGACACGAGTTGTTCTACGCGAATGGCAGCTCGTTGATTAGTGTGCCTTATTCGGTGGAGAAGAATTCGTTCCAGACCGGAAAGCCGCAGACAGTCTTCGCGCACCGCCTGGAAATGCGCGCTCCATTCGCATCCTACGACGTGGCGCCGGACGGGCAGCACTTTGTGATTTTCGAGCTTCCCGGCGGCACACTGGCTGCTACCTCCGAGCCTACTGTGGTGCTGAATTGGCTCGACCAAGCCCGCCAACTCGTAGTTGCCGGACAGACGGGCGCACCCAAGTAAACAACGCAGCCAACGACAGGGCTGAACCACTTGAGCCCGCACCATCTGGGGCCCTGGGCTCTGCTACTCGGGCTTCTGCCCCTCCGGTTTGCCCTCTGCGGCCTTCTTCTTCGCTGCGGCTTCGGCAGCTACTGTCCAGGGCGGCGTCACGCCAACCGAACGCGCATAGGCGATGGACTGTCCGAGGTGCTCGTGTGCATGGGTGACGAGCAGGTATTCGACGTCGCCTTTGTTCGCATCGGGGCCGAGCTTTGGAAGCGGCGTGGCGATGTCGGATGTGGGAACTTTGGTGACGACTGCGACAGCATTCGCGAATGATTGTTTGAGCTCAGCGACAATCGTGGCCTTGTCTGTGGTGGACTTTTCCCAATCCTTTGCTTTGTATTTCGCGGGAACTTCACCGCCGATCAGCTCAGGGATGTTGTACTCTGCCGCGGTGACGTGCAGAAACACTTCCGCAATGGAACGAGCGCCCTCCTCCGGCCGCCAGGTATATTTTTCAGCTGGTATCGCTTCGGCTAAAGAAACGAATTTCTGTTGGAGCTGGTCGAGATCGAGCAGCACCTGTGGCCTTATGTCGTAGCCATACGTCACCGGCGGTTTGGACATGGGGCTTTGTGGGGCTGCGGCGGCGTCTTGAGCCTGCGCTCGAGCCGCGCTGAAGCCGAAAGCTACGATTCCGAGAACGAGCGATAGGCATAGCTTCTTCATTTCGAAATTCTCCTTTTCACTTGCGGCGCCATAGCAGGCCGCCTGCGACTTTCGATGAATGTTGGGTGGCCGCGCCCGGCCTTCCGAATCACGGTGATGCAATGCCCTGCTTAGACGGAGGAGATGCCGAAACGCTTCGTCGAAATGTGGGCATTGCCCCGGGCGGATAAGAAGATGCCGCTTTTGCATTTTGGTGGGAGCCCCCCGCATTGATGCGGGGGAGGAGCGCTTGAGCGTTCCGGAACGATGACGTCAACTGTATCTCGCGCTTTGGCGCTGGGGTCTTCGAATCCCGTGGCTAAAGCCACGATTTGTTCTTGATGCTTGTTCCGCTGGACTGAAGTCCAGCTCCCTCTGCTGAAGCAGAGGGCTCCCACCGGAAAAGCTCAAAGTCGCGCAGGCAGGAGTGCTGGACTACTCAAAAAACGTCCTTCCCTCGATTATTACTGACGCTGGAGTTAGTGCATTGCCCCGGCGAGTAAGAAGATGCCACGCTAGAGCCCTAGCCCCCTCCGGGCACAAGGGCGGCCGCAACAATGGAGCGCCGGCGCTGAAAGCACGGCTGTCGTTTTTTGGTGGGAGCCCCTGCATTCATGCGGGGGAGGAGCGCTTGAGAGCTCCGAAACGATGACGGCAACTGTATCCCGCGCTTTAGCGCTGGGCTTCGAATGCCCGTGGCTAAAGCCACGATTTCTCTCCATGCTTGTTCCGCTGGACTGAAGTCCAGCTCCCTCTGCTGAAGCAGAGGGCTCCCACCGGAGAAGCTGTAAGTCGCGCAGGCGAGAGTGCCGGGCCAATGGCAATTGGACGAAAGAGGCCCACTCGCGTAAGCGGTCGAATTTATATACGGGTTTGCTTAAGAAAGCGGGCGGCGCCAAATCTGTTTCGATTGCAGGATGCGGGTACAGGCAATCCATTTGCCATCAGGGGAAACGCGCGGTTGCATCAAGTTTCCGGCGTCGTGCGTGAGTTGAGTGGGCGTGCCGCCAGCGCGAGGAATCGAGAAAAGCTGCAACTTGTCCCCGGCGAGGCCGCTGTAGATGAGTGTTTTCCCGTCGGCGGTCCAGTCAAGGCCATCGTAGGTCGTGCCTCGATAGTCGAGCAGCTTCTCTCCATGCGTGCCGTCGGCGTGGACAATCCACAGAGCGCGATTGCCGCCTTCGCGCTTGTCCTCGATCGCGATTTCCTTCCCATCCGGCGACCAAGCCGCCCACGAAGCGCTGTGAATTTCTGCCGGCAGCGGAAGCTGCGTCGTGTCGAGCACTTCCCCGGTGACTGGCTGGATGCCAAGCACCCAGAGTTTGTCGATTCCGGGCGTGCCGCCGCGAACCCAGGAATTAAATAGCAGCTTGCGGCCATCGGGCGACCAATAAGCCGGACCCGTCTCCCACCCGAAATCGGTGAGACGCATTTCCGGTGCGTGCATATCGTCGGCGAGGCGCAGATAAATATCATCCGTACTCTCGGCGCTCTCGTAATCGGGCACCGGAACCTTCGAACGATGAGAGTGGAACGCGATCCATTTGCCGTCAGGCGACCAGGCCGCGGGAAAATCCTCGTGATAGCCTGTGACAATAGGAAAGCGAGCGGAGGTTCGGTTCGCGTCCGCATCAACGAGAACGTATCCCGCATCCAGATTCAGCGCCCAATCAGCGAGCCGCCAGCCGCCATACGTGAATGAAATCTTTTTTCCGTCCGGACTCCACATCGGAACTTCCGCGCCGGCCATCACGTCTTTCGAATCGCCTCCGCCTACAGGAACTGCGGCTATCGAATCGCGAATCGCATTGCTCGCCCAATAAAGATTTCCCTCCGCAATTGCAGGATCGTGATCGTCGACGCCCGGAGTTGAGACCATCGGCGTGCGAGCACCGCTGCTGAGATCCACCTTGTAGATTGCGAGCCAGCGATTCGCGTCGGGCACGTGTCGCGCCGCATTGTCTGGTGCTCCTGCGCTTGCGAGCGCGATGAATGCGCTACGCCCGTCGGGCGATATCGCCATTGTGTTCCAGTTCGGAGCGGCATCGAGGTCGCTTGCAATCGTCTTCGTCCGTAGTTCGTGAACGGAGATGCGCACAAGAGAAGTCTCGCCCGAGGGCTGAAACAGCAAAACGTAGAGCATGCTGTTGTCGGGCGAAAATGCAGTCCCGGTGATTCGCCCGGTGACTCCAAACGTTTTGAACGGGCCGCGCGGTGGACCGACAAACATTTGGCGGTCTGGGTTCTGCGGCGCGTAATAAACGATCTCGCTGCCGTCGGCCGAGCAATTGACCACTGAATCGGGCGGTATCGAAGAAAGCTGTGGCGTTTCTACGCCGGGCAGAAATATGCCATGTTCGCTGCCGCGCTGACCAAGCCGTACAAAGGCATTCGGTCCGCAGAATCCGGCGCGAAAAACGCTGGTGAGACCCCCGAGCAGAAAATCCTGATTCTGTTCGCGGGTCTCAAGCGAATAGAGCGACATTGTGCGTCCGTGCGTAAGCAGCGCCCATTTCGCGTCGCTCGAGATGGAGACCCGCTCGCCCGGCCCTTCAAACCATTGGTTGCTGGGCACACTGAGGACCAGCGTGTCTGTCGTGTCGTGCGCCTGCGCTGCGGCAAATCGCAGCGCGAGCAGAACGAGAATCGCGGCGGCGCCAGCCAGCGCCATCCGACGACGGATCATGCGAGCCTCCGCACGCAAGTAGTTGGAAGGGGCGAAAACAAAGGAAATTGTACTCTGAAAATCGCGGCGGCTTTACAGAAACCACGGCCGGCGTTTCGATGATGGCGTGAGGCCATGGTTGGAACGACAGCACCGAAAAACCGGCCGTGTGATGCGCCCGCGCTCGTTCCTCAGCCCAGAAAACCGAGCGTCGGGGTACTGAAGTTCGAGAGGTTCGGGAATATCGCCGGCAGGTCGCTATCGGCAACTCCAAACCATTTCGCTAGAGTTGCTCCGTACTGATCCACCGACGTGGTCGGGATCCATCGTCCGTTGCTCCCCGCGTCGTTTGGGCCGCCGAGCGCGAGCTGCGGGAACTGGCCGTACACATCGGTGCCGGCCACAGCGCCGCCCACAACCAGATGGTTGCCGCCCCACGCGTGGTCTGTTCCGCCGTTCGATCCCGGCTGGAAGGTGCGGCTGAAGTCGGACAAAGTGAACGTAGTAACTTGCGGGGCGATGCCCAGCTCGACCGTCGAATTGTAAAACGCGGACAGTGCGGGATCGAGTTGGGAGTAAAGATTCACTTGTGTGTTCAGCTGGTCGGTGTGCGTATCAAACCCGCCAAGCGAGCAGAAGAAAATCTGGCGTTGCAAGCCGAGCGACGAGCGCGCCTGCATGATCTGCGCCACTTGTTTGAGCTGGTTGCCGATGTTCGTGGCTGGGAATTGTGTTTGAAGCGGTGACAGCGATTGAAGCGCCGCGGAAAGAATCTTGCTCTGCTCGAGAGATTGGTTCATCACGGCGCTCGTGTCTTGCACCAGCGAAATTCCTGAGTCCATGGTGAGAAGCTGTTGGAAGGAGACGAGGCGCGCGTTCGATGCTGCCGAACTGCTGTAACCGCGTAAGCCGGGCGTCGAGCCCGGGCTCATAGCATAGGGATTTGTCTGCTCGCCTGTGCAAAGAATCGCGCCGCCTGCCACGGAAGTGATGGGCGGAAACTGGGCGCCGGCATTCATGGACTGAAGTTTGTCCGCGGTGCGTCCGGCCCAGCCGGTGGTTCCGAAGCCGGTAAAATCCGCCGTCTGCCATTGGCCTTGCTGATCGGAGTGCGAAAAGAGATTCACGGGAAGCGTTGCGCCGCCTTGCTGGTACTGCGCGCGTGTGGTGGGTTGCGCGAGGGTGCCGACGTTCGCCACGACGGCGAGCTGTCCGCCGCCAAATAGACCTTGCAGCCCCGGCAGTTGAGGATGCAGGCCATAGGGAACATTGCCCGTCTTGGCCACGATCGGCAGCAGCGTGTTCTGCGCTAACGCAAGATTGGCGCGGATGTTGGCGTAGTTCGCGTAGCCTGCGGTGTCGTTGGGGATGGTCATGTTGTTGCTGTCGTTGCCGCCGAAAAGAAAAAGGCAAACGAGAGCGCGATAACCGGTGGCGGCAGGCGCGGCGAGCGCATGAATCAGGTTCAAGCGTCCTATCGCAGCCGTCATACCGAACGAGGCCGCCGTGCAGCAGCTGATGCGCACGAAGTCCCTGCGGGTAACTTTGTCTTTTCCTGGCATTTTCATTTCACCTTTCCCGCGCCGCTTGGCGCCTCTCTGCCGATCAGTGCTGCACCTGATATTGCGACGACGTGCCAATTAAATAGATTGCCGTTTGCGCCTGCTGAAGAGCCTGATTCGTTCCCGCGGGCACGGCCTGCATGGCGGTCAAGATGCTGGTCTTCATGTCTGCCGTCATCGCGCCGTGAAGCATCAAGGTGTTGAGCGAATCGAGAAGCGCGCTGGGATTCGAAGCCTGCGATGCGTAGCTGCTGAAGTTCACGGTAGTAGTGGAACCAAGCGAGCCGAAGACGAAAGTGTTCACGAAATTCGCGCGATTGAGTGTGGTGGCTGTGGTCAGAATCTGAAATTCGGGCCCGTAGAGACTCGTTCCAGGAATCACGAAGTTCGGCGAGTAGAAATTGAACACACTGCCCGGGAAGAGTGCGTTCTGTCCCATCCCGGCGCCCTGACCCGCCAGATTCGCGCCATCGCTGGCGGCGCCAAACGCTCGCAGCAGGCCAGTGATGTAAAGGATAGGCTCCTGCAGATGGCCATCGGCGGCATTCGCGGTGGTGGAATCGTCGCCGCGGCGCGCTTCGGGATCGAGCAGGATGGCGGTGATCACCGCCTTCATATCGCCCCGCACGCTCGCGCCATTGTTCTTAAAAACTTCGGTAATACGTTGAATGTAGGCGGAACTCGGATTGCTGGTCACGAGATGCTGAATCAGCTCGCGCGAAACAAACGGCGGAAGGTTCGGATGATTGAAAATGTTGTCGAGCGCGCCGTCGAGATCCTGTGCGGCCGTCTGTCCGCCGGGTAACAGACCGCCCGATGCTGCATTTGTGTACTGCAGCAGTTGCTTCGAGGTTGTGTCGTGGTTGGAATCCGTAGCAACCATCGAGCCCGTCCAATATGCCGGGTTGTGCTTCTGTTGCGTCGCACCCGGCGTCGTCGGATACGTCCAGCCGGTATAGGCCAGAGCAAACTCCTGAACCTGCGCTTGGGTGTAGGTCGGAATCGGATTACTGCTTGAGTCCAGTTGGAATGACCCGTCGTCATTCAGCAGTGAGGTGCCGAGCGTGAAAAGCTGCATCAGTTCGCGTGCGTAATTTTCGTTGGCGTGCTGGCCGGTTCCAGGCTTGTCGTTGTTCACCATGTCGAGGTAATGGCCCATGGCCGGTGAGAGCGTCACATCCTTCATAATCTGGCGGTAATTCGTGAATGCGTCGCTCTCGAGCAGGCGAAGATAATTCGTGAACCCGGTCGGGTCGGTAATCTTGTCGCCAGCAATCACGAAAATCTGACTCAGCGCGAAGGCTACACGCTGGCGCAATTGGTCCTGCGCCGTGAGGGCCTGCACGAAAAAGCGCTGCTGGAGCGGGCCCAGGCTCGTTTCGGTGGATGCCGGGTCTGCGTAGGGCGATACGGGCATCGCAAATTGATTCGTTAGAAAGGGCTGCAGACCGCTCTGCTGCACTTGGGCGACCAGAGCAGGAGTGGGGCCGAAAGTCGTCTGCTCGAGGAAGCGATCCGCAACGTTCGGCGATATCGCCTGCACCACTTGCGCTGTGAGAGTTCCGGATGTAGCCGAACCGGGGTCGGGATTCGTAACCGTGAACTGCACGCTCGGTGTTTGCGACGTCACGCTACCGGTGGCAGTGAGCTTGGTGCTAGAGACGAATGTGGTGCTCAGCGCCGTGGAACCCATATTAACGACCGCGCCACTCACAAAATTGCTTCCGTTCAAAGTAATGGTGAAATTGCCGGCATCAATCTGCGGCGGCGTGGCTGAAGAAAGCTGGGGGACCGGATTGAGCAGGGTTGTGATGGTCGAAGCAGTGAGGCCTTTGTGATTGGGGACGAGAGCCGCGATTGTGACTGTATTCGGAGAAGGAAGCGACGCTGGCGCCGTATATGTTGCCGTCAAAGCTCCGGTGCTGGTGATTGTTCCCACCATCGCGTTTCCGTTCGCGATGTCATTCACAGTCCAGGTGACGGTTGGGTTCGTTTCCTTTGCGACTGTCGCGGTAAAAGCTTCCGTACCGTTTGCTCGGACCGAAGGGCCTGAAGGCGTGATGGCGACTCGATCGGTTCCCGTGGATGAGCCGCCGTTAAGACCGGCGCAACTCGCGGTAAATCCAGCTATGATGCAAACCAGAAGTGTCAGTCCCAGACGGCGCACGGCACCCTCCCCAGTTCTCTTCGAAAATTCTTGCGGAAACCCTGTCAACCCGGAGCCTTCTAAAAAGTTTTGGTAATTCTGAACGCGCGTATGAATTGTTGGTTCCTGAGCGGGATGGCAGGGTAGCAATGCAGAGTGGTGTATCAAACTGGCACAAAGGCCGGATTGCGTCGCCTGCCCGCGCGTACTAGAGATGAGGTTTAGACGTTCGCCGAAGAATCCGCGAAGATTTTCTACCAAGGATTAGCAGCGCTGAGATCCTTCGCTGCGCTCAGGATGACAACAAGCTTAATACGAAAGCCAAGCGGTGGATGCTGCGAGGATCAGGCGTACTTGAAGAAACCGCGGCCGGACTTGCGTCCGAGCCAGCCTGCTGCAACGTATTTGCGAAGCAGCGGGCAAGCGCGATATTTCGGATCGCCGAATCCTTTATAGAGGACTTCAAGGATATCCACGCAGACATCGAGACCGATGAAATCCGCCAACTCGAGCGGCCCCATCGGATGATTCATTCCCATTTTCATCACGGCATCGACGGCCTCTGGCGTCGCGACACCTTCCATCACGCAGAAAGCGGCTTCGTTGATAAGTGGCATCAGGACGCGATTGGAGACGAAACCCGGCGCGTCATTCACCGCGACTGGTTTCTTATCCAGGTTTTTGCAGAGCGCCATCGTCACATCAAAGGTCTCGTCGCTGGTGGCCAGGCCGCGAATCACCTCGACAAGTTGCATCACCGGCACGGGATTCATGAAGTGCATGCCGATGAACCGCTCCGGGCGGCTGGTGTGCGCCGCAAGCTCGGTGATGGAAATGGAAGATGTGTTGCTGGCGAGGATCGCGCCGGGCTTGAGCGCGGCGTCGGTTTCCTTCAAAACGCAGAGCTTCAATTCTCGCTGCTCGGGAACAGCTTCGACCACGAAGTCCGCATTCGCGAGCGCGGCCACGTCCGTGACGGGCTTGATGCGTGCAATGACCACCGGCTTTTCGTCTTCCGCGAGCTTCCCTTTTTTCACTTCGCGATCGAGATTCTTGGCAATGGTCTCAAGGCCGCGATCGAGAAACCGTTTCTCCACATCGCGCAAAATCACGTGATAGCCATGGCGGGCGAAAACGTGGGCGATTCCATTGCCCATGGTTCCGGCGCCGAGCACCCCTACTCTTTTGATCGTTTCGATAGTCATAGCGGCGTTGATGATAATCGAAGAGAACCTGTGAAAGAAATGAAGTTCGCCCGATTATTTGGCGCGAAGCAATTCGGAGATGCGAGCGAGATGATGATCGTCGTGTTCCGCTACGAAGTAGAGTAGGTCCGTGACACGCATCGGCGTGTTCAGGCGCGGGTGCAGCGCGGTCCGGCGAAAGTATTCGGGCGGCTGCGATTCCAATCGCGCAACGAGAGCAATGCGTCCGCGCCGGAATTCGCGCAGGATTTCTGCCGCAGGCCGGCTGTTGTGTTGTGCTTGATGGGTTTTCTGATTCAGGAGGTCCGCGGCGCGTAGTTTTTCCAAGCCGCGCTCGTAATCTTCGAAACGCCCGGCGAAAAGCTCATCGAGATCGAGCAGGTGGCCGATATTTTCCTGAATCGACCACTTGTCGCCGTCGCGCCGAGTAAGCAGAGCAGGCGGCACATCCCGCACTCGCTCTTCGATCCGCGCAGGCGTGCCGCGCAGCCGCTCGATGATCTCCGGGTACAACTCGACGGGAAAGCTGAAATCGAATTTGCGTTCGAACCAAAGTGGCCGGGTCATGACGCGCTCCGGTTCAGATGCGTCGAGGGAGTGTGTGGATTCGGCAATCGCGTTCATGTTCATTCCGGCGGTGTCTGCTCGACGATTTCGCGAACGATTTCCTTGGCTCGTTTTTCAGCTGAAGGCTCGACACGAATCGTGAACTTTCCTTCAGCTTCCGCCGCGAGCGAACCGATGCCCAGTTCTCGTAGTGAGGCGATGACCATATCTTTCATGTCGGAATCCGAACCACTCCACACTGGATCGGCCGCTTGCTCCGGATCGAACGTCTCGAGGTTGTACGGCTCGTTCCCTTCCGCCTCGGGCTTTGCCGCCGTCGACTCCTCGGCTGCTTCGCGCGCCTCTTCGAGTTTGTCCTGTTGCTCAATGTAGCGGAGCGCTTCATTGAGGCTTTGCTTAGCGGCGGTGTGGTCGCTCGGCTGAATCCAAACCTTAAAAACAGATGGTCCACTTTGACGGAGCTTTCCAAATTCCACTTCTTCGTCATCAAAGGGAATTTTCTCCGCCTCAAGGAATTCTCCGATAATGCTGGCGGTCAGCGAACTATCGCCACTCCATAAGAGTTCGGTTGCGCTGCTATCTGTTTCCCCCGCAGCGCGGCTCTTTTCCGGCAGGCTTTTGACGAGGGCAGCGCCGCAATCGGAGCACTTCGTGAAGCCTTCGCGATATTCGGATTTGCAGACGGGGCAGAACATCTATCGAGACTTTCGCCCTTGCGATAGATGCGATGTCGACGGGCGCGCCGATGCGGCGAGCCAGGCGACGAGCGATGCAAGTTTTTCGTCTTGCGACCAGGGTGGCCCGAGCGGGCGGCCGAGATCGGAGATGCGCTGCACTAGGTCCTCAGTTTTACGGCGAAGAACGCGCGAAGCAGAATCGGTCAGGTCACGCTCTCTGACCGCCATAGGCTTGAGTCCGGTGTGCGCGGCGGCGTGCAGTAGCGCTTCGCGAAACAGCTCGCCGTCAGCAGAGTGAATCAAGGAATGCGCGGCGAGAATTTTTTTGAGAGCTGGAAGCGGCCTTCCGGAAGAAAGAAGGAGACCGAAACCTGTGAGCGAATATCCCTGGTCGCGAAGATCGGTTTTCAGCTCGCGCATTGCGCGATGAGCCAGCCGCCGCGCCTCCGATCGGACTCGCGCGACGAAGGCGCGGGCTTCCGCAAGCGGCAACTTTTCTGCTGTGTGGTACGGCTGGCGAAATTCGTAGGTAAAGTTCTCGACGAGATGAATGCGCTCGCGGAACAGAACGACCGGCGCGCCTTTCGTCACAGTGAGAGCTATCAGCGCGGCCCAGCCGGAGTGGACGCGAAAGCCGACCGCAGCGTGTTTCATGTCTTCTCGGTTTCTCTGTGTGATGTCCTGGGCTAAAAGCGCTCGACGGCGAGGGCTACGGCGTTGCCGCCACCGAGGCAGAGAGCGGCGATGCCGCGTTTCAGGTTGCGGCGCTGCAATTCGTAGAGCAGCGTGACGAGGACGCGGGCGCCTGAGGCGCCGATGGGATGGCCGAGAGCGACTGCGCCGCCATTCACGTTTACTTTTTCGGGATTGAGGCGAAGCTGGCGCGTTACGGCGATGGCTGCGACGGAAAACGCTTCGTTGAGCTCGACAAGATCGACATCTTTATCCCGGTCCCAGCCGGTTTTAGCGAGAAGCTTTTCGACGGCTTCTACGGGCGCCATCATTACCCATTTGGGTTCGACGCCGCTTACGGCTTGCGCGACGATTCGGGCCATCGGAGTTTTGCCGAGGCGCGCGGCATTTTTTTCGCTGGTGACGACGACGGCCGCTGCACCGTCATTCGTGCCGGGCGCATTCCCTGCGGTGACGGTGCCGTCTTTTTTGAATGCAGGCTTTAGTTTTGCGAGCGCTTCGAGGGTGGTGTCTTCGCGCGGCGATTCGTCGG
Organism: uncultured Acidobacteriota bacterium; assembly: GCA_963815265.1. Classification (GTDB taxonomy): domain Bacteria; phylum Acidobacteriota; class Terriglobia; order Acidiferrales; family UBA7541; genus Palsa-295. The sequence continues at coordinate 419,966 of CAWFGI010000003.1, read as the reverse complement.
TTTTAATGATGACGGCATCGCCCTTCTTCTGCGGAATTTCAACCGGCACGATCTGCTCGCCGAAGAAGCACGACTTGATCGCGCGGACGGCTTTCTTGTGGCTCTCGAAAGCGAACTGATCCTGCTCCTGCCGCGAGACGTTGTACTTTTCGGCGACGAGCTCGCCGGTGACGCCCATGTGGAAGTTTTCGTACACGTCCCAGAGGCCATCGTTGATCATGGAATCGACTAGATCCTGATTGCCGAGGCGGAATCCGCTGCGCGCGCCTTTCAGCAGATACGGGCAATTCGACATGGACTCCATGCCGCCGGCGACGACGATTTCGGATTCGCCGAGAGTGACGCCTTGCGCGGCGAGCGCGACGGCTTTGAGGCCTGAGCCGCAAACTTTATTGATCGTCATGGCGGCGACGCGCGAATCGAGACCGCCGCGAAGCGCAGCCTGGCGCGCGGGGTTTTGTCCGAGGCCGGCTTGCACCACATTGCCCATGATGGCTTCGTCGACTTGCTTCGGCTCGATACCAGCGCGGCGTACGGATTCAGCAACGACTTTCGCGCCAAGTTCGGTAGCGGAGAGAGGTGAGAGTCCGCCCATAAATTTTCCGATCGGCGTGCGGACGGCGCTCAGTATGACGGGATTTTCCATGATGGCTTCTCCTTCGGCAGGATACAAGTATAGGCGTGAGGTGCGGTGCGGTCAATTTGCGGGCGGGAGCCAGGTTGAAAATTGCGACCCGGCGTAGCAGATACAAAACCACCATTTTGTCTCGATTAGAAATTTGGAACTCGCTGAGGTGACAGGGGTTAGGAGAAATTCTAATCGCGATGTCTCGATTAGGAATGGCTTCAGGAGCGATGTGTAACCAGTGACAAAAATCCTGCGGACGTGGCCGCCAAGTGCGATTCGAAATCGCAAAATATTTGCGATTAGAAATTCCCAGTAGGCTGAGTTTTCTACAACTTAGTTCAAATTCTAATTCCAGATTTGCGATTAGAAAACGGGTCGCAGATGACGGGGCACAACATCCCGTATCGCCCGTAGACTTCGGCTTAGCCGCCCATTGTGTCGTCTTCGTCGTCATATAAAAACGGGCCATGGTAGCGCAGACTCGGTCGGCTGTATATCCGTAGAACTACGCAGACCTGTTGAAAACGCAGTGCCGTGACGCATGGCGACGAGGCAACTCCCGTCGCCTCGTCATGGCGGGCGACGGGTCTAGTTAGCATCCGCTTAGAGAGGTTTTGGGGGTCCGACAGTCACTTAGCGCCCAAGTTCTTCGCTCGGATTTTCGTGGACCACGTTACTTCTCCCGATGGATCAAACAGTTCGAGCACAGGCTGCCCTTCGGTGACCGTCATTCTACCCATCAAGGTGCCCTCCGCATCCTTGAGCAGAAAAGTTTGGGCTTCGACGGTCTTAGCACGCAGCGGTGTGTCCTGATCCTTTTGCGCCGCTGTCAAATTTGCCGTCAGCGAAAGAGCCAACATCAGCAGAGCTAGCAGCCCTGCCATTTTCCAGATTTGATTCTGCCGTTCGACCTTCTTCACGCGAGCAAGCAAACTGTTGTAATCGGTGTCGGCCATTTGCATGCGCTTTACTCCTTTGAACTGAAATTCTCTCATACAGCCCGTAACTCTCTCGCCCTGAATGATTGCCGACTGATAGGAGTCATGTATAGACTACGGGACATGCGGATTCAATACATACCTAGAGCAATGGTTGTGTTGGTCGCGGTTCTCGGATTGTCGGTACTCGGCCGTGCCGATGATCCGGAGAAAGCGGTCAAGAAAGCAGTGGAGCGCAGCACGCTGAATCAAATGGGAACGAAGCCGTTTCATTTGAAAGCAATACTCGCGCCAAGCTTCGATAGGGATCGAGGATCAAACCGCACAGGAGAGGTGGAGATCTGGTGGGCTTCACCTACGCAGTGGAAGCGAGAAGTGCGCTCGCCGCAGTTTCACCAAATCGAGATCGTAAACGGCGGTAAGGAGTGGCAGAAGAACGAGGGAGATTACTTTCCGGAATGGCTTCGAGAAACATGCGTGGCGCTGATCGACCCCGTGCCGTCCTTGGATCAGGTTCTGGAGCAGGTGAATAAGGCCGATGTAAGGAAATCAGCGGGATCGACCTATTACTCGTGGACGATGATGAGTTCCGATGGGAGCGTGGAGAAAGGGATGGGTGCGGGGCTCGCTATCACCGACAACACCGGACTGCTCTTCTAGGGCGGAGCTTTGGGATGGGGCGGCTTGTACAAGGATTATAAAAGCTTCCATGGCCGTATGGTGGGGCGGACAGTAAGCGTGGGATCACCTGAGGTAACCGCCAAGATCACAACCCTGGAGGATCTGCGAGACATCCCGCCTGGTCTCTTTGACGCCGAAGCGAGCGGTAGTGATAATCCGGTCTTGCGGACCATCGTAGTGGAAGAAACGACGCTGCGAAAAAACCTCCTGCCGAGGAAAGCTGTAGCGTGGCCTGTCTTGCAAGATGGTCCCCTGCAGGGAGCGGTGACTACAGAGATCGTTGTTGATCGTTCGGGGAAGGTCCGAGAGGTGGGAACAATCGTCTCGGACAATCCAGGGGTAAGTGAAACCGCCGGAAAAGCAATTGCCGCGATGCAGTTCCAGCCGTACCTGCAGGACAACGTAGCGGTTCAGGTGGTGTCCCGGATTACGATGCCTTTCAAGACGGTGCGTCCGGCAGGTGTTGAGACGTTCGAGAGCGCTCATGATTATTTTGAGCGCGGAAGACGCGCCTCGTTTCCAGCAGCAGTGAACGGGCAGGGTTATGTGCTGCACGCAACATTCAGGGCAAAGATCTCCGCGGGGAGTCTCGAAGAGGGACAGTACGCGGATACATGGAAAAGTAATGACGATTGGCGAAGAGAAGCAACGCTTGGGAAAAGCCGCTGTGTCCGCTCCCAGCACGGTGACACGCGATACCAATTGTTGGAAGGGCCGGACATCGCGCTCTTGCAGTTCGTTTTGAAAGCAATGGAACCGATTCCGGCCATCGATACGTTTGTGGAGTCCGATTGGCGGATCAAGAGAGATACCGTTGATGGAATCGAGACCGTTCGAGTTCTCTCCGGATATGAAAGCCCTCAGGGCACGTTTGCAGAGCACACGCGAGGCTACTGGTTTGACGCGAATGGGAAGCTAGTGAAGACGTACTTTTCTGGAATCGAGACACGAAGGTCGGACTTCGCTGATTTCGGTGGCATACAAGTGGCCCATACGATTCAATTGTTTCAAAACGGCGTGCTCGGAATCGTCATTCACGTCACGGAAGTTTCGCCGTTGGGGACTGTACCTGAGGACACGTTCATCCTGAAAGGGCATGAGTGGAAGACGACATTTACTGGCGAGGTGCGATAACACAGCCCTGGAAGGCATAGAATGTGCGCCTGTCGTTGATTTTTCGATCTGGCGTCAAATTTGTTGTGTCGCGCGCTGGGGAGGCATAGGATGTGCGCGCGCGTGGGGCTTCATCGTCCGATTGGGAATTCAGGAAAATGAGGGGTGACATGATGACGTCCGATGGAAGCTTAGAATCGACGGCATATCGCAAGGTTGACGTTCGGCTGCTTCCGTTCCTCTTCCTCTGCTACATTCTGGCGTATCTCGATCGGGTCAATGTTGGTTTTGCGAAGCTGCAGATGCTCAAGGAACTTTCCATGAGCGATGCGGCGTTCGCGACTGGCGCGGGCATTTTCTTCATCGGTTATTTCTTCTTCGAAGTTCCCAGCAACGTGCTGCTGAAAAAGTTTGGGGCGCGCATGTGGATTGCGAGAATCATGATCTCGTGGGGGGTGATATCCGCGTGCATGATTTTCGTGAAAGGCGAGTGGTCCTTCTACGGCATGCGCTTTCTTCTCGGCCTGGCGGAAGCCGGCTTTTTCCCGGGAGTGATCTTTTATCTGACCTTGTGGTATCCCTCAAAACTTCGCGCATCGCGAACTGCGTGGTTTGTCGCGGCGATTGCGGTTTCTGGCGTCGTCGGCAATCCCATTTCCGGCTGGATCATGGATAAGCTGAGCGGCGCGATGAACCTGGCGGGATGGCAGTGGCTGTTCCTTTCGGAGGGGATTCCTTCAGTGATCATCGGAATCTGGGTGATCTTTTATTTAGACAGCAGCATTGAAGAAGCGAAATGGCTTACCGCTGAAGACAAAGCGCTGCTCACGACCAACCTGATAGCCGAGGATAAACACAAGACGGAACACAAATTAGCGGACGCATTCAAGAGCGGAAAAGTGTGGGTACTGTGCGCGATCTATTTCACATTGATGATCGGCTTGTACGGAATTGCTTTCTGGTTGCCGACGATCGTGAAGGCGTTTGGTATCAAGGGATATCTCGGAGTTGGCCTGGTTACGGCGATACCTTACGGCGTGGCTGTGATCGGGATGATTCTTCTCAGCATGCATTCAGATAAAACGGGAGAGCGACGGCTGCACTATGTGTTCAATGTTACCGCCGGAGCAATCGGTCTGGTTTTGAGCGGGATTTTCGCCTCGAATCCTGTTTTGGCAATCGTCTTTCTTTCAATCGGAACGCTGGGCGTGATTGGGTCGATGCCATTATTCTGGCCTTTGCCGTCTGCGTTTTTGGCGGGGACGGCTGCGGCGGCCGGGATTGGAATCGTGAACTCGGTGGGGAATTTGGGCGGCTATTTTGGTCCCAATATCCCGATATGGGCGAAACTTATTTCCTCCGACCGATCTGCTGCCTTGTACATCATTGCGGGAATTTTGATGATCGGCGCTTTCTTGGCCTTTTTCTTCGTACCTAAGAATCTTCGCGTGAGCGTGGGGTCTCCGACGTAGCTCGTTCTTTCAAAAATGGACCATTTAGTTCAACCCGCCCCTAATTAGGCTGGTCTTGCTTCCACCACATGGATCATCGTTGTTGTGGGCGTGACGGACTTCAATTCGAAACCGGAAGCTTTGAGGAGAGAGCGGAACTGGGCTTCGGTGCGTTCCTGGCCGCCGGGGAAAGTGAGCATGACCATATCCATGTCTTTCGAGGGACACCGTGTGTTGCCGGCGGGAACTACGCAATCGGCGATTAGCAGCTTGCCATTTGCGGGAATCACTTTGCGGCAGTGGCCGAGGATGCGGGTGCACTGTTCGTCGGTCCAATCGTGAATGATGTGGCGGAAGAGGTAGGCGTCGGCGCCGGCAGGGATGCTTTCGAAGAAGCTGCCTTCGATGACGCTGCAGCGCTCGGCCAGGCCCGCGGCTTTCAACTTCTCTTTCGCGCGCCCAACCACGTGGCCCAGGTCGTATAAGATCCCTTTCATATTGGGGTAGCGTGTGAGCACGGCGGAAAGTAACGAGCCGTTGCCTCCGCCGATATCGGCCAGGGCATTTATTCCTTTGAAATCGTAGGCGTCCAACATGGATGTGGTTTCATGGCAATTGAAGGAAGTCATGCCCGCGTCGAAGATAGGACCCATTTCCGGGTGCGCTTGAATGTAGTCGAAGATGGGCGCGCCGAAAACTTTGTTGAAGCCGGGCTCGCCCGTTTGAATCGAGTGATACAAGCCATCCCAACTGGGAAATAGGTGGTGGAACATTACCGCGCCTGCGCGGAAGGAACCCGGAACATCGGTGCGCAAGGCGGCCGATAGCGGAGTGTGGTCGAAATGGCGATTCTCGGTTTCGCGGAAAAGACCGTGGCTCGCGAGGAAGCGGAGAATTCGATAGAGCGATGGTTCGTGAGTCTTGCTGGCCGTGGCGAGGTGCTCTATGGGCTGCGGGTGGCCGGCTTGAACGAGGTCGGCAACGCCGAGCTCGGCGATTGCGCAGACTGCGCGACTGAGGGCGGCTCCGTTGAGGATGCGATTGAGCTGTTCCGTTTCTTGCTGCGCCATAATTTCCACCTGGAATGCTGCGGGACGCTATCACGCGGAAAGGCGGAATCGCAAGAGTTTAGCTTTCATGACAAGAACCGAGTGAGTGTGACGATTCTAGTGTTTTCAGCGGATTAGCGCTTCTTGGTGCGTCCCAAGAGCAAACCGAGTACGCCGCGAACGATCGAGATTATCGCTGCGGCGACCGCCCATCTATGCGCGTTGCTGTTGCGTAAGATGCGCTGGACGATTCTAATGTCTAGGGGCGATTGTTTCCAAGCGGCATACGAAGGTGATGTAAATCAGACGGGGGCGAGCGACGATGAATGAGCAACGGGCGAATGAAGAAAGGACGAAAGAGCAACGCGCAAAGCCAAGTTGGACAATGGACCGCGAGGATTTTTTGCATCACTTCGAGCAGGTGCGCGAGCGGACGATGCGGGTAGTGAGCGCGATCCCGGAGGAAAAGGTGGAGTGGACGTGCCGGCCCGGTGAGTGGACGTTTAGCGATTTGGCGCGGCACATCGCTGCGACGGAGCGGTATGTGTTTGCTGAGTGTGCTTTCGGGCGGCCGAGCCGGTACAAGGGATGCGGGCGCGAGCTGGGCGAGGGACGCGACGGGGTGATTGCGTTTATGGAGCGGATGCATGGTGAGGCGATGGAAATCTTTCGCGCGATGACGGATGAGGATTGGGTGAAGAAAGGCACGTCGCCGGAAGGCAAGCCCGTGACGGCGTGGAGAATGTTGCGCGCGATGCTCGAGCATGAGGCGCATCATCGCGGGCAGATGTATGTGTACCTGGGGATTCTGGGCGTGCCAGCGCATCCGTTGTACACATTGAACGAGCCGCAACTGCGGAGTCTGTCGGTCTAGCTTAAGTGACGGACGTTAGAATTAGTTCTGCTGCGTTTGCTTCTTTTGGCTTGGGTCGTTTTCCTTCTGCATCTGGGCAATCTCGTCCTTGGCACGTTGCATAGCCATAGCCATCATTCTCTGCGAAATTGGCATGACGGCTTGCATGGCCTCGGTCGTGATCGCGGGGAGTTCTTTAACGAGCTTTTGCCCCGTGGGGGTTGAGTAGAAAGCGAGCAGATCATCGATGTTGCCCTTGGTAAAATGCTTCTGGTAGACGGGGATCATTGCGTCGATGAGATCGTCAATGGGCATGGTCTTGATGATATCGTCCATCATCTTGTTGGCTCGCGCTTGCGTCTCAGGTGTCATGGCCGGGTCCTTCTTCAGTTGTTCGGCAATCATCTGATGCATCTGCTTGGACATGGCGTCCAGCATCGTCTTCATCAAGTCCCGCGTATGGAGGACGTCCAGGTATTTCTCGATGTCCGCTTTCGAGGCGGGAGCGTCGGCAGGATTCTGCTGGGCAAAGCTGACGGAGCCTAGAAGAAGGCAGGCAATAAGCAACAAGGCTGAGCGTTTCATCGGTTTCCTCCGGGGAGCATGCGCAGAATAGCGCACCAACGGGGCGTTATTCCATAGAGCCGTGAAGGGAAAGTTACGAGTGCGCCACTAGGAGCGGAAGCTCAGCCGATCTGTTAGTCGTCTTCTGCATGTTTCGCCTTATTTTCGCCACCACGAAACCTGTTAAGATGGATGAGCCCGGAACTTCACGACAGTCAAAATCGAAATCGGCAGGCGACGAGGGAGGTTGCGCTGAAGGAGCTTATGCAAAGCGGCAGGGCGGAGAAGAGCCGGCAGGATAGGCCCGCCGCGAATACGTTTGCGTTGAATGAGGAACAGCGGGCAGCTGTGGAGCATGGCGAAGGGCCGCTGCTCGTGATTGCGGGTGCGGGGACCGGCAAGACGCGCGTGATTACGGAGCGCATTCGCAACCTGCTCGAGTCCGACGCGGATCTTGCCGGGGAGAATATTCTCGGGCTGACGTTTACGGACAAAGCCGCTGGCGAGATGAAGCACCGCGTGACGAAGTCCGTGGGCGAGCGGGCGGAGGGAGTGTGGCTGGGCACGTTTCACGGATTCTGCCTGGAGAAAATTCTGTGCGCGGCAGATTCGAAGGTGCGGGCCATTGACGATGTAGACCACTGGATTGTGTTGCGCCGAAATATCGGCGAGCTGCAGCTCGAGCAATTCAGAAGGCTGGCCGAGCCGGGCGAATTCTTGAGCGACTTCGTGGCGTTTTTCTCGCGCTGCCAGGATGAGCTGGTCAGCTGCGAGGATTATCAGCGCTACGTGGAGGGCTTGCGGCGGAGCTATGAAGGCCGGAAGAAACAGCTCGAGCCGGATGCGCGCCTGCTTGAAGAAGACGAACTGGCACGGCACGAAGAGCTGGCGCGGGCGTATCGCGTGAGTGAACGGCTATTGCGCGAGAACAACCTCATCACGTTTGGCGCGCAACTGATGCAGGCGGTGGAGCTGTTGCGTTCCGATGCCGCGCTGCTCGAACAACTGCGCGAGCAATATCGCTATATTCTGGTGGACGAATTTCAGGACACGAACATCGCGCAGCTGGAGCTTCTCTATTTATTGGCGGGCGATCGACGGAATATTGTTGCTGTGGGAGATGACGATCAGGCGATTTACCGGTTTCGCGGCGCGTCATTCGGCAGCTTCACGATTTTTCTGAAACGATTCTGCGGCGTGGGCGACGAGCAAGCTGGCGGCGGGCAGAGAACAAGCATCTGGTGTCGCTGACGCAGAACTACCGGTCAACTCAAAGAATCCTTCGGGTGGCGGGCGAGGTGATTTCCGCCAATGAGAAATCGCCGCTGCTGCCGCCGAAGAGACTGAAAACAGATAATCCCGATGGCGAAAGAATTCGCGTGGCCGAATTTGGCACGCCGAATGAAGAAGCGCACTGGGTTGCATCAGAAATCGAGCGTCTGCATGGGCCGGGGAGTCCTTGGCGCAATTTTGCAGTGCTCTATCGCAAGCACACGCATCGCGACAAATTGCTCGAGGCGCTGCAGCGGCGCGGAATTCCGTTCGTCATAAAACGATTCTCGATACTTTCGAGCACGATTGTGCGCGATCTGCTGGCGTATTTGCGGCTGGTCGCGGTTCCTTCGGACAACGTGGCCTGCGCGCGCGTGCTGGCGGCGCCTTACTGGGGGCTTGAGCCGCGCGATCTGGTGCGCCTGGCGGAACGCGCGGAGAAAAATCATCGGCGGCCGCTTTCCGAGGAACTCGATGCAGTGCAAGGCGAACTACCGTTCGCGCGCGTGGGCACGCGTTTGCCGGAACTGGTGAGCATGCTGAAGCGCCTGCGGCAGACGGCGCGTCGCGTGACGACCAGCGAACTGCTCGACGATTTGATTCGGAGCCTTGAAGTGGCGCCTCTGCCTTCGGACGCGGACCATTTTTATCTGGAGCGCCTCGCGGTATTCGTGAAGACATGGGAGCAGCGAAGCGAGGGAACGAAACTTCGCGACTTCATCGAGTATCTCGATTTTTTCGAGGAGGCCAACGGCGATATCTGCCTCGAGGACGAGCCGTCGAATGACGCGGTACAGCTGATGACAGTGCATGCGGCCAAGGGACTCGAATTTCCGCATGTCTTCATCCTGCACCTGAATAAGCGGGACTTCCCTTCCGGCACTCGTCCTGTGATGTTTGAATTTCCGGCCGAGCTGATGAAGGAAGAAAAGCCGGAGGGCGATTTCCAGATTCAGGAGGAGCGGAGGCTCTTTTACGTCGCACTCACGCGGGCGCGGCAGCGGCTCACGCTTTCGACGATCATCAACAAACACAAGAAACCTTCGCTATTCCTCGACGACTTTCTGATGAATCCGCAGATTCAGAAATTCGACGCGGTGCAGTCCTCGCCGAAGGTGGTGCTGCCACCCGAAGAAGAAGTGGCGGCGCCCGCTCCGGATTTGAGCGCTTCCCTCCCCTTGTTTGCCGGGCTCAGCATCATCGAGCCGCGGGCTTACTCGCGCGTGGCTCTGTGGGCGAAGTCGTATCATCCGCCGCTGGGCGAGCCGCTGCAATTGAGCGCGTCGGCGATCGAGTGCTATCAGAAATGTCCGATGCAATATTTGTTCGAGCGGGTATGGCGGATTCGCGGCGGGCCGAGCGCGGCGATGACATTTGGCAACGCGATGCACACGACGATCAAGGAATTTGTTTCCGACTTGCGGAAGAAACGAAAGGTTTCACTCGATGACCTCGTCGCGGTGTATGAACGCGAATGGTCGTCGGCGGGATATTCCGACGATTATCACGAGGAGGAATACCGCAAAGAAGGCAGGAAGGAACTGGAGAATTTCTGGCACACGTATTCGGCGAATCCGCCCGAGGTTGTGTTTCAAGAGAAGGCGTTCGAACTGGCGTGCGCGCACGACGTGATCGTGAAGGGGCGCATCGACCAGGTAAATTACGTGGGGCCCGAGAAGAGGGACGTCGAGATCGTTGACTACAAAACCGGAAAACCGAGAGATTTGAAGAAAGCCGATAGCAGCCTGCAACTGAGCGTGTATGCGATTGCAGCCGAGGAAGTGCTGGAGCTGAAGCCGGCGCGGTTGGTTTTTTATAATTTAACGACAAATGAAGCCGTGGCCACGACGAGAGATGCGAAAGCGCTGGCGAAGACGAAGCAGATCATAGCGGAAGTGGCGGACAGGATTCGCGCGCAGGATTTTGCCGCGAGACCCGGATTCCATTGCAAATACTGCGACTTCGAACCGCTGTGCCCCGCGCACGAGCAGTTGATCTCAATTCGACCCGCGGAGCACTGAGTGGCGGCGATTCTCGAGCGCAGCAAATAAAAACGGGGCGCCTTGTGAGCGCCCCGGTTTCGGATTGGTTCCGCGCATAACTGCTGGAACTTTCTCCCCGCGAGTTCTTCGCGTCTTCGTTTCCGAATCGCGCCGTTCCCGCCTCGTTCATCTATACGGGCGCAACAGAATGAAGTCAAGCAGAAAAACTTTTCAGGCGATTGCAATCGTGGAACATTCTGCCGCGGCCAGCGACGGACATCTCTCGCGTAACGCGACGCGCCGGCGAAAAGTTACTGACTGGGTTTGTTGACCGCGCTCGAGTAGTAGCCTTCGCGTGCGGAGACATCGAGACCGGGCCGCCGGACGCGCACCTCGATGGTGTGATAGTCCTTGGTGCGATCGGCTTCTTCCGGAGTGAACGCGAGAATGTATTGATTGCGAGCCTGTTCGGTGACTTTCGAATACAGCCGCTCGAGATCAGCAGCGTTGCCGGCAAAGAATGCGTCTCCGCCCGTGTCTTGAGCGTATTTTTCGAGGCGCGCGGTCTCATGCTGCAGCAGCGCATGGCCGACGGAAATCGAGTACACGGAAACATCCGCCGTGAGCAGAAGCTGAATGGTCTGATTGAAGGTGTGCTCGTTCTGGCGCGAATTATTTCCGTCAGAAATCAGGAAAACGGTTTTGCGGCGATCGCGGCCACGGCCTTTCAGCATTTCGGCGGCAGCGTAGACGGCATCGTCGAGACATTTCGTCTGTGGCGGAATCCTGGCACCGAGTGGAGTAGGGGCGCCATTTTCCAGCGAATGCCCGTTGGCGGTGGGTCCCGCGGTCATCGGGCCTCCGTCAAATCCAGCCCCGGGAAAATGCGAACCTAGATCGAGGCGTTTGAGCGTGCTAAAGAGCTGGTCGTTGTTGAACGAGAAATCGGAGACGGTTTTCGGAAACTGATCGTAGGTTACAACGGCAACTTCATCGGCAGGCCCAAACCCGGCAGCGATAGCGATCAGGCTCTTCTGGACCTGCGCCGATTGTTTCTGCGAAAGATTGTTGTCAATCACGACGACAGAAGAAAGCGGATACGGATCGGAAGTAAAACGTATAATCTTCTGCTCGATGCCGTCTTGCAGGACCCGGAATTCGTCGCGGCGGAGATCGCCGATAAGCTGGCCGTCATGATTCTTAACGGTGACGGGAACAATGACGATTTCGGTGTGGCTGCGGATGTAGGCGCGCGTATCGCTATCGCCCGATTTTCCTTGCTGCGAAGCGGTAGAGGTTGATTTCTGAACGCGCTGTCCGGGCTGCTGATTCTGCGGCTCGCTTGGCGGAGCGGTGGGCGATGCGGCGGGCGGCTGCAGAGATGGCGGGGGAGGGGCTTGCTGCTGGCCTCCCTGCTGTTGAGCTTGGGCGCGAGCCGAAATGCCCAGGGCGCACAGAATGGCGAGGAACGATGCAATTCGAAGCAACTGAAGATTTCGCATCATCTGGGTGTCTCTCTTATCGTCTATGGACGACGCCCGCCAAACTTCGGTTTCATTTGCGTCTATCGAATGCGGGCCGAACATCCGGTGGCGCGTGCTGTGCATCGTATCAGTCTGAATCGGCCAAGTGAATTGGTTCTCAGGGAGAGTATACAATGCGTCTGACCACGTTCGCGGCGAGTATTGTCACTGCCGGGCTCGCCTTCGGCCTCACGCTCGGCGGCACGGGATTTCCAGCCGCGAACGCTGCCGCGCAAGCTGTCGGAAATGCCCAGAACCCGAGCAATCAGCCGGCACAGCAAGGTCAACAAGGGCAACCACAGGATCAGCAGAAACAACCGCCGCAATCGCAGCAGCCGCTGCGCGTGCAGGTAAACCTCGTGAACGTGTTTGCCACGGTGCGCGACAAGCACAAAGGCATCATCTCGAATCTGAAAGAATCAGATTTCAAAATCCTTGAGGATGGCGTCGAGCAGAAAGTCGCCTACTTCTCGAAAGACGTGGACCTGCCGATTACGCTGGGATTGCTGATCGATACGAGCGGAAGCATGGATCGCGTGCTGCCGGCCGAGCAGGATGCGGCGTCCCGATTTTTGCGCGAAGTGATGCGGCCTAAAGATTTGACGATGGTGATCAACTTTGACCTGGATGCCAATTTGATCGCCGATTTCACGCAAGACGTGTCGGTACTCGAGCGCGCGATTCGCAGCACCGTGATGAACGCTCCTCCGGCCGGAATCGGCGGGACGGCTGGAACGATCCCCAATAGCGGAGGCGGAACGGTTCTCTACGATGCGATTTACCTGGCTTGCCACGACGAACTATCGACAGAAGCGGGGCGCAAAGCGGTGATTGTTCTGACGGACGCAGTGGATGAAGGCAGCCGGCTCCGCGTGCAAGACGCGATTGAGGCCGCGCAACGCGCCGATGCTGTGATTCACGTGCTCCTTATTTCAGATCCCGGCGTGTACGGCTTCGGTGGATTTGGCAATCCGGGGCCGAGCGTGGCCAAGAAGATGGCGGACGATACGGGCGGCCGCGTGATCGACGTACACAATTCGAAGTCACTCGAAAAAGCGTTTGATGAAATTTCCGAAGAGCTTCGCTCGCAGTACGTGCTTGGCTATTATCCCACCAACACGAAGCGGGATGGCACTTTCCGCAAGATTCAAGTGGAAGTAAACGAGCCGGACACCAAGGTCCTCGCCCGAAAGGGATATTACGCTCCCGGGCATTCACGCGATCAGTAGCAAAGATGATCCGCTCAGGGCACTATTTGGATGCGGGCGCAGAAGGCGATTGCGCGTTGGCGTAGTAGCCTTTACGCGTGCGAACGGTGAGATTCTTCCGATCCGTCTCCACGTTAATTTTCCGGTACTGCCCATTTGCGAGTGGATTGGTGGGCGAGTATGCGATGAAGTATTGGCTCCGCAACTCGGCGCCGATGTCCACGAACGATTGCTCGAGATCATCAACGCGGTAGGGGAAGAAAACGCGGCCTCCGCTTTGCACGGCGAACTGCTGAAGGACTTTGTCGCCCGGATCCAGATGCAGTTTCCGCTGGAGTGCCTCCTCGTTTCCGTCAGACGGCGCTTTCTTCGAACCGTCTCTTTCGGAAATCGAAATCCAGTCTGTATTCGTACTGATGGCATAGATGGACGCTTCGGCGCGAATCGCCGCTTCGATGGCTTCGCTCAAAGCGCGGTCGCTTAGATTATCGTCGCCGTCGCTGATCACCACGAGCACACGCCGCACTTCCGGATTTCCCGTTTTCGGAAGAGGTGGGTTCGACAGTTTCTCCGTGGCTTTGTAGATCGCGTCATTCAGGGCCGTTCCACCACCGGCGCGCTGCCTGCGAATCGCTTTCGTCAGAAGGGCCAAATCGCCGGTGTAGTCCTGAATCACTTCAGGCTCGTTGTCGAAGATCATCAGGAACGCCATATCTTTATCGCGCCGAATCACGCTGTTCAGAAAATCAATCGCTGCGTCCTGCTCGAATTCGAGTCGCGGCCGGATGCTATTCGAAGTATCGAGAAGCAATCCGATGCGCAGAGGAAGATCGGTTTCGCGCCCGAAGAATCGGATCTCCTGCGGCGCGCCATTTTCGAAAACCTTGAAATCGGATTGGTCGAGCGTGGTGACGAAATTATGCCGGCGATCGGTAACCGTAGCGACGAGATGCACGAGGCCGGTAGTTACTTGAATTGGGGGCACCGGCTTCTGATTTTGAAGTGTGCCTTGCTGAGAGGGATCGTTCTGGGCGGGAGCGGGAGCATTGGCTGGTGGCGGCGCAGCGGGCGGAGGAGGTTGCTGCTGCGCAATGGCGCTGGGTGCGATCACCGCAAAAGCAACCAAAGCCAAAAAAACCAGCAAGCGAGTTATCGTCAGCGTCTTCACGTTGGGAATTATAGGAACTCCTTCAACGCAGCGTCAATCGAAGCTGGATCCACTTTTGTTGATTGTCCAAGCGCTTTCAGGTATGCGACAAGCTCCGGTGCAATGGGAGCGCGGAATTGCATTCGCTGGCCTGTGCGCGGGTGGGCAAAAGCGATCCTCGCCGCGTGCAGGAAATTTCTACCAAGTGGCGGAAATTGAGTGGCGCCCACTCGTTCCTGGCGCGGCGCGCCGTAAAGAGTGTCACCGACAACCGGCGCTCCGAGAGCCGAAAAATGAACGCGAATCTGATGGGTGCGACCGGTATGGAGGTCCGCTTCGATCAGCGTAAAACCATCCAGGTGCAAGCGAGCTTTCCAATCGGTGCGCGCCTCGCGGCCTTCGCGTCTTCGCGCCGTCATGCGAGCTCGACGGTGGAGATCGCGCGCTACGGGCAAGTCCACGGTGCCTTTTTCGCCCTTCAATTTTCCGTGCAGCAGCGCCACATACGTTTTCTCGACGAGGCGCGACTGAAAATCTTTGACGAGCTTGCGATGGGCTGCATCATTTCGCGCGATCACGATGGCGCCCGACGTTTCCTTATCGAGACGATGAACGATTCCGGAACGTAGGGGGCCGCCGATCGTCGAAAGCCCGCTGACGCCGCCAAACCGATGTAGCAGCGCCGCAACCAGAGTGCCGGTATCAGCGCCCGCGCCTGGATGAACGATGATTCCTGCCGGCTTATTGATGACGGCGATGTCGTCATCTTCGTAGATCAGATCCAGTGGAATATTTTCGGCCTCGACGCCTGCGGGGAGAGTGGGCGGAATATCTATGACAACCGTCGCACCCTCCTCCACCTTGTGCGAGGGCTTCATCGTGGCGCCGTCAACGAGCACGCGTCCTTCGTCCATGAGCTCTTGGATGCGGGTGCGGCTGATCTCGGAGAGTTCTAGGGCGAGAAAACGATCGAGGCGGCCTCCAGCCTGCTCGGCCGGGACGACGAGCTCGATTCGCTCGGACATCGAGCTCTCAGCTGGTTTTTGATCAGTCATGCGAGGTGGTGGGCCGCACCGCAGGCGCGAACAGCTCCAACATTGCAGCACGCACTCTACTGCCCGGCCGCAGTGGGAGCAACTGTGGACATCGGCGCCATCGGAGCGGAGCCGCGCAATCCGCGCCACCAGAGGAAAGCGCCAGTGAGGATCAGTGCGACGCTTACAAACTGCATCAGCGAGACGCTATCGTGAAACATGAGCGTGCGACCTGGGTCACCGCGGAAAAATTCGATTGTGCCGCGCTCGAAACCGTACAAGAGAAAATAGGTACCGACGAGTTGGCCGGTAAAGCGCTGACGCCGCGCCAGCCACACGATAATCAGAAAATTCAGAAACTCCGCCGCGGACTCGTAGAGCTGCGTGGGATGAAGAGGCGTGTGAAGCGGCGTGCCGGCGATCTGTTCAGCCAATTCGTTCTTGAATGTGATCGCCCAAGGCACCGACGTGGGCTTGCCGTAGCAACATCCCGCAAGCAGGCAGCCCAGCCGGCCAATCGAATGGCCGAGCGGAACGGCGAATGCGAACGTGTCAAGCAAAGGCAGGATCGGAATCTTTTTCGTGTACGTATAAATGATGATCGTGGCCATCGCACCGACCACGCCGCCATAGAACGTGCCGCCGGATTGAATCACCGTCATGCTGAAAATTTCGCGCGGATTGGCCCAGTAATAATCCCACGCGGAGAGGACGAGCCATATTTTCGCCATGATGAGCGCAACCAGGACCATGTAAATGCCGAGATTCCACACGTCATCAGGATGGAGCCCGTGCTTCGGGGCTTGAAGCCGCGCGTACCAGAGACCAAGCAACACGCCGCCCGCGACAAGCACGCCGTACGAATAAACCGGCATCGAACCAATGTGAAAGAGAACTGGCAGCATCAGGATGCTCGCTCCTGAGTAGGATGCCGCCAGTCCCGGAAAAGTTCGAGCACCACAAGACCAGCGCCGATGACGATCGCCGAGTCAGCCACGTTGAAGGTGTACCAGTGATAGTCGCCGATGTGGAAGTCGATAAAATCGGTGACGCTGTGGCGGGACGCGCGATCGAGCACGTTACCCGCGGCTCCGCCGAGAATCAGCGCGAGACCCGTCTGACCAAGTTTTCCGCCGGCGCGTCCTGTGGCGAGAAGCCAGAGCAGCAGCGCGATGACAGCTGTAGAAAAAACGATAAGAACAGTCGCGAGCCACGGTGAAGTGGAATCAGCGAGCAGTCCGAATGCGACACCGGGGTTGCTGGTATGAACCAGATTTATGAGTCCCGGGATTACGACGCGCAGTGAACCGGCCTGCGTGAATTTCTGCACCGCGAACTTCGATGCCTGGTCCGCAACCAGGACGATGAGCGCAAGAAACGCGAGGCCGTACCAGCCCGAGCGCGATGAATCGTTGGACATTAGGATCCCGCGCTCCCTTTGGCGCTCTGATTTTCAATTTCGTTGAGCGCGGCCACGCAGCGTTCGCAGATTCTCGTATCGTCAGCGTATTCACCAACGTGCGTTGAATAGTTCCAGCAGCGTTCGCACTTCGAGCCGAGCGCCCGTTCCACTCGAATCATCAGTCCTTCGAGTCCGGAAGCCGTGGCAGCACCATTGACGCTTCCTTCGTCCGCCACCTCCACTTGCGACACGATGAAAAATCCGGGCAGGCTCGACGCGTGTTTTCTGAGCAGCGCGGCGAGGTCGCTTTTCGCGATCAGGGTAACGCGCGCTTCGAGACCGCTCGAAATCAGCTTTCCCGCCCGCGCCGGCTCAAGCGCCTTCAGCACCTCTTCGCGCACGGCGAGGATGCGGTCCCAATCGCCGCTGCGTTTCTCGTCAAGCGCGCCAGTCAATTCCTGCGCAGCAGGAAACAGGCTCATGTGCACGCTCTCGGGTGCGTTCGCGCTTTTCGGCAGATGCTTCCAAACCTCCTCAGCAGTGAAAACGAGCGTAGGCGCAATCAGGTGCAGCAAAGCGTTGGCGATACGATAGACCGCGGTTTGCGCCGAGCGGCGTCCGCGATTATTGGGCGCGAAGGTGTAAAGGCGGTCCTTCAAAACATCGAAATAAAGCGCGCTCAAATCCACGGTGCAAAAATCGTGCAGACGATGATAGACGCGGTGGAATTCGAACGCGTCGTACCATTCGCGGCATTCCCGAACCAGTTCGCCGGTGCGGCGAAGCATCCAAGCGTCCATCTCCCACAAATCCGCATCGGCCACCAAATCCTTCGACGGATCGAAATCAAACAAATTCGAAAGCGCGAAGCGGAACGTGTTGCGGATTTTGCGATAAGCCTCGGAAAGCTGCGTCATCACGGCGACGGACATGCGCATATCCGAGGCAGAATCCTGCGAGACGACCCAGATGCGCAACAAATCCGCGCCCCACTTCTCGGAAATTTCGGTGGGATAAATGGCGTTGCCGAGCGACTTCGACATCGGCCTGCCTTTTTCATCGAGCGCCCAGCCGTACGTCATCACCTCCCGGTAAGGCGCGCGCTCGCGAATGCCAACCGCGATCAGCAGTGAGCTTTGAAACCAGCCTCGAAATTGATCGGGGCCTTCGAGATACATATCCGCAGGCCACGTGCCGTCTTTTTCGCTCAGCACTGAGAGATTCGTGCAGCCGGAGTCGAACCAGACGTCGAGGATGTCCGATTCCTTGCGCCATTTCGCTTCCCCGCAACCCAGGCACTTCGTGCTGGGCGGAAGCAACTCTTCGGCCGAATGCGTGAACCACGCGTCGGCGCCTTCGCGTTCAAAAAACGGAAGCACGTGGCGCAGGGCTTTGAAATCCTCAAGCCGCTTGCCGCAACGGTCGCAATAGAAAACGATCAGAGGCACACCCCAGAAGCGCTGCCGCGAAATACACCAGTCGGGACGCTCGGCTACCATTTCGTGCAAACGGTTTTCGCCCCATTGCGGCTTCCATTTCACTTTCTTGATTTCCGCGAGCGACTTCTCGCGAAGGTTGTCGCGATCAAGCCCAATGAACCATTGCTCGGTGGCGCGGAAGATCACGGGATTGTGGCAGCGCCAGCAGTGAGGATAGCTGTGAGTGAATTTGCGCTCGCCGACGAGCATGCCGCGCTTCTTCAGCAGTTCGACGATTGGAGCATTCGCCTCGAAGACTGTCTTGCCTTTATACTCGGGCAAGCCTTCGGTAAAGCGACCTTCGTCGTCCTGCGGAGCGTAGGCTTCGAGGTTGTATTTCTGGCCGGTGTAGAAATCTTCGGCGCCATGACCGGGTGCCGTATGAACGATTCCGCTGCCTTGATCGAGCGTCACGTAGTCGGCGAGAACGGCCGGGCCGGTGCGATCGAGAAACGGGTGCCGGAACTGAATCCCTTCGAGCTCACTTCCCTTCCATCCGCCGGTCTCGCTCGTAGCCTCGAGGCCGAGTTCCGAAAGCGCTGCGCTCACTCGAGCCTTGGCGAGCAAAAGCTTGCCCGCGGCCGTGTCTACCACCACGTATTCGTAATCGGGATGAAAAGCGAGCGCGCGATTCGCGGGTAGCGTCCAGGGAGTCGTCGTCCACGCCAGCGCGCTTACATCGGCGCCGAGTGTTTGCGACTTCGCATCGCTCACAACCGGAAACTTCACCCAAACAGATGGGCTCGTGTGATCTTCGTATTCAACTTCCGCTTCAGCCAGCGCCGTGCGGTCGTAAATGCACCAGTAAACCGGCTTCAGCCCGCGATAGACATTTCCCTTCTCGAGAAATGTGAGGAATGCGCCGGCGATGGCCGCCTCGTTCTCCGGATTCATCGTCAGGTAGGGACGATCCCACTGGCCGAATACGCCGAGCCGCTTGAAATCGCGCTTGTGCGTTTCGATGAAACCCGACGCAAACTCCCTGCACATCTTTCGAAATTCGCCCGCGCTCACTTTCCCTTTGCCGCCAAGCTTCCTTTCCACCTGCGTCTCGATGGGCAAACCGTGGCAATCCCATCCGGGAATGTAGGGCGAACGAAAACCAGCCATGGTCTTCGTTTTGACGACCATGTCTTTCAGAATCTTGTTCAGCCCCGTGCCCAGGTGGATCTCACCGGTGGGATAAGGCGGCCCATCGTGAAGCACATACAGGGGCGCGTCCTTGCGCGATTCGAGGATTCGGTAATAGAGCCCCATCTGCTCCCAGGCAGCCAGTTGCAGGGGCTCGCGCTCCGGCAATTTCGCCTTCATCGGGAAATCAGTTTTTGGGAGGTTGAGGGTACTCTTCAGGTCGGGGAATTTGGCCATTTCGTGGGACTTGTAAGTCCTTTCTTGAGCCGTGCAGCACTGCACGCAGAGGAAACCAGCGGCGCGTTACGGACATCGTATGTTACAATGATTTCCAAAGCATGTCAGCCGGACTTGGCGCAGGGGTTCGTTCCGTTTACGGCTCAGACATCCTTTTTCCCTGTAGGGCGTCTAAGTTGTAGAGATAGAATGTCCGGCGCCGGGGGCTTGGGCAGCAGCTATGTCTGATGTGAGTCTCAAACTCGACCGAACTCCAAAGAAGCCCGCTGAGCCCGTGGGCGAGATGGACCACCATATCGGCCGGTTCGCTTCGCCGGTCCGCGACTCCCTCTTCAAAAATTTTATCGCCAACTTAAAGGATTTTCTCACCGAGCGCCCTGTGAAGGTGCGCGGCGGTGGGCCTGCCGCTTTCTCTGAGCCCGAGTTTGGCGCGGGCTTCAGCGACAACGTCAAAGAGTTCTTCAAGCCCAATCCGCGCGGCCGCGTAAATTCGGATCTGCTGGTCAATTGGAATGCGGGTTTTGGCGGCTTCTGGCAGAACCTGCGCGACATGATTTCGCCGCCCAAGCTGCCGCCATTGCAGGTATCGAGCCAGCCGGTAGCAGTGAAAGATATTTGGTCGAAGAATACGCAGTTCACGCGCGTGCAAATGCTTTCGATCGCTTTTCATGTCGCGATACTGGTGCTGATCATCGTTCCGCTATTGCCGGAATTGATGTCGCCCCCGACGACCCAGGCAAAGACGTACACCGTCACGCAGCTCGAGTCGCCGTTTCTGCCAAAACTGCCTCCTGGTCCAAAGAAGGCTGGTGGCGGAGGTGGTGGTGGCGAGCACAACGTGCTTCCCGCGAGCAAAGGACAGCTGCCGAAGTTCTCGTGGACGCAGTTCACGCCGCCTAAAGTAAAGATCAACCCGGATGCACGCATGCAGATGATGCCGACCGTTCTCGGCCCTCCGGAGATGAAGCTGCCCAGCCCGCAAACGGGTAATTGGGGCGACCCGCTCGGAAAAGTGATCAACGATTCGAGCGGCACCGGTAGCGGCAATGGAATTGGCTCAGGCAGTGGCACTGGCGTGGGAAGTGGCAACGGCGCTGGTGTCGGCCCCGGGAATGAATGGGGCACCGGCGGCGGATATCCAAGCGCCGGTACGGGCGGATACGGGATCCCCGCCTGCCTCTATTGCCCAAATCCGCAGTTCTCCGATGATGCCGTCAAGGCGAAATATCAGGGCACGGTGCTGCTGATGGCCGTGATTACCGCGGATGGGCGCGCAACGAACATCCGCGTGGCCAAAGGCCTTGGCATGGGCCTCGATGAAAAGGCAGTCGAAGCGGTCCGCACTTGGCGCTTCCGGCCTGCCGTCGGCCCGGACGGCAAGGCATCGGCCGTCTCGACTCCGATCGAAGTCGTTTTCCGCCTCTACTAGCCCGACCCCGAATTTTATTGGCTTTCCGGCAACCCTGCGGCCCGTTTACCAACACGATGAATCCTCTTCCACCGGCACCTGTGGGTGCTCGGCTATTCTGCTAGCATCTCCAGCATCATGAAAAACGCAGCTCGCATTACGATCCTCTCGCTTCTCGTGGGAATGATTTCAGGAGCGCCTCGGGCGGGGGCCCAGGACGGCTCCATCGAATTCGTCGCTCGCGCCACTCCCTCCAGCGGTGTGGAAGAACCGGTGCGCGGCTTTCCCTTCTATCTTCTGAGCAAGAGCTTCGAGGAGATTCAGAAAGAGGTGGCGGTCAACTATCCGAAGCCGGATATGGATGCGTTCATTGACACGATGACGGGCGCCTCGAAACAGCTTCGCGCCTGGATGAAGAAGAATCACTCGGTGCAGCTCTCCGGGGAAGACTTCGTCAAGAAGCTCGAAGTGGACGACATCATGGGCGTGCCGGAATTTTTCGATGCTTATGTGGAGCGGATGTCCGGCGACCAGACGACCAACTTCCCCAACCCGAAGTACAAGCCCGCGCAGCTCAAAAAAGACCCCGACAAATACAACCGGCTCAAAGCGGAATATCGCGAAGACGTGAAACAGTTCTTGATAAAGAATCCGAAGAGTACCGAGGGAATGGATTTGAACCTCGAGGACATCGACCCTTTTACGCGATGGACTCAGCTCCAGGCCAAGAGCGAGCCGGATATTCAGAGGCGGATGGAAGAGCTCGCGCAGTCGAAATATCTTGTCGCCCGAGCGCAGACCGACGTGGAGGGACAGGGCGTTCTGCAGCGGGTGCCGCCGGGACACTATTGGCTGAGTTCGCTGGAAGTGGCAGCAGCTGTGGGCGATGCGCATCTGCGCTGGGATACGCCGGTGTCGGTGCGACCAGGCCAGCCGACGTACATCACGCTTTCGAACGTCAATGCCGTTCAACCCTCGAAAACTTCTACTACGTCGAAGTAAGCGAATTGCCCGCGATGTCTTCTGGGCCTGAACGCGCTGAAATCGCTGGGCTGATCGCCGGACTTGGTTCGCCTGATATCGCGAGCCGCGAGCGCTCCGCTGGAGAGCTTTTTCGCCGCGGACTTGCATCGGCGCGAGCGGTCACCGCCGAATGGCTCGCCGATCCCGCTTTCGCTGCGAATTTCGTTCTCGACGCCGCCCGGTTCCCTGCTACGACCGTAGGCATCGCCGTTACTCCTGAGACTTTCGAGCGAGTCCGCGCTGCAAATGGCTCTCCCCGCCTCGCGGACGTTCCGCCCGACCAGGACGCCAAGGAATTTGAGTTACATTTCGCGCTTGCGGTCCATCTGGACATACTGACAACTCGCGAGCCAGGCGGTAAAGGCGCGATCGCTCGCTATCTTCAAAAATTTGGCGAAGGAATCCAGCAGATTGAGTTGCTCGCCCGAAATGTCGACGCCGCAACCGAAATTCTGCGCTCGCGCTTCGGAGTGCAGCCGATATACCCCGCGACGCGCGCCGGTGCAGACGGCACTCGCGTGAATTTCTTCCTCGTCTCATTGCCGGACAAGGCGCCGGAACAAGGCAAGATCCTTATTGAGTTGGTCGAACCCCCTGCCCCGAACAAGTAACTGCGGAGTTCAGACTCGCATGAGGTTTGGGGCACTGCCCCGAGTTGTCAGAACATTGCGATGCGAGTACAGTAGTGCGGTCCTAAGCCCCGCATCCCCTCTCAGGAGCAACCCCGTGACGTATGTAAATGAAATCGAAGAAACGCAGGCGAATCCGCAACTTCGAGGAATCTACGGAAACATCGAACAGAACATGGGATTCCTCCCTCACTATTTCAAGGCGCTGGGCACGATGCCAGACGCCATTGAAGGGCAATTGAAATTAGGCGCCGCAGTGATGAATGATGGCGCGCTGACGAAGATCGAAAAGGAGCAGATCGGGGTCGTGGTGAGCGGTATCAATGCGTCTTCGTATTGCCTGGTGATCCATATGGAGTTGCTGCGACGGCTGGGAGTGGAAAAATCGCTCGCCCGGAAACTCGTGAATGATTACGAGAATGCGGCGGTGCCAGACAAGATGAAAGCTCTCTTCCGATTCGCGGCCAAGCTGACCCGCAAACCGGTTGAAATCGAAGAGGAAGACGTCAGCGCTGTGAAAGCGGCGGGATGGGATGACGCGGCTGTGCGTGAAACCGTTCTAACGGTGGCGTATTTCAACTATGTGAATCGCGTTTCGCTCGGTCTAGGGCTGGTAGAGGATTTCTAAGTTGCGCCAGCCTGGCGTCACTCGCCGCTTTGTTCGATCAGCTTCGCAACCAATGCCGTCCAGCCAGTTTGGTGGTTCGCGCCGAGGCCGGCGCCGGTATCGCCGTTGAAATATTCGAAAAACAGAATTAAATCCTTCCAGTACGGATCGTTTTGAAAAAGCGCCGTGTTCGCGTATACCGGGCGCTCGCCATTGCGCCGCAAAAATATATGCGACAGACGCTTGGATAGCTCTGCGCTCGCTTGCCAAAGCGTTTTCTGCTGCCCAGAGCCAGTGGGATACTCCACTTTGAAGCCTTCTCCGTAGTAGAAGTGAACCCGCTGCAACGCTTCGATCAGCAGAAAATTCATCGGGAACCAAACCGGGCCGCGCCAATTGGAATTGCCGCCAAAAAGGTCGGTCGTTGATTCCGCAGGCTCGTAATCCACGCCGTGCGTCACGCCGTCCCCGTCCCGCACCTCAAACGGATGTTGCAAATGATATTTCGAAAGCGCCCGGATCCCGTGCGGCGACAAGAATTCGTTTTCGTCGAACATGTAGCGGTAAATCCTCTCGAGCTTCGCGCGATTAGCAATCGAAAGCAACAGCCGCGGGCCATGCTTGGTCTGCTGGCTCATGTCCACGTGGTCTTTCACGTCCGGATGGTGATCCAGAAACCATTGCATCCGCCGCCGGAATCCTTTCATGCGCTCCAGGTCTTGCGGTTCGTAGACTTCGACCGCAAAAAGAGGGGTCAAACCCACCATCGAACGCACTTTCATCGGCATCACTTTCTCTTCACCGAGGTGCAGCACGTCGTAGTAGAACCCGTCCTTCTCGTCCCACAATCCGATGCCAGTTCCTCCCATATCGTTCATCGCCGACGCGATGTACACGAAGTGCTCGAAGAATTTGCTCGCCACGTCTTCGTACGCGGGATCCTGCTCAGCGAGCTCAATCGCCATCGACAGCATGTCCAGGCAAAACATCGCCATCCAGCTGGTTCCGTCCGATTGGTCAATGTAGTTCCCAGGACCGAGCGGCTTCGAACGGTCAAAGACGCCGATATTATCCAAGCCCAGGAAGCCCCCTTCGAACACGTTGCGCCCCGAAGGATCTTTGCGGTTCACCCACCATGTAAAATTTATAAGCAGCTTGTGAAAGGCGCGCACGAGAAACATCCGGTCCGGCTTGCCGCTGATACGTCCCGCGATTTTGTAGATGCGCCACGCCGCCCAAGCCTGCACGGGCGGATTTACGTCCGAAAAATTCCACTCGTAAGCGGGAATTTGCCCGTTCGGATGCATGTACCATTCGCGCATAAACAAAATGAGTCTGATCTTTCGCGAAATCCGGATCGATCAGCGCCATCGCCACGCAATGAAACGCGAGATCCCACGCCGCATACCACGGGTACTCCCACTTGTCCGGCATCGAAATCACGTCGGAGTTATGCAGGTGCGTCCATTCGTGATTGCGCCCGAACTGCCGCCGAGGATCAGGCGCCGGCTGGGTCGAATCGCCTTTGAGCCACCGATCGACGTCATAGTGATAGCTCTGCTTCCCCCATATCAACCCGGCGAAGGCCTGGCGCTGCACGAGGCGCGCGTCGTCACTGATTCCTTTGGGCGCCCGCTGGTCGTAGAATTCATCGGCTTCTTGTTTGCGCTTGTCGAACCAAGCCTCAAAAGGCACACCGAAATAATCTTTCGGCGGCGAAAGCGGATCGCTAGGATCGTTATCCGTAAACCGCAATCGAATCGTCCAACTTTTCCCGGGCGGAATTTCCGATGCAAAGTGACCTGCAGCCTTTGTCCCCTTCATTTCCGGATTCACCGCGCCGCGCTCGCCCTCGATCAAATAACGATGAAATGCGTCCTTAACGAATGGAGTCCGATTCTGCGCCTGATACAGCCGCTCCATGTTCGTTTCGTTATTGGTAAAAAGCATCTCTGGCGCGCCTTCAATAAGCAGCCAGCGCTTTCCGTAATGAAATTCGTCGAGCGCAACTACCTCAGCGCCTGCGGGTCCGGCGATACGCTGCACTTCCGGCATGTCATAGGGATCGCCCCAGTCCCATCGATTGCGAAACCACAGCGTGGGAAGCAGATGCAGGCGCGCCGGGTCAGGGCCGCGATTCCACGCGGTAATTCGAACCAAGATATCTTCAAAAGTGGCTTTCGCGTACTCGACAAACACGTCGAAGTAGCGGTTCTCGTTGAAAACGCCCGTATCGATCAGCTCATACTCGGGATCGTGACGCGTCCGCTTCTTGTTTTCAATGCGCAGCTGATCGTATGGAAACGCCGCTTGCGGATACTTATATAGATATTTCAGATAGCAATTCGTGGGGATAGCGTCGAGATAGTAGTAATACTCCTTCACGTCTTCGCCATGATTGCCTTCGAAATTTGTCAGGCCGAACAGCCGCTCCTTCAAGATGCGGTCTTTCTCGTTCCATAAAACCAGCGCGAAGCAAATGTGCTGATGACGGTCGCAAAATCCGGCGATGCCGTCTTCTCCCCAGCGGTAAGCCCGAGAACGCGCGTGATCGTGCGGCAAATAGTCCCAGGCGTCGCCGTTCGCGCTGTAATCCTCGCGCACAGTTCCCCACTGCCGCTCGGAAAGGTATGGTCCCCAGCGTTTCCAGTGAACTTCCCTATCGGCGCTGGCCTGCAGCCGCTGCTGTTCGGTTGTCATTTTCGATTGCCGTGAAGGCGTGTCAGAACTGTATCCGGTGCGCGGTCGGCTTGGCAAGCTGCTCACACCTGCGGACCAACAATCTGCCAATGCTTTGCTCGAAAGCCGCCTACCTTGTATTCTCGTCGCCTCAAATCCTCAGGATGGGAGAGTCTGCACCGAATGTCTTCTGGTTCCGGATGCAGCGGCGCGAGGCTCCAAAAATTCGCGACTGTTTCAAAGTCCGCTTCTCCGCGGCGCTCCAGCCAGATCGCTTTACTCCTGATCGCGATGGCAGCCACGGCGGTGGTCGCGCCTATGTTTTTCCTTGGCAATGCTTCCGGTCACGATTTTTCTTTTCATCTTGCATCCTGGTTAGACGTTGCCGGGCAATGGCGCGAGGGTGTCTTCTTCCCGCGCTGGGCTCAATGGGCCAATTGGGGATTCGGCGAGCCTCGTTTCATTTTCTACCCGCCCGCTTCATGGACGCTTGGCGCGGCGCTAGGCTCGGTGCTGCCATGGAAAATGGTCCCGGGAATGTATACCTGGCTCGTCCTTCTGTTGTCCGGCTTCGCGATGTGGCGCCTCGCGCGTGAGTCGCTTCCCGATTCGCAGGCGATCGCCGCAGCCCTCATTTACGTTTTGAATCCCTATCAGCTCGTGGTGGTGTATTACCGCAGCGACTATGCCGAGCTTCTCGCCAGTGCGCTTTTTCCCTTGCTGGTCTTCGGCGCGCTGAGGGTGGTTGGTAGCAGCTCACGGCAGAATGGCTCTCCGCGAAACGATTCGCGCCAGAATTGGGCAGCCGTGCCGCTCCTTGCGTTCGTTTTTGCCGCCATATGGCTTTCGAACGCGCCAGCCGCTGTCATCGCAACTTACTCTCTGGTTCTGCTGCTCATCGTAGCCTCCCTTGAGCGGAGAAATTTTCGACCCCTCATCCCGGGCGCTGCTGCAACGCTCCTCGGGTTGGGACTTGCGGCGTTTTACATTCTTCCCGCAGCTTTCGAACAGCGCTGGGTACAAATCTCGCAGGTGACAGCGGGAAACTATCACCTGGATCGAAATTTCCTGTACACGCGCGCGATAGACCCGGAGTTTGCGCTTTTCAATTGGAAGGTTTCCACCGTCGCTCTTGGCGTGATGTTGCTCACCGGCGTGGCCGGAACATTTAGTGCGCGTAAGCGCCGGGAGTATCAGACGCTTTGGTGGATGCTGGCTATGCTGGCTGTCGCTTCTACCTTCATGATGTTTCCCGCCAGCCTGTGGTTCTGGCGTCATCTTCCGAAATTGCAATTTCTCCAGTTCCCGTGGCGCTGGCTTATCCCACTGGGCATTCCATATGCCTTCTTTCTGGCATCGGCGATCGGCCAATCCCGATGGCGATGGATCGGGAGCGCGGCCCTGGCGTTGGCCATCGCCGTTGCCGCCACGGCAATTATCCGCGACGCCTGGTGGGATAGCGTAGATATCCCGCTTCTCGCGGCCGCACTTCGCACCAGCCACGGTTACGAGGGGGTCGAGGAATACGCGCCACTCGCCTGCGATATCTATGATCTGCCCGGAGCGATCGTTGATCCTGAATCGCCCAAAGTCTTTGAAAAAATGCCGCCAACCCCGCTGGTCCAGCCGTTCACTGCCGCTTCATTACGGAATACCCCTTTGTCGCCCGTCCAAATCTCGATCGATAAATGGCAGTCCGAGCACAAAAGCCTCCGCGTCGCGACAGCCGAGCCCGTGACGCTTGCACTCCGGCTTTTGAACTATCCGGCGTGGGAGGTGCGAATCGACGGCGCGGCGGTCAACCCAGGGTCACAGCCCAAAATTGCTCGAATGCTTGTACCCGTGCCGGCCGGGCAGCACCGGATCGAGGTGAACTTTCGCCGCACATGGGACCGCACAACCGGCGCGGCGATTTCTGGCTTTTCGGCAATCCTGCTCCTTGCTTGTGGCGCTTTTGCCCGCCGCAGGCGTAACCTTCCGCAATCGTAAGTAGCTGTCAACGGACGCTTTCCTCCTGCCAAGTTCAACGTCAAATACCAGCGAAGCACGCTGGCGCGGCGGTCCGTGGAATGCTCCAGGAACCCCCACGCTTGGAGCAATCGTGCGCATCCCGTACAATACGAATATCCAAGTCCGGAGCTAACGACACTAATGTACGTGTGCTCTCGCCTCAAATTAAACGCGCTGCTGCCGCAGATATCTGCCGCCGGAACCCTGCTTTGCGGGTTGCTCGTTTTCGTATGCTTTTCGGCGGTCCTCGCAGGTTGCGGCCAGAAACAGGCCGCTGGTAACGAAGAGCCTCCCGCCGTTGCCGTAAGAACGGCGATCATTGAGCCCGTGCCCATCTCCGAATCGTCGGAATACCTGGGAACCCTCAAGTCCCGGCATTCGGTTGTCCTAAATCCCCAGGTCGAAGGTCAGATCACAAATATTTTCGTAAGATCGGGCGACCGCGTGAAAGCCGGAACCGCGCTCATGCAGATTGACCCCATCAAGCAACAGGCCACCCTGGGGAGCCAGGAGGCGGCGCGCGCTGCGCAGGAAGCGAGCGTCCATTTCGCCGAGATTCAATGGGAACGCTCGCAGAAGCTCTTCGACGCCGGGGTAATCAGCAAGCAGGAGTACGATCAGGCGCGCACCAATCTTGAGACAGCCCAGCACCAGCTCAAATCGCTGGACGCGCAAGTGCAGCAGCAGCAAGCGGAGCTGCACTATTATCGCGTCAATGCTCCCACCGACGGATTTGTCGGCGACATCCCCGTGCGCGTGGGCGATCGCGTGACCAACACAACCACCCTCACTACCGTCGACCAGCCCGGACCGCTCGAGATTTACATCAACGTACCAGTCGAGCGTTCCAAGGATTTAAAGATGGGGCAGAAAGTGCAGCTGCTCGATAGCCAGAGCAAGGTTGTCGCCGACACCCAGATTGATTTCATTTCATCTCAAGTCGACACCAACACGCAGTCCGTGCTAGTGAAAGCGACCGTCAAAAACTCTGCCGACACGCTTCGCACCTCTCAATTCGCGCGAACCCGTATCATCTGGAGCACGCATGACGGGCCCGTGATTCCGGTTCTGGCCGTACAGCGCATCAACGGACAATCCTTCGCCTTTGTGGTCGACGGCTCAGGAAAATCGCAGGTGGCGCATCAGAAAGTCCTTACTCTGGGCGAGATGGTCGGGAACGATTACGCCGTGCTGGACGGCCTGAAATCAGGCGATCGCGTGGTGATCGAGGGCGCCCAGAATCTCGTGGACGGCGCTCCGGTCACCGAGCAAGCACCCGCTCCGGCAGGAAAGTCTTCATCTTGATTTCTTTCCGTCCGCTTCGTGTTCGTGCGGCAAAAAGGCTCTCGTAGAAAATGTTTGTCGATTTCTTCATCCGGCGGCCCATCTTTGCCACTGTTTGCGCGCTCCTGATTATTCTGGCGGGAGCAGTCACGATCCCCACTCTTCCAGTCGCCCAATTTCCTGATCTCGCGCCGCCGCAGGTCAACGTAGGCTCCTTTTACAACGGCGCGAACGCGCAGACCGTCGAGACTTCCGTCACCACACCGCTCGAGCAACAGATCAACGGCGTCGAAGGCATGAAGTACATGACCTCCTCGAGTGGAAACGACGGCTCGAGCAACATCAACGTCACTTTTGACATTACGCGCAACATCGATCTCGCCGCCGTAGACGTTCAGAATCGGGTGAACCAGGCGTTGGGCCGGCTTCCCAACGAAGTGAAAACCACCGGCATCAGCATCACAAAGTCGTCGAGCAATTTCGTGTTCGGCGCGGGCGTCTATTCCGAGCACGGTGAGTACAGCAGCCTTTTCCTAAGCAACTATATTGACCTCTACGTCCGCGACGCGCTGAAGCGCGTTCCCGGCGTCGCCGACGTACAGAACTTCGGCGAGCGAAAATACTCCATGCGCCTCTGGCTCGACCCGCTCCGTATGGCGGCGCGCGGCCTCACCGCCACGGATATTCTCAGCGCGCTCACCGAACAGAACGTCCAGGTAGCTTCTGGCCAAGTCGGCCAGCCTCCTTCGCGGCCGGATCAGAGTTATCAGATCAGCGTGCGCGCGATCGGTCGGCTGGTCGAGCCGTCTGAGTTCGAAAATATCATTTTGAAGACCGCCACGGACGGAAATCTGGTTCGCGTGCGCGACGTGGGACGCGCCGAGTTGGGCGCCGAAGATTACAGCAGCGTTCTTCGCTTCGACGGTCACGACGCCGTGGGCTTCGGCGTCACTCAATTGCCCAGCGCCAATGCTCTCGCGGTCGACAAAGCGGCGAAGGCCGAGCTCGAGCGCCTCTCAAAGCGCTTCCCTCCCGGTATCAAGTACGCCGTCGCATTCGACACCACAAGCGTCGTCGGCGAGTCAATTAAAGACGTTCTGTACACGCTGATCGAGGCCATTATCCTCGTCGTGCTTGTGATTTTCATCTTCCTGCAGGACTGGCGCAGCACTTTTATCCCCGCGATCACGATTCCCGTCTCTCTCATTGGAACTTTTGCTTTCGTAAAGATTCTGGGCTTCTCAATCAACACTCTCACGCTCTTCGGGCTGACGCTTGCCACCGGTCTCGTTGTGGACGATGCGATCGTCGTCATCGAAAACGTGCAGCGCCACATCACCGAAGGAATTTCCGAGCCCCACAACGCCGCTTCCATCGCCATGAAAGAAGTCGCCGGCGCGGTCGTCGCTACCTCGCTCGTGCTCGTAGCGGTCTTCGTTCCGGTTGCATTCTTCCCAGGCACCACCGGAATCCTTTTCCGCCAGTTCGCGCTCACCATCGCCTTCTCCGTTTCCATTTCCGCATTCAACGCGCTCACCCTCACGCCCGCACTTTCGGCAATCTTTCTGGGCCATGGACACGTCGTGAAAAGCCGCATTTTCAGCGCCTTCAATCGAGGCATGACGGCTTTCGGCCGTGCCTACCAGAATTTCCTGCGCTTCGTGCTGCGTTTCGAATATGCCGCGGTTCTCTTATTTTTCTGCGGACTCGGGCTCACCTACTGGGTCTATCAACACGTCCCAAAGGGTTTCATCCCAGCCGAAGACGGCGGCTACCTCATTATTGCCGTACAGTCGCCGCAGGGTGCATCGCTCGAATACACCACGACCATCTGCTCGCAAGTGGAAGCCATTCTCGCCAAGGTGCCGGAGATGGACAGCGCGTTTTCTGTCGCCGGATTCAGTTTCGGCGGCAGCGCCTCGAATCGCGCTCTGATCTTTGCTGGCCTTAAAGACTTCGACCAGCGCAAGGGCGAGGAGCACTCAGGCAACTCCGTTCTGGAACGGCTGCGCGGTCCACTGTCCACAATTTCTGGGGCGCAGGTGGTTCCCTTCGCACCGCCCGCCGTCCAGGGTCTCGGACAATTCGGCGGCTTCCAGTTCGTTCTCGAAGATCAAACTGGCACTTCCATGCAGCAGCTTTCGAATGTCACTCAAAAGGTGATCGAAGAAGGAAATAAGAATCCTGATCTCACGGGATTGTTCACAAGTTTCAGCGCCAACGATCCGCAATTCGTCCTGAATTTCGACCGCGAACGCGCCAAAGCGCTCGGCGTCTCGCTGAATCAAATTACCGACGCCCTGCAGGTATACATGGGCTCGGTCTACGTGAACGATTTCGATTTCAACAATCGCGCCTATCGCGTCTACGTCCAGGCCGACAAACAATTCCGCGCCGAACCGCGCGACATCAAGGAATATTACGTCCGCTCCGACAAGGGCATGATGGTTCCGCTCGAAAATCTCGTGAAACTCGAGTCGCAAGCCTCGCCGCAAGTCATCAGCCACTACAATCTTTTCCGCTATGCGGAAATTGACGGCTCGGCCGCTCCAGGAAAAAGTTCAGGCGACGCAATCGCCACAATGGACAAGCTCGCCAATAAGGTCCTTCCTCCCGGCTTTTCCTACGAATGGACCGGCCTGTCGCTGGAACAGATTCAATCCGGCAGCCAGGCGACGATGCTATTCGGCCTGGGACTTCTGGTCGTCTACCTCACGCTCGCCGCGCAATACGAAAGTTTCACGCTTCCCTTCATCGTGTTGCTCGCAGTTCCGATGGCGTTGCTCGGCGCCGTCGGCGCACAGGCTCTGCGCGGCCAGGAAAACGACGTCTACTGCCAGATCGGCCTCGTCATGTTGATCGGCCTCTCCAGCAAAAACGCGATCCTCATCGTCGAGTTCGCCGAACAACTTCGCGAAAAAGGTTTCAGCATCCTCGACGCCGCCGTAGAATCCGCGCTGATCCGCCTGCGCCCGATACTGATGACATCTCTCGCCTTCATCCTCGGCGTGCTCCCCCTCGTACTCGCACAAGGCGCCGGGCGCATCAGCCGCCGTTCAGTAGGCACCACAGTATTCGGCGGCATGATCGCTGCAACATTCCTGAATTTGATCTTCATCCCCGTGCTCTACGTGCTCGTCCGCCGCATTCAGTCCGGATTCAAAAAGGAACCACCGTCGGCCTCGCCGCCGTCCGCATCGCCTTTGCCGTCACACCCCGCTTGAACCGCTCGCTCTAATCCCGCCGCGTAACTCCGTTGCAAAATTCCCGCACCCGGCGATATCCTAATTGCCGATGAAATTCGCGAAACAAATCCGCCTGTTCGCACCGGCTGCTTACCTTTTCGCGTCAACATTCGGTCCGATCGCATTCGCTCAGTCACACACCGCCCCATCCTCGCCATCGCATTCGACTCTGGCAGCGCAATCCACGCAAACAAACGCCGCCGGCCACAAAATCTACCGCCTCGATATCAACGCAACAAAACAATGGCTCGACACCGGCATCGACGTCCGCGGCGGCGAAAATCTCCGCGCCACCGGCAGCGGCAAGCTCACCTACCCGCCCGCCGGCAAAAATCCCGACGAGCGCACCTTCGGCCCCGATGGCCTTCAGCGCGGCTGGGCCGACATAATCCACGACTACGCCGTCCCCGACGGCAACCACGGCGAACTGATCGCCCGTGTCGGCTCAGGCGATGCCGCTCAGCCCTTCTCACTCGGCCTCACCAAAGATTTCACCGTCCCTGTAGCCGGCCGCCTCTTCATCGGCATCAATCAAAGCTACAAAGACGCCGGCGCCGCCAAAGGAAATTTTCACGTAACGATCGAAGTCCTCGATCCCGGCTCAAGCACCTCCGCAGCTATGGCTGTCGGCGGCCCAGCGGAAACGAAAGTCGCAGGCGTCACGCCCGATCTCCTCGCTTCCATTCCGCGCCGCATCTCCGACAAACAAGGAAATCCGGGCGACATGGTGAATATCCTCATCGTCGGTACAAAAGAGCAGGTCCTTCGTGTTTTCTCGACGGCGGGCTGGGTAAGGGTCGATAGCGACGTGCAATCCACCGTGATTGCCGGCCTCATCGACACGATTCAGAAAAAGGATTACCTCACCATGCCGATGAGCACGCTTTACCTCTTCAATCGCCCTCAGGACTACGGTTTCGCGCACGCCGAACCCGTTCGCGTAGCCATGTCACGCAATCACCTGCGCGCTTGGCAATCGTCCCACATGATCGGCGGCCGCCCGGTCTGGTGCATCGCCGCCACCCACGATATCGGCTTCGAGCGCGACGAACGCAACAACGGAGTCACCCACAAAATCGATCCCGAAATAGATAAAGAGCGCGAATATGTGAACGACACGCTCTCCGGCACCGGCCTCATCGTCGCCCGCGAGCACATCGCCCCGCCCGATCCGCTCACCGAAGCTCGCACAGCCACCGGCGGCACCTTTCGCTCCGATGGCCGCATCCTCGTTCTCGTCCTCGATAACACAAAATCCACGGCGACGATGACAACGACGACAAGGACGACGACGACAAGCACAACGACAAGCAAGTAGCCACACCGATCGCACCGCCACTCGAATAATTTCGATTAATCATTTTCCGTATCGTGTTCGACGCGATCCTTCGTTGCCCTAAAGTAAGAAGCGGGCGTCGTTCCCAACGTTTTTCGAAACATGGAAATAAACGCGCTCGGCGTGCTGTACCCGGCTTCCAGAGCCGCATGCGTCACCTTCGCCCCTTCCGCTAAAAGCTGCATCGCCCGCATCAATCGCAACTGTTGCCGCCATTTTCCAAACGTCATCCCCGCATCCTGCTGGAACAGGCGCTCAACGGTCCTCTTGCTCGCGCCACCCACCCGGCAAAGTTCGGAAAGCGGCCGCGAATCGCTCGGATCGTTATGAAGCGCCTGCATAATCCGGCCCGCTCTCGCGTCGGAAACGTTCGGAAGCTGCAGCGGTACCGTCTGTATCGCGTCGAGCTGATCCAAAATTATTTCAACCAAGTGTCGCTGCCGTAGAACCTTCCTCCTCAGCTCGCGAAATGCGCACGCCCGCAGAATAAGTTCCCGCAGAAGCGCCGAAACATTCACCACGCAGCAATTCCGAGGCAGCCCCTTCGCCAGCCGCTTCCTCAAATAAAGAGTCCGCATCGCCACGATTCCCGACATCGTGATCGTGTGCGGAATCCGCGCCGGAATCCACACCGCTCGATCGGTGGGAACCACCCAGATGCCGTCCTTCGTTCGCACCGTCATCACCCCGCGCGACGCATACACCAGTTGGTCGGCTTCGTGGAAATGCAGCGCAATCACGTGACCCGCAGCGTAATCGTGCGTAAGCGTCGTAATCTCGGCGCGCCTATGCCCGATCCGGTCGAATACTGCTTTGCTGACTTGGCGCTTTTGCGACATTCATTGTCACAATATCGAAAGTATGCAAACCGCGCAATCCATAAACTGCCTTTGCAAGCCGCGAAGATCGTCAGGAATTCGAGGATCAACGAGTGAACTGGATTCACAACCGCTTGTGCCGCTCCGAACGATGGCGACGAACCGTCGAGCGCCGCCTGCCCTGGGCTCTCGCACACGTGGACTTAGGCGCGAACGTGCTGGAGCTGGGGCCGGGGCCGGGCCTGACCACCGACCTCCTGCGCAAGAAAGTGCCGCACCTGACGACGATCGAAATTGATCGCCGTTTAGCCGAATCGCTCGCCTCTCGCCTGAACGGCAGCAATGTTGAGGTCGTCAAGGGTGATGCCACTAAGATGCCGTTCGCGAACGCACAATTCTCCAGCACCGTTTGCTTCACGATGCTGCACCATGTGCACACTCCCGCCCTTCAGGACCAACTTTTCCGCGAAGTTTGGCGCGTCTTGCAACCAGGCGGCGCTTTTGTCGGTGCCGACAGCCTGCAGAGCCTATTCATGCGGCTGATTCATATACGCGACACCCTCGTGCCGGTGGCTCCCGGCACTCTTGGTGATCGCCTGCAAGCAGCAGGATTTCAAGTGATGGAAATCGAAAAAAATTCCGAAGCGTTTCGGTTTCATGCGCGACGGCCGGCGGCGTCCTAGCGCGTCAACCGAAGTTACGGACATAAAAATCACTCGAGGAGGTAACACGTATGGCAAAGCAGATTGCTGTTCAAAGTTCGCAGGTTTTGAAAAAGATCCTTTCGATTTTTGCACTAGTTCTGTGCGTTGTCGTCGCGCCCAGCGCATCCGCTGCGAATGGCCCTGGGACGTGTGCGACAAGTTCCGAAAGCCGGCAACTGGATTTCTGGCTGGGCGACTGGACGATCTCGTCTGCCGGTAGCTCAACGAGTGCGACGAGCACGGTGTCGCTCTCGCTCGATAGCTGCGTGATCACCGAAAACTGGGACGGCGGAAAAGGTCATCGAGGCGAGAATATTTTCGCCTACAGCTACGGCGACCAGGGCTGGCGCGGATTGTTCGTGGATAACGAAGGCCGCGCGCATGCCTTCGTCAACGGAAAAATCTCCGCGGGCACCGCTGAGTTTCTCGGTCCAAACCGCGGCCCCAATGGAGAAGAGGTGCTCAATCGAATCCGCGTGGTTCGCCTGAGCGCGGACAAGGTGGAACAAACCTGGGATAAGTCCAGCGATAAGGGCGCTACATGGTCACCCGTTTTTCGCCTGGAGTATTCGCGAAAGAAATCCTGATGGCGACTCTTGCGCGCGCAAGATCAAACTGCAGCGCGGGCCAGCTGGCCTACATACTTCAGGCCAAAGGCCCGCGCCTCAAATTCCAGAGAAGCCGGCAGGTGCTCGGCAAAATACGACCAGTCGTGTCCACCCGGATAGATGTGAAACTCATGCGCGATATGCCGCGACGAGAGAATCTTGTCGAGAGTATCGGCGCCGGCGTTGAACCCGTACCCATCTTCCGATCCGCAATCAAAATAAATCTTCAATCCCGCGATGTGAGCCGTCCGCGCCAGAGTGAGCGGGTTGTTGCGATCCCAGAAAGCCCGATCCGGCGGCGAGCCAAACACATCGCCCAGAAGCCTCATTCGAGGATTTTGCGCCGCTTCCGCCACGCTGATGTTCGGCAATTTCTCCATCAGAGCCGCGCTGTGCGCGCTCACGGAACCAAACAAGTCAGGGTGCAAGAACGCAAGCCGCAGCGCGCCGTACCCGCCCATAGAAAAGCCCGCAATGCCTCGCGTCGCGCGCCCGGCCGTTATCCGGTAACGGGCCTCGATGGCAGGCATGAACTCCCGCAGAAAAAAATCCTCGTATCTTTGCTTTCCATCGTGCGAATTGATGTAAAAGCTGGCGCCCGCCGCGGGCGTCACGATCACGAACTCACCCAACTGGTGCTGTTCCCACAAATCTTCAACGAGATTCCAGCCGCCCGAATGCAGAAACATCTGCTCGTTGTCGCCAAGCCCGTGAAGAAAATAAAGCACCGGATAGCGCCGCGTCTTTTCCACATCGTAACTGGGCGGCAGCAAAGCGCAGTAAGCGACGGAACGCGCGAGAATCTTGCTCTTGACGCTCTGGCATTCCGCGCGCCCGGCAGCGGCAGCCTGCGCAGGTCGGCCGGCAAGTGCGCAAATCACAAAAGCTAGCGCAGCAAGCGCAAGCTTCGCCCTACTCATACCGCAGGGCCTCCACCGGATTCAGCCGCGCCGCCCGCGACGCCGGATAGAGCCCCGCCACCAGACTCACCGCCACCGAAAATACAATCCCCCCAAAAATCAGCCACAGCGGCACCGAAAACACATGCGCGGGCGGCAAATCCTGCCGGCGCAAGTAAACATTTGTTCCAATCGTCACCGCGCGTCCAATCAGCCAGCCCATCCCCACCCC
Organism: uncultured Acidobacteriota bacterium; assembly: GCA_963815265.1. Taxonomy (GTDB): domain Bacteria; phylum Acidobacteriota; class Terriglobia; order Acidiferrales; family UBA7541; genus Palsa-295. The sequence goes on along the minus strand of CAWFGI010000003.1, from coordinate 382,793 downwards.
GAAAATCCCGCCCATCAATCCCATCACTCCCGCTTCCGCGAAAAACAGCTGCTTCACGTCCCGGTCAGCCGCCCCCAGCGCCTTCAGCACGCCAATCTCCCGCCTGCGCTCCAAAATCGCCATCACCAGCGTGTTGACAATTCCCAGAGTCGAAACCGCCAGCGCCAGGCTTCCGAAAATTCCGAGCAATGAATCGAAAATCGTAAAGAAAATCCGAAGATTGCGCGTGGCATCCAGCAGCGAAAACGTCGAGAACCCCATATCCTTGATCGCCGATTCGATTTTCTCCACTTGCGACGGGCTCTTGGCTCGCACCGTTAAGCTCGCGTAAGTGGTTTTCCCGTTCGCTCCCCTCACCACGTCGCGCAAATCATTCAACTGCGCTGCCCGCAACGTTTCCGCCACCGCCAGCGGAATCAACACGCGGCCGCTGCCGATGCCGCCAAACCCCGCCGCAGGCTCGGTGTCAACGATCCCAACGATCCGAAGGTTCTTCTCCCGCGGCACCACGGAAAACCCACCGCTTCCGGTGTCGCTATTGTCTATCCCTGACGAACTCCCAGCTCCTGCAGCCTGCGTCCCCAGCGCCTGCCGTTCTGCATAACGCAGCACTAAATCCTTCCCGATCAGGCTCGAAGGTTCGTCCGAGAGATCCTTCGCAAATTCAGATTGCAAAATCGCTTCGTCAGCATTCCCACCCGAAAAGAAATTTCCGTTGATGCCGTCGAACGCGCCATTTCCCCTCGCGCTGAGTCCGGGATCCCCGCAACCATCGTGGCATATGGCTTCCCGGCGAAACGTACCTCGGTCGGAAAGCGAATCTGCGGATACACCTCAACCACATTGGGCAGCTTCTGAAGTGCTTCGCGCGCGGCGTCATCCAGCGGCGGAGATATCCGCGGCGCATGATCTTGCTCGCTGCCTCTGGTCCGATCCGGCTGCCACTCTCCTCGGTGGCTCCGATGGCCTGCCAAATCCGCGCAGACCCGATTTCGACATCACGATGATTGTGTCAAACAGTCCCGAATTCGAAAGCCGCTTCGTGGCCAGTTCCTGCAAACCGACCCCGAGCGAAAGCATGGCCACGAGAGATGCCACGCCCACCGCGATTCCCAGCGTCGTCAGCGAATTTCGCAGCAGCGCCTCACGCAAATTCCGCAGCGCCAGTTCTCCCAGGTCGCGCGCCTTCATGCCGCCACTCCATCGCTCACCAGCTTGCCGTCGGCCAGAGCCGCGATTCGATCCGCGAAGCGGCTCGCCAGCGGCCGTTCATGCGTCACCATGACGATTGCCATCCCCATGGACAATTGAATTTCCTTCAACAGCTGCATCACCGATTCGCCGGTCGCGCTGTCGAGATTCCCTGTCGGCTCATCGGCAAAAAGTATCGTAGGCCGGTTCACCAGAGCGCGAGCGATGGCCGTGCGCTGCTGCTCTCCACCCGACAATTCGCTGGGACGATGAGTGGCGCGCTTCGCAAGTCCCACTCGCTCGAGTGCTTCGCGCACGCGCGCGGCGCGTTCGCTGCGATCCACTTCCGCCAAGCGCAGCGGTAGCTCCACATTTTCTTCCAGCGTCATTTTTGGAAGCAGATTGAACGACTGAAAAACCATCCCGACGGTGCGGCTACGATAGTGCGCGAGCTCAACCGAGTTCAGCTCCGACAAATTTCTTCCATGCGCCACAATCGACCCCGCTGATGGCCGGTCAAGACCAGCCATCAAATTTAGCAATGTGGATTTTCCTGAACCGGATGTGCCCAACAGGGCGAGAAATTCGCCGGCGCCGACTTCGAGACTCACATCATCCACAGCCCGGATTAATGCGGAACCCATCTGATAGTGCCGCGAAACGTGTTCAGTCCGAATCGCGGCCCCGTTACCTGCAATCGCCATTCGCCCTCAATTCTAGTCTCTACTTCAACCTTCCATGTTACTACGCGCCACGCGTCGCCCGAATTTCACAGCTAACTTTCCACAACAAGAATCGTCCAAATCTCATTGCCAGCCGGCGAAACAAACCCCGTGTGCTTGTCGTATAGTTGTAAGGAGCGCGGATGCGCTGGACATCGGCGCGCTGTCCGAAATCCAGACTAAGCTGACGGAAGATCTGCCCGGTTAAGCCAACAGGAGATCGAGGTGGCCGGTAGGCCACAGGAGAAACGATGCGGAAGACTTTACCGTTTGTTGCATTCATTCTGATGCTTGTGCCGGTTGCCCGCGCCCAAAGGCTTCCTGAGCTTGCCACGCCCGAAAACTATCAGCTGACCATCGACGTAAACCTCGACAAAGAAAACTTTACCGGCGACGAAACGATCGCAATCCACGTCCTCAAGCCAACCTCGACCATTGTCTTGAACGCCGCCGAAATTACTTTCGCGGAAACAACCATCAGCGCCGGCGGCAAAACGCAGACCGCAAAAGTCACTCCCGACGAAGATAAGCAAATGGCCACGCTCGCGTTCGAGCAGCCGCTCGCTGCCGGTCCAGCCTCACTGCACATCCGCTACACGGGCATACTCAACGGCCAGCTTCGCGGCCTTTATTTGAGCAAGGCTGGCAATCGCAAGTACGCCGTCTCGCAGCTCGAAAATACCGACGCGCGCCGCATGTACCCTTCCTTCGACGAGCCGATCTACAAAGCGACCTTTGATCTCACCGCCATCATCGACAAAGGCGACACCGCGCTATCGAACACGAAAATTGTTTCGGACACGCCCGGCCCAGGCGACGGCAAGCACACCGTAAAATTCGCCACAACGCCGAAGATGTCTTCCTATCTCGTCGCTCTCGCAGTCGGCGACTGGCAATGCGCCGAAGATACAGCCGACGGAATCCCCGTTCGCGTCTGCGGAATTCCGGATAAGAAGCCCTACGCGGACTTCGCCCTTCAGGCTGCTGTGGTCACCCTGAAATATTACGACCAGTATTTCGGCATCAAATATCCCTACGGCAAACTCGACATCCTCGGCGTCTCGGATTTCGCTGCGGGCGCGATGGAAAACACCGGTCTGGTGATCGCCCGCGACCTTATTTTTGTCGACCCGAAGCAATCCTCTTACGCGCTCCGCAAAGCAGTTGCCCAGGAACTGATCGCTCACGAAATCGCGCATCAGTGGTTTGGCGATCTGGTCACCATGAAATGGTGGGACGACGTGTGGCTCAACGAAGGCTTCGCTACGTGGATGTCGTTCAAGCCCATGGAAGCGTGGAAGCCCGAATGGAATCTCGAGACGGACGCGGTGCGCTCAAGCACCGGCGCGATGGGCACCGATTCGCTTAGCTCCACGCGCGCCATCGAAGCTCACGCCGAAACCCCCGCGGAAATTCAGGAACTCTTCGACGATATCGCCTACAACAAGGCCGCCGCTGTGCTGCGCATGGTCGAAGGCTACGTCGGGCCGGAAACGTTTCGCAAAGGCGTAAACGCTTACCTTTCGAAGTATGCCTACAGCAATGCCACTGCGGAGGATTTCTGGAACACGATCGCGGAAACTTCGCACAAGCCCGTCGATCGCATCATGTCCGGCTTCGTCAAACAGCCCGGCGTGCCGCTCGTCTCACTAAAAACGTCCTGCTCAGGGAAGAATGCAAGCATAACCGTCACGCAAACTCGCTATTTCCGCGATCGCGCTCTGCTCGAAGCAGGCTCAAGGGAAAAATGGGACATTCCGGTTTGCCTCAAGGCCGGTAAAGATGAGAAATGCGAACTGCTCGCAACCAAAGAGCAGCAGATTGCTCTTCCGGGATGCGCTGAGGGTGCGATTGGGAACGCCGGTGGCCGCGGTTACTATCGATCCGGCTACACTCCGGAAAACTTTAATCAAATCGCGTCATCTGCCGAGAGCAAGCTCTCCGCTCCCGAGCGCTACATGCTTCTCGACGACACCTTCGCAGGCCTGCACATGAACACCTTGCAGGCTAGCGACTTCATGAAGCTCGCCTCGGAGCTAAGAGACGACCCTTCTACTGACGTCATGGACCAACTCACGAACTACCTCCAATATGCGAGCCAGTACCTGGTGAACGATTCCGATCGGCCGCAATTTGAAAGCTGGGTGCGCGCCACGTTCGGCCCCGTCGCCGAAAAAATGGGTTGGCAATCGGGCCAGCAAGATTCCGACGAGACCCGCGCTCGCCGCGCGGCTCTTCTCACAGTGATGGGACAAGTGGGACGCGACCCAAAAGCGATTGCTCTGGCGCGCGAGCTGATGGACAAGTCCCTAAAGGGCGAGCCGGCGGACCGCACGATGCTGATCGCCGCGATTCCCATTGCCGCCCGCAACGGCGACGAAGCCCTCTACAACGCGATCATTGCGCACTTCAGCCAGATCAAGACCCCGGAAGAAGGATTGCTTTACGGGCAGGCGCTGTGCCTCTTCAGCGATCCGGCGCTGCTCACGCGCACGATGAAGTTCGCCGTCTCGCCGATGATGCGCGCGCAGGATGCGCCGCAAGTGTTTGAGGCGATTCTATCGAATCCGGCGGGACGCGAAGTGGCGTGGAAGTTCATTCGCGACAACTGGACGGAAGTGAGCGCGAAGCTGAGCAATTACTCGGATACGACCGTTGTGGAAGCAGCGGGCGTTTTCTGCGACGCCGGCAAGCGCGATGAAGTGGAAGCATTCTTCGCCTCGCACAAAGTTCCGGCCACCGATCGCACTTTGAAGCTGACCGTCGAGGAAATCAACGGCTGCATCGATCTTCGCGAGCATCAGGAACACAACCTTCAGACTTGGTTGCAGCAACAGCCGAATGGAACAGCGGCGGGCGCGCAATAAGCGAAAGCTTAAGAGCCCTTTTACCGCCGATTAGAAATTCGTATGTTACTGATTTTGCGTAACTTGCGGTGAGATTTAATCGCGGAACCGTGTATTAAAACTCGGCCAGTGGCAGTCCCTGAGGTCGGCGGTTCCACTTGCGGGCCGTCTTCGCGCCTGGCACCTATTCGCGCCATTACTTCACTTCTGCGTCGAAGACGCCCGTCTCTACACGACCATTATACTTCACCTGGACGAAAATGCGATAGACGCCAGGCTTCGGGAAGCCGTAGGGGAAGCTTACCTCGGGTCCGATTGGCCGCGTGGCCATGCCGGGCATGTTCATTTCCGTCGTTGCGTACGGATTTGGCGCTGGGATCGCAGAATTCTTGGCGAGCGTTGCATCTGCCAACTCGACTGCTGCCATTGGAACTGAGCCGTCTGGGTGGACGTGAGCGAAGACGCTTAGATCTGAGCGCTCGAATTCTGCGTGGCCTGCCATTCCCATGTAAGGCTCGAGGCTTGCGACCGGTTTGCCGTTTGCGTCCTCGAGTCGAAATTTGAACCAGAGCAATTGATTGGCGGGAAGCGGACCTGCGGCGCGCTCCCAAACCATTCGCGTGCCGTCCGGCAGCGTGGAACTCAAACTTGCATGCGTATCCTTCGCGTTCTGCAAGTCTGCGGAGATGGGCGCCGCGGATGCGGTCGAATCATCCCCTGAGAGCGGCTTCCCTGCTGTTTCCGGGATGTCAATCTGAGCTGAGAGCGTATCGGGAAATCCTGAGACGCGGACGATGTCTGCGAACACTTGATAGTGCCCTGCCGCTACCGGCGGAAGATCCTCGAAGAACACGCCGCCTTTATCCGGTACTGGATGCAGGTGGTAGAAGCGGTCCATTTGCGGCGTGCGAATTAGAAATAAGTGCATGAGGTGGCCGTGGTCGGGCATTAACGGCGTCGCGACAGTATCGGGGCGGCGGGTGTGCCACCTGGAATCGCCGATGCGCAGGAGCATCTGATCGCCCGGAACGAGCGAGACGAAAAGGTCTGGCGCTGTGTAAATCATGCGATTTGAAAGGTTCGCCGCCGCCGTTTTCCACCAGAATGCGCCGCCCACGAGCACGGCTGCGACAATCAAAAAAGCACCGGCCATTACGAATCGGGCGGCGCGCGTCTGCGCGGGACCCACTTGCTGGCCTGCCTCAAGCTGCCCTTCGCGGCGTGCCGCACCGATAATCGAAACGATTCCAGCGACGAGCAGCACCATCAGCCCGGCGAGCAGCGCTCCGAGGCTCTTCTGCATCGGCATCGTGCTGCGCGCGGCAGCGGGAACCGGAACCGCAATCGTGCCGGAGCCTGCGTCGCCATCGGCTTCAACGCGCACTTGCCAGGAACCGGAGGCCATGAGCCAAAGCTTGCCGGAGAAAAATTGCGGATCGTCTTTGGAAGGAAGCAGCACATCCGGCGGAGGCGGATACTTCGAGCCTTCGCCGACGATATAGAGCGGAACAATTTTGACCTGCTTCACGCCGGGAGTAGAACTGCGAATCTGAATTTCGGCGATTCCGGGGATCATTTGCGGCGTGCGGATGGAAACAACGAGATGGTAGGGGCCGGCGTCACCTTGAAAGAAAACATCGGGGCTTCCGATATGCGCGGCGAGCGGCCCGGCGATCAAAATCGCGAGGACGAGCCAGGCAATGTGAGCGGTCTTCACCTGGGTTAGCGCCTGACTTTCAGGAGCCAGCCGCCGAAGGCAATGCCGATGCGAGTGGAGAAGAAAGCGAAAATCCAGGCGAGGCCAAGTCCCAGAAAGAAAGCGGCGCGAGTGGGCTCATAGTTCTCGAATTGGTAGTTCAGCTGATGCATGGAAACCGGCTCTTGATACGGAAAATAAATCATGCCAAAGAACCAGTTGCGGGCCAGCGGCGAAATCATGAAGTTGCCAAATGGCCAGTGAACCACGAGCAGCGTAAGAAGATAAGCGGTGCCGGCAACCAGGGCGAGCAGCCACTTGTTGCGTCCTGCCAGCCGCGCGCGCACGACATCGAACGCGAACGCGGGAAAAATGAGCAGTACCGGAAATCCCATCGGCACCATGTGCGTACGTTGGTGTAGACCGGCCCGAGCTTCGGCTGCGCCGCAAATAGCGGCAAAATCCACAACCCCGCCAGGTTCACCGCCATATAAATCGAGGCGACAATCGTGGAGCCCCATTTGTGTTCCGACGCAGTTCCATAGCCCATGACCAGGAGAGGCGTGGCGAGCATCAGGACGCGATAAAAAACCGCGCTGTGCATGAATCGCGCGTCGCTGAATTCAGAGATCAAAATCATGTGCAGCATCACGCCCAAGCCCGCGAGATACAGGAACAGCCAAGTGAGTTTCGCGCGCACGGCTCCGGTGGCGCGATTCTTTGCGGAGACGACGAGCACCAGATAGCCGATTCCCACGCCGAGAATTCCCCATCCGAGCACCACATGCGGCGGGCTCAAGATTTCGACGTCCAGCCCGAATGAGTTGTGCCACCAGTTATCGAAGGGCGCGGACGTAACCATCGTCACGCCGCCCCAGGCGGTGAGAAACGCTCCGAGCGGCCCGCGGAATCCCCAGACTTTTACCGAGGAGGACTGCACCGCAGGGTCATGCGAGAACGTGGTGGAGAAAATCAGATACGTGCAGGTGATCGCGGCGAGGATGCCGCCGAATTGAATTAGAAGGTGCGCGGGCGTCCAGAACGTGTCGCGGCCGATGGTCATGTGCCAGGAGATGTCCCAGTACAAGCCGAAGCAGATCGAGGAAACCGAGATGATGCCTGACCAGACGAACCACGGAATGGTGGTGGCTTGCGTGGCTGTGCGCGCGCGTTCGGCGCTGGGGGCCGAAATTCCGAAGGGTACGGTTTGCGCCATGGGTGGCTCGTTAGGAGGATAGCAATTCCAGTTGTACGAGGCTACCAGAAGCAGAACTCACGTCGCAGCCCTAGCTCTACGGGATGGGAGACCCTAAGTGGAGTCAGAGGAGAACAATTATTATCGATTCATTCTCGGTAAGTCCTCAGAGACAATAAGCCGCCTGCCCCTTGCCGAGAGTTTTCCTCCGATTGCTGCTGATAAACCCGTTTATCACCACAATCTCAACCTGAGATAGGTGGTTCTATAAAAGGGGATGTCAACAAAAAAGGTTCTCCCTCGGCCGGTAGCCGAGAATTTTTTTGTCTCGATATCCAGCCCACTGTTTGCTGATGGCTCTCGATCACTCGAGAGGTTCTTCTCTGGATGGCTCTTCCGTTTCCTCGGTTCATTTTCGAGTGGTGACAACGTCCGTCGATTCTTGAAACTTGGCAAGCGATTCGATTCCGTGGCAACCATGGTTCTATCCGAGGCTCGTGGCCTATCGCTATTTCTGGTTCTCCGAGGGGGCATAGCGTGAGAACGGTGACTCGGTGCCGAAGCACACAGGGTCGGACCACCTATCTGATACTCCCCTCGAACCGAGCGTCTCAAGAACCGAACCGACCACCACCGGAGGATGGAACGGGCTCTCTACCAGAGACGCTCAAGCTGCTTGCCGATGTAATTCGTTGGCGTCGAAGCACACTCCTTTCTTCCAAATCGTCAAAGTGATCGCTGCGATCTTCCGTGCCAGGGTAAGACGTGCCATCGCCGGTCTCCTTCCTTTGGCCAGAAGCCCAGCGTAGAATTCCTGGAACGGTCCTGGTCGAGTGCTGGCAGATATCGCGGCACTCTTGAAGATGTTTTTCAGATCGTGATTATGGTTCTGGTTCAGGCCCAGCACGGTGACTCGCTCTCGGTTTCGTCGCAGTTGCCCTTTCACAAAGCGGTATTCGCCGCTGTCGTGAGTCTCGAGTCCGAATCCGCTGTAGGCCCACAACTGTCGCTTGGTGCGAAAACGATGCGGTGTCCCGAGCAGCGCCACCAGCAGGGCGGAACGAATCGGACCCAGATAAGGAATCTGGCGTAGTAATTTCACCGCCGGATGTTTCCGGCTCTCTGCCAGCAGATCGCGTCGCGCTCCCTGCCGCAAAGGCTCCAACGCATCCAGTTGCTGGTAGAGCCGCTCGGCTCGCAGGCGAACTCCCGGTTCTACGATCTTGGCCAACCATTCCGCACGATGACGCGGTCGATACACCGCTGGCCCAGCACAAGGAATAGCCCAGCTTCGGTACACGGCCTTGATCCGACTCATCACCCGCGTCAGATCTTTCGTGATCGTTAGATAGCTGCGCGCCAGTTCCTTCAAAGTGCGTACCCCGTTCTCTCCATGGTAGATCGGTGAGAGAAGGTTGCCGCGCAAGAGCTCGGCCAGCTTCCGAGCATCGATCCGATCACTCTTGCTGCCATCCTTTAATAGAGCATTCTTCCGGGGATCGCAGACCAAGACATTCGCAACATGAGGCTTGAGCAGGTCATACAACCAGGCGGCGGAAGTTCCTTCTTCGAAAGTCACCAGCAAACTGCCGTGCAGCCCGCCGATGAACTGCAGAATCGTGGCCGCTTTCGTTTCGAGGACAGACTCCAGGATCAGCTTGCCGGCGGAATCCAGGACCGCAACCGAGATCGTTGCCTGATGAACGTCCATGCCAATATACTTTGCTTGGTTCATAACGGCGCTCCTTTCGGTAGGTGGTGATGCGAACGATCAAAACCTACCGCAAAGTGGGCGCCTTTTATATTGCGTGATAATCCCTGTGGCTGTTGAAAAACTCGGGTTTTCTGAAAAATCTCGAAAAACGGGTGATAGAAAATGTCTCGGAGACTCGGGGAAATCGTTTGTAGAGCTTCCTGACGCGATCTGATTTTTACAAATTCCGAGTGAGCGAGTTTTTCAACAGCCACAGGATTTCGCAACATCTATCCGGACCGACCAGTCCCACCTGCAAAAGCTAGTTTCCGATCACGCGACAAATCAGGAGTTAGCGGGTATTTCAATCGAAGGGTGCGGGACGAACAATCTCTCGTGACGGACCGTCGCGAACCCAGGATTCATATCGTTGTAGCTTATAATATGACAGGGTGCGCAATGACCTTGGTGTTGCGCCAAACCAATCGTTGTTGAATACTGGAGACAACTATGCAGAAAACTTTGTACCGAATCATGTGAGCGCCGGGGAACTCCCCCGCCAGGACTTTGTCGTTGAATTCCGACGGAACACGATTCCAATGAATCGCGGCAATGATGGCGCCGTCTGGGAACGGGAGCGTTCCTTCCCTGAAAGCTTTGATCGCTATATCGTTGCCGAGTTGAACGCGCAACTGGTCGAACTTGCCCGGGACTAGCAGGTTGTCCACGGCGATCACTTTCCAGTCGCGGTATCCGGCGGGAATCTTGACTCCGAAGATCGGGGAAGCCTGTTCAATAACCTGTTTATCGGCCCGTCCATCAGGATGGCCGGACACGGGGGACATGGATATGAGAAAGCCCGCTGCCACCACAACTGCAACCACTAACAAAGCGACTCGCTTCATACGCTCTCCTTTCCGATAGATGTTTGGGTCGCTTAAGAGCAAGTTTTGCTGGTGAATTGTGGAAGGCTATCACAAAACGGACGTCCGCAGGATTAACCCACCCACAAGGCTTTGCTGTCGAATGGCTTGCTCGAACCTCTGAACTGCGTGACACTTTCCCTGCCGTAATCAAAAAGCTACGAAACAAAATCCCGGAGACCCCTCCATGAAAAGTCGCTGGTCTTCGAAGCTTTGCTCGCCGGTTTTTTTTCTGCTGGGTTATCGCGGCGGTCATTACACTAGGCATCGCAGCGGTGCCCGCGCAGGCGAAAGCGCCGCAAGACGGGAAAACGGCACCTGCCGCCACGGCCAGCCTGCAGCTCAGAATCCAGCGCCGGGGCCGCAGATTCAGCCTGGGACGTCGCGACCGAAGATCGGCGTTGCGCTGGAGGGCGGAGGGGCGCTGGGCCTGGCGCATATCGGAGTGTTGCAGTGGTTCGAGGATCATCACATCCCCATCGACTATCTGGCGGGGACGAGCATGGGGGGATTGGTGGGCGGCTTGTATGCCACGGGAAGGAGTCCTGAGGAACTCAAGGAAATCGTTGCCGCGCAAAAGTGGGACATCATCATCGGCGGTGACATTCCCTACGAAGACTTGTCGTACCGGCGCAAAGAAGATCTGCGCTACATCCAGAACTCTCTGAAGCTGGGACTGAAGCATGGGCTCTCGACACCTTCAGGGCTAAATTCTGGAACCGAAATTTCCCTGCTGATCGACCGCGAGACGGTTTCCTATCCCAACCTCGACTCATTCGATCATCTTCCGGTTCCCTTCCGTTGCGTGGCGACAGATCTCGTGTCCGGCAAAGAAGTGGTCTTTTCGAGCGGCTCGTTGCAACAAGCGCTGCGCGCCACGATGTCGATTCCGGGAGTTTTTTCTCCCGTTCGCGATGGCGACAAAATCTATGTGGATGGAGGCCTCGTCGGAAACCTGCCTACGGAGGTCGTTAAAAAAATGGGCGCGGACATTGTGATCGCAGTTCACTTGGAAGTGGCGCCGGCCGATCCCAAAGAGATTCAGTCGCTCTTCAGCGTGCTGGGACGTTCTGTGGACGTAGTGGTGCTCGAGAGCGAGCTTCGCGGGCTGAAGAACGCGGACATCGTGGTCACGGTTCCGCTGCAGAAATACAACGGCTTCCAATACGACAAGGCGCCCGCGATCATTCGAGAGGGCGTGCAGGCGGCAGAGCAAAAAAAGGCGGTGCTGTCACGATTTTCCGTGGGCGACGCCGAATGGAATGCTTACGTGGCGGCGAAGGATGCACGGATTCGAACGGAAGTCCCCACGCCTCAGTTTGTGGAGGTTCAAGGGACCAATCCCCGCGCCGCGCAGCAGATCGAGCGATTCCTGAATCGGCTGGTGGGGCATCCCATCGACAATGGCGAACTGAATCAGCTTTTGACCCGGCTTACGGGAATCGGGAAGTATGCGTCAGCGGATTTCCGCTTTGTGACCCGCGACGGGCGAGAGCGGCCTGGTGGTTACGGTTCACGAATACAACTATGCTCCGCCCATTCTTCAGCTCGGCTTCGCGATTGACGGCTCAGAAAGCGACGATGTGACCTACACGCAGCTGGCGCGTCTTACCGTCATGGATGTGTGGGGCTATCGCTCGGAATGGCGCACAAGCCTGCAGTTTGGAAACGAGTACGGAATCGAGACGGAGCTCTATCGCCCGTTTACGGCAACCAGCAAATGGTTTTTCGCGCCGCGCGGAGAGGCTACGGACACTTCGTTCAAGGTGTTTCACCGGAGCACGCCACAAGCGATTTACCGCTTGTTCCGCGACGATGCGGGAATCGACGTCGGCTACGGCTTCAGCCGCTTTACGGAAATCCGCGCAGGGTACGAAGTGGGGTATTTCAATCCCGATCTGCGGATTGGCACGCAACTTTTCCCAAGCAATAATGGCCGCTTTGGAGATACGCGCCTTCGCTTTCTCACCGACCATCGCGACGATTTCATCGCGCCACGGCGCGGCTATAGCGTGCAGGCGACATTCCGCTGGTACGACACGAGCCCAGGTGCTCGCGATGCATTTCCGGTGATGGAAGCGCAAGCGGAATACTTCGTGCCCATCACGAAGCCGGGATCGCTCTTCGTTGTAGGCCAAGGTGGCACGACCTTTGGGTCGAATAACATCGGCGTACCGCAGTTTTTCCTAGGAGGGCCGACGCGCCTGAGCGCCTACGGGTCGAACGAGCTCTTCGGCAATCAGTACTACTATTTCCGCGCCGGCTATCTGCACGACGTTCTGACGCTGCCGCCGTTCGTGGGAAAAGATGTGTATCTGATTGGAGCTTACGAGTTCGGAAAGATGTACAACGCTCCGAATGCCAGCAAGTTTCCGAACGATGCGGCGGTTGGTTTCCTGGCGGAAACGGCGATTGGGCCTTTGTTTATTGGGGGGAGCGTGGGCGACACGGGTCATGCGAAATGGTTTTTTGAGTTGGGGCACGTGTTCTAGTAAATAGTGATGGGGTGCCGGTGCAAAGGCGAAGAGAGATCTCTCCACTACGCCGCGCGCCACCGCTTTGCGGTGGAAGGCAAAGACGCGCGCGGCTTCGGTCGGGATGACAGGGTGTGCCGTGGCGGGCTTGGATGAAGTTCGGAGATTTGTGGGCCGGGGAGAGAGCAGGAGATGAAGGAAATCAGTGAAGAGGTGACGCTTGAGGGTCACATCATCGACTCGTGGACGCTGCCGAAAGTTTTCGATGCGGTGATGGATTTGGGCGGGTCGTTTGATCTGGAAGAAATTCGCGTGGGGCGGAAGAAGGATGAGACTTCGTTTGCGCGCTTGAAGGTGACGGCCGCGAGTGAAACGCAACTCGACAGCATTTTGACGGCGCTGCAGCAGTTCGGCGCGGTGTTAGTTTCGCGAGATGACGTTCACACGGAAGAGGCACCTTGCGACGGTGCTTTGCCGGACGGCTTCTATTCGACGACGCATATGCCGACCGAGGTGCGGCTGAACGGCAAATGGGTGCCGGTGGCAGGAACGGAAATGGATCTTGTGATCCTGGTGGATCGAGCGAAGGCCAGCGCGCGAATGGCCCCGATGGCGGACGTGCGAAAGAGCGACGCGATAGTGGTGGGACATGAAGGCATCCGGGTGATGCCGCTCGAACGGCCACGGGAGCGCGAGATTTTTTCGTTCATGGCGAATGATGTTTCGTCTGAGCGGCCGAAGCTGCTGGTGATCGAGGAAATTGCGCGGCAGATGCAGGAGACGCGGGCGCGGGGCGGAAAAATTCTGGTGGTGGCGGGTCCGGCGATCGTTCATAGCGGCGCGGGACCGCGGCTGGCGGCGATGATTCGCGCGGGATTCGTTCAGGTGCTATTTGGGGGAAACGCGATTGCGACGCACGACGTGGAAAGCGTGCTGCTGGGAACGTCATTGGGAATGGCGCTGCGCAACGGGCAGCCGGTGGAGGGCGGGCATCGTCATCACATGCAGGCGATCAACGCGATCCGGAGGGCGGGCTCGCTGCGGAAAGCGGTGGAAGATGGAATTTTGCGCGAAGGGATTATGTACGAGTGCATCAAGAACAACGTAGAGCTGGTGCTGGCGGGGTCGGTGCGCGACGATGGGCCGCTTCCCGACGTGATCATGGATATGGCGGAGGCGCAGCGCCGGATGCGGGAGGCGGTGAAGGGCGTGTCGATGGCGCTGATGATTTCGACGATGCTGCATTCGATTGCTACGGGGAATCTACTGCCGGCGTCGGTGAAAGTGGTAGCGGTGGACATCAATCCTGCGGTGGTGACGAAACTGGCGGATCGGGGGACGTTTCAGGCGCTGGGGTTGGTGACGGATGCGGAATTATTTGTGCGCGAGCTGGCGCAGGCGCTGGGGATTTGAGAGGCGGTGTTGGCGGTGCTTGTTTCGCGCAGAGGCAGTCGAATCTGGGAGGGAGTCCATGTTAAAATTGACGTGGAGAGGAATGGATGCCTACGTTGAAAAGGAACTATCTGGGCTTGTGGGTGGCGGGCGCGATGCTTTTCTTGCTTGCGGCGGGCGGAGCGCGCCCTGGGGAGCCAGACGCTTCGTCTGCGACGGGGGCAGAGCACTCTCTGCGGCTTTACAACACCCACACCAACGAGAAGATCGATATTGTTTATCGCCACGGAGATCAATACGTACAGGGCGCGCTGGCAAAGCTGGATTATTTTCTGCGCGACCACAACACGAATGAGGTGCGGCATTTTGATCCGCGTCTTTACGACATTCTGTCCGATCTAACGGCGTCGGTGGGACATCCGGGTGGCGAGATCGATATCGTTTGCGGCTACCGGACTACTTCGACGAATGCGGCGCTTCGCGCGCACACCAATGGCGTTGCCAAAAACAGCCTGCACATTCAGGCGGAGGCGATTGACCTTCGGATGCCCGGCGTTAACACGTTGAAACTGCGCAAGGCGGCGTTGGCTTTGGCGCGCGGGGGCGTTGGGTATTATCCGCACTCGGATTTTATTCATGTGGACGTGGGGCGCGTGCGGCAGTGGTGCTTTGATTGTCCTGCGAGTTTGATTAACGGGGATTGAAGAACCGGCGATTCAACAGCTGATGATTGAAAACCTCTGAGCAGCAGCAAATTTTCTAGCCTGGATACGGATAGCCCTTCTGCAGCACCTGATCTAATTCCTTATCGTGGCCGTAGATATCGTCGTAGAAATGGACGAGGCCATCCTCTGGCACAATCACCGTGCCGTATAGGATCAGCACCGGAATTGGGCGGGGGAGATTCACTTGGCGGTTGTCTCCTTGAGCCATTGAGGCGCGAACTCGAGCCATGTCCCAGCCGGGAACCCCACGCAACACAAACACTGCTAAATCGGCGGGCTTTTCCAGGCGAATGCAGCCGTGGCTGAAATCGCGGCGGGTGCGGGAGAAAAGTTCCTGTTCCGGGCTGTCGTGCATGTAGACGTTGTAGCTATTGGGAAAAATGAATTTCACGAGGCCGAGGGAATTCTTGGGGCCGGGATTTTGGCGGATGAAAAGCTTGCCGGAGCGTAGTTGCGCGAGCACTTCGGGAGAGACGGCGCCTGACGCGACCACCTGCTGCTTGCTGTCTACAACAGCGAAACCTTTGCTGGCGAGATAGTTCGGGTCGCGCGCGATTTTTGGAAGGAACTCGGTTTTGGTGATCGAATACGGGACATTCCAGTAGGGGCGGAAAATTACGTACTGCATGGAGTCGCTGAAGACGGGGGTGTCGTGGTTGTAGGCTTTTCCTACCACCACGCTCATCATCAGGGCGAGACGGAAGTGCTCGTCGTAGGCGCGCAGGCGGAACTCCGGGATATTGGCGACGATGGGTGCGCTGTTGTAGCCGACCGGGAGCCAGCGCCAGCGTTCGAGGGTTAGTTGCATTTGGCGGACTCGCGTGCTGATCGGGATGTTGAGGTCGGCGATGGTTTGTGCGCCGATGCGGCCGTCGACGGTGCGGCCATGGCGGGTTTGAAAGCTTTTGACGGCGTCCACTAACGGGCCTTGATAGACGGTCGAATCGGGCGGGACGTTTGCGTCGGCGGGCAGATCACCGAGTTCGCGCAGCAAGATCGTGAGCCGCGGCAGGCCGGGATAGGATTCGCCCGGGCCGAATGTTTTTTTCACGGGCGGGAGTTGGGCGCCGTCGTCTTGTTTGGCGAGGGCGAGATATCGGTGCAAGGCCAGGATTGTGCGTTGGTAGCCTGGGTAAGGCGGTTCCACCTGGGCGAGGACGACGGCCACGTTGGATGCGTCTACGACGTTGCTCTTTACAAATTCGGGCAGGTCGTACTTTTTCGTTTCGACATTTAGGTCGAAATCAAAATGCTTGGGATTCACTTTGCCGATGTGGAGATCGGAGATATAGCGCATCAGGCAGACCGTGAGCGCGACGTCAAACTTCATCGCGTCGGCTTCGGTGGGATTCGCGGCTGATGGCTTGAGCAGAGCGAGGCGGGCGCTCCATCTGGGCGCATCATAGTCATCCGGGTTGAGTCCCTTTTCCTCGGCCTGCTGGATGAGGGCGATGATCTGCTGCGCTTGCGGGGAGGGCTCCATGCCGCGTACCCAGGGCAGAGCGTAGCCGTAGGAATCGTAGAATTTCTGCAGGAGCTTGCTGTAATCGCTGAAATTGGGCCAGCGGAGGTCGGAGAGATTGCCCGTTTGAATGATGGCTTGGAGAGTGGCTCGGGTCTCGGGGCTGATCTGTTGCGGAGGGGTGGCGGTGGAGGCGGAATTGGACTGCGATTGTTGGCGGCGCCTGGCGGATCCGATGGCGCCGCCGCACAGCAGAGCGACGACCGCGACGGAGAGCGCGAAACGCAACGTTTTCGAGAGCTGACAATGATCCATCGAGCGCCTCCTCACCTGGAATTGCGAAGGCTATGAGCCTGAGGGTCTGTGATTCGGAAGCGACAAGGTATCACAACAGCAGGCAGGGCGAAAACTCGGCGTGGGTTATGCGGGCGGCAGGTGCGTTCAGCAGAGGCGGAAACACCAACGAGCCCAGTTCGCTTCGATTCCTAGCGAGCGTGGCGACTTTACATACGCGGATTATGCCTGGGGCCAGTTCCAGTGTTGGATTTCGGGTTTGTCTATGCCTTCGGTGTACGCGTAGGTGATGCTTTCGATGATCTGCGCTTTGAGCCATTCCTTGAGGTGAGCGCCGGGGCCTTGCAGGCGAGGAACGCGGTCGATTACATCGATTGCGAGCGTGAAGCGATCGATCTGATTGCGAATCGCGAGCTCCAGCGGCGTGTTGATATTGCCCTTCTCTTTGTAGCCGCGCACATGGATATTTGAATGGTTCGTTCTGCGGTATGTGAATTTGTGCACGAGCCACGGGTAGCCATGAAAATTGAAAATCACCGGCTTATCCGTAGTGAAGAGCGAATCGAAGTCGCGATCTGAAAGACCGTGGGGATGCTCGGTATCAGGCTGAAGCCGGTATAAATCCACCACGTTGACGAAGCGCAGCTTCAGGTCGGTGAAATTCTTTCGAAGAATCGCTGTGGCGGCAAGCGCCTCCTGGGTAGGAATATCGCCAGCGCATGCCATCACGACGTCGGGTTCCGCGCCATCATCGGTGCTGGCCCAATCCCAGATTCCGATTCCCTTCGTGCAATGCACCTCAGCCGCATCCATATCGAGATAGACCAGGTGCGGCTGCTTATCGGAAACGATTACGTTGACGTAGTCCTGACTACGCAGGCAGTGATCCGCAACGCTGAGCAGCGTGTTCGCGTCCGGAGGCAAATAAATCCGCGTGACGTTCGCGCTCTTGTTGCTCACCACGTCGAGAAAGCCGGGATCTTCGTGCGTGAAGCCGTTGTGATCCTGACGCCAAACGAGCGACGTGATCAGGAGATTCAAGGATGAAATGGGCCCGCGCCAGTCGATTTCGAGCTTGGCCTTTTCGAGCCATTTGGCGTGCTGGTTGTACATCGAATCGATGATGTGGACGAACGCCTCGTACGTGTTGAGCAGGCCGTGCCGACCGGTGAGGATGTAACCCTCGAGCCAGCCTTCGAGGGTGTGTTCGCTGAGCATTTCCATTACGCGGCCGTCGGGAGCGATGTCGGTGCCGTCGGCGTCCTCTGGCTTGATCTCGGCAAGCCACGTTTTCAGTGTGGCTTCGTAGATGTCTTGCAAGCGATTCGACGCGTTTTCATCCGGGCTGAACACGCGGAAGCAATTCATATTCTTGCGCATCACGTCGCGCAGAAATTTCCCGAGCGTTTCGGTCGGTGAGACTTCCTTCGTGCCGGGGCTTTCAATTTTTATCGCATAGTCGCGAAAATCCGGAAGGGTAAGAGACTTGCGCAGCTTCCCGCCGTCGGCGTGAGGATTGGCAGTCATGCGGCGGTCGCCTTTCGGCGGAAGGTCGCGAAGCTCCGGAATCAACGTGCCATGCTCATCGAATAGTTCTTCGGGCTTGTAGCTACGCATCCACCGCTCGACGATGCGCAGGTGCTCGGGATTTTTTTTCACTTCGGACACGGGTACCTGGTGGGCTCGCCAGAAGCCTTCCACGCGATGGCCGTCCACTTCTTTCGGGCCGGTCCAGCCTTTCGGCGAGCGGAGGATGATCATCGGCCAGCGGGGGCGGTCGGGCTTGCCGGTGCTGCGCGCCTTTTTTTGAATGGCGCGAATTTCCTGGACGCAGGTTTCGACAGCCGCCGCCATCGTCTGATGCATCACCTCGGGATCGTCACCCTGGGCCTCGACCACATGTGGCGTCCAGCCGTACCCGAGGAACAGATTTTCGAGTTCTTCGGGCGTGACGCGGGCCAGGATCGTGGGATTGGCGATCTTGTAGCCGTTCAAGTGCAGAATCGGGAGCACAGCCCCGTCGCGAATCGGATTCAGGAATTTATTCGAGTGCCACGAAGTGGCTAGCGGGCCGGTTTCCGCTTCGCCATCTCCAACCACCACGCTGACGATCAAATCCGGATTGTCAAAGGCAGCGCCGAACGCGTGAGAGATGCTGTAGCCAAGCTCGCCGCCTTCATGGATCGAACCGGGAACTTCGGGAGTGCAGTGGCTGCCGAGTTGGCCGGGGAACGAGAAAGCGCGGAAGAGTTTGAGCATGCCCCCTTCGTCCTGACTTTTCTCCGGATAAACTTCCGAATACCGGCCTTCGAGATAGCAATTCGAAAGCATCGCCGGCGCGCCGTGGCCGGGACCTGAGAGGTAGATCATGTCGAGGTCGTACTTGCGAATGACGCGATTCAGATGGACCCAAATGAACGTCTGTCCCGGATCGGAGCCCCAGTGTCCCAGCAGCCGATTCTTGAAATGCTCGGGAAGCAGCGGCTTCCGGAGCAATGGATTATCGCGGAGGTAGATCATGCCGGCGCAGAGGTAGTTGCAAGCGCGCCAGTAGGCGTCCATTTTGCGAAGCTCGTCTGCGGAAAGGACCTGCTGCCGCGGGGCGGTTTTCAGTTTGCTAGTCTGACGGGGTGTCATGGGGATGCTCCTTCGGCAAGATCGTTGGGCGCGATCTCGATTCTGCAGAACTGGCTCGACTCATCCGCCGAATGCAGACACGCAATTTTCGCACATCTTTTATGTCTGGTATGTAAAAGTGGCAGATATGAATCAGCGAGCGCTTCTGCCTACATACGCCGGTCGGAAATGGTAAAACACCTTCGAAATGAGAGCGGCTGCCACCATGCCTGATGAACCGATTCTCGTTATCAACAGCGGATCGTCGTCCCTGAAATTCGGGCTTTACGTCCAGCGCGATGGCGAGGAGCAGGCGGTGCTTGACGGATTGGCTGACGGCATCGGACGGGACAGCGGGAAGCTGGAATTGAAAGACGCGCAGAACCGAACGCTGCGCTCCGAGAGTGTACGCTTTGCTTCCGAGGATGAGGCTCTAAGTCAGGCCGCGCGCTGGCTGGCGGAGCTCGCACAACTCAAGCCCGTCGCGGTCGGGCATCGTATAGTGCACGGGGGCCCTCATTTGCTGGCGCACCAGATGATCACGGCGGCGGTGCTGGCGGAACTACAGAACTGCGTTCATTTCGCGCCGGTTCATATTCCTACAGCTCTGCGACTCATCACAGCAGCCCAAAAGGCCTATCCACAGCTTCCGCAATTCGCATGTTTCGATACGGCTTTTCACACGACGATTCCTGAAGTGGGGTCGCGCTTCGCGCTTCCGCGGCCGTTATTTGACGAAGGCATTCACCGCTACGGGTTCCACGGGCTGTCTTATGAATCCATCGTGTATCAACTGGGAGCGGAACTGCCCAGCCGGACCGTAATCGCTCATCTCGGTAACGGCGCGAGCCTTGCGGCTGTAAGAGACGGGCGTTCGGTGGACACCAGCATGGGCTTAACGCCGACCGGAGGAATTCCGATGGCGACTCGCAGTGGCGACCTCGATCCGGGCGTGCTTCTCTATTTGCTGCGCGTAAAAAAAATGAACGCCGACTCGCTTGAGCACTTGCTGAACCGCGAATCCGGGCTTACAGGAATCTCGGCAGGCAAAAGCGACATGCGCGACCTGGAATCCGCCGCGGACAGTGGAGATGAGAAGGCGCAGCTGGCGATTGAGATATTTTGCGCCGGGATTCGCAAAGCGATCGCAGGCTACGCGGCGGTGCTGGGCGGCCTCGACATGCTCGTCTTCTCTGGCGGTATCGGCGAACATAGCGCTCCTGTTCGCAGCAGCGTTTGCAATGGCCTTGGCTTCCTCGGCGTTTCGCTTGACGGCGCTGCCAACCAATCAAACTCGAGCACGCTTGCGGTTCAAGGAAGCAAGGTCCACGTCCGCATCGTCCCAAGCCAGGAAGATCTCCAAATTGCCCGCCACTCTCGTGCTTTACTACACCGGATGTAAGCGCAGGATGCTCACCTGCAGCACGATTTCTCGCGCCCGCCAGCGGACTGCGAAAGACCGTTGACCTTTGCCGCCATTTGCTACAGGATTCGCTACCAGCGGGCGATGGCTACACGTGAGACCCTTTCGGCCAGAATCCAATTTAGGCAAACCCAAATTTGGAGGTCACCAACCGTGACACACTTCTCCATCAACCGGTCAATTCTGCGTAGCACGCGTTCCTTGAATTTGCTGCTTGTTACGATATGCGCCTTCACGATTGCTGGATGCGGGAAAGGCGGGAAGTCCGGCAACGAGATCCGCGTCGGCGTGGTGATGCCTATCACGGGCCGGGAAGCGAAGCCCGGACAATACCAACGCGAGGGCATCGAATTGGCTATCAAGCAAATCAACGATAGCGGCGGGATCATGGTGAAGGAAAAAGGGAAAAAGCTGCCTGTGAAGGAAATTTTCTACGACGACGGGTCGGACCAGTCGAAGTCCGCCGGGCTGGTGGAGCGCGCGATGACCACCGACGAGGTGACGGCCGTAATCGGCGGTTACTCGACCGCTCTTGGCGAAGCCGAGTCGGTGATGCCGGATCGTTATCAGACGCCCTGGATTACGCCGGGAGCCGCCGCAGCCCACATTTTCAGCCGCGGCTACACGTATACCTTCGGCACGCTCAGCTCCACCGACCTACTTGGCTATACAACCGCAGAATTTCTTGGGCAGCCTCACGGACGCGGGGAAACTGAAGAAAGATCTTGCTGTGGCTATGGCCCTTGAGAACACGGATCACGGCGTCGAATATGGAGAGGGCATCGAGCGATGGATTCAGGAGCACCCGGGATACTTTCACGTTGTTTTCAGCGAAAAATTTGATCTGGGCGGAACCGATTTTTCGGGCCTTCTGCAAAAGGTGAAAGCCTCCAAAGCAGACATCTTTCTGGCTGATGCACACTTGCAGGATTACATCACCATGGGGCGGCAGTACATCCAGAGCGGCATGTACCACCAGATGATCAGCTACGGCGCGCGCGGGCCCGATCAAGACGCTCGAAAGGCTCTGGGCGACGCCACGAACTATATTTTCGCCGGCCTGTGGTGGTCAAAGAAATTGCCTTACCCGCAGGTGAAGAAGTTCGATGCCGACTATCAAGCGTTCACGGGACACGAGCCGGATTCGTACTACCCCGCTCCGGCTTACGACGCGATGCGAGCGCTGGCCATGGCCATCGAGCAAGCAGGCACGCTCAATAAAACGGCCATCCGCGATGCGCTGAAGAACGGTGAGCTGAAGGATTCTTTGTTGCCGGGCCAGGTGCTACGCTTCGGGAAGACAGGGCAAGTGGAATTGCCGTTCGTTATCGTGCAGAACAAACCGGACGACAAGTCGGACATCGTTTACCCGAAGGACGCGGCCACGGGAGAGGCAATCGCGCCGAAGCCCCGAAAGTAGTTCAGCCCTACAATGAATATCGTCGATTTTCTGAATTTGCTAGTGGCCGCGGTGCTGCTGGCCGGCGTCTACGCCGCGATGTCGGTGGGGATGACCATCATCTATGGCGTCCTGAAGATTGTGAATCTTGCTCACGCGGGATTCCTGATGCTGGGCGCCTACTTCGTTTATGAGCTGTATACCCGATTTAACATGGACCCTTTGCTCGGCGTGATCCTTGCGTTTCCCGTATTTTTCTTGATCGGAGTTGCGGTCTACTGGCTTTTGGTGAGCCGCATCCCGCGGTCGGATCAGCCTACCTTGTCCTCTCTTCTTCTCCTCTTTGGGCTTTGGCTGGTGCTCCAAAATTTGGGGTACTTGATCTGGGGCAATAGCGATCATGCGATTCTGACGCCGAGAACTTTCTCCACGTTTCAAATCGGGCCAATCATTTTTCCGACGGTGCGGCTCGTCGTTTTCGGGGCAGCAGTCGCCTCACTGGCGGGCCTGGAGTTCGCTTTGCATCGGACGTGGTTCGGCCGTGCGATTCGCGCGCTGATGCAGAATAGTGATGCGGGACGCATAGCCGGCGTAAACGTGGACCGCACGGCGCAGGTGGCTTTCGGCATCGGCATCGCTTTCGCCGGAGCTGCCGGAGGACTGCTTGCGATGATGTATTCCTTCACGCCGGATTTTGGAGGGTCGTTTCTGCTTCGCGCTTTTGTGATCATCGTTCTAGGAGGGCTTGAATCCTTCGCAGGGGTGGCCGTTGGGGCATTGATCCTGGCTCTCGTGGAAACTTTTAGCATTCTGGTGATTCCGTCCGGCTACCAACCGGCCATTTCGTTTTCTCTGCTTGTGCTGGCACTGGTAATACTTCCCGATGGAGTGGCGGGTCTTTGGAAGAAGCGGCACCGCCTGGCATGAAGCAGAATGCGGCTGGAAATAAACCTTTTGTTTCAAGATTCGTGACAATCGCCGCACCGCTCGTTCTTCTTTTCGTTTTAGCATTGGTACCGCTGGTTGGTCCTGGGCCTAACACCATTCGGCTGCTGTTTATCTCACTCGTATGGATCACAGCCAGCGTCGCCTGGAATATTCTGGGTGGCTTCGCAGGCCAAGTCTCGTTCGGCTTTGCGGTGTTTTACGGTCTCGGTGCTTACGCCACGGCGATCTCTCTCAATGCGGGATTGGACCGCATATCATCCCTGGCATTGGGAGGACTCGTGGGCGCGATCGCCTCGCTGCTGGTAGGTCTACCCACTTTTCGGCTGAAAGGGCCTTACTTCGCAATCGCGACCATTGGCGTGAGCGAAGCCGTCCGCGTGGTGATGACAAATCTTGCTGTGACCGGTGGTGCGAGCGGTTACCGCATTACCGAAAAAGGCGCCTTTAATCAGCATCTGCACTTCTATATGGCGCTGGGCCTTGCCGCTGGAGCTGTGGCCATTTCGATGCGGATCAGACACTCCAAGCTTGGTCTGGCGCTGATCTCTATTCGCGAAGACGAAGATGCCGCCTCCGATCTGGGAGTGAATCCCTACGGAACGAAGCTGCTGGCTCACGCGATCGCCGCCGCTCTCACAGCCGCTGCGGGCGGCGTTTATGCCGGATACTCGGCGTTCGTTCATCCCAACGGCGTTTTTGGATTTGACATCAGCGTTGCGATACTGCTGATGCCCATCATTGGAGGCGTAGGAACTGTCTGGGGGCCCGTGATCGGCGCCGTCGTATACGGCCTGGTACAGGAGGAGTTGGTTGCGTCGTTTCCTCAGTTTCACCTTCTGCTTTACGGCGCCCTGCTGATTCTGATTATTTTGTTTGAGCCCGGCGGAGTGCTTGGATTGATCCAAAAATTAGTCCGCTTCGTGAAAGCGAGGACCGGCATTGGCGCCCATACTTAAACTCGATCGCCTTTCGAAAAACTTTGCCGGGCTCGCCGCCGTGAAGGATGTGAGTTTCGAGGTGGAAGAAGGAGGACTGTTCGGCCTTATCGGACCGAACGGAGCGGGCAAGACGACTCTGCTCAGCATGATTGCGGGCTCGATCCAACCCACGTCCGGCTCGATCATGTTTCAAGGAAACGAAATGTCGGGAGCGAACCCTTATCGCGCCGTTCGCGCCGGAATTGTGCGCACGCATCAGATTCCGAAACCTTTTCGAGGGCTTTCGGTGCTTGAAAACGTGGAAGTGGGGCTCCGCTTTGGCCGCAGCAAGCGAGCGGCGGATGAAATCAAAACTGCCATGGAATTCCTGGATCGGGTAGCGCTGGCTAACGTTTATCTTATGCCCGCTTCGGCGTTGTCGGTGGGCGATATGAAGAGGCTGGAATTGGCGCGAACTCTTGCGGCGCGCCCGAGCCTCTTACTTTGCGACGAAGTTTGCAGCGGGCTCACGCAGACGGAAGCGGCATCGATCCTGGAACTTTTGTGCGACATCCGTCGCGCCGGCACCTCGATTCTTTATGTCGAACACAACCTCAAGGCCATCATGTCAATCTGCGATCGCGTGATCGTGATGAATTCCGGGCAGAAGCTCGCCGAAGGGCCTCCCGATGCCGTGCAGAACAACCCGTCGGTGATCGAAGCTTACATCGGCAAGGCAGCGCATAAATAAATGGCAGAGCCTCAAAATCCGGAGCGATTGCTCAAAGTTGAGAACCTCGACGTGGGTTACGGAGCGACTCGCGTTGTGTGGGACGTTAGCCTTGAAGTCGACCGACGGCAAGTCGTCAGCCTTATCGGGCCAAACGGCGCCGGCAAGACGACTCTGCTTAAAGCGCTCGCGGGATTACTGCCTGTACGAAAAGGAAAAATCATCTTCGACGGAAAGGACATCTCGTCCGAGCCGGCGCATGAACGCGTGCAACACCATCTCTCGCTGGTTCCGGAGGGCCGGCAATTGTGGGCGCGCATGACGGTGGAAGAAAATCTCTTGATGGGAGCATTTCCATCACACCTTCGTTCGAAGGCTCACGCGAATCTGGAACGGATCTACGAACTTTTTCCGAGGCTGAAAGAGCGCCGCAAACAGCTCGCGGGAACCCTTTCAGGGGGCGAGCAGCAAATGTGCGCGATCGGGCGAGGGCTTATAGCTGAACCGCTGCTCCTGCTGTTGGACGAGCCGTCGTTGGGTCTGGCGCCCATCATGGTGGATCAAGTTTTTCAATTGGTTCAAAGAATTGCGAAGGAGGGCGTCACGATTCTGGTTGCCGCGCAAAACGCGGACTACGCGCTGGAAATCTCTCAACGCACCTACGTGATGGAATGGGGCCGCATCACCCTCGAAGGGCCGAGTGAAGAGCTTCGATCAAACGACCAGGTTCGCCGCGCCTACCTCGGCGCCACCGCTTAGTAAACGCGCGCTAAGGGTCTGTCCGATATAGTAGCGCCCGGTGGATTGACTCTGAAGAATGTAAACGAAGAAGGTCATCGCGGATATGGTGGAGCCGACGGGGTTCGAACCCGTGACCTCCTCGATGCCATCGAGGCGCGCTCCCAACTGCGCTACGGCCCCACGTTTCAGCTTGGTTGAATAATTTTATAGCATCCCGGTTGTGAAAGCACGAAACATCGTGCTACTCGTGGGTCTTATACCAGACATAGCCCAGGGTGAAGAAAACCGAGGCGTTGTAGCCGGGATTTTGGTTGCCGATGCTAGCGTTGGAGTGATGGACGATGTCCATTTCAAACGTCATCGCGCGGCTTTGGCGCGTGAAGAGGTGAAAGCCGAGATCGATCTGCGGCGTGAAGTTCACCGTGGAAGTATCGCCCGGAGGAATATTGGCGCGGGTGAAGAGGGCGCCGCCAGCCACCCCAAAGAACGGCGAGACTTTTTGGAAGTGCGTGAAGTTCCATTCCCAGAGGAAAGGCTTGACGCTGCCGCCGTAGATGCCGCGATTGGGCGGAAAGACAATGTAGACAGGTATCACTTCGACCGCCCACTCGAAATTGCCGCGCAGGATTCCCGGCAGGTGTTCTCCAGTGAGAACCAGACCGCCGCGGCCTCCGGCTTCTAGAAACTGCGTATTGTCAGATTTTCCAAGGCCGTCACCACCGCCCGCGAAAACGCCGAGCTCCCATGTGCCGCGCGTGAGCGAAGATGACGGCAATCCCTGCGCTGCGGCTGCCGATGCGATGAGAAGCGCGAACATGGCGACGATCGAAATCTTCATGTGACCTCGTTGACTGTGCCCTTGATAACGAGTCAGAGAGCGTAAGGCACTCGCGTGAGGCGGTCAAGAGTTGTTAGCTCAGACAAGCACCCTGCGGAGCGTGTCTTCGGCCCCCTGCTGCTATCCCTGCTGAAGAATCGCAAGAGAATTTGTGCCCTGTCGGCTTAGAATACCTGCCCCATGGCGAAAATCACTTTTCTCGGCGCAGCCGGCACCGTCACAGGCTCGAAATATCTGGTGGAAGCGGAAGGCAAGCGGCTGCTGGTGGACTGCGGCTTGTTTCAGGGCTCGAACGAACTCGAACAGCGCAACTGGAATCAACCGCCCGTTGATCCAGCGGCGATCGATTGGGTGGTGCTGACACACGCGCACATCGATCACACCGGTTACATTCCGAGACTCGTGCGCCTGGGATATCGTGGCCCATTTTACGCGAACGCAGCGACAAACGAACTTTGCCAACTCCTGCTTCCCGACTCTGCCCACCTGCAGGAAGAGGACGCGAAGTACATCGCGAAGAAAGGCTACAGCCCGCATAAGCCGCCACTGCCGCTTTATACGGTGGTGGAGTCGCAAGCTGCATTGAAACAGTTCAGCGAAATTCCGCGCGCTCAGCCGTTCACGATCAGCCCGCAATTTTCCGTGATGCCGCATGATGCGGGGCACATTCTAGGCTCCTCCTGGCTCGAACTGACAATCACCGAGAACGGGAAGCAAATCCTCGTAGTGTTTTCGGGCGACATAGGCCGATATAACCAGCCCATTCTGAAAGACCCGGAACCACCCAGCCGCGCCGATTATCTGCTGTGTGAATCAACGTATGGCGACCGTGATCATCCGACCGGCTCGGTGGCGGATGAGCTGGCGAGCGTGATCAACGACACGGTGAAGCGCGGCGGCGTGATCGTGATTCCCGCGTTCGCGGTGGATCGCACACAAATGCTCTTGTATTACTTGCGCGAACTCGCAAACCAGAAGCGAATTCCTGTGCTGCCGGTGTACGTGGACAGTCCCATGGCAATCAACGTGACCGACATTTATGTGCATCATCCCGAGGATCACGATTCCGACTACATCAACGAGGAGCAACACGGGCTCGGCGACCCGCTGAATGTGAAGCTCGTCCATCTGACGCGTACAGTGGATGACTCGAAGAGAATCAACAACGTGACGACGCCGTGCATCATCGTGTCCGCCAGCGGCATGGCCACTGGCGGTCGCGTGCTGCATCATCTGGCGCAGCGACTGCCCGATCCCCGAAATACTGTGCTGCTCGTTGGTTATCAGGCGGAAGGAACCAAAGGCAGGGCGCTTCAGGACGGGGCAAAGTTCATTCGTTTGTTCAACCAGCAGGTGCCGGTGCGGTCGCAGGTGGTTTCGATGGGGCAGCTTTCAGCACATGCCGGCAAGAGCGAATTGCTGCGATGGCTTTCGGGATTTACTGCGCCGCCTCGGCAAACTTTTCTGGTGCACGGCGAGCCTGTAGCCCTCAATTCCCTTCGCGACGCGGTGACCGCGCAATTCAAATGGCCGGTAACGATCCCCGCTTATCTGCAAACGTTCGACTTGAATCCGAGTTAAGCCGTCATTGTTTAACGTGAGAATTAGAATTAATCCAAATCTACTTGACAGCGGGTGTACTATTCCGCGCAAATCCATTTGCGCGGAGGTGGGCCATGCAGTGGCTCAGCAACCGCTTTTTCGTTCCTTTCTGTTGGTGTGTCTGCCTAGCGACGTTTGCTGCTCCTCGTTGTGCCAGCGCGTTCCAATTCGGGAAAGAGATGTTCGGCGTCAGTGGCAGAGCCTATGACGAACAGACCCAACAGATTTTGAGCCGGGTGGAAGTCACGCTGCGCGGCGCGAGCGGGGTGATGCAGGCGCAGGTGGTGACGAATGAATCAGGCCGATTCGACTTCAGCGGCCTCGCGCGCGGCAACTATCAGATCGAAGCCAGGATGAACGGTTACGAGCCGTACAGCAGCGCGATCAGCGTAGGTGGCGGCGAAACGCGTGGCATGACGATTTACCTGAAACGATCCACGGCAAATCAGCAAGCGCCCAGCGGTGCGACAGTGTCCGCGCACGAGCTTTCGATGCCCAAGAAGGCACGCGACCTGGTGTATTCGGGCAAACAGAAAATCTATTACGGAAAGAATCTGGACGGCGGGCTGAAGGATTTTAAAGATGCCATCGCCATTGCGCCTGACTACTATGAAGCGTACTACCAGATTGGGATGACCTATCTTCAACTCGCCAAGCGCGATGACGCCGAGAACAATTTTCGGAAATCGATGGAGCTCAGCAAGAACACGTACGGCGAGCCGGTAATTGGAATGGGAACGATACTGCTCGACAAGGCCGATAATGCGGGCGGCGAAAAAATGATCCGGCGCGGACTCGAGCTGAGTCCGAATTTCTGGCTTGGTTACTACGAACTGGGCCGCGCTTGTCTGGCTGAAAATCAGCTTGCAGAAGCGAAAAAAGCCGCCGAGCAAGCAAAGTCGTTGATGCCCAATGCCGCGATCATCTACCGGTTGCTCGCCAATGTTCACATGCGAGAGAAGGATTATCCAGCGTTGCTCGAAGATATTGATGCCTATTTGAAGATCGATCCCAATAGCCCGGCAGGCGCCCACGCGAAAGAGATGCGCGCAGAAGTAATTCAGAAGATTCGCGACGAGAAGGTGGTGTCGGAGAATGGCGCGCCGAAATGACCCGGTGACGGGGTACTGCTAGCGAGTGGCGGCTTGCTGAACGAATGCGGGGACTTCCGTAAGACGAAAACCCAGGACGAACATAGGATGCGGGGCCACGCGTCCCCAGCGGGCGAGTTCCCACTTGGCGCGCAGGAAGCGAATTTCAGGCTTCATGGAGAGATCCAGAATCTGGCGTGTATCGCCGCGATAAAACCGCTGCGGCATTTTCAATAACGGCATTTTTGCCCATGCCTGCCCATCTTCAGAACCGTAGATCGAGACGTCGACGGACTCCTGTTCGATCTGGTCGGTAATTTCAATCCAGCACATGAAGGTGCGGGTGGCGCTCGAGCTGATTTCGTGCGCTTCGCCTTCCCCATTGGCAGTGAGCTTCGTGCCGGGTCGAATCAGATCGAACTCCATCGCCATGCCGTTATCTCCTCGATGAAAACCTCGCGGATTTTAGCATAGGTGATTGACGGCCGCAGAAAGCAAGGCGAGTTAGCTTGCTTTGAGTTTGGCGAGGCGCTCGGCTGCAGCCTGGAATGTCTTTTCCGTCTTGCAGAATGTGAAACGCAGGTGCGTGCGGCCGTCGGCGGGATTGCGATAGAAACTCGAGCCGGGAACGGCAGCGACGCCGATATCTTTCACTAGGTATTTTGCGAACGCGACATCGTCTGGAAAACCGAACGCGCTGATGTCCGTCATGATGTAGTAGGCGCCGTGCGGCTTGAAGCATTGGAATCCGGCGTCGGTGAGGATGCCGAGGAGGCGGTCGCGGCGGGCGAGATAATCCTTCGCGAGATTTTCGTAGTAGCTTGGCGGCGACTGGAGCGCCACGGCTCCCGCTGCCTGCAGCGGGGCGGCCGCGCCCACAGTAAGAAAATCGTGTACTTTGCGAATCGCCGAGGTCACTTCGGGCGGCGCGATAGCCCAGCCGACGCGCCAGCCGGTGACGCTATACGTTTTCGAGAGCGCGTTGATCGTGATGGTGCGTTCGCGCATGCCGTCCAAAGTGGCCATGGAGATGTGTTTCGCGCCGTCGTAGAGCATGTGCTCGTAGATTTCATCGGTGATGGCGAAAGCGTTCCAACGCACGCAGAGATCGCGAATCTCCTCGAGCTCAGCACGAGTGAAAACTTTCCCAGTGGGATTATTTGGCGTATTGAGGATGATCGCCTTCGTAGCTGGCGTAAACGCCGCGGCCAATTCATCGGGATCGAATGTCCAGTCGGGCGCGTGAAGCTTTACGAATCGCGGCTTCGCGCCGGAGAGAATCGCATCGGGCCCGTAGTTCTCATAGAACGGCTCGAAGACGACGACTTCATCACCGGGATTGATGATAGCCATCATCGAGGACATCATCGCTTCGGTGGAACCGCAGCAAACTGTGATTTCGCGCTCGGGATCGATGGCGAAGCCGCCGGTGCGCTCGAACTTCCCGGCGATGGCATTGCGCAGCGATTTTGCTCCCCATGTGATGGCGTACTGATTGATATCCGCGGCGATCGCTTCCTGAGCGGCGCGCTTGATTTCCGCCGGGGCGGCAAAATCGGGAAATCCTTGCGATAGATTCACGGCGCCGTACTGCAGGGCAAGGCGCGTCATTTCGCGAATCACGGATTCGGTGAACTGCGCGGCTTTGGCGGAGAGGCGCTCGCTAGTGGCGATGGCGCGTTCTGCTTTGACGGGGTTCATTCTGTGGCTGCGCTCCGTAGAGTTTGCGGTAAATGCCTGCGTTGCGTGTGACGATTTCGACGTACTCGCGAGTCTCAGTGAACGGAATCGAATCTACAAACTCCGCGATTTCGCGGTAGTGCTGCCCTTCATTCCATTGCGCGACGCGCTCTTCTCCCGCATTGTACGCGGCCAGCGCCGATTCCACACTTCCGAAATCTTTTTGCAAACCCGAGAGATAGAGCGTTCCGAGTCGCACGTTGTAATCCGGATCCACAAGGCGTCCGCGCGAGTATCCGATCTTTGCGCTGCGGGCCAGCCGCTTCGCGGTTTTGGGAAGCAGCTGCATCAGTCCGTAAGCGTTCGCCCCAGAACGAGCGTCAGGATCGAAGGCCGACTCCTGGCGAATCAAACCGGCCGTCAGCGACGGGGCAAGGCCCACGTGCGCGGACCATTGATGAATTGGGCCGGCGAACGGCATGGGATAAGCGGCGAGCCAAACTTCGCGCGGAACCGTATCGAAAGGGCGAGATTCAAGCTGGGTGAAAATCTGCCGCACGGCGACGATGGCGACACCGCAGTGACCGGCAGCGATCGCCTGTTGAGCCACTTCGAGCAGTAGACGCGGTTCGCCCGTAGCAGCATAGGCGGCGCGCAGCTCGAGTTCGGCGGAGGAATCGAACGCAATCGTGCGCAATGCGTCGGCGCGGGCCTGGCGATCAGCTGCAGCGGGCGGAATCGCATCGCCCAAAGGCGCTGCCGGTGGAACGGCGGGAATCGTGTCGAGCACATCGGGATCTTCGAGTACACCATTGCCTAGCGCGGCGTTGCGCGTAACGGCGAGGCTCTCGAAATAATTCTGCGGGTAGCGAGTCTGCAGCTTTCCGTAGTAAGCGCGAGCGAGTGCCGGGTTGTTCGCTTCTTCGGCGAGACGGCCGAGCCAGTAGAGCGAGTCAGGCGTGAATTGCGAACCCGGGAAGCGTCGCAAGTAGTCGGTAAGCAGGCTTGCAGCATCGGGTGTGCGCTTCAGAACAGCGGTCCAAGCAACGCGCCATTGCGAGGGAACCGCATCGGGTGACGTGGGGAAATTATCTGCGACGCGCTTGTAGTAACCCGAGGCGCGATCGCGATCGAGTTGCACCCAGTAATAATTCCCCGCTAGAAAGAGCGCCTGCTCAGCCCAACGGCTTTGCGGAGCGCGCGTCGCAGCCGATTCCACAGCCGGCGGCATCTGCGAATCCGGCGAGACGTTGCGGTAATACTGGGCGAGAGTGAAAAATCTCTCGGCGTCGACATCAGGGTCGCCAATTTGAAGCGCAGCGACGGCAGAAACTCCGCCGCCGAGCGCAACACCGCACTCCAGAATCCGCAATTCGGCGCGCTCTTTATCGGCCCCAGAAACCTGCGGCAGCAGTTGCGCATATTCGGTTCGCGCTTCGCTCCAGAGCTTGCCGTTGAACAGGGCACTCGCATGGGTGAAGCGCTCTTCGAGAGGAATTTCCTGATAGCCTGATTTCAAGGTGGTGCGAAGAAAGTCGAGCTTCGCATTTGCCTGCCGCGCCTGCTCGGCAGTCGGATAGCGGAGATAGAGAAGCTGATAGTCCTCTACAGCTTCCAGTGGCCGGCCAGCCTGTTCGCGCGCTTCGCCGCGAAGAAAAAGGAGCGCCGGTTTGCTCTTCGTCGCGGGGTAAGCGTCGAGAGCCTCGAGAGCTATATTCGGCTGATTGAGCGCAATGGCTGCTCCGGCCAGAGACTCCAAAGCCTGGTCGGTCATAACGGAATCAGGAAAATCGGCGCGCAGCGTTTGCAGTTGCGCGATTGCATCATCTTGTTTGCTGAGGGCGATATTCGTTTCCGCATTCCAATACAAAGCGTAGTCGCGGAGAAGCGGTTCGGATTGCGCGCGAGCAAGCCATTTGACGGCAAGGCCGAAATTGGTTTTCGAATAGTCGTAATAGCCCAGTGCAAGAGCGGCCCGCGCGCCGTAGGCATTCTTGGAATTGTGATTTGCGAAAGCGCTCAGCTTCTCATAAGCCGACGCCGGATTTTTCTTCTTCAGCGCTCGCGACAACTCCTGCAGCTGCACACCTGCCGAAGAGGCCGGCGTTTTTGACGCAGCAGTATCCTGTGCGGAGTGACGCGAAGAGTGCGGTTTTTGCTGGCTTTGCGCGGACGCACCAAAGACAAAAATAAGCCAAGCCGCGGCTACGCCCAGCCAGCGGCCCGAGGATTTCACCGTGGTCGTTTTAGTGCCGCAGAACGGGCGAGGGATACGGATATTCTCCGAGGGCTTCCGTATCTCCCTCAGCGAGAATTTCCACCATCCAGTGATGAAAATAATCCACTGGCTGCTCCAGTATCGCGCGGAAACGGCGGTCATATTCTTTACGGGCTTTATCGAGGTCACTGCGCAACCGAATACAGATGTCCTTGTGCTCGCGAGCCGCTTTCACGTCTTTCGGCCGCAATAGTTTGATGTCTTGCATGGCCACTTTGGCTACTCGATTCGCGCGGCGATGCAGATCTTGAATCTCCGGTGGCAGGCTGGCCACGTTAAAGGCCTGCGATTCAACGACGGCCGCCTGGTCGGCCATCACTTCGGCTTGGGCAGCCCCGGCAGGTTGCTCAGATTGCTCAGCGACCGGAGCTTCCGCCTGCGCTACATGCGCGGGCGAGGCGGGCGCCTCGTGTACCGGTTCGGATGCCGCTTCTTCCTCTGGTTCTGCCACCGCCACCGAAGACGATGGCGCGTGCACCTGCGAATGGGCGACGGACGAAGCCGCCTCCGCCAAATCCTCCGCCTCAACCGCGGCTGACGAATCGCGAGGCTTCAGGGCCACCGCAACGAAGTTTGACAACACCGAAAGACCCGCCGCAAGAGAGGATGCCGCTGTTTGCGCCCGAAGCATGGCCGGAAGTGCGTTGCTAGGCCGGGTAGACGAACAGGCTGCCACCAAGTCGGCATAGGCCTGATGCAGTTCGTCGGCAGTGCGCTGAAGCGGAGCGAGATTATCCCGCAGCGCGCGCGATACCGCCTCCTCCAGCGCTCTATCGAGCGATTTTTGCCGCTCTTTCATATTGAAGTTGCCTATTTGCGATTATGAAAACGCTCGGCGGGAGTGTCAACTGACATTCGGGCGAGGCGTTCCTGGGCGTACAGCATCGCTCTGTGAATAAGCCGGAAAAAAACCACCAGACGAAGCCATTTGTTTTCAGACCATTACCGACTGGTCCGCCACCGCCAGCACAGATTGCCCGAAAATGTTAAAATAGAGCCTCCAACGGGGGCGACACGGTTTCGACGGAAGCTGTCGCGGCTCGAAGGCATGCCGGGCCCCACCTGCCCGCTATCGGGTGGAACAACACAACTGGCAACTCACAGTTGGCTCTCGCTGCCTAGATAAAACTAGCTAGCGCGTCTCCTCAAGCGTCGCCTACGCGGTTGAGATGAGGCGTCACACAGTAGGCTGGCCGTCGCGTTTCGGTCCGTAATGCGGCGGTAAGATCATCGGACTAGCCGGGAGCGCGTCTTGCCCGCTCTGAGCTCTCCCGGTGAAACAATCGGAACGGGACAAGCATGTAGTCTTCGAGTTGCAAGGCTTTTCGGACGGGGGTTCGACTCCCCCCGCCTCCAAAATTTCGCTTCGCGAAATTTTGTCCTGAGCGAGCCCGCAGTTTGGGCGAGTCGAAGGGCAAAATAGCCATGTTCTACGGCCACACCCTGCGATGCTCCGATGACTCTTATTACGTGGGCATCCTCACACGATGCGCCGCAGGAACGAGCGATCCTCACAAAGGATGCAACCGGTCCTTTCGACAGCCGCGACGCTAGCTGCGGCACCCGCATCCGCGCCAAACGCTTCGCGGTATTTCTCATACGCATCAAGACTCGAAAAATTAATCAGCGCGAGAGCCGTATTCGTCGGCCCGGCGAGTTTCGTTGGCAGGAAGTAGCCGACAAGTTCGCCTCCACTCCGGCGGATCGGTTCCAGAATTTCGCGGACGTATTCCTCGAAACTCCGATATTGATTCTGGTCGATTGTGTAGCGGATGCAGAGCGTAATCATTTCCGTTGTCCCCTCCAGCCCTGATCCTAAGCTCGGTGCCGCGACGATGTTTCACGCGCGGATGAAACGTGGCAGAGCGCTTTGCGTTATCATTCTCTTATGAACGCCACATATCCCATCGCGGCAGTAGGTGAACTGATTGGCGAGAATGCCCGGGCGGCAATCTTGATCGCGCTCATGGACGAGAAAGCGTTGCCGGCAGGCGAATTGGCGCGTTTGGCGGGAATTTCAGCGCAATCCGCCAGCGGCCACCTTTCTAAACTCGTGGATGGCGGATTGCTTCGAGCCGAGATTTCGGGACGCCAGCACCTTTACAGAATTGCCAAGCCAGAGGTGGCCTATGCTTTAGAGGCCATGGGAACGATCGCAACCGCATCGCCGGTGCGAAATATCGTCCGCGATCCGCGCATCGAAGCCCTGCGCACCGCGCGATCGTGTTACGACCATCTCGCAGGACGCGTTGCCGTAGAAATGAGGCAGAAGCTGGAATCGTCGAAGCTCATACGCGCGCGCGGCAATCGGGAGTACGAAGTAGCCCCGCGCGGCGAAGCGTGGCTTGCGAAGCTGGGCGTGAGTGTCGAGGAATTGCGTCTCGCCCGGCGCTCGTTTGCTCGCGAGTGTCTTGATTGGACGGAGCGTACCCCGCACCTGGCGGGCGCGTTGGGTGCAGCGTTGCTTTCGCGATTTCTGACGTTGGGATGGGTTGCGCGCCGCCCGAAAACACGCGCGCTGCGAATCACGCAACGGGGCGCGCATGAGTTTCACGCTCGATTCGGCATTCTGGTCTCGCCATAATTCCTGCTACTCTGAGCGGGTCGGTCCGAACTTCGAGACGCAAATCCACAATGCCGAAACAAAGCGCAGGAATACTCCTTTATCGAATCGCCAGTGGGCGCGTCGAAGTTTTCCTGGTTCATCCGGGTGGACCGTTTTGGGCGAAGAAGGATGATGGGGCATGGTCCATTCCGAAGGGTGAATTTGTTGACGGCGAAGAGCCGCTCGAAGCTGCCAAGCGCGAATTCGCGGAAGAGACCAGCTTTCCCATCGAAGGAATGTTCACACCGCTCAATCCTGTGACACAGCCGGGCGGCAAGACCGTTTACGCGTGGGCGGTGGAAGGTGATATTGACGCTGGCGCCATACGCAGCAACACCTTCTCGATGGAATGGCCGAAAGGCTCGGCCAAAACCAAATCATTTCCAGAGATCGACAAAGCCGATTGGTTCGATCTCGATACCGCGAAGGTCAAAATCCTCAAGGGACAATTGGTATTGCTGGAACAACTGTCGAGGAACTTATCGCAACGAAATCGCTGAAGCTCGCAGCGTTCACCAAGCCTCAGCGATGCCTTTCTACAATCGATTCGGGCCCAGCTGCGGCTCTTTAAGAACCGACGCGGATGTGTGGCAAATAGCTAAGCACCCCGAACACGTTCAGAAGCCAAAGCACCACGCAGATAACCACCACAGCGTTCAGGATGGATTTTATAGTCCCCTGCATCGGAATGAGGTTTACCAACCAAAGCAATACACCGATGACGATTAGCACGATGACGATTTGAATCAAAGGCATGCTTTCTTCGACCTCCGATCGTTCGACGACGGTGCCCAGGTCCCGGTAGACAGAATAGGACTCACGTCTCTAGCCGCGTATACAGAGAACTGCGTAGAGCCGCGGGGAAAGATGCGTTAGCTCGAGCTGGCCTAATTTCGCCCCAGCATTGACGGCGCTCCACAGCAGAGAGATGATTAGCGCGGAAAAATACAGTCTCCAGAATCAACCCAAGGAGCCTTCGCCGTGGCCGAAATCAAGAATCCAACTTCAGGATCGAGTGCTGCTCCAGCCG
Source organism: uncultured Acidobacteriota bacterium (assembly GCA_963815265.1). Classification (GTDB taxonomy): domain Bacteria; phylum Acidobacteriota; class Terriglobia; order Acidiferrales; family UBA7541; genus Palsa-295. Next base: position 346,282 of record CAWFGI010000003.1, on the reverse strand, counting down.
ACGAAGCCCATATTGCAGTCCATTGGAAGGAAGAAGAGTATTTCTATCCGTCGAAGAAATTCGTCGAGCAAGCCTACCTGAAAGACCCGAAAGCCGTGGACCGATTCGGCGAAAAGAACTTTCCGAAATGTTTCGAAGAATATGCCGACATGCTCACCTGGTCGCAAAGATGGTCCACGGTGCTCGATACCAACAACCCCCCATTCTGGAAATGGTTCGTCGGCGGGAAGCTGAACGCCAGCTACAACTGCGTGGACCGCCATCTCGAGAAGTACAAAGATAAGGCGGCGATCATTTCCGTTCCGGAGCCGGAAAATGAAGCGCCCACCGTCATCACCTATCAGGAGTTGTATAAGCGCGTGAACGAAACGGCAGCGATGCTGCATGATTTCGCGGGATTGAAAAAAGGCGACCGCGTCACGATTCACATGCCGATGATTCCCGAGCTGCCCATCACGATGCTGGCGTGCGCTCGCCTTGGGCTGATCCATTCCGTGGTGTTCGGAGGTTTCAGCGGTGAAGCGTGCGGGATGCGCGCGGCAGATTCGGGAAGCCGGGTATTGATTTATGCGGACAGCTACTACCGCAGCGGAAAGCTGATTGATCACAAAGCCGCCGTCGAAATCGCCGTTGAAACCGCCAAGCGCGACGGCCAGGAAATCGACAAGGTGCTTGTCTGGCGGCGCTATCCCGGAAAATACGGTTCTGCGACGCCCATGGTAAAGGGCCGCGATTATTTCGTCGATGAGGTGTTGAAGGACTATCGCGGGAAAATAGTCGAGCCAGTGATCATGGACGCCGAAGATCCCCTCTTCCTGATGTACACCAGCGGAAGCACCGGCAAGCCCAAAGGCTGCCAGCATCGCACCGGCGGCTACCTGGCTTACGTCACCGGATCCGCAAAATATTATCAGGACCTTCATCCCGAAGACGTTTACTGGTGCATGGCGGACATCGGCTGGATCACCGGGCACTCATATATCGTTTACGGGCCGCTGGCGCTCGCAGCCACGAGCGTGATCTACGAAGGCGTGCCGAATTATCCCGACGCAGGTCGGCCGTGGCGAATTGCAGAGCGGCTCAACGTAAATATCTTCCACACCTCGCCGACCGCCATCCGCATGCTACGCAAAGCGGGCCCACACGAACCCGGCAAATATAAATACCACTTCAAGCACATGACCACTGTCGGCGAGCCGATCGAGCCGGAAGTCTGGCGCTGGTATTACGACGTCGTCGGAAAACGAGAAGCCGTGATCGTGGATACGTGGTGGCAGACCGAGACGGGCGGTTTCCTCTGCAGCACCAACCCGGCTCTCGATCCCATGAAGCCAGGAAGCGCCGGGCCGGGCGTGCTGGGAATCTATCCGATCATCTACGATGAAAATGGTGAAGTGCTTCCGGCGGGCGCAGGTCGCGCTGGCAATATCTGCATTCGCAATCCGTGGCCGGGCATCGAGCAGACGATCTGGAAGGACCAAGACCGCTTCGTCCGCCAGTACTACCAAAAATATTGCAAAGATCCGAAGAGCAAGGACTGGCGCGATTGGCCGTATTTTGCCGGAGACGGCGCGCTTCTCGCAAAAGACGGATATTTCCGGATTCTCGGCCGCGTGGATGACGTGATCAATGTGGCCGGCCACCGCCTCGGAACAAAGGAACTGGAATCTGCCTGCCTGACGATTGACGAAGTAGCTGAAGCGGCGGTGGTGCCTGTCGCCGATGAAATCAAGGGCCGCGTGCCGGAGATTTACATTTCGCTCAAGCCAGGAGTCACGGCGTCGCCTAAAGAAGTGAGCGATAAGGTGATAAAGACGATCGAGACGATGATTGGCAAGATCGCCCGCCCGAAATCCGTCCATATCGTTCCAGACATGCCCAAGACGCGCTCCGGCAAACTGATGCGCCGGATTCTCGCGGCAATTTCGAATACCTTGGACGTCGGGGACATCACGACGCTTGCGAACCCCGACGTAGTCGAACAAATTCGGGTGCAAGTGCAGGGAGAACAAAAGGTTGCAGCGAAAGAAGGTCCCGAAGACCTGAAACAGTTTGGGTCCGATATTTAATCCACTTCTTATTTAGGAGACAGGCATGAATAGATTGCGACTGCTGGCATTCGTTTTCGGATCATTTTTCGTTTTAGGGATCGGCTTCGCCCTTCCAGTCCGTCAGGCTGAGGCAGCTCAAGCCACCACGCAAAGCTCCGCAAAGCCCTCATCGAATCCTGACGCCATCGAAAACGACGACTCGCTGAACCTCACGCCCGACCAAAAAGATAAGATCAAGTCGATCCGCGAGGATGCCAAAAAACAAAAGCAGGACATCGAGAAAGACAAGACCCTCACGCCCGACCAGCAAACCAAACAAATCAAGGACATCACCAAGCAAACCCGCGCCCAGGTGTTCGCCGTGCTCACGCCTGAACAACAGAAAGCATGGAGCGCCGAGCAGCGCGAGCGCCGTATGGAAAAGAAAGCGGCGAAGAGCAGTTCCAACTAATCCTCCGCAAATATCTCAGAACTTTCTTAGCGAACACCAGGCGGCACTCCTCCGCGAGAAATTTTTGCTCGCGCCCACGTTTTCTCTTGCATCGCGCCTGAATTTCCGTATTCTTCAATTGCGGTAGGCGAACTCGCTCCACCTGCGCGGCAGTGAGAGAGCGAGGATCGCTGACGGAGGACGCGACAAAAAATTGAGCACCATCACCCTGCCAGCCCAATTTCCCTCCCGGGCGATTTCTTCCACTAAGAAGAAAGTAGCGAAGCTCACCGTCTGGCCCTTGGTTGCGGCCACATTTTTCATGGTGTCGGGCGGCACATACGGCACTGAAGACATCATCCATGGCGCCGGTTACGGGCTCGGCATTTTGCTTCTCCTGCTTACGCCGCTCGTTTGGAGTCTTCCCACCACGTACATGATCGGCGAGCTTTCGAGCGCGCTGCCGTCAGAGGGCGGTTATTACGCGTGGGTTCGACGAGCTCTCGGAAATTTCTGGGGATTTCAGGAAGCGTGGCTCTCGCTGGTCGCCAGCATCTTTGATATGGCGATTTATCCTACGCTCTTCGTCGCATACCTCACTCGACTCTTCCCGTGGTTCTCCGTAGGACACCGCGGCGTAATGGTCGGCCTCGCGGTAGTCACCGTTTGCGCCCTCATGAACATCGCCGGCATTCGCGTGGTAGCGATCTCCTCACTATGGCTTTTCTTTTTGCTCTCGCTCCCGTTCGCTCTGATCGTGCTCATCGCGCCGATGGAAATGGGCGCGCTGAAAGGCGCCGTAACCGCTCCCACCACCTCAAGCGTAGGACTGATCGGCGGCCTCCTCATCTGCATGTGGAACTACATGGGCTGGGACAACGCCTCCACAATCGCCACGGAAGTCCGCCGCCCGCAAAAAACTTATCCCAAGGCAATGCTCATCGCGGTGCTGGTAGTCGCAGCCACATACATCCTGCCCTTCGCAGCCATGTGGCTCACCGGCATCTCCTCCTCAGCTTTCGAAACCGGCTCCTGGGCCGACCTCGCCGGCATGATGGGCGCCCTCGTCGCCGGTCCCGTCGCAGGCCGCATTTTTCGAGCCGCGCTGGTTCTCGGCGGAATGATGAGCGCCTTCGGAATGTTCAACGCGCTGGTGATGAGCTATTCGCGCCTGCCCCTCGCCATGGCGCAAGACGGAATGCTCCCCGCAGTCTTTGGCAAGCTGCAGCGAAAAACGCGCGCCCCTTGGGTTTCGATCATCGTCCTCGCCACTGCCTGGGCGATGTGCCTCGGCCTGGGCTTCGAGCGCCTCGTCACGCTCGACATCATGCTCTACGGCATGAGCCTCTCGCTCGAATTCCTCGCCCTCGTCGCGTTGCGCATCAAGGAACCAAACCTCCGCCGCCCATTTCGCGTCCCAGGCGGCACAGCCGGCGCGATTCTCGTCGGCGTTTTCCCGATTCTGCTGCTAGGCTTCGCAATGGTTCACAGCGAAGGCGAACGAATTCTCGGCATGAGTGGCTTGGCGTTCGGAGCGCTTCTGATCGCCGGCGGTTTCCTCGCCTACTGGGCCACCGCGCCACTGCGCCGCCTAACCGGCGCGTCACAAAATCAGCGCAAAGCCGCATAGCAATCGCGAGCCACCCTGTGCCTGCCGGCCATACGCCCCTCCATAATTCCCGCCCGCCCAACCAATAATTCGATTGCCGATTGCCCACTCGCTGTCTTCTAATTCTCTTCCGGCCCCCCAAATGCCCGCCAAACAAAACGCATACGACTACATCATCGTCGGCGCAGGATCGGCAGGCTGCGTATTAGCAGCGCGCCTAACCGAAGACCCACATTCGCGCGTTCTGCTCCTCGAAGCAGGCGGCCCCGACAAAGCAAAGGAAATCCACATCCCCGCAGCATTCTCCAAACTCTACAAAACCGCCCTCGACTGGAACTACTCCACTGAGCCCGAGCCCTGCCTCCACAACCGCAGCCTCTACTGGCCTCGCGGCAAAATGCTAGGCGGCTCAAGTTCGATGAACGCCATGATTTACATCCGCGGAAATCAACTCGATTCGATCACTGGGCCAGCCTCGGCAATCAGGGCTGGAGTTTCAACGACGTCCTTCCTTGCTTCAAAAAATCGCAGATGCAAGCACGAGGCGAATCGGAATTCCACGGCACAAGTGGCCCGCTCCACGTCTCAGACCTGCGCTGCAGTGAATCCCCTCACCCGCGCATTCCTCGAAGCAGCCGCCGCACTCGGCATCCCATCCAATCCTGATTTCAATGGCGACCTCCAGGATGGCGCCGGCCTCTACCAAGTCACGCAAAAAAACGGCCGCCGCCACAGTGCCGCCGACGCATACCTCAAGCCCGCCCTGGCTCGCAAAAATCTCATCGGTCGTCACGAATGCACACGTCGCACGAATCATTCTCGAGAAACAACGCGCCGTAGGCGTCGAATATTTCTCCAGCGTAGGCACAAAAGCAGCCCGCGCAGATCGAGAAGTGATTCTCTCCGGCGGCTCGATCAATTCTCCACAGCTCCTTCTGCTTTCCGGAATCGGCCCAGCAAATGAAATCAGCCGCGCTGGAATGCGCCCGATTCACGACCTCCCCGGCGTTGGCAAAAATCTGCAGGACCACGTGATGGTCTCCGTTGGCTACCTCTGCACAGAACCCGTAAGCATGGCCACCGCCGAGTCACTCCCCAATCTCATCCGCTATTTCGTCCTGAAGCGCGGCCCGCTAGTTTCCAATGTGGCCGAAGCCGGAATTTTCCTGCGCACGCGCGAAGAATCGCAACGACCCGGACTTGCAGTTGCTTTTCGGCCCCGCCTATTACGTGAATCATGGCCTAACCCCCCGCAAAGACCACTGCTTCGGCTTCGGCCCCACGCTCATCACTCCCGAAAGTCGCGGCTCGATTTCGCTGAAATCCTCGAATCCTCTCGATCGCGCCCGCCATCCGCGCCAACTACCTTTCCACCGACGCCGACATGCGCGTGATTATCGAAGGCGTGAAGCTTTCGCGCCGCCTCGCACACGAGCAGCCACTCGCAAAATTCCGCGGTGAAGAATTGCACCCGGGCGCCGCCACCCAATCTGACGCAGAAATCGCCGACTTCATTCGCGCCGAAGCCCAAACGCTCTACCATCCGGTGGGAACCTGCAAGATGGGCCAAGACGCAATGGCCGTCGTCGATTCCGAGCTCCGAGTCCACGGTATCGAACGGCTCCGCATCGTCGATGCCTCTGTGATGCCACGAATCATCGCCGGAAACACAAACGCCCCCACCATCATGATCGCCGAAAAAGCCGCCGACATGATTCGAGCCGCCGTTTAGTCGCTCGGCAAGTCGCCGCCGCTTCGCACTTTTGCCCGCAAACAATTCTGTTATCCTCTTCGCCGTGCGTCGATCTTTCTTTTATGCATTCATAGTTTGCGCGGGTTTGTCATCGGCGGTGCTGGCTCGCGGAATTTCCTCACGCGCACCGCATTCTCGAGCCCGGCAGCAAGACCAGCAAAATCCGGCCGCAGCAACCTGCGCCGCAACAGCCCGCTCCAAACCAATCCGCGCCTCCTCCTCAGCCTCCTTCGCAGCAGAGCGCTCCACCCGCTCCCGGCACACCTCAGCAGACTTCCTCCCGATCAAACTCCTCCGCCGCCCGTCCACCTTGGCCCCATGGTAGTCATTGACCCCGGCCATGGCGGAACAGACACCGGCGCGCGCGGGACGAGCTTGGTGGAAAAAGAAGTGGTGTTACAAGTCGCGAAAATTCTGCGCGCGGAGCTCGAACGAATAGGCTACCGCGTCGTGATGACCCGCAACGACGACTCGAATCCTTCCTACGAAGACCGCGCAGCGGCGGCGAATGCGTATCGCGACGCGATCTTCGTCAGCCTGCACGTTTCATCCACCGGCGCCACTGGCAACACGCGGGCATACTTCTACGAATTTCCAGTTCCCTTCCAGGCCACAGATGCTTCGCTCTCATCGGAGCCGGTAAAGCAGGGTTTTCGAACAGCGATTCCATGGGAGGAAGCGCAGCGCCCCTTCGCCGATCAAAGCCGGCGCCTGGCAAATCTTGTGCAGATCGAGCTCGCGCATCGGTTCCCGCAATCGCCGAATGCTCCCACTCCGGCAGCAGTGCGCAACTTGCGCTCGGTGGCAGCTCCCGCCGTGGCGGTCGAAATTTCCAGTGTCTCCGTTTCGGATCCGATCGCGTTAACGTCATTATCGGGCCCTCTCGCGGCTTCGATTGCGAGAGGCATCGCAGCATTCCGCCCGAACACTCCGGCCACACCGGCCACTCCACCACTCCGCCCGTCACGAGTCAACCGTAATGCCACGCGACCTCAAAATCGCCCTAGGAATCCTCACCGTGGCAGTGCTGGTCGGCCTCATCAGCTTGCGCGGGCTGCACCGGCGCATGCAGGGCCTCGCCGGATCGCAATCATCCGAAGAAAAAGCGCGCCGTGAAGTGCTCGCGCCGGAAATTAAAACGCCAACCGACGCGCCGCAGGGCGCCAGAATCTACTGGGCCGCGGGAGAAGACCGCGTCACCAGCACCACCGTGGAACTTGCTCTTTCGGCTGACCCGGTAGAGCGCGGCAAACAAGTCTTGCAGGCGCTGATTGCCGATACACCTTCGCCGGAACAGCGCACAATTCCAGCAGATGCCGAACTGCTTGCGTTCTATATACTGCCCGACGGAACTGCAATCGCAGACTTTTCCGACGCGCTTTCCTCGGAAACTCCTTCCGGAATCGAAAGCGAGCAATTGGTGGTGGATTCAATATCGCGAACACTTGAAGATAATGTCCCGACAGCGCGCCGCCTGAAAATTCTGATCCACGGACAGGAAGTTGAAACACTGGCAGGACATCTAGACCTGACTGGATTTTTCGACCTGAATCCCCCAAACGCAGCGCCGCCAGCGCCTGCGCAATCGAACGCAACCCCGGCAACGAACCCTCCGAATGCCCCCGCACCCCCAAAATCCCGGCGACCAGGCAGCGTTGCGAAACCTCAGCCCAGGTAATTCACGACTGCAAGCGGTCAGTAGGGGCGGGTCTAAGACCCGCCCGCGTCACACAGGGCGTTGAGCCCGCCATTCTGCACTTCATTCCAACTATCTGTCGTCTTTATTGTTGTCCTTACTTGAAGAATCGTCGTGCGCACGTCAGCCTCGCCGCGCTGCCTCGATGGCGGCGATGTTGATGTTCTTCATCTTCATCATCGCCTCGAAGGCACGCTTTGCCTCAGCGCCACCAGCCGCAAGCGCATCCATTAACGCGCGCGGGGTGATCTGCCAGGAGATGCCCCAGCGGTCCTTGCACCAACCACACTGGCTTTCCGCTCCGCCATTGCCGACGATCGCGTTCCAGTAACGGTCCGTCTCTTCCTGATTGTCCGTCGCGATCTGAAATGAAAAGGCCTCGGTGTGTTTGAACATCGGACCGCCGTTGAGACCGAGACAGGGAATGCCCACCACGGTGAACTGCACTGTCAGCACATCGCCCTTCTTGCCGCCCGGATAGTCACTGGGAGCCTCGTGGACAGAGGTTACTTTGCTATCCGGAAAGGTGGCGGCATAGAAGCGCGCCGCCTCCTGCGCGTCTTTGTCGAACCAAAGGCAGATCGTGTTCTTTGGCTTTCATGTTCGTGTGCTCCTTTTCGTTTTCACTCCTACTCTACTTGATGTACCTGGCCCGGGCCCTCCATGAAATACCGTACTACGGATTTGTGACTGATTGTTGACACCCGCCACAGCAGTCGTCACACTGTCTGCCAGTAGTTCTCTCCGTGAAATACGCGGATCCCGAGAGGAGCCATCATTGCGAGCAGATGGACGCGCAGCCGATGATTTGCGCCCGGTAAAAATCATTCCTGACTTCATTTCCAACGCAGAAGGCAGCGTACTGATCGAAGAAGGCAACACGCGCGTGATTATCACCGCCACGATCGAAGACGGAGTGCCTTCGTTCCGAAAAGGTTCGGGCAAGGGCTGGGTCACGGGTGAATATGGAATGCTGCCTCGCTCCACGGAGGAGCGCACCCCGCGCGAATCCGCGCGAGGCCGCCAATCAGGACGCACACTCGAAATTCAACGCATGATTGGAAGAGCCCTGCGCGCGGTAACAGACCTAAAAGCTCTAGGCGAACGCACAGCATGGCTCGATTGCGACGTGATTCAAGCCGACGGCGGGACTCGAACCGCTTCCGTTACGGGAGCATTCGTGGCGCTCGCTCTCGCGCTCGAGCGCATGGTTGCGGCTGGAATGCTTCGTTCCGTGCCGCTTTTGGATTCCCTCGCAGCCGTCAGCGTCGGAATTGTCGGGGACGAGCTTCTTCTTGATCTTGCTTACGAAGAAGATTCGCGCGCGCAGGTGGACATGAACGTCGTGATGACAGGCGGCGGCCGTTTTGTCGAAGTGCAAGCCAGCGCGGAAGGCCGCACCTATACCGATCGCGAGCTCCAGCAACTGCTCGCCCTCGCTGCGGGCGGAATCCGCCAGCTCCAGGAAGCGCAGCAGGAGCTTCTGCACATGAATTTCAGCACACGAGCGCGATAAGGTCCTTTGAGCTCGCTTCAAGCGATTCAGGTATTCATCGCCTCGTCGAACCCGGGAAAATTGCGCGAGTACCGCGTTCTCGCCGGCGACTCTCCGATTGAACTGGCGCTTCTGCCGAATTTCCACGAGATTCCGCCCTTCGAGGAAACCGCGCTAACCTTCGCCGAGAACTCCGCGGGAAAAGCTCTCTACTACAGCCGGTTTGCAGCGGGCACTGTGTTGGCTGACGATTCCGGCCTGGTCGTTCCGGCGCTGGGCGGCGCCCCCGGAGTCTTTTCCGCGCGTTATGCCGGCCCAGGAGCGAGTGATGCCGATCGCGTGCAGAAACTATTACGGGAAATGAGCGCACTGAATGGCGACGATCGCAAGGCACGCTTTGTTTGCGTCACCACTCTCGCGCAAGACGGGCGCGCCGTAGCTGTATTGTCGGATTCGGTCGAAGGCGTTATCGCGCAGGCGCACAAGGGCTCCGGCGGTTTTGGCTACGATCCAGTGTTTTTCTTTCCCTCAGTTAGGGCGTACATACGCCGAAATCACGCGCGAGGAGAAGAATCAATACAGTCATCGCGGTAGGGCCTTTCGCAAGGCCATCGCATTCTTGAACGGGTGCGTTTCGTAGAATCCTTTCCCTCCCCTCGCTTGGAATCAAATAGCTTGCTCTGAAACTCCGGGCTGCGGGAGAATACCTGGTCTGCCCGCCGAGGTGACTCCGTGGCAACTTCCAAAGTCGCGCCGGACCTTCTCTCAAACTTATTTTCGCGAATGGCGGATGCTCGCGCCCAAACCGATGCGCTTTTCGATCTGTTGCCTCCCAACTCCTTTTACGAGCGCCCCATTGCAGAACGCCATCGCTTGATTTTCTATCTCGGCCATCTCGAAGCCTTTGACTGGAACCTGCTCAGCGGCCCGCTCGCACTCGGCATGCACGATCCGGCTTTCGACAAGCTCTTTGCCTTCGGAATCGATCCAATCGGCGGCGGCTTGCCCACAGATAAGCCGGGAGATTGGCCCAACATCGCGAAAACCGAGAAATACAAAACGAATATCCGCGCCCGTCTGGATGAGGCCTTGCGGAAATTCGATGGCCATCGCGAACCGCTGCTCGCGGATGGCACTTTGTTGCATGTCGCGATCGAGCATCGCCTGATGCATGCCGAAACGCTTTCCTATCTGCTTCACAATTTGCCGCTCGAGAGAAAGATTCCGCAACCGGCGCCGATGAGCGATCCGCGTCCTGCTCCCGCCCGGCGCTGGATAACGATTCCTTCGGGCACCGCAACCCTCGGAAAATTGCGAAGCGCGGGCACCTTCGGATGGGACAACGAGTTCGAGACGCAACAGATTTCAGTTCCCGAATTTTCGATCAGCGCGTTTCCCGTCACGAATGGCGAGTACATGGAATTCGTCCAGGCCTGCGGCTACGAAGATTCCCGTTACTGGCGCCCCGAAGACCGCGAATGGAAACGCCAGCAGCGCCTCGATCATCCTCAGTTCTGGCTACCGCGTTCGAATTCAGCAGCAACCGACCCCGACACGCAATGGGAATACCGCTCCATGTTCGGAATTATCCCGCTGCCGCCATCGTGGCCGGTGTATGTGAGTTATGCAGAAGCTGCTGCATTCGCGCGATGGGCCGGTAAGAAGTTGCCTACCGAAGCGCAGTGGCATCGCGCCGCATACGGAACGCCGCAAGGCGCGGAACGTGAGTACCCGTGGGGTGACGCGCCTCCCGATCACTCACGCGGAAATTTTCACTTCAAGAGTTGGCACGCTGCGCCTGTTGACGCGCATCCCGCGGGCGCCAGCGCATTCGGCGTTCACGATCTGCTCGGCAATGGGTGGGAATGGACTGCGACGCCGTTTGGCCCGTTCCCCGGCTTCACACCCTTTCCCTTCTACAAAGGTTATTCGGCCGATTTCTTTGACGGCAAGCATTTCGTGATGAAGGGCGGATCAGCCCGCACCGATGCCTCGATGCTGCGGCGATCGTTCCGCAATTGGTTTCAGCCCCACTACCCCTACGTCTACGCCACCTTCCGGTGCGTTCAGGAGTAACCCATGTCGAGTGCTCCGCGATTAGTTCCTACAACCGTCTCTACACAGGTTCGATCCGAGTTTGCATCGGATGTCGTCATCGGTCTTAGCCAGCCGGGACAAAAAGAGCTGCCCTCAAAATATTTGTACGATGAAGTGGGCTCAGCCCTATTCGACGTGATCTGTGTGCTGCCAGAATACGGTTTAAGCCGCGCTGGAAGGCGGATATTGAGCCGCCACGCGGGAGACATCGTTGACAGCTTGCCAAGTCCGGTGATCGTCGCAGAACTGGGAAGTGGCAGCGGTCAGAAAACAAGATTGCTTCTGGAAGCTTTGGCCCGCAAGCAGCGCGTGAATTACTACCCGATCGATATTTCGGGCAGCGCTCTGAATCGTTGTCAGCAGGAGCTCGGACAGATTGACCGAGTCAGCATCGTCGGCTTCGAGCGCGCATATCTGGATGGCTTGCAGGAAGTAGCTGCGCGGCGTCGCGAGGGCGAAAAGATTTTCCTGCTGTTTCTCGGCAGCACGATCGGTAATTTTGACCGGCCGGCCGGAGACCAGTTTCTTCGCGAAGTCCGGGCCATTCTCCATGAAGGCGATGCCCTGCTCCTTTCCACCGATCTTGAGAAACCGGTGGAGATGCTGAAACTGGCTTATGATGATCCGGCAGGCGTTACGGCCGCATTCAACAAGAATCTGCTCGCGCGCATCAATCGCGAACTCGCTGCCGATTTCGATCTCTCGCGATTCGAACACATTGTGCGCTACGACGAATCGGAGCGGCGCGTCGAGATGCACCTGCGCTCCACGGAATGGCAGCGCATCACGATTCGCAAAGCCGGATTTGGTTTCTATATGCGCGAGGGTGAAACGATCTGGACCGAAAGCTCGCACAAATACGACTTGAAAGAAGTGATCGAGATGGGCGAGCGAACCGGATATCGCTGCGCGGGCCAATGGACCGATTCCGAATGGCGCTTCGCGCAAAATCTCTTCTTCGCCTCTTAGGGCATCGCGATCCGCGGCGGTCAAGCCATAGCATCGCTATGCTATAGTTTTGCGCTCGATGGCAAATTCCAAAAACAAAGCAGCAAAGAAAGGCACGCGTGCTAAGAAAGGGTCGGCGCCGAATCGCGCGGCAAAGCCTTCTGCGCGCCCGGCAAAGCATTCATCGCGCAACAGTCCGTTCGGCCGCGGCGCAAATCCTGAACGCGTGAAAGCGATTCTGCATGGATTGGACGAAGCGTATCCGGCAGCCACCTGCGCGTTGAAGCACGACAACCCGTTCCAACTTCTGATCTCCACGATTCTATCGGCGCAGAGCACCGACGTGCGCGTGAACATGGTTACGCCGGGACTTTTCAAAAAGTATCCAAGCTCCGGCCGCGCTCGCGTATGCGAATCCGCGCGACATCGAGCAGGAAATCCGCTCGACCGGTTTCTACCGCAACAAAACCAAATCGATCCTGGGCGCCAGCAAAAAGATCGTCGAGGAATTTGGCGGCGAAGTGCCACGCACAATGGAGCAGATTCTTACGCTTCCCGGCGTGGCGCGAAAGACCGCGAACGTGGTGCTCGGAACTGGATTCGGAATTGCGTCGGGAGTCGTTGTTGATACGCATGTGCAGACGGCTTTCGCGGCGGCTGGATTTGACGAAGAACACGGACCCGAAGAAAATCGAGACCGATCTGATGAAAGTGATTCCCGAAGATCGCTGGATTCTTGTTTTCCCATCAACTGATCTGGCACGGAAGGCGGATTTGCAAGGCGCGCAAACCGCTGTGCATCGAGTGCAATCTGGAAAAGATCTGCTATTCGAAAGACAAGACGATTTAACGTTTCGAAGAGGGCCGAAAGGCTCGAAATTCACCCGGGACTCGATTCAAAATTCGTTCATTTACGAGATTCCTTACACCGCTTTTACCGCCGATTAGAAATTATTAAATACAACAAAATAAATGCCTTGCGAGGAGTTTTAATCGCGGAACCGTAGATTAAAAGAGATACAAATCAATGGCACCATACTCGATGCTGGTGACGAGTATGGTATGATGACCTAATGGGTGACCTGATTATGGAGACTGCGCGCAAGATTACGGTGGAAGTGCCTGAGGATTTGCTTGAGAAGGCGCAACAGGCCAGCGGGGCCGGTATTACGCAAACTGTGCGTACGGGGCTGCAGCTTGTGGCGGCTTCGCACGCCTATGCTCGGCTGCGGGAGTTGCGGGGAAAAGTTCGGTTTTCGCAGACGACGGACGAGCTGAAAGCTGACCGGTGATTGCGGCTGACACGAGCACCTGGGTTGCGTTCCTGGAAGGCGGCGCCGGCGACGATGCCGAGCAGCTGGATCGAGCGCTCGAAGAACGCCAGGTGGTGATGGTGCCTGTGGTTCTGACCGAGTTATTAAGCGATCCTGGGCTCCCGCCGGAAGTTTCCGAGATGCTTCTGCAAATACCTCAGATGGAGATTCGGGCGGGATTCTGGCAGCGCGCTGGAATGTTGCGAGCGGAGGTGTTGGCGACGCGGCGCAGGGCACGACTTGGTGACGCATTAATCGCGCAGACTTGTATCGATGCGCGCATTGTGCTGCTCACGCGCGATCGAGACTTTCGCGCGTTTGTGGAAGCGGCGAAATTGGATCTTATTCTCGCGAGACCTTAGTTTTTCGAGGCGGGAGAAAACGTAAGGCTCACTGCGAACAAGGCTGCGATGAAGCTCAGGCGTAAAAGGCCCACGACGAGGAAGGCGTCGTCGTGGCTACCGGAATTTCGGGCCCGCCTGACTCGTGCTGTTGGGCTGAAGGCTTTTTATCATCGCTACCAGATCGAGAGCCAAGCGGGCTTTGTCGATACAGCCGTCGGCGCCGGATTCGATGGCACTTTTTTCGAATTGAGTGGCGTCGTGGTGGCTCATCATTAAGATTTTGACGTGAGGAATTTTCTGGCGGATTTGGCGCGCGGCTTCGAGCCCGCTTCCATCGGGCATGCTGATATCCAGAAGAATCAAGTCGGGACTTAGTTCGCTGGCCTTTTGGAGAGCCTGCGCAGCGTCGCTGGCCTCGCCGCAAATCTCCCAACCCGGCTCCTTGGAAAGGAGATCTCCGACACCGCGGCGAACCAGGTGATGATCATCCGCAATTAGGATGCGCATCGATCACCGGAGTGTCCCCAAGCTAATTTTTTTCACGCGATCTGGGCCCTAGGCTCTTGGGTGGTGGGCTCTTCGATTGTCGCCGGTTCGTTCTTCGACATCGGAATGGTAACTCGGAAAAGGGTTCCCTGGCCATTCGAGTCGATGGTCATATCGCCATCGAATTGGCGGGCGCGTTCGCGCATGCCCCGGATTCCAAAGCCTGCGCCTCGCGATTGAATTTCCGCGAGCTTTTCGGGCGAGATTCCCTTGCCCTCATCCCGAATTTCGAGAAGAACCTGTTCCGGCGTCCGAAAAAGGTCGATCGTGGCCCGTTTGCTGCCCGAGTGGCGATGGATATTTGTGAGGCTTTCCTGCACCAACCTGAACACGGCGAGTTCCATTTCACGGGGAAGCCTTCCAAAGCCATCGGAAATCTTGAAAGCGATCTCGAGGCCGCTGCGTTCGGCTAATCCGCGGACATACCAAGAGACGGCGGACTGCAATCCTTCTTCATCCAAGAGAGGCGGGTGCAGCAGATAGGAGTTCGTGCGAATTTCGCTGGTCAACTGATGGACCAACTCTCGCGCCTCTTCCGCGGATTCCGCGAGTTCCGGCGCCTTTTCCCGGGCTTTGCGGCTTAGCGTGGCTAAATTCATGGCCAGGACGGTAAGCAACTGGCCGGCGCTATCGTGCAATTCTCGCGCGATATGACGGCGCTCGTCGTCTTGCATACGCAACATTTGCCATGAGAGCTCCCGCAGCTGATGGGATTGCCGCAGCACGTCAGCGTTGCGCAACTCCAATTCCCTGGTGCGCGCGCGAACTTCTGAGTCTAGTTTTTCGGAGAGAGCCCGGAAGCGACTTTCGCTTTCTCGCAACTCCTGGTCGGCGCGTTTGCGGTCGGTAATGTCTCTGGCTACCTTAGACGCACCAGTGACGTTGCCGTTCAGATCTTTTATCGGCGAAATTGTGAGGGAAATATCGAGAAGGGTGCGGTCTTTTCGAATCCGGACGGTCTCAAAGTGGTCCACGCGCTCCCCGCGCTTGATACGGGCAATAATTTCCGTCTCTTCGCCGCGACGGTCGGTTGGGATGATAAGGGTGATGTTCTGCCCGATAGCTTCGTCTGCCGTATATCCAAATAGCCGTTCCGCCCCCTTGTTCCAGCTGGTGATGACGCCGTTTAGATTCTTGCTGATGATTGCGTCGTCGGAAGAATCCACAATGGCAGCGAGTAGGGCGGCGGCGCGTTCAGCGCGCTTGCGAACCGTAACGTCGCGCGTGATACCCAGATGAACGATTTGCCCATCGGGCTGGCGGAGCGGGACGCCACGGTTGTCCACCTGCCGACGCGCGCCTAGTAAACCCGAGATTTCGAACTCAAGCGAGCCCTTTTCACCGCGACAGACCCTTTCATTGAACGCGCGGAACCGCTCTCGATCTTCCGGCACGACGAGATCATACACATTCCGCCCTACCACCGCTTCCGCCGATGGCGCGCCGACCATTGTGAGACCGGCAACGTTCATGTGAAGCAGAGTTCCGTCGGAACTGACTAACTTCACGCATTCGGGGGATGTCTCAACAATAGCGCGAAAACGCTCTTCGCTCTGGCGTAAAGCTTCCGCGGCGCGTTGGCGCTCAAGAGCAAAAGCCAGTTGGCGCGAAATCGTGAGGCCGAGTTCAATATCGCTTTGAGAAAAGACATGCGGCGCATTGAAATAAGGCATGAATTTCCCGATCAGCTTTCTATCGGAAACGAGCGGGACGAATGCGAGCGCGCCGATCCCTTCTGCCTTGAGTGTAGCTTTAAGAGCTGGTTCGAAACTGGAGGTCTCGACGTCCTCAACAATAATTGGCTGAGGATTCTGCTCATCTGGGCGCCACGGCGAATGGCCCTCGGTGGCTGCACGGTAGGCGTCGGACAAACCACACCAACTGACAAACCGAAGCGTGGCTTGCTCGTCGAACAGCAAGATCGAGGCGCGATCACATTGCAACGCGCCCAGGATTGCTTCCCTCGCGGCGCTAAAGGTCTCGTCGGCGGAAGTGGCGCGGTGCAGATGATCGGCGAGATGAAACAGGGCTTTCTGATGCCGGGCGGCATCGGCGAGAGCGAATTCCGCTTGTTTACGTTCCGTGACGTCTTCAATCACAGAGACAAGGTAATCGAGACGTCCATCGGAATGGCGGACCGCGCTCATGGTTTGATTGACCCACACTGCGGAGCCATCTTTGCGGATCAGGCGTTTTTCGGCGGAGTACTGATCGAGTTCGCCTGCGGCGACGCGATCGGCCTGGGCGACGCCGGCTTTCAGATCCGCCGGGTGGGAGATCTCGTTTATGGTGAGCTTGCGCAAATCTGCCTGCGTGTAGCCCACGATTTCGCAGAGTTTCTGGTTGACGCGAAGGTAATGCCCATCTTTTGAGACATGGGCGATGCCAACGGCGGCCTGCTCGAACGTCAAGCGGTAACGCTCTTCGCTCTCGCGTAACGCCTTCTCAAAAGCCTGGCTGCGCTGGAGAATTTCCTGCATGTCAATATTGGCGTCGGTGCCGCGCGTGACGGAATCGGGGAAGAATAATTGGCCCTCTCGCAACTTATCGATGGCGGTGAACAAATCCCCGGAAATGGCGGTCTTGATGACGTAGCCACGCGCACCGGCATTCAAAGCTTGCCGCATCATTTCCGGGGAATTGTGCTGACTGAGAATCAAGACATTAGTGGTGGGAAGAATGCGACGCATTTCGCGGGTAGCTTCGAGGCCATTGAGTCTCGGCATGCTGATGTCCATGACCACCAGGTCGGGATTTAAATGCCGGGCTTGTGCGACGGCATCCTGGCCATCGATCGCTTCGCCGCAGATTTCGATGTCAGGTCGAGTGCGCAACACTGACCGAACGCCCCTGCGCACCAGTTCGTGATCATCGGCGATTAAAATGCGCACTTACTGCAGCCTCCAAGCCGTATTGCGGTATACCTGAGTGAAGAGAGGAGTCCTCATGCAGTAGATGATGATGGCCTGAAATGGGGCCATGTGACATACAGAGAAAGCTGTAGCGAATGCCTTCGCAACTTGCGTGGTTGAGGACTGAAAGAATTGGAAATTTCAAATGGAAAGCGACGGCGGGCTTGACGGGAGAGTGACGCGGGCGTGCTTCGTGGAATTGGGCTCGGGGAGGTCCTGACGATTTGATATTTGCATGTTGGAGCTAGCGTGAGCGGCAGAGGACAGGCAGGAGTGCCTGTCCACCTTGACGGCGAACACCTGACGGGCTGGTGGTGGCGCGGCTCCAGGCCAAAGGAATGAATGCTACAACGCAGCGCGGCCCCTTCGCCGGAGTGGCAAAGTGTATAATCGAGGGGCTCATCATGTCGGGGCGTAGCGCAGCCTGGTAGCGCGCCTGCCTTGGGCGCAGGAGGTCTCCGGTTCAAATCCGGACGCCCCGACCAGTATGTTCAATGAGTTGTAGACCGCCGGCCTCAAAAATCAGGATTTAACGCGACAGCGGCGCTGTGCCTGATTGGGGCTGAATGTATGCAACTGCTCACGCGGTCACTACAATTTTCACTACACTGAATTTTGGGAACGAAGGGCGCCATCGCGATGCCAGCCTGATGGAGTATTCCCCTGCACCGCAAGAGCAATGCTAAACAGATCACAAAGATCTAAGCCGCACGGGTGCGGGTTACTTGACTGCGATGCCCAGGAAGATCTATCTGTCAAATTGAACTCGGATAGCCCGGAATTGGATCCGTAGAACAGTGGACTCACGGGTTTGACCGCGTTCAGATGGCTCACGGCTGAGCAGTCTAAAGGCTCACTGCCGCGGAGTCATGGACATGAGGGGGTATCTAAGCGCGCGCCCGACTCTGCACCCCTGCATCCATCGCGCGCGCAAAACACGCGTTTTCATTGGTTTTTAGCGCGTTTTACCGAAAAAGAGCGCAAGAATTGCCTAAAAACGTCGTTTTTCGATTGGCGATTGCGGCCCGCGAGTTTGTGGGGATCTCGTGCGGGGTGAGTGTCGCGTTCCTTTCTCGAGGCCGCGACAGATCCTCCTCCGGTTTCCCTCCTGTGATTGCAGCTCCCGATACGTTCCGATAGTATCTGCACACGGACCATGCCATTTATTTTGTAGATGCCAAACGAAAGTCGAAATGGTCAAGCTAAGGCAACAGCTACTCCAACGAGGCATGGCAGCAGCGACATTCCATGGATACGGCACCTTAGGAAACGATGCCTCGCGGGCGCGAGCGTTATAATTGTCGAAACTAACATGCGGGTTTTGGGTCCCAGTAAATTTCGAGCCATGTTTCAGCGGACAGGGGCAGTGCCGAATCCGAGCAATTGAACGAGCTGCTTAAACAGCGCGGGTAATGTTCGATAAAACGCGCTTGGCGTCTCTTATTCTCGAGTTGTCGGCCACTCGGAAGTCATTCTTGGTCGATTTCTTTACGGAAAACAGATAGGTGATGGCATAACGAAGTCGGCCTCACGACGAGCCGAGTAAACTGTGCGGTATCCAACGTACAGAGCTCGGATCGAAGGAGGCCGAGATGAAAATTATAGGATGCGATCTACACGCTCGACAACAGACGATTGCGATGTTGGATAGCGACACAGGAGAGCTGG
Organism: uncultured Acidobacteriota bacterium; assembly: GCA_963815265.1. Taxonomy (GTDB): domain Bacteria; phylum Acidobacteriota; class Terriglobia; order Acidiferrales; family UBA7541; genus Palsa-295. The sequence continues at coordinate 327,420 of CAWFGI010000003.1, read as the reverse complement.
AAGAAAAGACCCTCGAACATCAAGGCGAGACCGTGCGGGAGTTTTATTCGGCACTGTCTGGTCCGATTCTGGTAGGGATCGAAGCGACCGGCTCGATGCAGTGGTTCCTGGAGTTGATGGAAGAGCTGGGGATCGAATGCCGCGTCGGCCATCCCCAGAAGATCCGCCGAGCAGAGACGCGCAAACAAAAGCATGATCGGCGGGATGCGCTCTTGCTTCTGAAGTTGCTCGCCGAGAATCGCTTTCCAACCATCTGGATGCCCTCGAGCGAGCAACGCGATCTGCGCACGTTGCTACGTCACCGTCATCAGTGGGTGCGCCTGCGATCTCGAGTCCAACACACGCTGCAATCGATGGCACTCAACCACGGTCTCAGGAGAGGCCACGCGCTATGGAGTCAAGCGGGCCTGCACGCACTTCGGGCATTGCCTCTGGCTCCTCATGCCAGCGAGCGGCGAGCGGCACTGCTGTCTTTGTACCCTCGTTTGCAGGAATCCATCGACCAGCTGGATCAGCAGGTCAGCCAGCAGGTTCAGCAACATCCCCCGGCGCGGCGACTCATGACGCACCCGGGAGTGGGACCGATCACCGCGTTAGCTACCGAAGTTTTCCTGGGCGATCCGCTGCGGTTCATCGATGGAAAAGCACTGGCCAGTTACATCGGCATGATCCCGAGCGAACACTCCAGCGGAGGCCGGCAGCGGCTGGGTGCGATGAGCAAACAAGGAAACGCGCTGCTGCGTTATCTGTGGTGCGAAGCGGCGATGCACGCGGTGGAGCGGGATCCGGAGTTGAAACGCTTCTATCGGCGCAAACTGGTGCAGAAAGGGCTGGGGAAAGCGAGAGTCGCTGCAGCCAGGAAACTCGGGATCCGACTCTGGATCATGATGCGTGACCAGATCGATTACGAAGAGTTCTGCCGTCGAGGAAAAGCGCGGCAGGAAAGCGGTAGTGTCCGTGCGGGGATGCCTGATCTCGACAGTGGTCCTGCAGCATAGTGACCGGATCAAGTGAATAGGCTACCCGCCTCCCCCTTGCGGGGAGTTCGAAGAAATCATCATGGTCGCACGTGATCGGAGAGATGTCTGGTGGGCAACACCGAGTCGATGAAGTGACACGAACCGAGTCTCGTAGGTTGGACAGGAAGAACAATCCGAGAATTGCGGCGCATCGCCCGCCGAAGGAAACAGCGGGACTGCGCAATGCAGGAGTCTGTGCGAAAGGAATAAAAAAAGAGTTAAAGACTCTTGACGTGGCCGACTCCGTTAGAGATGTCGAGAAATCCGCTTCGCACAACCTATCTCAGAGTGAGATAGGTAGTGATAATCCCTGTTCTCTACACTTATCTGAAAGACGGCGTGTTTTTCAACGAGTGGTGTTCCTTGGGGCCGACTACAGGATATTCTTGGGAGGATCTGCGATTCGAGACGGGGAGTTAACAGTGCCGTGTGTTCTTCGCGCAAGAGGACCTAACTTCGCTGTCGATGAGTTTTTGGCCGAGTCATCGCTCCAACCGATTACGGTCTTTCATCGGGGACAAAAGGCAGTCATCAGAATCGCGACCTGTAACTGCCTCAGGATTTCATTCGGATGTTAGCGGGGCGGATTTTTCGAATCTGCGGGGCCAAATTGCAGACGCGGTCGTATTTATCGAAAAGAATCAGGGCGAACTTGAGCGCCTCGTTGGTTTCCCGGTGTAAGGCTCCCCGCTAAAACTGGACACCTTAGTTAGGTAAGATCAGGGCCTCCCCACAGGAGGCAACATGGGCAGGAAACCACGCGTAGATCGATCCCCGGAAGAGAAGTGGCAGATCGTGCAGGAAGGTATCAAGAGCGGGAACGTCTCGGAGACGTGTCGGCGTCACGGGATCGCTCCGAATCTGTTCTATCGCTGGAAGGATGAAGCCGAGCAGGGAGCAAAGGCAGCGCTTGGGGGGAGAAGCGCTGCCGGGGCCGAAACCGAAAAGGACCATCGCATCCGGCAGTTGGAGAGAACGCTGGGGCGGAAGTCGCTGGAGATCGAAATCCTAAAAAACGTCGTGGGGGAGTGAGCTGCGGTGCAGTTCACTCCCAGGCGCGGGAGATGCTAACGCAGGGCTACACGGCCACTTTGGTAGCGGCGACTCTGGCCATCAGTCGATCGAGTCTCTACTATCGAAAGAAGCCGCGAGGCAGCCGGGCCGATCGACAGTACGACGAACAGATCGTCGTGGCGTGCGGGGAAAAACCCGCATATGGATATCGCCGCGTGACTTGGTGGTTGCGAAGAAAAGAAAACCTCCCGGTGAATCGCAAACGTGTCCTGCGGGTGATGCGAGAACGTGGGTTGCTGGTGCGTTCCCGCCGTTTGCGGGCTCGCAGGAAGAAAGAGTGGGGCCGTGTGGAAGCAGCCGAGCCGAATCAGATCTGGCAGTCGGACATGACGAAGATCTGGGCGGGGCCGGCAGTGGGCTGGGCGTATCTGGTGTGCGTGATCGACTGCTGCACGCGGGAGATCGTGGGATGGAATCTCTCACACCGTTGCCGAACCGAAGATGCACTGGCTGCGGTAGAGCAAGCCGTCCTGGCGCGGCTGCCCGAGGGCAGCCGTGCAGCGAACGTGACGCTGACCACCGACAATGGAACGCAGTTCACTTCTTCGCGCTTCCTGGAGACGTTGGGGAGACTCGGCATCACCCATCGGAGGACGGCGTATCATCACCCGGAAGGCAACAGCTACATCGAACGGTTCCATCGCAGCTTGAAAGAAGAGGAAGTCTGGACGGCGGAGTATCGAACCTTGGAAGAAGCGCGAACTTCGATCGCTCGTTGGATCGAGGAATACAATCACGACCGGCCTCACCGCGGAGTCCAAAATCGCACTCCGCACGAGGCCTTCTTGGCTTTTGCAACTGACCTAAACTCGGAGGCCCTGACTGTCTAAATTAGCGGGGAGCCTTACACCGGGCGTCGAAAACGTCTCAGTGGACTTCGGAATTGAAGAACGCGACGTCGCGGCCCAGAGCGAACGATTCCCGCCGAACCTTCTAAGAATGCTCGGCAGCCTTGGCATCTGGCTCGAATTCACATTGTATCCTTGCCAAGAACCAGCCGACCGTGCGAGTGCATCATAGGTGGTGACAGTTGGTGACCTTCTCGCTCATTCGGTTTTGGTTTCTCCAGTGAAGGCGCAGTCCTAGATTCATGGGCATCGACTTTCCTGTCGCTTATCTCATTTTGCTTGTCGCCATACCCAGCATTGTTTTTGGGTCGGTTCTACTTTTTCAAACTCGAAAAGCCGGAGGCAGGCCACAAAAGGAGAGAAGTCTGGAAGCGCTTGTAGTCCTAGCCTCCTTGGCTCTGATTTATTCGGTCTGGAATATAGCCACCGGCCTACGAAATCTCGGGTACCTGGATTCGGTAATAGGGACCATGCGAGAGCTGACCGGTAGCGAGCAGAGGTATGCGGAAGCTCATCCGGATGTTGGCTACGTGTGCGCGTTGTCAGCTTTGTCCCAAGACGGACTGCTGACAAGTTCTTTCGAAAACGGAGTGAAGAACCGCTACAAGTTTGAGATTACGGGGTGTAGCGATAAAGATGTCAAACTCCCGAACACTCAATTTCGGCTAACAGCACGTCCGCTTATGCGCGGCTGGGAAGCTTGGTGCTCCGACCAGTCCGGGGTCCTAAGGCACGAGGCGAATGGTTCGGTCGAAAAATGCTTGGAGAAAGGTACTCCCTGGTAGCTTGGATGGCTGAAAATTTGGTGGATATGGACAGTCGAGCCATCGCCCCTTCGGGTTACTGTTGAGAAATCCGCTTGTCACTAAGCAATCTCAGACTGAGATAGGTAGTGATAATCCCTGTTCGCGACACCTATCCGGGATTCTCTGATTTTTGACCTCTCATGCTGTGCCAGAGGTGATGCGCAATTGATCTGCCTTCGTTGACTTGATACCTGTCGCGCCCTAAGATGTGCTCCACGTGCCAGCCACCGACTCGCGGATCGGCCAAACAATCTCGCACTACCGCATCATCGAGAAACTCGGTGGCGGCGGAATGGGCGTGGTCTACAAGGCCGAGGACACTCGACTCCATCGGTTTGTCGCCTTAAAGTTTCTTCCCGACGAGTTAGTCCGCGACCATCAGGCACTCGAACGGTTCCGCCGGGAAGCGGAGGCGGCTTCCGCACTCAACCATCCCAACATCTGCACGATTCACGATATCGGTGAGGAGAACGGTCAGGCGTTTATCGTGATGGAGTTCCTGGACGGTTTCACGCTGAAGCACCGCATCTCCGGCCGCTCCATGGAAATAGAAACCATTCTCGATTTAGCCATCCAGATTGCGGACGGGCTCGATGCGGCTCACGGCGAAGGCATTGTTCACCGCGACGTCAAACCTGCAAACATTTTCGTAACAAAACGAGGACACGCAAAAATACTGGATTTCGGGTTGGCCAAGCTGGCACCGAAGCCGGAAGCGGTGGCCTCGGGGGCCACACTCGCCGCGAATGCGACGGCAGGGGTGAGCGAAGAACACCTTACAAGCCCAGGGACCGCTGTGGGCACGGTGGCGTACATGTCACCCGAGCAGTTGCGCGCCAAGGACCTAGACGCCCGCACAGACTTATTCTCCTTTGGTGTAGTTCTCTACGAGATGGCCACGGGAACATTGCCGTTCCGTGGAGAAAGTTCCGCGGTCATCACGGAATCCATTCTGAACCGCACTCCATTAGCAGCGATTCGTCTCAACCCCGACCTCCCGCCGAAACTGGAAGATGTTATCAACAGGGCGCTGGAGAAAGATCGCAATCTGCGTTATCAGCACGCCTCTGACATGAAATCAGAGCTGCAGCGTCTGAAGCGAGACACGGATACAGGCCGAGCGTCAGCGGCCGGTTCCGGGCCAGTGGCGCCACGTGAGACAGGCTCTCAGCCTGTCGCCCAGCAGCCCGTGCCGTCTTCAGGCTCTGTTCCGGCTGCTGCTTCGTCGGCTGCCGCGAGCGTCGCTGAAGTTCCTGTCACCGCGAGCAAGAAACTCTGGTCTGGTTCCCGCTGCCATAGTTGTGGTCGCCGCCTTGGTCGCGGGTGGTCTCTACTTCCGGTCGCGTCACGCAGCGCCTTTGACGGAGAAAGACACCATCGTGGTTCCCGATTTCACAAACACGACGGGAGATGGGGTGTTCGACGGCACGCTGCGGCAGGGGCTGTCGTCGCAACTGGAGCAGTCGCCGTTTCTGAACTTGCTCTCCGATGAGCGCGTAGCACAGACGCTCGCCCTCATGGCCCAGCCCAAGGACGCGCGGTTCACGCGCGAGTTGGCCCGCGAAGTCTGCCAGCGCACCGCCAGCGCTGCCAGCATTGAAGGCTCAATTTCAAGTCTGGGGAGCCAGTATGTCGTGGGGCTGAAGGCTGTGAACTGCCGCAGCGGCGATGTACTTGCGAACGAGCAAGCCACAGCCAGCGGGAAGGAGCAGGTGCTGAAAGCGCTGGGCGAGGCGGCGACCAAGATACGCGTGAAGCTGGGCGAATCGCTAGCCTCGGTGCAAAAGTATGACGCGCCAGCGGAGAGCGTGACCACGCCATCGCTGGAGGCGCTGCAGGCCTACAGCCTAGGCTACCAGGCGCAGATAGTGAAGCGCGATACCGCTGCCGCCATCCCGTTGTTTCAGCGGGCCGTCAGCCTGGACCCCAACTTTGCAATGGCCTACGCGCGGCTGGGTACGAACTACGCCAACCTCGGCCAGACCACTCGTGCCGCCGAAAATACCCGCAAGGCCTACGAACTGCGCGAACGGGTAAGCGAGCGCGAGAAGCTTTACGTCACCTCGCACTATGAACATTTCGTCACCGGGAACCTGGAAGCAGCGCGCAAGGCGTATGAGCTCTGGACGCAGACCTACCCGCGCGACACCTCGCCGCTCCCCAATCTCTCTGCCATCTACGGCGCTCTGGGTGACTACGATAAGGCCCTCGTAGCGAGTCAGGAGGCGCAAAAACTCAATCCCGGAAGCGGGCTCGACTACACGAACCTCGTTAACGGCTATGTGAATGTTAACCGCCTGGACGAAGCCAGGACAACAGCGCAAGAGGCGCAAACCCACAATCTGGATAATCCTGGAAATCACCTACTCCTTTACGTCATTGATTTTCTGCAACACGATCGGCAGGAATGGAGCGTGAGGCGGCAGCGCTAATGGGAAAGCCGGGATTCGAAGACGTTATACTCTACGTTGAATCCGATACTGCCGCTTATGCCGGACAGTTTTCCAAAGCGCGGGAACTGACGCGGCGAGCGTCCGAATCGGCCCAACGAGTTGATGAAAAAGAAACAGCGGCGGCCTACGAGGCTGAAGCTGCATGGCGCGAGGCGCTGGTGGGCAACATGAGCCAGGCAAAGCAGCAGGCGCAGGCAGCGCTCGCTCTCTCGACCGGCAGAGATGTTGAAGCTATATCGGCCATTGCATTGGGTTTGGGGGGTGATACTGCTCAAGCCACTCGGCTGGCTGCCGACCTGGCCAAACGCTTCCCGGAAAACACGAGTGTGCAGTCTAATTATCTGCCCACAATCCGCGCAGCCACTGCTCTACAAGGGGGCAGCGCCAGCAAGGCAATCGAAGCGCTCGTCCCGGTTGCTCCGTATGAACTCGGTTCTCCGGCTCAGATCATTACTTTCGCTCTCTACCCCGTTTACCTGCGCGGCGAAGCTTATCTGGCAGCGCACCAGGGCAGCGCAGCCGCATCCGAGTTTCAGAAAATTCTCGACCATCCTGGCGTCGTCGGGAACGAGGTAATCGGTGCACTGGCACACTTGGGCTTGGCCCGCGCATACGCACTATCGGGTGAGAGCGTCAAGAGCCGTACCGCTTACCAGAACTTCTTCACCCTCTGGAAAGACGCCGACCCCGACGTCCCAATCCTGAAGGAAGCCAAAGTGGAGTACGCGAAGCTGCAATAACTGTTAGAACTTGGGCCTCAAAAATGGCACCGAACCGAATAGGTGTTGCGAAATCCGCTTATCACTACCTATCTCAAGGTGAGACATTTTTTCGAAAGTAGCTCAGTTCGGCGAGATGTCGAACAGCGTAGGCTCGATCACCGCCGGCAACTGCACATTCAGCGGCGTCCCGATGCCCTTCACAGCGCATAAGCTCCGGAAGCGCTCGACAGAAGCCACGGCAAAACCCTCATAGTGGTTGTTGAAGTACACGTACTGCGGTATTCCGCGCCGTTGAACCATCTGGCAAACATCAACCCACGACGTCATGCTCGCCGTCCGGTCCTCGACAACCTGATTCCAGACTGTAGTCTTGGCCTCGATCGCCTTGCGGTCACCGAGCAAACGGATGTAGACGAAATCTGCTGTGATGGGATCTATCGCCGAGAATATACGCTCCGCTGACGGCATCAGCGAATGATCTTGCAGCACCAACGCCACCTTATTTTCCTTCAGCAGATGGGCGAACCGTTTCGTAAGCCACCATTTATTTCGGATCTCGACAGCGAATTTGTACCCACCGCGTGGTAGTTTTTTGAAGAACGGCTTGAGCCGATCGAGAAATTGCACGGGGGTATTGAAAATATCTTTGTTGAAGTATGGGAACTGAAAGACTATCGGCCCCAATTTCTCGCCGAGGACGTCGGCCGCGCCTAGAAACTCCTCGAACTCTTTGTCACACTCGACGAGGACTTTCTCGTGTGTGATCGTGCGGGGGATCTTTAACGAGAAGATGAAACCGGGCGGGGTCTTAAGCGCCCAATTGCGGACGGCTTCGATCGAGGGACAACGGTAGAAGGTCGAGTCCACTTCAACCGTGTCGAATCGCCTCGAATAATATGCGAGGTAATCGGCCGACTTCATGCCCTTGGGATAAAAAGATCCGCTCCAGCCGTCGGCCGTGAAGGAGGATGTCCCGAGCCGAATTTCGCCAGCCATTGCGAACTCTATCCCTTCGTTGCTTTTGCTTTACGGGTCTTAGCCCAACGAGCCTTCTGCGCGAGGGAGATTTTCTTGCGGGCCTCTGCTGACAACCTACTTCCAACCTTTTTAGCACCGCGCTTCGCACTCTTCTCGAACGCATCAATCAGATGTTCAATTTTCGCCACCTCTGCCATTAATGAGTGATGCCGTTTGCGAAGTTCCTTCTCAAACTTGGTTACGAAGTCCACATTGTCTCCTTGGGTTCGAGTTAATTTAGCGCGAGGAATGCTATCCTGCCCGTCGTAAGGAAACAACCCCATGGCTGTAGGCTTCGACAAATTCGACGAAGAAGAAGAGCGCGAGCGCCTTCGTAAAATGTCGGACGAGGAGTTGATCCCCGAAGGGCGGGCGGCGCGTTACATGTGTTCGCCGGCTGCAAACTTCGGTAAACCACCGGGCGATGTTTATGTCATTGCGCTACGACTTTGTAAGGAAGAATATCGGCGGCGTCATCCCAAGACGTGAAAAGTTGTAGCAATATCCACGCCCTGAAAGCACGCTCAAGGGATGAATTCAACCAAGGGTGAAACGCGCCTTGGCCTAGCAGACCATTACTCTGGGAATGGCCCGCCGATAATCGGATCGGACACCAGCACGTCAAATTCTTTCTTGCACGTCATGCAGTTGAGGGTCTGGTTGTTCATCGGACTTCGTCCCAGTCGTACATAGACGTGAACAATCTGTTTCTGTTTGCAATGCGGGCAGTAAACGGGAATTTTTGACTTTTCCACAGCTGATTCTATAAGTCCGGCGCGAATTCATCAACTACCTGTCTCGCCCACGATAGAGACTTATTTATTAGGAGGCGACGCGCGTCGGCCACGATCCGACGATCGAAAGGCCCAGCATGATGCACGCCAACAACGCGACGAAGAACCAAGGGTTGTGTTGGAGCATCGTCACGAAATCAATCCCTATCGCGGCGCCGAGAGCCGGCGGCGGCGTGTCCTTCATTATTAAGCGCGTCATGCCGATAACGTAGATCGCAAGGCAGACTCCGAACAATCCGAGGCCGAGAAGAACTCCCTTTAGTATGAACATTGTCGAAGTCTCCTTCGTGCTTTTATAGCATTTCTTCTGCGAGTCCTGAACTATGTGTTCCGCTTGTTAGTCGGACACTCCTCATTCGCGCAAAGCCAGACCGTATCCCCAATCATTCCTCCGCGCTTCGCCATATAAAGACGATGGGAGCACTCATAGCATGGTTCCCTGTTCGTTGCAGAGGGATCCAAGTCGTCATGCTCGATCGTGTGGTAGCCACGGCCCACGTCGTAACGCAGGAGGCAGCCTCTTATCGAACAGGAATACCAGTGATAGGTGGGATCAAGAATTCGATCGGGATTTCGCTTCTCCTCAGCAAGCAACATCGGGACATTGTGGTAGAGGCACAGCGGGGAAATGTCGAGCAGCATTTCCAATTCCGTTACTGAAAATACGAAGCTTGGCAATCACGACCGCGGAAGACTTTGTTGAATTCCTTCAACCTCAAAAACTTCCTGCAAATCAAATTCGTAGGCCCAGAGCTATGCGTCCTCGCACCATCAGCAGGAACCCCATTCCCGCGAACAGTAGGGCTAGAGAACCCGGTTCTGGGACGGTCGTAATTGACCCTGTGTAGGTTCCAGTGAACGATCCCGCCGTGTTCGTACCCGTCACGGTGATTTCGCCTGTAATCCCCGCGAAAATCCCGGTCCCACCCGTGATCAGGTCGAGGATAGTGGTGTCGCTTCCCGTTGCAGTCACCGTCCCCATTCCTGAAAGGGTGCCGAACGTGGTCCCTCCGGCAAGGACGTCCACGAAGGTCCCAGTCGAAATGAACGTGGTCAGACTGGTAAAGGTGATGATGCTCGTGTTCGTCGTGGTGTAGGGACCGGACACCGAGTCCACTCCGGAGCCGGTGAAGGACGAGTCAAAAACGGCGGGGTTGGAAGTGGGTGTGAGGGTGGAGGTTCCCATGAGTGTCCCGGACACAGGTGTCGTATCGGCTTGAACTGGCACGGCGAGCGCACCCATCATCACCAAGAGAATTAAAGTTGCGGCGAGTGAGCGAATCATTGCGGAACCTCCTATCCAAGCAGTCTGCCTAACTTCTTCTGGACGATTAACAAACCGTGTAATTCGGGGAACTCGCGCGGAGTATGGGATTGGTTAACGAAGATGTCAAGTTCTATTGTGCATGAGCATCCTTCACCTCCTTGATTCGCGGTGAGATGTTATCACTGCGACGACCAATGCCGACAGCAATCGGGCGAGCTAACGGGAGGCGAGATTTCCACAGGTGTTCTTGAAATTCAGACACCGGCGTGTTGTAGTTCGAGCCTCTGACGAATCCCGGAGAAACATGGTCTTGCGCAAACGTCCACGGCTGGTGTCGCATCAAGGGAATTTGATTAAAGCTACAGGCGTGTGCGGGAGCGATTTCGGGCACCTAAGTTACGGACTGTTTCACTGCGAACGATGTCTTCAAGTGCTCTGCCCTCGATGCATGACTGCCCATCGCCGAGAACACTTTCTGCTTCGAATTGACCCCTTTTTTGTGGATGAAAAAGCCTCTTAATCGATTTTCCCGAGGCCCACGATTGAGTGCGAAAATGGTTCCGCCGCAAGGGGGAATCATTGAGATTCATTTTAGTTGTGTCGCTTCTCTACCTAACCCTTACGCTTCAGCCTACGGCAGCACAGGCAGCAGTTGATGATGAACCCGAAGCCAATCCCGGTCGCCCCACTGTTTCGACTCCCGCAACGATGACGCCTGTGGGATATCTGCAATTTGAAACAGGTTTTGTGCCTGCGTATGAATCGCCCGAGTTTTCCTCGCGATACAGCTTGAACGAAGCCATCAAACTTGCCGTCACGCCGCGCTTGCAGTTTCTGGTCGTGGCTGAGCCGATAGTGCATTTCACCGCGAAAGGAACAACCGCGAACCTCGTGGGCGACATTTTCGTGGGCGCGCAATTCGTACTCCACCACGGGGAAGGCGCGAAGCCCACGGTCTCCGTGAGCTATTTCCATCGTGCATACGACGGCGGAGCCGCGGAGTTTGACTACGGAAGTCCGACCAACTCGGTTCTGATCCTCGCAAGCGCGGATGTGAAGGGATTTCACTATGATGCGAACGCCTTTTTCACCGAATTAGAGCAAGGGCCAGTTCGTCGGGGCCAGTTTGGCCAGTCATTGACGATTTCGCATCCGTTCTTGCGCCGCTTCACTCTGTCTGGCGAGATCTGGCACTTCACGCAGCCATTCCTGAAGGGCAATGCTGTCGGGAATCTTTGGGCCGTCAGTTATGCAGCGCGAAAGACGCTGGTGTTTGATGCAGGGTTCAATCACGGGCTAACGGGTACGTCCACAAGTTGGGAGGCGTTCGTGGGTTTCACCTACTTATTGCCGCATCGTCTTTGGAGAGTCCAATGACTGCTCGACTTACGAGGTGGCTCGTGCGAGCTTCGCGACGAGGAGCCGCACAAGCCCTTTATCGCGCTCCTTCAGCTGCGTAAACTTCCGCCCAAGGCTCTCGATCTCGCGCCGATCGCTGCTGGACAGTTTCGCGCCGTCAAGGTCTAGCCCTTTGATCTTCTTTGGCGCCTCGTCACCATCGTAAAAAAGTTGATAGAGCGGAATTTCAAGTGCCTGGGCGTACTTCGCAAGCGTCTCTATACTCGGAACCGTGTGGCCGTTCTCGACGCGAGAAGTGTAGCAGCGCAGCATACCCGTGCGCTGTTCGATGTCGCCTTGAGACAGTTTCTTTGATTCCCGGATTGTCCGCAGACGTTCGCCTATCATTAGCATCGATTCGTCTCCTCCGATTTCAGCACCGGCGGATTATACTCCAAATGAAAATGGCGGCGTCTAGCGGCCGGGCTCACGACTTTGACTAATCTAGATTCTCATTCTGAGGTAGGTGGTGATAATCCCTGTTCTCGGCACTTATTTCAAGAAACGCGGTAGGCTCGCCACTTGCTGAGGACCATTTTCGATTTCCATGTCCATTTGCTACCCTTCTACAACGTGAACCGCGAAAAGAAGTCCTTTGGCCGGAAGTCTCTGGAGGCAATCTTTATTGTCATCTTTCTGCCAATCGTACTGCCGCTTGTCATTGTCGGATTGATTTTATACGCCCTAAACAAAGTTATCGTGTACCTGTTTGTCTGGCCTTGGTGGCTGCCGCGAGGGAAAGATGTACTTTTTCTCTATTCGGAAAGTCCGATATGGAAGGAATACATGGAGACCCAGATCCTTTCCCGATGGGCGACCGAAGGGTGGCGACCTTTTTCTACGGGTCGTTCATGGACGATAACATTTTGAAACAGCTCGGCATTGTAGCGGAGCGCAGTGAGGTCGCGGTGTTTGTGTTACGTCATCACACCCGTATGATTGCGAACCAGGATGGCTCGGTCTACTCCACGAGAGGTTCGGCCGCATACGCAGTCTACCGGGAGGACCAATGGCAGAGACGTTCGAAGCATACCGAACTCGAGTCCTAAGCTATCTTGGCGATGAGGATCCCATCGGTGTACAACAAGCCACCCCATCGCAACTCGACCGGCGTCTGCGCGATGTCGTGCCCGAGGAGTTGATCCGGCGTCCTGCACCTGAAAAGTGGTCAATCGCCGAGATCGTAGCGCACTTGGCGGACGCGGAGCTGGCGATGGGGTGGCGATTGCGAAACATGCTGGCGAATCCGGGCGTGGCCTTAACGTGGTGGGATCAGGCCGTATGGGCGGAGCGGTTGGGTTACGCGCAGCAAGATGCGAGCCTTTCGGCAGGCGTCTTTCGGGCGCTGCGCGAGAGCAACCTCCGACTGTTGGAGTCGGTCCCGCGCGCACGGTGGGTGGAGTGCTATGGGGTCCACGAGGTACGCGGACGGCAAACGGTCGAGGAGTTCGTTCGCTTGGAAGCGGCACACGACTTGAACCATCTTCGGCAGATCGACCGCATCTTGGGTGGGCGTATGTAGTGTTATGTCAGTAGCATTGAAACACCTATCTCAGACTGAGATAGATGGTGATAAGCCCTGTTCTCAGAAAGGGTCAATGGCTGTCCGTCGACATCTTGAAGCGCGGGTCATCCGTTCCACCTCATTTTTGAATCGAGGCGCGCCTCGCAGCCGCAAGCACTTTCAAGCGTTCTGCGAGAACCGGATCGATCGCGGACACTGCGTTTTTTGAATTGCTCGTAGCTGGAGCGCCCATCGCAGCCGCAGCCTCCGGGTCCAGAGTTATCGTGCCAAACTCTTCCGTACAGCCTGAGGTTACGACCAAGTTACCGTCATATTCGAACGCGGTGGTAGGGCTCGTTAATATATGCCCGGTGAAATCGACAATATTCGTCCCATCGGTCATTTCGAACTCGCTGACGCTGCCGATGGATGTGCCAGGATTGGCGGCAGCGATCGCGAGTGAGGAGAAACACGGGTCGCCGGTGACAACCATCGAACCCATGAGATCGAAGCTGGGGGCTTCGGTGAGCATAGCCGTTACGGCGGGTGCAGCGGGAACTCCGTTAACTTGCATCGTGCCGGTAAAAGTTCCCGTGAGTGCGGGAACAAAGTTGGCGCCAAATCCCCCGCCCAGGCCGTTGAAACATACTCCGCCAGGGCTCGACACCACTTTCGTCTTGAGTTCGTTTACGGATTTCCCATCGGCATTGAGAGTGCCAGTGAGCGTAGCGGTCTCGGAGTTAATACTGATCACCAGCTTGAACTGATCGCCATTCACGGTTCCAGTGGTGGAATCCACGTGCGCAGCGCCGCATGTCAAGCTGTCAACCGTGTTGTCGCTGTTCGAAGAAATCGTATTGCCGGACTGCGTGAGATTCATATCAACTTCGAAAGTAGGGCCGATCATTCCGTTACCGCTAAGGTCGATACCAGCGGTCCATTTGCCCGGAACAAAAGTAGAACTGGAACCACCACCGCCGCCGCTGCCAGACCCTGACGAACAACTCGCAAGAAGAACGGCTAATGCCAGTGCCGCTAAAAGCATACCTCGCATTCTCGCCTCCAGAAAAGAACGGAGCCATTGCCACGGTGATGGTAGCACTGAAACGTCAATCGTCGTGTACTGTTGGGCGAATCGCTGGCTGGAACCTGGTCGACTCCCGCCTAGCCTGATAATCGGAACCAGAGTGCAGCAGCAGACTGGCCAGAAGGTCTGGTCCGTTAGGTGTTGATAAATCCGGTGGCTGTTGAAAAACTCGCTCACTTCAAATTCGCAAAAACTGCTTCGCGTCAGGAAGGTCTGTAAACGATTTTTCCGAGTCGCCTAGACATTTTCTATCACCCGATTTTTGACTTTTTTCGGGAAAACCGACTTTTTCAACAGCCACTCCGCTTCCCACCACCAATCTCAGACTGAGATAGCTAGTGATAATCCCTGTTCGCAACATCTATTATTTGTTGTTTCTGCCGACAACCTTCACACACGCGTCGTCCCTCTTTTTCTGCGGCCCGATTAAACGTTCGTTGACGCAGCCGAGTTCAAAGCCGACCTGCAGAAACTCGACGCTAATTACTGACCGCTGCCTGAAGACGTAGAGAACACTGGCTTCCATAAATTTCGCCAACCATCCCCGTGCGGGCTCGAACCCCAGACCTCTACCGCGCCGGCTTAATTCTTAGGTAGCTCACCGGCATCCTGGGTTGTTTCCTGCGGAGGGGCCTTGACAGCCGCGCTGACTTCGGGACGGGTCGAGAGGAACATCACGTGTCCGCTCGCTTCTTCCGAAAAGTCGTTCGCATCGCCTTCAATGCTAAGTCGAATCCCTTGGACCGATCGTTCGCGTGGAACATCTCCCAGAGCGCAGTTCACTTGCAGAACAGCGTTTCTCGAGCGACCTTGCAAGGGCGTAAGGCGGATGCGCAGTATGGCAAGACCGCCAGTTGGCACAGGCCCCGAGTGCATCGGCAAACGCTTCAGAGCGAGCAGTGCCGGCCCGGATCGTCGACCCTGTCGTGGCAGCGAATTCGGTGCGGCGCCGTAAGAGTTGAAGCTCACAAGTTCGCCGGCCAGCCATACACCCGTCTCTAATACATTTCCAGTGGGAGACCTGTGCGTGTAACTGCCGGCAGCTCTCACCGACTTGCCTTGCACATCGAGTGTGCCCGCCCCGCTCAACTCGTAGCTGTCGCCTTGATTGGACCTGGCTGTCGCCGGGCAAGTGGAAGCATCGCCCGGATCGCAGAGGAATCCGGAGGCGAGCACGAGCAGGAAATTGTTGTCATTGCTCTGCGCCACCAACGGCGAGGCGCAAAGAGGTATCGCGATGCACGAGAGTGCGACACCGACAATTGCAGGAACTGCGAAGCGCTTTAGCCCGGACATAGACCTCTCCTTTACATACAAATACGACCCGCGCGAATGGAAGCTTTCCGTCACGGCTTGAACGATATCCGTCACCCGTACGTCATCGCCTTCCGGTAGGCCGCGTGGTTCTCATTCATGTGGCCTACCGGAAGAGCGGCACAGAAAATCGTCGTGTGCCGGCGAACCCTCCATGCCCCTACGGTAATCGCAAGAAACCGTGAGTCACGCCATTCGCATCGACGAAAGTACCCGTCACCGCGCCCCAGAGGTTGATGCTCAAAGGTGACGTCTCTTGTATCCCCTCGCCGGGCGCATCAAATTCGAAATTCTTGCCGCCTGGAGTGCGCACGAAGCCGTGGCCCACGAAGTTCGCATCGAAGAACTCTCCGGTGATGAAGCCCTCCACATTGGCGGCGTTGGCCAGAGTGCCCTGGAACTGGTCCGTCCCGGCGTTTGGCACGTCAAAGGTGGTAATCGTGCCATTCGCGAAGCGCACGAAGGCGTGAATTACGTTGTTCGCATCTTGATACGCTCCGGGGATCATTCCCAGGTCGTTGATCATCGAGGGAACAGTGCCCTGGCCCTGATCTGGGTCCGTCCCCGCCTCCGGCGCATCGAAGTTGGTAATCTTGCCGTTAGGGAGACGCACGAAGCCGTGGACTAAGCCGTTCGCATCGAGAAACGGTCCCGTGATGGCGCCCACGACATTGATACCCAGTGTGTCCGCGGCCGTAAATGCACTCCCCGAAGGGTCGAAGCTAGTGATCTTGCCGTCCCGAGTGCGAATGTAGCCGTGGGGCACGCCGTTCGCATCGACGTAGTCTCCAGAGATGGAACCCTCCAAATTGATGCCCAAAGCATTGGTGCCTTGGTGTGGGGAGGTACCGGCTCCGCGGGCAGAAAAGACCGTAAAAGGCCCGCCAGGACGACCGAAGAAGCCCTGAAAAACGTGGGACGAATCGAAAACTCCTCCGACGACAATTCCAGTGTCCGTGATGCCGTTCGGAACAGTACCATTGTCGGGGTTCGTACCGGCGCCTGGCGCATCGAACGTAGTAATCTTGCCGTTAGGGTCCCGGACGAAGCCGTGATTCACGCCATTTGCGTCAACATAATTTCCGACGATCTGGCCCAAGTTGCTGATTTGTTCGGGGAAGGTGCCTTGGCCCTGATTGGGGGCGGTACCGGCTTGCGGGACGTCGAAGGTGATAATACGAGGTTTTGTTTGTAATTGTGCTTGTGCTTGTTCTTGCGCTTGTGCTTCCCGCCATCCGGTGGAAACAAAACAGACGAACAAAAACAACATCGAAATGCCGATACGTCTCATAGCTCCCCTCCTGAAATCTAATTTGCCTCGGCTCCGACAGCCTGCGGCAAGCTTCGCTTCAGGGCGTCAAGTACCCGAAAGACGAAAGCGGGCCGTCACGAGTGAAAACCGGTTGCGCGAGATGTTGTGCCCGGTGCCCACCTCACCGCAACGTGCATTGAGAGGCAAAGAAGTGCAAAGTGCGGGATCTGCTATATTTGGGGTCAGTCCCGGTGGTTGCACCGAAGCTAAGCCGGTGAGATACTCCAGCAACCCCGCAGGAACGACTTGACATGTCTATCGAAGTGACATCGGGCCCTCAGAGCCAGCCTGACTCTCGGGGGCGGCGCCTGGAGTCCTGGAAAGAGATTGCCGCCTATTTGGGACGTGATGTCACGACCCTCCGACGATGGGAGAAGCGAGAGGGGCTGCCAGTCTATCGCCTGCAGCACAACAAGCTTGGGTCGATTTACGCCTACACATCGGAACTCGACGCCTGGAGGAACAGACAGACGACTGCGGGCGCAACTGATGCCCCGGACGCCGAAGCTGAGGACCAACCGACGAGGATTCGGCCTGTGCGTCGCTGGCTCGTTGTGGGAGGAGTTGCCGTCTTTGGGCTGCTTGTAGCCGCCTACCTCAGTACCCGCAGCAGCAGTAGCAGCAGCCGCGCTTACAACGTAACCGAAGAAGACACGGTCGTGGTGGCTGATTTCGCAAATTCGACGGGCGATTCCGTCTTTGATGGTGCACTGCGGCAGGGCTTATCGGTGCAACTTCAACAATCACCGTTCTTGAGGATTGTTTCCGACCAACGAATCCGGGAAACACTGCGTCTGATGGGGAAACCGGAGGATGCTCGACTGGGTCCAGAGACCGCAAAGGATTTGTGTGTGCGTGTCGGAAGCAAGGCGTATATCGCAGGTTCCATCGCCAACTTCGGGAACAACTATGTCATTGGCCTCCAGGCAGTGAACTGTTTGACGGGCGATTTGCTCGCCCAGGAGCAAGTGCAAGAACCCGGCAAAGAAAAAGTCTTGGACGGCTTAAGCCGCGCTGCCGGGAAGCTGCGTGAGACGCTGGGAGAATCACTCAGCTCTGTCCAGAAATTCGATACTCCCCTGGCGCAGGCGACCACTCCATCACTCGAAGCTCTCCGAGCTTTGAGCTTGGGAAGCGATTCGCTGGCAAATGGAAACTATGCCGCTGCAATCGGCAACTTTCGGCGCGCGATTGCCAATGACCCCAATTTCGCCGTCGCCTACGGAGCTCTCTCTGCCGCTTATACCAACCTAGGAGAAAGCAATCTCGCGCAAGAGAACGTCAAGAAAGCTTTTGAACTCCGAGGGGAGGTCAGCGAGCGGGAAAGATTGGGCATTGAGGCTCTTTATTATTGGAACGTTGCAGGGGATCTCGAAAAAGCACGAGATGCCTATGAACTATTGGTGCAGACCTATCCGCGCGATTCCGCCGCGCATTTCAATCTCGGAAATGTTTACGATGGCCTGGGGCGATTAGAGGAAGGCCTTGCCGAAGCTCGCGAGTCCTTTCGACTCGATCCCAATACTCGACTGAGCTACGCCTACCTGGTTTTTTCACTCGTAGTTCTCAATCGAGTGCAGGAAGCAGAGGAAATTGAGAAAGAGGCATTGCGCAAATACCCCGGGTACCCTCTAGGCGAAATGCATTTCGTTTTGGCGTCTTTGCAGAACAATACAAAAGCAATGGCGGAACAAGTGGCGTGGGCGACTGGCAAGAAAGGAATCGAAGATGTATTGCTCGGGTCTGACTCTGCGGAGTTGGCGTTCCACGGGCAGCTAACGAAGTCTCGCGAACAATCCCGCCGAGCGGCCGCTTCGGCCAGTCAGGCCAATGAGAGAGAGACCGCGGCGGGTTATCTGGTCAGTTCGGCTTTTGCGGATGCACTTCTTGGAAATCGCGAAGAAGCGCGAAGGTCGGTTCTGGCCTTTCGACCTTCTGAGAGCCGAAACCTCCAGTATGCAAAGGCGCTGGTACTTGCGTTCGTCGGCGAGACCGCAAAGGCTCAGTCAGTCGCTGAAAATCTGGCCAAATCTTTCCCTGAAGATACCACCGTTCGATCGAACTACTTGCCCACCCTTCGCGCCCAACTCGCGCTCAACCGCAGTGACGCCGGCGGCGCCGTTGAAACCCTTCAGGTGACTTCTTCCCACGAACTGATGCTACCAAATGGTCCGCCCATTGACGTCGTTATGCTGCCGGTTTTTGTACGTGGAACGGCGTACTTAAAGGCGCATCAAGGTAGTGAGGCAGCTGTCGAGTTCCAGAAAATACTAGACCGTCAGGGTCTTCTTGTGTTTTCACCCATCAGAGCGATCACTCATGTTTATCTCGCTCGTGCGTTTGTGCTGCAGAGTAACTCTCTCGCGGGTTCTGAGGCGGACGCCGCCAGGGCCAAGGCCCGTGCTGCTTATGAGGGTTTTCTGACGCTTTGGAAAGATGCCGACCTCGACGTCCCCATCCTGAAGGAAGCCAAAGCGGAATACGCGAAGCTGCAATAACTGTTAGAACTTGAGCCCGATTGGGACCGAACCGGATAGATATTGATAAATCCGCTTCGCACCAGCTATCTCAGATTGAGATAGCTAGTGATAATTCCTGTTCGCAACATCTATCTGGAAATACCCTAGTTTCCGATTAGGGCGTCAGGCCCTTACTTGCATCCAGTCTCGAAGAGGTGCAGATTAAGTCGAATCGCGAGGCGAAATTTGGACGCAAGATTGAGTCCCGAAAAGTGGGTCTGGATTCTCAGCAGTATCAACGTCGCGATTGCGGTGCTCTTGATGCTTTCCCTACGGGCAGTCCTGCTCGCGCTTGGAGCTTTTGCGGCTTATGTATCTGGCTGGGCAATCTTCGTATTGCTGTTCGTAGGAGCAAGCCTTTCGGTCATAGCGATATTAGTTGGCAAACAAATCTCTTACGCCCCATCGCGGGTAATGAGTTTTTTCATCAACGGCGGAACGTTGGCACTCCACTCGGTAATAATCCTTGGCATCCTCGTCATTTTTGCGAAGGTTCAGCACCAGCGTTTCATAGTGCCGGAAGGCTATCAGGGTGACATTTACGTGATTCATAGCAGGCGATGCGGCGAACCTGAGAAGCGCACATTTTGGCAAGTTACTTACCGCATTCCGCCGGACGGTATTCTGGAGACTCAAGCACCGGTGCACCGCGGATTGTCGAGCTCCACCTACTATTATGAGCAGCAAGACGGTTCGTTAGAACGCATCCGTGGATTTTGGCCCACGACGGTTCACCGAACTCCAGAGAACCTAAGCGACACCAAGGACTTTGGAGTGTATTTTCCGCGCTCGGGAACTGCATCGAGCGGTGCTGGGAACGCCCCGGTCGAATTTGACGAGTTCTACGTTGGCTCAAAAGCCTACCTTCTATCGGGATACAAGCCGAGCGACTTGGGCGCCTATTTGCGCGAGCACCCGCTCGATTGCGTTCAGCCCGTGAAGTAGCGGTTACAACTCCTGATAAGTTGTGTAATCGTAAATCGCTTTTGCAGGTGGGCCGGAACAGGTTGGTTCGGATAGATGTCGAGAAATCCTCTTCCCACCAGCTATCTCACACTGAGATAGGTAGTGATAATCCCTGTTATCGACACCTACCTGGGAATTGAATGCATTCCGACCAGCCCCTGCGAAATCACATTGTGTTGGCGTAGCTTACGAGTCATTGCGGCAGACCGACGCGGCGGACCAAATCGCGGAAGCGCGGATTGGAGCGGATGCTATCCCAGTACGGGTCCACGTTGAGGTAGACAAGCGCATCGCCGCGATTTGCATATCCCTTCTCAAGCGACTCGAAGGCTGCGTTGAACTCACCCAGGCGTACGTGCACCGCCGCCACGTCTGCCTCTTGTGTGTAATCGCACCATCCGTACCCCGAAGTACTCGCGAATTTTCGCGGGTTCTGTGACGCTTCTTGGCTGAATGCCAGAATCTTCCGCCAATAACCTTTTTCGCCGGACTGTTGATACACCTTCCGTAGCTCTGCAATTCTGTCCTGGCTTATACCGAACCGTTCCTCTGCTTTCAAGAATTCTTGGATGGCTTCGCCACCTCGTCCGGTGTGTTCATAAACTAAGCCGAGGTGGTAGTGCGCCCATGGGGATTCCGGGAAGAGCTCAATCGATTTTTCCGATTGTCGGATGGTCAAGTCGTAGTGGCGGGTAAAGTAGAAAGCCCATGCCCCAAAATCGATAGTAAACTGCGAAACGGGATCGAGTTCCATAGATCGTCTCGCCTCACCAATGGACTCACCAAAACGACCCATGGCCACCAAATAGTGCGCGTACCACGTATGCGCCGACGAAGAATTGGGATTCAACTCAATCGCCCGTTTGTACTCTCGTTCGGCCCCGGACCAATTCCAATCGAGAATCAGATTAACGTTCGCCAGCGACGTATGCGCCTCCGCCAGGGCTTCGTCCAGTTGCAATGCTTTTAGGGCAGCATCTCTTGCCTTCGGCATGATCTCTTTGGGTGAAAGATCCCCCGCGAAAATATCCCCCGCCCATCCCCAAAGCGCATAACAACCGGCTAGGCCGGCATAGGCGAGTGGATCTTTCGGGTCTTCATTGATGGCTTGTTGGAAATATTGAATTGCCTTATCCAATCCCTCGCGGTTGTCCTTGTTGCATAGATAACGTCCTTTCAGGTAATCATCATGCGCTGCAGGATTGACTGGCCTAGTGTTGCCCAGCAGCTTCTGCTCTTCCGGCGTCAATTTCACCTGAATTTCACGAGCGACTGCTTGCGCTACTTCCCCTTGCACCGTGAGAATATCGCCCAATTCGCTCTCGTAACTTTCAGCCCAAAGATGCTTTTCAGGAGACACCTGAAGAAGGTTAGCCGTGATCCGTAAGTGATTTCCGGAGCGCGAAACCGTCCCCTCAATAAATCCATCCACATTCAATTCCCGGGCGATCGCGGGCAGCGATTTCTTCGTGCCCTTGTATTGCATCACGGACGTCCTGGAAATTACTCGTAAAGCGCTGATCTTTCCAAGATCGGTGGTCAACGCCTCCGTCATCCCGTCGGCAAAATAATCCTGGTTCGGATCGCCTGAAAGATTCACCAATGGGAGAACCGCGAGCGATTGGATGCGGGGTGGGCTGCTCCGCCCGAATAGGCGATCGCGAACACTGCTCACGCTCAGCGCCGCGAGCGCCGTGATAGTCACAACCAAGACCAACGCCAATATTTTCGCGCGTCTTCCGTAAGCACGCGAAACAGCCTGAGTCGCTGCTGGGCTTGCTACGGGAGACGATGTTCCGGATGGCACTGCATTCGATCCGGATGCCGCTAAGACCTGCGATTCCGCCGGAGCGATGAAGCGATACCCGCGACGCGGCACAGTTTCAACGAAGCGAGGATTTTCGGCCGAATCGCCAAGCGCTTCCCGAAGCCGGTTGATGGCTGTATTCACACCGTGGTCGAAATCCACGAATGTGTCTGTCGGCCAAAGCCGTTGCTGGAGTTCCTCGCGTGTTACAAGCCCACCGGGCCGTTCCAGCAGCATCGCCAGAATCTCGAATGGCTGCCCCTGGAGCTTGACTCGTACTCCACTCTTGCGGAGCTCGCGCGTGGCCAGGTCGGCCTCGAAGGTTCCGAATCGCACAATTCGGGGGCTCACGGTCCGTTCCGTTGCCATGATGAGAGGTTCGCGCGGTCGAGTGTATCACCGCTCGAAGAATCCGATGAAGCCGCTGAGCGACATCTTCCACAAAGCCCCCTTTTCTCAATAGGTTGCGCGGCGAGCATGATTTGAGTGGCCGTGTATTGAGGTACGCGGCACGTTCGTCGATTCTCCGCTCGTTCGACGGCCAAAGCGGACATTGGCCAGCGGCACAAGGAGAAAAACAATGGCAAGAAATCAAAGAATCGCACGAACGGCAGTGGTGGTGGCAGCGTTACTGGCGAGCCTCTTTTCCGTTGGCGCAGCATGGGCCCAAGGTCAATCACCAGCTTATGTGGGGACGTTCACTACGACGAACCAGATCCAGTGGGACAAAACCGTCCTGCAGCCCGGCGCCTACACGATCACCATCGAGTCGACCGGAAGTCCGATAGTCGCTTCGATCCGCAACGCCAAAGGCAATGCGGTCACCCACGTTGTGAGCGGAGCCCACACAGGCAAGACAAATGGCGTGAATGCGCTCCTCATCAAAGAACGGAATGGACAACTCGAGGTGCATTCGCTGGCGCTCGCCGACTTGGGAATGGTCCTGATTTATGATCCAGTTCTAGCGCAGGAAGCGGTTCGGGAAGCGCGGGCCAGCAAGACCGTACCAGTGATTTGGGCCAAAAAGTAGGAGTTCGTTGTGAAGCGAGATCGGGAGGCGGTTCGGAGTGCAGGGTACGATGGAAATTTTGAGACTCACCCGCCTTCACCGATTTCTTTCCGGAGGATATTGCATCTTCGTTTGATTGTAGAGTGACCGAAACCCCCAGGGTTGCGGATAGGTGTTGCGAAATCCGCTTCCCACCATCTATCCGAGAGTGAGATCGGTGGTGATCGTCCTTGCTACCAATTCTCATCCGAGTAAACGCTAATACCCAATTATCGAACTTTAATTATGAGAAGAGGTTCCACAATTATTCTGACCCCTTTTCCCGCAATTAAATTGGGTGGAATCAGACGCTTCGGCCTTCACCTTCTTATCATTTTATCCTCACCCACCCACCATTGACGCTGCCGCAGTAATCTGCGATGAAAGCGTAATTCCCGAGCGAACGAGGAGAAGCACGACGTTGGTATCTGACGGTTGCGAACCCACTGGTGCTGTCAATCGTCAGTTTGAGGTGAACAATGCAGAACTCAAGCACATTTGGGCGATCTGGATCATTCACGAGCGTGAGATTTCATCCGAGTGTCATTGCTCCGGACATCGCCACTGTGACCCCAGAACCTTCCCGTTGTTTGAGGCTCGTAACTTTGGGCATTTTGAGCCTTGGATTCCTTGCTGGATGCGGAGGCGGAAGTAAATCAGCCGGCGATCAGCCCCCGCCACCCACTCCAACGATCACCACGATCTCGCCGAACAGTGCCGTGACTGGTGGTCCGGCTTTCACGCTTACGATCAATGGGACGAATTTCGTCGCATCTTCGATGGTCAACTTCGGCGGGGCAGCGCCCACTGCCACGTTCGTCAACTCTACGCAGTTGACTGCGGCCATCCCTGCTGCCAGCATCGCCTCAACGGGCATGCTGGCCGTGACAGTGACAAACCCCGCGCCCGGCGGTGGCACCTCCAAGGCGATTATCTTCACCATTACCAGCGGCCTTAATTCCGTCCCGACGATCAGTTTACTCGCTCCAAGCTGCGCTCCCGCAGAAGAGCCCGTTCAGTTGACGGTAGTTGGGCCAACTCCTGGGGCAAATTTTGTGGCGGGTTCAGTCGTGCGCTGGAACGGCAGCGACCGACCGACCACTAGTAATGGCAGCATTAACGGACTCATTGCTCAGATTTCGGCGAGTGACGTTGCCGCAGCCGGGACAGCCGCGGTCACAGTCTTCAACCCTGGACCCGGCGGGGGTAGCTCGGGCTCGTTGACCTTCACCATAACGCCAGGAGCAGTTGATCCGCAATCAATCGCGGTGGACCCTGCCGGAAAGTTCGCCTATGTGGCGAGTGAGGGCTGCGATGCCCAAGGCTACGTGTCCATGTACACGATCAACCCCACCACCGGGGCCCTCGCGTCCATAGGACCACCGGTGCCTTCAAATGACGAATTTACCGACTCCGTGACCGTGGATCCTTTTGGCAAGTTCGCCTACGTGGCGAGTTCGGGAGATGTGTGGGATATCGATTTTGGCAGCATCGTGACGTACACCATCAATCCCACGACCGGGGCCTTAACTTCCACCACAGGAGGGATAAACGGAACAGGGGTAAACGGAACTCCGGGGTTTTTCAATTCGATGGCGTTTGATCCATCCGGCAAGTTCGCCTATGCGGCGGATGGGGGAGCTTTCCCGGCGAGCAGCTTCGGCGGTTCATCCAGCGTCTCGATGTACACCCGCGACAGCACTACTGGGGCCTTGACGTCCATTGGGATCATCGCCGCAGGAGCAAATCCCGACTCCGTGGCCGTGGATCCTGCGGGCAAGTTCGCTTATGTGACGAATTTCAACTCGAACGACATCTCGATGTACACCATCAACGCCACGACTGGGACCCTAACATCCATAGGGACGATTGCCGCAGGAAGTCTTCCGAACTCGGTGGTGGTGCATCCATCTGGCAAGTTCGCCTACGTGGCAAATTGGACGGCGTATGAGACTGAGGGCAGCGTCTCGATGTACACCATTAACGCCACGACCGGGGCCTTAACATCTATAGGGACGATCGCCGCAGGAACAAGCCCTATCTCCATGGCCGTGGATCCTGCAGGCAAGTTCGCTTACGTGGCAAATTTCACGGGGAATCAAACTGAGGGCAGCGTCTCGATGTACAGCATCAACGCCACGACGGGGGACTTAACGCCCATAGGAACGATAGCTACGGAGCAATCTCCTACCTCGATAGCCATCCATCCGTCCGGCAAGTTCGCCTATGTGACGAATTCCGGCTCGAACGACGTATCCATGTACAGCATCGATGCTGCCACCGGTGCCTTGACGCTCATAGGAACAATAGGCACATGAAAAGGTCCCAGCTCCTGAAACCCCACTGTGGCGCTCCTTGTTCGTAAGGACGATGAATTCATCGGTCTCATCCCGGCATAAGCGCGCATGAATGAAGCGTCGCCCGTTGCAGGGGGCACTAAACAGCCCCTTTCGGTTCCCGCCATTGTTCTGTCGGTGCTGCGGCTTATCGCGATCAACTTCATTGTCTTCGCTGTTCTAGCCGAACTCGTCTGCCTTGTTTACATCAACGTCACGAACTGGCCCTCGAGTAAACCCAGCTACCGGGTTAATTACAACTCGTTCTGGGCCGACATCAATCCCGTGTTCGGGGTATGGCATCGGCCGAATGGCCACTACATCCACAAGGGTGGCTGCTACAACGTCGAATACGTAACCAATAGCTATGGTGCGCGCGATGTTGAGCGGACTATGCGTTCGTCGCTTCCCCGCGCGGTTGTGTTGGGCGATTCTTTTATCGAAGGTATGGCCGTGCCAGCCGAAGATCGATTGACCAACCTCCTCGAGAAGGATACGGGCCGAGAGCATCTCAATTTCGGCACAGGTGGTGATTTCGGGCCGCTTCAATACTCTCTGCTGTACAAAACGATGGCAGCGGATTTCGACCATGACCTTGTTATTGTGGGAGTGCTGCCCGACAATGACTTCCACGACATGTCGCTATCCTATTGGAAGGCTCGCGGCAAAGCCGGTCGCTATCGCCCGTATTATGCTGACGACCTTTCGATTGTTTATGGCGGCCACTTCCGGCCCAACGCGGGTGAAGGACTCTGGGATCACGTCGAAGCGGTGCTCCGCGCTTACCTGGCCTCTTACCACGTCGGCCAATACATATATTCGCGATTTTACTGGCGCCTGCACAGCCCCTATTCAGGCTACAACGACTACGACGGCGACGATCTCGCTCGCCTCAAGAAGTCGCTCGAAGACATCAAGAGCACTGCCGATGCGCACGGAGCCAAGGTGGCTGTCTTCTTGATTCCCGTCACCAACGATTTCCTGCGCCTGCATCAGGCGGGGGCGAACCGCCTGGGGCCGGTGATGGAAAGTTGGGGACAGGAAAATAAAATACCTGTCAAAGACCTGCTGCCCGACATGGAAGCGCGTTCCAACGGCGACTATCGCTCCTACTTTCTTAGTTGCGATGGTCACTGGTCGGCCCGAGGCAATGCCGTCGCCGCAGAAATCCTGGAACCTTGGCTGGGTGAGAAGAAGCTCACCGGCAAGTGACTACGGCAGGACGATCGGACGCGGTCGAGACGTGCTGCGGTCTCACGCTTTTCTTCTCTTACTGACACCTGATCGGGTTTCGTTCTTGGACCCATCGATGATTGACGCCGCTGGGGGCGCAGATCTTGCTTCGCGGATTACTGTTGCGAAATCCGCTTATCACGCAATATAAAAGGCGCCCACTTTGCGGTAGGTTTTGATCGTTCGCATCACCACCTACCGAAAGGAGCGCCGTTATGAACCAAGCAAAGTATATTGGCATGGACGTTCATCAGGCAACGATCTCGGTTGCGGTCCTGGATTCCGCCGGCAAGCTGATCCTGGAGTCTGTCCTCGAAACGAAAGCGGCCACGATTCTGCAGTTCATCGGCGGGCTGCACGGCAGTTTGCTGGTGACTTTCGAAGAAGGAACTTCCGCGGCCTGGTTGTATGACCTGCTCAAGCCTCACGTCGCGAATGTCCTGGTCTGCGATCCCCGGAAGAATGCTCTATTAAAGGATGGCAGCAAGAGTGATCGGATCGATGCTCGGAAGCTGGCCGAGCTCTTGCGCGGCAACCTTCTCTCCCCGATCTACCACGGAGAGAACGGGGTACGCACTTTGAAGGAGCTGGCGCGCAGCTATCTAACGATCACGAAAGATCTGACGCGGGTGATGAGTCGGATCAAGGCCGTGTACCGAAGCTGGGCTATTCCCTGTGCCGGGCCAGCGGTGTATCGACCGCGTCATCGTGCGGAATGGTTGGCCAAGATTGTAGAACCGGGAGTTCGCCTGCGAGCCGAGCGGCTCTACCAGCAACTGGATGCGTTGGAGCCGTTGCGGCAGGGAGCGCGACGCGATCTGCTGGTGGAGAGCCGGAAACATCAGGCGGTGAAATTACTGCGTCAGATTCCTTATCTGGGTCCGATTCGTTCCGCCTTGCTGGTGGCGCTGCTCGGGACCCCGCATCGTTTTCGCACCAAGCGACAGCTGTGGGCCTATAGCGGGTTCGGACTCGAGACTCACGACAGCGGCGAATACCGCTATGTGAGAGGGCAACTGCGACGAAACCGGGAGC
The DNA here is from genome assembly GCA_963815265.1 of uncultured Acidobacteriota bacterium. Taxonomy (GTDB): domain Bacteria; phylum Acidobacteriota; class Terriglobia; order Acidiferrales; family UBA7541; genus Palsa-295. The sequence goes on along the minus strand of CAWFGI010000003.1, from coordinate 299,861 downwards.
GAGTCACCGTGCTGGGCCTGAACGAAAACCACAATCACGATCTGAAAAATATCTTCAAGAGTGCCGCGATATCCGCCAGCACTCGACCAGGACCGTTCCAAGAGTTTTACGCCGGGCTGGTGGCCAAGGGGAGAAGGCCGGCGATGGCACGCCTCACCCTGGCACGGAAGATCGCATCGATCACCTTGACGATTTGGAAGAAAGGAGTGTGCTTCGACGCCAACGAATTACATCGGCAAGCAGCTTGAGCGTCTCTGGTAGAGAGCTGGTTCCATCTTCTGGGTGGTAGTCGGTTCGGTTCTTGAGACGCTCGGTTCGAGGGAAGTATCAGATAGCTGGTTCGACCCTGTGTGCTTCGGCACCGAGTCACCGTTCTCACGCTATGCCCCCTCGGAGAACCAGAAATAGCGATAGGCTACGAGCCTCGGATAGAACCATGGTTGCCACGCAATCGAATCGCTTGCCAAGTTTCAAGAACCGACGGGCGTTGTCACCACGAGAAAATGAACCAAGGGAACGGAAGAGCAATCCAGAGAAGAACCTCTCGAGCAATCGAGAGCCGTCTACAAACAGTGGGCTGGATATCGAGACAAAAAACTTCTCGGCTACCGGCCGAGGGAGAACCTTTTTTGTTGACATCCCCTTGTATAGAACCAGCTATCTCAGATTGAGATAGGTAGTGATAATCCCTGTTCGCAACACCTATCCGGAAAGTACGATGCCAAGCGTGGAGACCACTTCCTACAAGCTGACTTATCGCCCAGTTGGGCCTGAATCGACTACGAACCGCGCACAGTTTTGTCACAAGAACCGAACGAAGTTATGAGTAATCAGAGAAAGACCGAGAACGCAGGAGAACTCGCCGACCCCAACTGAGCATTTGGCCTCGAGCCATCTGCGTCGTCCTCATCGGCAGCGTCTGGCCGCTCGTCCGCCATTTCCCCGAATTTCCATAGGATCAACATTTATTTCGTCGGCTACGTTGCCGCCACCCCGAGCGGGATGGCGGCGGTAGCGCGACAAATGGTCATGCCATCTCAGTCTTTGACCTCGACCTTGAGAATCTCGCCGCCCGGCGGACCGAAACCATGGTTCGAAATGTACAGCGAGCCGTCGGGTCCAAAGGTGAGGCCGGTGGGAAAGAACAGAGGATCGTCAGGCGTGCTGTCGATCAGGACCTGCTGCCGGCCATTGGGCAGTATGCGAATAAGACGACCCGTTGCCGGTACGGGACCTGGGGAACTCGTTGAGTACGAGGTCTCCAGCAGATACAGACGAGCGCGCCCGTCAAAAGCCAGGCCCAGCACCTTGCTCAAGCCGGTCGCCACGACCTTGAGCTGACCGCTCGGAGTGATGTGGAACACATCTTGCGTGTTGAGCTGATCAGGATCGAATTGGCCCAAGTTGCTGACATAGAAGACACCGTGGTCGCCAACCACGGTCGGTACCACGTGACCCTGTGAGGCGGAGATGTCGATTACCCGGGTGATCTTGCCGTCCGTGGTGATCTTGTCCAGTTCGCCATGATTGGGCTCGACGGCATAGAGGTCACCCCGCAGCGCGATCATGCTGTACCATGTGCCGTCGGGTTCAAAGTCGCCGGTGATCGGATCGGTGGGGTTGGCCACCGGATGACTCTGCAGAAAAGCCCCAAGATCGGCAATGATGGTCGGAGTGTGGTCAGGCTTTATCCGGACGACCGCGTTCGGAATGGAGGGTACGCCGTGCGAACATCCAGCACCCGCGTAAATGGCGTATAGTGTGTCTCCAATGAACGCGACGTCGGCAACTCCACTGGCAAGACCGGCGATCTCGTCGGAGGGCAGGTTGTCAACGAAGGTTGTAACGTTGCCGTCCGCATCGATCCTTGAAATGCGCGATCCGGTCGTACTTCCAAAATAATTCCCCCCATCCGGAGCCCCGCCTCCGGCTGAGCAATTCCCCCCCAAACCGCCTGGAGCCTCAGTCACGATGCCCGTGGGGGAACCGGCCTCGGCGACATAGAGATAGCCGTCCGGGCCGAACTTCAGACCGCGAGGATTAACTAGTCCTGTAGCGAAAACGCTAACCTTCACCGATGGTTCTTGGGCGCGGGCGCTCGACGACCAGCCCGAGGCCAGTAGCGCAAAACAAGTAAAGGCTGCAAGACGACGTATCTGTTTCATACTTTCCTCCTGTGTCATCTAATTGAAGAGTTCGTAAAACTCGAGAAGGAATGCCGTTTGCGGCAGTAGCCATCTAAGGATTCGAATCTGGCCCCGTGAATCATTTGGCGACACTCCATACCCTTCTTCAAAAGAGATGGAAACTGAGTGGCCCGAGTCCCGAAAGCTCGAACATCGTTGGAGAGAATTGTTTTGCGGGTCAGTGATTACTCGCTGAAGCGCACACTGTTAACGCGAAGGGTTACCCGAGAGCGACGGGAGTGCGGTGGGTAGGACCGCCAAACGCTTGTTAGATGCTGCGCCTTGATGCAGTCTTTGTCAAGGACAGCATTCATAAACCTGTGGAAACGCCGACAGTTTTATTGAGTGAGAGGAATGGCACCGGTCCGGATAGATAGATATTGATAAATCCTGTGGCTGTTGAAAAACTCGCTTTTCTTGAAGAAAGCCAAAATTTGGGTGATAGAAAATGTCTAGGTGACGTGGAAAAATCGTTTGTAGAGCCTCCTGACGCGAAGCAATTTCTGCGAATTCTTGACGAGCGAGTTTTTCAACAGCCACTCCTCTTCGCACCAGCTATCTCAGACTGAGATAGGTAGTGATAAGCCCTGTTCGCAACACCTATCCGGAAACAAACTAGTCTTTGATTAATGCGTCGGGACAGGCAACACGCGCCGGAAGGATTGCTACTTGATACCGATGACCATCGAATCGGGGCCGATCAAATGCTCTACCCGGGTTTCGCGAAAACCTGCTTCCTTCATCCATCCGGAGCAGTCAGCGCCGGTGTAGTCGAAACCGTCGGCGGTTTCAATCAGCATATTCAGGCTCATCAACAACCCAAATGAGTTTTCAGAGCGGTCGTCGTCGATGATGCTTTCGTAGACAATGAGCGACCCGCCGTTCGGCAGCGCTTCGTAGGCTTTGCGCAGCAGCATTCGTTTCGTCTCGAGGCCCCAGTCGTGCAGGATGTGTCCCATCATGACGACATCGGCTTCGGGTAGCGCCTGTTCCAGGAAACTGCCAGGCGAAAATTTTACGCGCCCTGAAATCCGGTTCGCGCCCACGTACTCTTCGAAGATTGGCTCTACCTCCGGTAAATCAAAACCAGTTCCTTCGATATGGACATTCGCCAACGCCACCTGCGTAATCAGGTCGCCCTGCGCAGTTCCTACATCCACGGCGGTGCGATATTTGTTCCACGGGAATTTGTGCGCGATAGCCAGGTTGGCGCCATGGCTGACGCCGGTCATGGCTTTCAGGAACTCCTTGAGCCGCGCCGGTTCCGCGTAAAGGGCTGCGAAAGGATTGGGGCTGCCGTCTCTCGTCTCATTTTGTGGAAGTCCCGTTCGGAGCGCCGTAGTGAGGTGGGCCCAAAATGGATACAGCCGATGATTGGCCATTTCGAGAATCCCGCCGATATAGGACGGCTTGCGCTTGTCGAGGAAGAAATCCGTGCTGGGTGTGTTGTAGTATCGCCCATTGCGGCGTTCGAGAAATTGCAGCGACACGAGCGCATCCAAAAAATCGCGGGCCGATCTCGGATGCAGGCCGAGCCGCCCCTGCAGCGTTTCGAGATCCTCCGGGTGTTTGGCAAGTTCTGTGAATAGCTCCATCTCGACAGCGCTGAAAAGCGTTTTGGAAGCCCAGAATCCTAGGCCCACTTGAAGAATGTAGTCGGGTTGTGGCTCGTTCATTGCGTTTCAGCCTCCGGATTGTCATGCAGTATAACAAGTGTCATTTGGCCAGTGGTCGCCTATTCGGGAGTTATCTCTGAACCCGAGTTGACGCGCCGTAAGTTGGATAGGTGTTGAGAAATCCTCTAACCATCAGCAATCTCAGGCTGAGATAGGTAGTTCTATAAAAGGGGATGTCAACAAAAAAACTTCTCCCTCGGCCGGTAGCCGAGAGATTTTTTGTCTCGATATCCAGCCCACTGTTTGCTGATGGCTCTCGATCACTCGAGAGGTTCTTCTCTGGATGGCTCTTCCGTTTCCTCGGTTCATTTTCGAGTGGTGACAACGTCCGTCGATTCTTGAAACTTGGCAAGCGATTCGATTCCGTGGCAACCATGGTTCTATCTGAGGCTCGTGGCCTATCGCTATTTCTGGTTCTCCGAGGGGGCATAGCGTGAGAACGGTGACTCGGTGCCGAAGCACACAGGGTCGGACCACCTATCTGATACTCCCCTCGAACCGAGCGTCTCAAGAACCGAACCGACCACCACCGGAGGATGGAACGGGCTCTCTACCAGAGACGCTCAAGCTGCTTGCCGATGTAATTCGTTGGCGTCGAAGCACACTCCTTTCTTCCAAATCGTCAAAGTGATCGATGCGATCTTCCGTGCCAGGGTAAGACGTGCCATTGCCGGCCTTCTCCCTTTCGCCAGAAGTGCAGTGTAAAACTCCTGGAACGGTCCTGGTCGAGTGCTGGCAGATATCGCGGCACTCTTGAAGATATTTTTCAGATCGTGATTATGGTTTTCGTTCAGGCCTAGCACGGTGACTCGCTCCCGGTTTCGTCGCAGTTGCCCTTTCACAAAGCGGTATTCGCCGCTGTCGTGAGTCTCGAGTCCGAATCCGCTGTAGGCCCACAACTGTCGCTTGGTGCGAAAACGATGCGGTGTCCCGAGCAGCGCCACCAGCAGGGCGGAACGAATCGGACCCAGATAAGGAATCTGGCGTAGTAATTTCACCGCCGGATGTTTCCGGCTCTCTGCCAGCAGATCGCGTCGCGCTCCCTGCCGCAACGGCTCCAACGCATCCAGTTGCTGGTAGAGCCGCTCGGCTCGCAGGCGAACTCCCGGTTCTACGATCTTGGCCAACCATTCCGCACGATGACGCGGTCGATACACCGCTGGCCCGGCACAAGGAATAGCCCAGCTTCGGTACACGGCCTTGATCCGACTCATCACCCGCGTCAGATCTTTCGTGATCGTTAGATAGCTGCGCGCCAGTTCCTTCAAAGTGCGTACCCCGTTCTCTCCATGGTAGATCGGGGAGAGAAGGTTGCCGCGCAAGAGCTCGGCCAGCTTCCGAGCATCGATCCGATCACTCTTGCTGCCATCCTTTAATAGAGCATTCTTCCGGGGATCGCAGACCAAGACATTCGCAACATGAGGCTTGAGCAGGTCATACAACCAGGCGGCGGAAGTTCCTTCTTCGAAAGTCACCAGCAAACTGCCGCGCAGCCCGCCGATGAACTGCAGAATCGTGGCCGCTTTCGTTTCGAGGACAGACTCCAGGATCAGCTTGCCGGCGGAATCCAGGACCGCAACCGAGATCGTTGCCTGATGAACGTCCATGCCAATATACTTTGCTTGGTTCATAACGGCGCTCCTTTCGGTAGGTGGTGATACGAGCAATCAAAACCTACCGCAAAGTGGGCGCCTTTTATATTGCGTGATAAGCCCTGTTCGCGACACTTATCCGGATTCCCAAGCGGTGGCCGACTCGTTCCAAAACAGGCTTTTCAAGATTTCTCGCAACTGCCTTGGGCGCAGGAGGTCTGGAGTTCAAATCTTCACGCCGCGACCACGTCCTTGATTTCTTCGTAGTGTTGCCAACCTCGCAGGAGCTCGTTGGCGCCGCTACTTCGTTTTCATCACGTAAACGTCCCAGGCGCCCTTGGGCGCCTACCGCACGTGGTATTCCTTTGTGATTCCCTCGAGGCGCGAGGCGAGATTCACGTTGTCGCCCATCACGGTCCAGGAGAGCCTGCGGGCGGAACCCATGTGAAGTTGGCCAAGCACCCCGGGGGGGGTGCTGGCGATTATCGGCAGCCTCAAATCTTGGATGCCGCTATGTGGAATTGCTTGACATTCAACGACTAAGCGCGTATCTCTGCTGCAATTTCGTTCAGATTCTCGGGGGTTGTTCGGAGGTCCAGAAGTGACAGATCGGGGCTCCGCATCGCAAATCTCGTTGGAGGGTGGATCCATGAATTTAATACGGGTGTATCTCCTCATGGCTGTTTTAGCTGTGGGGATGGTTTTGCCTGCTGCGGCTCAAGGGCAGGATAAACAAGCGACACCGCCGCTCGTTCAGCTGCTTCAGTCGAAGGGGATTCTTTCTTCAGACGAAGCGGCTCAGCTGAGTCAAGCTGGGAGCGCCGAAGAAGCGAACGCGCGGCTGGCGAATTTGCTGGTGGCAAAGGGTCTGATCAGTCGAGACGATTACGATCACACAGTGGCACCCACTGAGCCTGTAAGCGATCAGGCGTCAGGGGGCCACTATATGAACGCGTTGCTTCATGTTGCGAAGGATTCCACGCCTCCGCCAGCCACTTCGGACCCCTTCACATTCGGGGCGCCAGCGGAGGGGGGAATCATTCCGGCTGTGGCACCCGTTCGGCTTCTGCCGATTGATACTCCAAAACCGACCGGTATTGGTGATCTCAAGCTCGGAAGCGGCGCGACGTTGACGCCGTATGGGTTCATCAAGGCAACCGCGATTTATGACTCGACTAACAGCGGCGGCACGACGTTCGGCAACAACGATTTTCCCCTTCCGCTGCTGCTGGGCGATACGGGGCCGGACGGCGGTTCCCAGTTTCATATCAAGGCGCGAAGTACGCGGTTCGGTACAAACTTCTACTGGCCGTCCCCCAACCGAGACTTGGTGATGACCGGCAGGATCGAAATGGATTTTGAAGGAGACTACACCTCCGTCAACAACCGGAACGTCAGTTCGGTTCGTTCGTCACAAGTGAGCATTCGGCAGGCGTGGGTTCGAATGGATACGCACATCGGCGGCCTGCCGGTCTTCGCGGAATTCGGGCAGGACTGGACGTTGCTAGGATCGTCCACGATGCCAGACATCATCGAAACGACCGAGTTGATGGCGTTTTTCGGCAACATTTATGAGAGGCTTCCGCAAATCAAGGGGGGCGTTCAGTTCCATAAGGGAGACTTTAAGGTTCAAGCGGAAGCGGCCGTTTTGCTGTCGGCTTTCGGCGATGCAAACCTGGCCGCCACTCCCCCTGGCGTCCCAGTGCCTACCAGCAGCAACGCAGAACAGCTCAACGCGCGCTTCGGCGAACGGATAGGCTCGGACAGTGGGCAGCCCGCCGTCGAGGGGCGGGTGGTGTTTCAATACCCGATCTTCCATTCTCCAGGCGTAGCGCCCGCGCAGCTGATTTTCAGCGGGCATCATGCGACTGGCTCGGAAATCGCGTTGCACGGAACATTGGCAACTGCAGGATCGCAAACCGACGTGCTGATACCGGGCCTCACGGCGTGCGCCGTTCCTGACCCAGTGACGGGATTCTGCACGGTGGCGCAGTTCTTCCCGCAGGGCTTTCGGTTCGACATTCCGCAGAACATCTGGACGGCAGAGTTCCAATTGCCGACACCGATTGTCACCGTCGTGGGCAAGTACTACCATGGCGGCGATACGCGGTTCTTCTTCGGCAACACCAACTCTACATTTGCGGACACGCTGGGGCTTCCGGTCATCGCCAACGGGATCGCAGATTCGGGCGACACCATTCCGTTCGTGAACGTCGACGGATCGGCGGTCTTTGCTCAATTGCGGCCAGTTCGCGATCAGGGCGGCTTCCTGCAGCTAAGCTTCCCGCTTTCGCGCATCTTCCATGCGGATCCGGAAGGCCACAATGCGGGCTGGACCTATTCCCTTACCGGCGGCTTGGATCGTACTAAGGCGGAGGACGTAGCGCGAACAGGCGCCAACGGCCTCCAACGGACCGATTACGTCGCTTCGACGATCCGGTACAAGATTAACAAGTGGGCATCGATCGTGAACGAAACCACGTGGTACGACACGCATACAGTGAACGAAGTCCAAAAACTGTATCGCGGAATAGACGCGCGGACGGCTCACGATTGGCGCAACGAGTTCGGAACGATCGTTACCTTCTGAACCTGATTCAAACCTGCGGACCGCGGGGCCGCCATCCGGCGGCTCCGCGGTTTCCTTGTAGCGGTGTCCGTCGGCCCTGAATCTCTCGGATTAATCTGGCAAGAGGCGCGCTGTACCGTTCAAAAAGGAGGCCCACCATGGCCACGCGAGGGGACGAGTTGAGAATGGAACGGCAGGCGGAATACAGCTTGCCGCTCGTCATAACGGCGTCGTCCGTCGGAACGATGATCGAATGGTACGACTTTTACATCTTTGGAAGCTTGGCGGCCATTCTGTCTCCGAAGTTCTATCCGCCGGGAAACGACACGTTCGCCTACTTCGCGTATCTGGCGACGTTTGCGGTTGGATTTCTGGTGCGGCCTTTCGGCGCCATTTTCTTCGGGCGGATCGGCGACCTGATTGGGCGGAAGTATGCATTCCTGGTTACGCTGTCAGTGATGGGTCTGTCCACCGCGGTGATCGGTCTATTGCCAACGTACAAGACCGCTGGATGGTTTGCGCCGATTGCGTTGATCGGAATTCGCGTGCTGCAAGGGTTGGCGCTGGGCGGCGAGTATGGCGGAGCGGCAGTGTATGTGGGCGAGCACTCCCCGGATGGAAAGCGCGGCTTCTATACCAGTTTCATCCAGATCACGGCGACGCTGGGGTTATTCGTATCGATTCTGGTGATCATGGCGACGCGGGCCTCGATGAGCACGGAAGAGTTCTCCGCTTGGGGCTGGCGTGTTCCGTTTCTGATCTCGATTTTCTTGGTGGCGATATCTCTCTACATCCGGCTGAAGCTGAAGGAATCCCCGATCTTTTCGTCCATTAAGACCGCAGGTAAAACTTCGATGCAGCCATTGAAGGATGCGTTCACAAAATGGCCGAACTTGAAGCAGGTGCTCATCACTTTGTTCGGAGCAACCGCGGGGCAAGGCGTGGTGTGGTACACGGGCCAGTTCTATGCCCTGTTCTACATGCAGTCGATCTTGAAAATTAACACGCATACCGTGAACATTATCATCTCGATTGCGCTGCTGCTGAGCATGCCGTTCTTCACCGTTTTTGGAGCGCTCTCAGACAAAATCGGGCGAAAGAAGATCATGATGGCGGGCTGCCTGCTTGGCGTTTTGACGTATATTCCGATTTACCATGCGATGCAGAGCGCTTCGGGAAACAATGTGGTGGCTCTGAAATCGGCGCGCAACAAAGTGACGGGTGCGATTAGCCTCACGCCGATGACCGTAGATGCCACAACCGGCGCGCAAGTGCCGGCAAAAGAGGCGGTAAGTCCCAATCAGCCGATGCTGGTGTTTCTCGTGTTCATTCAGGTGATCTTTGTCTGCATGGTGTACGGTCCGATCGCGGCGTTTCTCGTCGAGTCGTTCCCCGCGAAGGTGCGCTACACGTCTCTTTCGTTGCCGTATCACATCGGCAACGGAGTGTTCGGAGGAATGCTGCCGCTCATTGGACTTTCGTTATGCGCGGCGACCGGAAATATTTACGCCGGACTGTACTACCCAATGATTGTGGCGGGCATCACGTTTATCGTGGGGAGCCTGCTGCTGAAGGAGACCTACGGCGTAAAGATCTGGGACGAAGTCGCCGGAGCGCAACCGGCACGATCGCCCGCGGATTAAACTCGTCTCACGTTGTCGGCGATTCGTCGCGTCAGAAAATATCGGGAGAGAAGTTGACCAGCGGAACGTTACCATTTTTAATAGGTATGTAATTCGAGGTGCGGTTGTATTCCGCCCAACAGGAGGACTGCTATGTCGAAAAAGCGAGGTCGTGGAATTTCCCGGCGAGAATTCGTCAAGCTGGCGGGCACTGGTGCGCTGGCAGCCGGCGCGGGACCCGCATTCCTTTTTCCGGAGCGCGCGCAAGCCCAGCAGAAGACGCTAAAGATTTTGCAGTGGAGCCACTTCGTGCCGGCGTACGACACCTGGTTCAACGGCACGTTCACGAAGGAGTGGGGACAGAAGAACAATACGAACGTGGTGGTAGACAACATCAATTTGGTGGATTTGGGGACCCGCGCTGCGTCGGAAGTATCGGCGCAGAAGGGGCACGATCTTTTCATGTTCCTTTCACCGCCCGCGGCCTACGAGAACGTGACCATCGATATGTCGCACGTGTACCAGGAAGTGGAGAAGAAGCACGGAAAGAAGATTGAGCTCGCGCACAAGTCCACTTACAACCCGAAGACGAAACGGTATTTCGCTTTCTCCGACGCGTACACGCCCGATCCGGGAAACTGGCACAAGGATTGGTGGACGGAGGCCGGCTATCCCAACGGTCCGGACACGTATGAGGATTTGCGGGTGGGCGGAAAAAAGATTCGCGACAAGAGCGGCCATCCCTGCGGCGTCGGGCTCGCGCAGGAACTAGACACGAGCATGGCCATGCGGGCGATTCTCTGGTCGTTTGGAGGCGCCGAGCAGGATGAAGCGGGGAACGTCACGATCAATTCGAAGGAAACCATCGAAGCGCTCAAGTACGTGAAAGCTCTGTTTCAGGAAACGGAGACGGCCGAGGTGTTCACGTGGACGCCGCCTTCGAACAATCAGGCGATGCTGGCGGGCCGAGTTTCGTTCGTGATGAATGCGATTTCGATCACGCGCCAGGCTGAACGCGAACATCTCCCGATCGATTCGAAGATCATGATCAGCCCGGCGCTCAAGGGCCCCGTGCGCCGCATTGCCGCGGAGCACGTGATGGATTGCTACGTCATCTGGAATTTCGCGGAAAATAAGGAAGGTGCGCAACAATTCTTGATTGACTATATGGATCATTTCCACGAGGGCTTCGAGGCCGGTCAATTCTACAACTTCCCATGCTTCCCCAGCCTGGTGCCTGATTTGAAGAAGGAAATTTCAAACGATCCGCGCGCCAATCCCAGCGACAAATACAAGGTGCTCGGAAATGTGCTCGACTGGGCGACCAATGTGGGCTATCCGGGTTATGCTAGTGCTGCGATTGATGAGGCTTTCAAAACGTGGGTGATACCCACAATGTTTGCCAAGGTGGCGCGCGGCGATGAATCGCCCGAGGATGCGGTGAAGGCAGCCGAAGCGGAGTACAAGCGCATCTTTGCGCGATGGAACAAATAAGGCAGGCCACTATGACAGCTGTTTGGGGGCTCGATGGCCGTCGTTCAGATCAGGAATCTGACCAAGGTATTTAAAGCAGGAACACAGGGAGCAGTTAACAATATAAATCTGGAAACAAAGGAGGGCGAGTTCCTCGTCCTCCTCGGCCCGTCCGGCTCCGGCAAAACCACGCTGTTGCGAATGATTGCGGGGCTCGAAACACCCACCTCCGGCGAGATTCTTATCGGCGGCACTGTCGTCAATAATCTGACGCCACGCGAGCGCGGAATCGCGATGGTATTTCAAAGCTACGCGCTTTATCCCCACCTGAGCGTTCGCGAGAACATCTCCTTCCCTCTCAAGGCGCAGAAGCTCCCAAAAGAACAGCACAAGCAGAAGGTGGAATGGGCGGCGGGCTTGCTTGGAATCGAGAAGCTTCTGGATCGCAAGCCGCGACAGCTTTCCGGGGGCGAACGGCAGCGGGTGGCGCTGGCCCGCGCAATCGTGCGCGAACCGCGAGTCTTTCTGCTCGACGAGCCGCTGTCGAATCTCGATGCCAAGCTGCGAACTTCCGCGCGCGAAGAGCTTGACGAATTCCACCAACGCATCAAGACGACCACAATCTACGTCACGCACGATCAAGTGGAAGCTATGGCGTTAGGCGATCGCATTGTGGTGCTGCATCAGGGCGAGGTCCGGCAGATCGGAACTCCGCAGGAAGTCTACGACGATCCCGCCGACACGTTTGTCGCCACGTTTCTAGGTTCGCCGCCCATGAATCTGCTAGAAACCGATGATGTGATCGTGGGATTCCGCCCCGAGCGGTTTCTTCCCGCCGGACTCATCGCGCCTTGGGCACCGATTGACGAGGTGACGAAGACTCTTAAGCCCGAGAACCTGCTTCCCGTCGATTTGCTGAGTTCTGGAAACCGAATTCCGTTGCGCCTGCTTGTGGAGCATTCTGAATATCTCGGTTCCGAGCGAGTGCTTTATGGAAAACTTCCGGAAACACGATTCCGCGATAAGCCTGTGTGTGCACGCGTGTCTTCCAGCGTTCTTGAGACCTACACGCCGAACACGACCTACGATTTTGCGGTGCCTGAGCACGAACTGAGATTCTTCGATGCGAAAACTGGTAAGCGGATACCTCCGAGGCCCTTTCCGTGGCAGTAGACGATCGCAAAGTCGGCGTGTTCATGTTTCTGCCGGCGGTCGCTTACATCGCTCTGTTAATCGGTGTACCGCTGCTTCTGGCGGTTCTGTACGCATTCAGTGACGCGCGAATCGGAACGATGGGGTTCCATTTCGTGGGGCTCGAGAATTTTCGGAGCATTTTGCAAAGCCCCAGTTTTCGCGCCGCGCTGCGCAATTCGGTAGTGTTCACCGTATCCGTGCAGATTATCGTGATTGTGGCTTCGGGCATTCTTTCCATTGCACTCGAAGCGCCGTTTCGCGGCCGCTGGTTTGTTCGTTTTCTGATTTTGCTGCCGTGGGTAGCGCCGATTTCGCTTGGTGCGATCGGATGGAAGTGGATTCTGGATTCGATCTACAGCGTCATCACCTGGGTGCTGGTGTGGGCGCACGTTTTCAAGCCCTATGGGGCGCCTATGTGGCTTGGCGAACCTACGCTGGCGATGGCTTCCGTGGTGCTGGTTCACTCCTGGCGGCTAATTCCCTTTTCGACGGTGATCATGCTGGCCGGACGGACTTCGATTCCCAAGGAAATTCCTGAAGCGGCTGCAATTGACGGGGCGGGCTTCTGGCGTACCGAATTTCTCATCAATATTCCGATGATGATGCCGATCATTAGCGTCGCGGTTCTGTTTGGAACGATCTTCACGTTTACGGATATGACCGTGGTTTACATTTTGACGGCCGGCGGGCCATTCGATTCCACGCAAGTGCTGCCCTCGCTCGCGTTCGCCACCGGAATTCAGGGCAGCGACTTGGCTGCAGGCGCGGCGATTTCGCTGTTTCTTGTTCCCGTTCTGATTCTGATTGCCTATTTCATGCTCCGAGCAGCGCATCGCGCGGAGGTGGCCTGATGCCGGGGGGAGACGGCCGCAAAATCGGGACGGAAGCGCTGCGATATGCGGTGCTGGCGATATTCGTCGTATTGCTGGCATTTCCCTTCTACTGGATGTTTGTCGCCACCTTCAAACAGAACATCGACCTCTACAACGTTGAAAACAATCCGTTCAAATTCAATCTGCCGCCCACACTCGATCACCTGAAGCTGCTCTTCAACGAAACGCGCTATGTGCGATGGCTGGGCAACACGGCGCTGGTCGGGGTGATTGTGGTGTTCATCACGCTGGTTTTGTCGTTGCCGGCGGCATACGCGCTGGCGCGGCTCACCGGCCGCTGGGGACAGAGGATCGGCATCGCAATCTTTCTCACGTACTTGATTCCACCCACGCTGCTGTTTATTCCGCTCTCGCGCATTGTGGCGATACTGGGATTGCAGGATACGATTTGGTCGCTGGTGCTGGTCTATCCAAGCTTCACGATTCCCTTTTCTGTTTGGCTGCTGATGGGATTCTTCAAGTCAATCCCGAGAGAACTAGAAGATGCGGCGATGGTCGATGGTTTGACGCGCTTTGGGGCATTTTTCCGTCTTGTGGTGCCGATTTCGATTTCAGGAATACTGACCGTCGTGATCTTCACGTTCACGCTGGTGACGCAGGAATTCGTTTACGCGCTGACGTTCATTTCGCCGGAGTCGCAGCAGATGGTGGGCGTGGGAATTCCGATATTCCTGGTGCGTGGTGACGTCTACTTCTGGGGCTCGCTTATGGCAGCCTGCCTGATTACGAGCCTTCCGATCGCGCTGCTCTATAATTTGTTCCTCGATCGCTTCATTGCAGGATTCACGGTGGGTGCGATTAAGTAGCGGCTCGCCGGATTTCTCCCCACTGTTTCTTTTTCCGAATTCTGATTCTTGGCGAAAGCGCGGAAGCTCGCGCGCCGTTCTCAAAGCGCTTCAAGGCATCGAGGATTTGTTGTCCGTAGAGCTCGGTCTTGCGCTCGCCGAACCCCGAAACTTTGCGTAGTTCGCCCAGCGTGCGCGGCTGTAAGCGGCAAAGTTCGTCGAGCGACGTGTCGTGCATGATGATGAAGGCAGCCATGCCACTTTGCTTGGCTGTTTCTTGCCGCCATTGGCGCATGTATTCGCGCAAAGCAGGATCAACTTGCGCCGCGGGCTGCTTCAACAGCGGGTCAGTTTGAGAAGGCGCCACCACGGAAAGAGGTGCGGGTTCAGGGCTCTTCTCCTTTTGGACCTTCGAACTCGACGGTGACCAGGCGAGTTCAGAGCCGCAGGCATCGCACGCATCGCAGGATTTCCATTTCGGAATCTCGCCGAAGTGCCTGCAAATCTGGAAATGCTTGCAGGTTTTCGATTCGGCATAACCAAGAATCTCGTGATAGCGCTGCCAGCCTCGCTCCTTTTCCGCCTGGTCGGTGAGCAAACCGATGAAATACGCGAGAAGGCCCGCATCGCGCCTGCGCCAGAGTAAAACGCAATCGGCGGGAAGTCCGTCGCGACCGGCGCGGCCGGCTTCCTGGTAATACTGCTCGATGGATTTTGGCAATGCGAGATGGATTACGGCACGCACAGCAGCCTTGTTGATGCCGAGACCGAAGGCAATTGTGCCGACGAGGACGCGGACCTCGTCCGCCATCCAGCGCTCCTGATTCTGGCGCCGGGCGTCAGATTCCATCTTGCCGTGATACGGAAGAGCTGGGATGTTGTTCCTTTCGAGAAATTTAACGGTAGCTCCGACCTTGGAGATCGTCGGCGCGTATACGATCACGTTCTCGCCGGAATAGTGGCGCAGGGCGGATAGCAGCATTTTCTGCTGCATCTCTTCATCGCATTCGATTGTGAAGTACCGCAAATTCGGACGGTAGAAGCTGGCGATGTATTTGTGCGGATCGCTAAGGCCAAGCTGCTCGATGATGTCGTGACGCACGCGACGCGTGGCGCTCGCGGTGAAGGCAGCAATGCGTCGCTCGGGAAATTCGGCACGCAAGCGGCTCAGCTGGCGATATTCGGGCCGGAACTCGTGGCCCCATTCCGAGATGCAATGTGCTTCATCAATTGCGAAAAATGAGACTGGCACGCGCCGCAACCATTGAGAAGTATCCGCAGCGGCAAGCCGTTCGGGAGAAAGATACAACAGGCGATACTTTCCCTCTGTGGCTTCGGTGATCACTTGTGCCTGCTTGGGCTTGGTGAGCGAGCTATTGAGCAGCGCGGATGGGATTCCCATTTGCGTCAGCTGCGCCACCTGATCCTGCATCAACGCGATCAATGGCGATACGACGACTACTGTTTCGCTTGAGAGCATTGCCGCAGGCAGTTGGTAGCAAAGCGACTTTCCGAAGCCGGTCGGCATCACCGCGCAGACGTCGCGCCCACCAATCAGACTGCGTACCACTTCCTCCTGCATTGGGCGGAACGAGTCGTATCCCCAGAAGCGCCGGAGCGCGCCGCGCAGTTCGGTTTGCGAAACCATGTGCGAAGTATAGTTTTAGAATGCGCGCCGGTCTATGCTTACCCAGCCACGATGAAGATTTTTATTGGCAATCTTGACGGTATTTCTACGGAGATTGGCCGCCGAGTATCCAGATAACTGCGCAGGAACGGCCTGGACCGTATCTCGAATGCCGACCGCTCCTTTGTCGCAATCGCTTGTTATAATTCGTTTCTCAACATCTGACGCATTTTCGGGGAGGCTGTCATGAGTTCAAAGCCGGAAGAGAAGAAAGAATGCACCGACCGGGATCTTCTGCGTCATTCGATTGCTACGCTGGCTTATCGAGGCGGGAAAGCAATTCGCGGCGCGCCCGAGGGATTCGGCGCCTTTAAGGCGTCAGAGAAAACGCGGACGCCGGGGCAGATTCTTGCTCACTTGAGCGATCTGATCGATTGGGCGCTCTCTATGGCCAAGGGAAAGCAGGAATGGCACGACTCGCCGCTGAGATCGTGGGACGAGGACGCCAAGCGGTTCTTTGCGGCGCTGCAAGCGTTTGACGATTACCTCGCATCGGATGCGCCGCTCGATGCTTCCGCTGACAAACTATTTCAAGGTCCGGTGGCCGACGCGCTGACCCACGTGGGCCAGATTGCGATGCTTCGCGGAATCGCGGGCGCGTCTATCCGCGCGGAAAATTATTTCAAGGCTGAAATTACAATCGGACGAGTGGGGGCGGAGCAGACGCCGCCGAAGCGGGAGTTTTAAGTTTGACGGGCGGCGGCACCGGCGTAAGTGCCAATAATTGTCGCTGCAACTGCAGCAAGCAGGTTGCACCAAAAAGCAGCTTCGCGCCGGTATAGCCCAGGTTCCGTGGCAGGACGCCGATATTCAAAATAATAGCCGGGCGGCACCGGCTGAGGGACCCGAACCGCCCGGCATTTTCTCACCCATCTCCGCAGGGTCTGGGTAAGAACTTGTTATGCGGCTAAGCGGCTGATTCGCCGTTGCGCATGAATTCGTAGCGTTCGATCGCCGCAGCCACTCCCACCTCGCCGGAATGCTCCGGGCTGCTGCGCAGCACGCGTCCCAGGCAACGCACCCTCACCGGGCCCGCCTGAGTCAACTCGTGCGGCAGGGTCATGACGATTTCGACCGGTGCGCCGCTCTTCAAACCCTTCGGTAAGTGGAAATAGAGCCCCCTGGAGCTCACTTCACGAGATTCCGTAGAGGCCTCGCCGACCACGCTTTCGTCGGTCCAGCGGACCACCAGGGGCAAACGCATCAGGAAACGGCGCGTTGCACGTCGTTCTTTCGATGACACAGGACACCTGCCTCTTAAGTTCCTGTCCAGAATGAGGGTTAGGAACATCTGGGCCAATAGTTCTAAGGCCTCAATTCGATAGGCCAAAATCGGTACGTAAGTACTATGAGCGAGGATTCACAAGCAGAAAAACTGCCCCGGCTTTTAAAGGGAATCGAGAAACGGAGCTATTCGAGCGAAGCGTTTCGGAACGCGCGGAGAATATCGGCGAGGGTCACGACCCCTTCGAGCTTGCTAAGGTCTGCCCGACTCACGACCGGCACAGCAGGCCAGTCGCCCACCGCATGCAGCGCATCTTCGAGCGACTGATCGCGAAAAAGAAGCGGTAGAGGACCCTTTGGCTTGGCTTCGACGGCCTTGGTGGTCATCGCACCATCAGCTGCGAGACGGTGGAGTTCCTCGCGATCGAGCAGCAACCACTGGCCGGGGCTCATCCGGACCAGGATTAGCGCGTCTTTCTGCTCTTCGGCGCGGCGAGCGAGATCGGCGGCCAATTCATCCGGCAGCGCCACGACGGAGCCGTCCGTCTTCATCGCCACCTCAACGGTCAGCGGCACCTGCTCTCGCTGCTCTTCGATCGAGGGTAGAACCAAGCCGTCCTGGCGCGCGAGCAGATCGAATAGAGGGACTTTCTGGTAGGTGCGCGAAATGAGGTAAGCGACCATGTTCGCAATCATGATCGGCAGGATGGCGGTATAGCTGCCCGAGACCTCGATCACCATGAAAACTGAAGTAATCGGCGTGCGAAGAAAACCTGCAAAAAAGACACCCATACCAACGAGAGCATAGGTGCCGACGGTTCCCGTCAAGCTGGGAAAAAAATGGTGTTCGATACTACCCACAGCTCCGCCGAGCATCGCCCCGATAAAGAGTGAAGGAGCAAACATCCCACCGGGAGTCCCGCTGAGAAAAGACAACCCAGTGGCGAAGATCTTGAGAGCTGCAAGTACCAGCAAAAGCTTCCAGCTGAACTGCCCGTGCAGCGCCTGATCGATCACGGTGTATCCGGCGCCCATCACCTGGGGCAGGCGGATGGCGATGAAACCGATGATGAGTCCGGCAACGGCTGGCTGAAAATAGCGTGTCCAGCTGGGCCATCGTTGGATTCGCGGGCGCGCATACGCGAGCCACTTCAGGAAGGCAAGCGATGCACAGCCACCGATAATACCGAGGACAACATACGCCAGAAGTTCGGCAGCGCTCGCCACGCGGAAAGCCGGGACTCGAAACAGCGACTCGGAACCCATGAACGAACGCATCGTGACGACGGCGGAAACTGCGGCGAGCACGATCGCTCCCAAAACGCCGGCGCTCCATGTGCCGATTACTTCCTCGATTACGAAGATCACCGAGGAGATCGGCGCATTGAAAGCGGCTGCAAGGCCAGCCGCAGCGCCAATGGGAGCGATTAATCGCACTTTTTCCTGCGACAAATTAAGCCGCCGGCCAAGAAGTGAAGCGATTCCGGCGCCCATTTGCAGCGAGGGGTCTTCGGGGCCAAGCGATTGGCCAGTGCCGATGGCGAGGGCGCACATCAGGAATTTGCCGACGACAGTGTTGAATGGAATGTATCCATTCGAGACGTAAACCGCCGCCTTCGTCTGATTCACGCCGCTGCCGCGTGCGCCGGGAAACGCGTAAATCACAAGGAGCGCAATGACAAGGCCGCCGGCGGTGGGAACAATCAGAACGCGGAGCAGTGGCGGAAACATCGATGAACCGAAAGAAAGCAGGTGCACCCATTCAATGGCCATTCGAAAGCAGACCACGGCCACACCGGAAAAAATTCCAATCAAAACAGCGAGGAACAAAAACAGCTGATCCTCGCGCAACGAAAAAATGCGGTTAGTCCATGACCGCCATGTGGACCACAGCCTTCGAATCGAGGAACTGGAACTCTGGGGAACGGGCTCTGGCGCCGTATCCGGTGAGGCGGGAGGAGAGGTGGTCAAACTCATCGCGGGTTACCGCCTCGGCTGCGGCCGATTAACCACAGCGCATAATCAGCGCCTTGCGGCTCCCCGCATTGACCAGCGGCCGCGTCCTCCATCTCAAAGACCGACGCCATGGCAGACTCGATGCGTTCAGGATATTTGCGAAGATTTCGAGCCGTCCAATCAGCCGCGTTTTGACTGCTTGTCGCTAACGCGGCATCGAGGGTCGGGGTGGAAGAGCTGACGGACGGCTGTTTCCCTTGTTGGCTTCTGCACGCGGTAGCCCGCGCCTGGGCTAGCGCAAGTGCCTCTGCTGTTCGTTTCACTTTTTCTTCTGTGGAAAGTCTGGGGGCGAAGGGATTCAGGGTCACGACATCCTTGGAGATCTGATGCATGCTCGCCAAATCAGGTGCAGCAAGCTTTTCGCGGGGCAAGCGTTCGAAGTACTCCTCTGCCTGGGCATACTGGTCGAGCTGAAATGCGGCAGTCGCTGCACCCGCCAGAGCATCTTCATCGTGCGGATCATGCGACAACAAAGTCTGAAATTCTTGCAACGCGCGGCTCCACATTCGAGCGCGAAGCAGCAGGTTCCCGGCGGTTCTCTGCCCTGCGAAATCCTCCGGGCTTGTATTGTCAGCGAGAGCAATGATTTCGGCTTCGGCCTGATTCATCGCATTGTTGGCCAACAGATACTCGCAAAACTCTTTGCGAACCTGCCAGCGGACGGCGATCGGGTCCGTATCCCATACTCCGTAAATCGCGGCATGGTAATAGCGGAGCGCGTCCGGCATCATCTTCGGCCCGCCGTGCGCGGCAATTCGGGCCAATTCGAGATTAATCTCACCGCTTCCAGGAGAATCCGAAAGCAGGGTGACCAGGTAGGCCCGAGCCTCGTCGTTCCGTCCTGTAGCCGCCAGTGCCTTGGCGAGATGAAATTGAAAACTCGTGTTGCCTGGCGAGAAAAGGAGAGCGTTGCGATAGTCACTCAGCGCCGCCGCGGCATTTCCGGAATGAAAATCCTGATCACCCCGCGCGAACCACTCATCTCCAAGCATGTGATATTTCTTGTGATACATGCGCGCGGCAAACGCAGTAAACACGACGGAAAGAAGCAGCAAGAGCAGAGTGGTGAGGAGAACCATTTCTCGCGAATAGTTTTTTGGGCCGGTCGCGCTGGACGCGATGCTCTTCGGGGAGGCCATTACGTTTTTTGTTCCGTGGAATAGAATACCGCATCGAAACGAGCGAAGGGTAAGTTGGTGAAAATTTCCAAAAATCGCGTGACGGTCAGGATTGATCGATCAAACGGTGATGAATCGCGTAGAGCGCGAGTTCCAGCCGGTCGGAAACGCCCAGCTTATCAAAGATGTTATGCAGGTGATTTTTCACGGTCTGTTCGCTGATGAACAACTTTTCGCCGATTTCGCGGTTGCGAAATCCCTGCGCGACGAGCTGAACGATTTCCTTCTCGCGATCGCTCAATAATGGCTTTTCGCGCCGTTGACCGGACTCAGCGGATTTCTTGAAGGCGTCAATCACTTCCGCCGTCATCCGGTTATCCAGCCAGATTTCGCCGTCGGACACTTTGCGGATGCTCTTCACGAGCAGATCGCTCGCCGATTGCTTCAGCACCACGCCGCGCGCACCCAGCCGCATGGCGCGCACCACATCGCGATCGTCTTCGGCAGCGGTAAGAACGATCACGCGAGTGGGCATCGAGTCGAAATTGATCTCCTCGAGCACACCCAGACCGTCCTTTTCGGGCATACGCAGATCGAGCAGCAGGATGTCCGGCTTGTATTTCGCCAGCATCTTGATGCACTCCACGCCATTCGACGCTTCGCCGACAATCTGAATTTCCTCGGCCGCGTCGAGCAGCTTGCGAAGACCTTCGCGGAAGATGGCATGGTCGTCCGCCACCAGGATGCGAATCACCTGTTTTGCTTTCGTCATCTCAACTCAATGGGATTTCAACGGTTAGGCGTGCTCCGTGCCCGGGATTCGACTCCACCGTAAGCGTTCCCCCGACGCCTCTTGTTCGTTCTTTGATCGAAATCGGGCCGAGACGCAGCCGATCGAGTTCTTCGCTTGTGTATCGCCCAGAAAAGCTAAAGCCTCGGCCGTTGTCGTCTATAACGAGGAAGACCTTCGCCTCGTCTTGACCTAGTTTTACCACGACGTGACTCGCATTCGCATGCTTTTTTACGTTGTGTAGTGACTCTCTGTAAATCTGGAACAACTCCCGGCAAATGCGGTCTGGCAGCGTCAAATTGCGGTCTTCGATGAAAAGGTCCACTCCCATCCCCTGCTCGTTACGGAAGCGCTCCGCGAATCCCAGCATCAGTTCTCTCATATCGGCGCTTTCCACGCGCAAGGGCCGCAAATCGGTGACAAACCGCCGTAACTCCTCGCTTTCGCGCTGAACGAGCTTCTGCAGGCTCCCAAGCTCAGCGCAGGCTTGTTCAGGGGTCTGCGTGGTCTTCTGGCGCAGCACTCCGAGCTGAATATTGAGGCTCAAGAGCGTCTGCAAGATACCGTCGTGCAGATCGCGCGAGATACGGCTTCGCTCGGCTTCCACAGCCCGCGCCCTGAGGTGACGGAGGAGAAAAACATTCTCAAGTGGAGGCCCCAAGTGTCGCACGATTTGCTCGAGCCATCGAAGATCAGCCTTTGAGAAACGCCTGGGGGCCCCGTTTGGCGCGGCCGGATTAATCAACAGAACTCGCCCGGCCGGGCGTCCTCCCGCTTCGATGGTAACCGCCAGCAGCGACTTGGAACCAAACTCTTCACGCGTGGCGTTGGGCGGCATGGGCACCTCCCGAAACAGCTGGGCGGTGCGACGGTCCCAGCCAAAGCCTTCGCCGTTGCCATTGCGGAATTCCCAGCACATGCTGACCTCAAGGCTGTCGGCCAAAAAAGTGTCGGACCTTGAAAGCGGCAGCATCTCTGGAGAGTTGGGTTCGCGCTCACTTGGGCGGACTTTCCACACGAACAATCGTTCGAGGTCTTCTTCGCGGATGGCAAGGCAGGCCTGCTCACACCGGAACGCCACGGCGATTTCTCCGAGGGCCTGGCGGATCGATTCCGCGAGGCCACGGTCAAATTGGAGCAAGCGGGTAACTTTCTCCAGAAATTGCTGTCGCGCGAGGTGCTCGCGTTCTCGTGCGCCGAGATATCCCATTCCCAGGCCGGAGATGAGTGTGCCGGTCCCAAGCATCAGCCAATGAAGGAGGCTGTGCCACGCGAGCGGTTCAGCGACCGAATTCGCAACGCGCACGATTACTCCGAGCGTCGCGGCGGCTACAAGGACGAGCATGGTCCGCGAATTCCCGCGCGAGCTGAGAGCGAAAACTGAAAACAGCAGCAGAAACCAAAAGGCGGACACCGAAGGCGTCAGAAACAGGAATACCGCCAGCGCCACAGCATCGGCCGTGAGCGGGATCCGCAGGTGCCAATCGCTGAAAAACTGCTCCGCCAGCGCCATTCCTAGCGAGACGATCAAATAAAGCGACAGAAAGATAACCGCCGAACGCTTTACCGGGGCAGGTGAGGTTTCGAGCAATGCCACCAGAGCCAGCGCGACCAGAATGGCCCGCGCCAGGGTGACCTGGCGTTCAATATATAGACGTTCTGCACTGTCGAGAGGCATCGTGGCGGGCAAGTACCTCTAAAAGTCTAGCAAGCCACTGGAGGCACGCAACTCGATGTCGTCATCTGGTTATTGTCCGGGACATCGATCCACACGGGTCCGGTTGCTTTTCCACACATTTCCACAGCAAAGCGCATCGCATCGGATTGACAGAGGGTGCATAATCACTCGACACAATTCTTCGGACGCAGGGGAACGCCGGGCTTGACTCAACGCTACACGCGCAGAGAAGCAGGGCGCATTTTGGGAGTTGAGCCGAGCCGTCTTCGCTACTGGGAACGGTTGCAGCTCGTTCGCCCACGCGCTCGCTGGGGCGAAAGGTTCTACAGCTTCGGCGATCTGGTCGCGCTCCGCACGGTCAAGCGCCTCACGGAATGTAAAATTCCTGCTCGCCGCGTTCGTCTCGCAGTTTCGCTCACCGAGCAACAGTTCGGCTCTGAGCCCAGGCCCCTGCAGGAGCATTGCATCCAGCAACACGGTCGGGAAGTCCTCGTTGTTCCGCCGGGTACTCCAATGCCCTTCAACCCGATTCGGCGTCAGTGGGCATTTCCCTTCGAATCGTCTGAAGTGCCGGCGAAATTGCGAGCGATGGTGGGGCAAACTCCCGAGCAACTTTTCGAAATGGCGCTGGATTGTGAGGCGGATCCGGAGACAATCCCGGAAGCGATTGAGACTTACGAACGCATAGTCAACTTGACGCCCGATTGGATCGAAGCTCACATCAACCTTGGCGTCGCTTATTACCAAACTGGCCAAATCTCCGACGCTTGCGCCTCATTTCGCGCCGCGGTGGAGCTCGATCCGCTGAACGGAATCGCGCGCTACAATCTCGGTTGCACACTCGAAGAGTTGGGCGAGGTTGACGAAGCCGTCGAACATCTTCGCCGCGCAGCGCGCGCGATGCCGGCACACGCCGACGTGCATTTCAACCTGGCGCTGGCGTATGAAAAGCGCGGCGAGCGCCGATTCGCTCGTGAACAGTGGCTGCTCTATCTTCGCTACGCTCCTTCCGGCCCTTGGGCGGATCAGGCGCGCGCTCGACTCAAGCAGTACGGTGCTCGCCCCAGGCACTCCCCTCCCATTCCGTTCCGCCGTCCTGGCTAATCTCCTGAACAGCCGCTAGAGCGCAGGCACTAAAGGGTACTGCTTACTACTTGTATCTCCGTTCCATTGACCTCGTCTGTCGGGCCGGGTAGCGTCGAAATAGGTTCCGACCGGAGGCGGAAGGCGGACGTGACGGAGAATCTCGACTCGAACGGGGGTGGCGGCGCCGATAAGCGTCGCAGCACGCGGGTGATGCATTCCGCCTCGATCACCGTCAAAGGAACCGACACGCTTGGCCAGCCATTCCGTGAATCCACCAAAACCGTAATGGTGAATTGCAACGGCTGCCAGTATCAGGGCATTCGCTATCCCGCACCGAGTTCTTCCATCATGCTCGAGGTACGCCATCAGAATCCCCGGCGGCCGCCGCGAGTGGTTCCGGCGCGCGTTATTTGGGTGCGGCGCCCTCAGGCTTATCGCGCGCTCTATCATGTGGGGATCGAGTTCGAAGTCGCTGGGAATGTGTGGGACATCGATCTGCCGCCCGCGGATTGGTTTCCCTGTGCGGAGGATGAAGAGCTGGTGATTCCGGTTGCGAGCGAAGAAAATATCGCGCACCCGAATCAGTTTGTGCTGAGCGCGTCGGTGCCTGATGTTGAGCACTCAGGGCGCGCTTCAGGGATGGCGGCGGATGCGTCAGTCCTCTCAGCGTGCGCCGGGACGCTGTTGCTACCGGAAGAGCGCCCAGTCGCGGTTCACGAGGATTCGGTGGCCAGCCAAGCGGATAGTTCGGCTTCGATCATGGAAATGGTGAGAATGTTCACGGCGGAGGCGGTGGCCGGAGAAATCGCTCGAATTCGGGAGTTTATCGATGCGGAACTGCGAGGCGCGATTGATAAGGCCTTCGATCGACTGAGTGAACGGATGATCGCATCGGGGCCGAAGGGGCAACGGGCAGTCCCGGAATCTCCGCTCTCTGATGAAAGAGTGACAGAGGCTTCCGATCAAACCAGCGAACTGTCCGAAGTGCCCGCTTCCCCAACCACGCAGGATGTGCCAAGCGAAGCTCGCCTGACTGCCAAACAGCGGCGTGCGGCAAAACGCGCTCAAAGAATGCAGAAGACCTCACCCTGAAATATCAGATTTGCTCAGGCCAACCGCCGAGGCTTTCGATCAAATGAGCGAAGAGTCCGAATTGCCCGATGCTCTCGATACCCAGGACGCGCCGGGTGAAATTCGTCTAAATGCCCGCCAGCGGCGGGCGGTGAAACGCGCCCGAAAAATGCAAAAACCTACACCGTAGAATCTCAAATCACGCAATGCAAATGCTACCTAACTCAATACAAGGCACATAAAGGAGTTCGTTTCGCAAAAAACGTGTTTCCGCGGGAGCAGCTGGCAGCGACACTACGTATGTAGTATTAGATGGGCGACCGCTCTTGGCGTTCTGCCCCTTTTGTTCCTCCGGCAGAATCCTTTTGGATTCGATCCAGCGTTTTCGGCGTGCGCCCCTACTTCATACGTTAAGTAATAAGAAAGTATCTATACGCTTTAGACCCGTCGCTGAGGACATTCGCCGATGTGATCGCCACGAGCCAGATCAATTGTTGCGGACGATGCAGATCAGCCGCACATCGCGGGCTCCGCCGTCTGGGGCGTGGCCGTTTCTAATGGCCTACTTTCGGAGCTAGCTTTTTGTCCTTCTCGGATGGGCGTCTTTTCGAAGTTTACGCCTCCTTCTTGAGACGGCGAATGGTTTCCAAAATGGCCAGCGAACGGTCCATTTTGCGCGTATTTGCGGTGCGGTAGCGTTCAATCCGATCGTCAACGTCAGGCGGTGGCAGAACCGAATCCGGCGCATAGTCGAATAACTCGTGGACCTGTGCGAGCGCCCGCCGTATTCCCTGCGCATCGATTTCCCTCTGAATTGCCTCAAGGATACTAGCTTGGTCATCGTCGATTTGCTTCTTGGTGCTCTCTTCGGCTCCATCGACGGGCGTATTCTCTTCGAAAATGTGGTAGCGCATTACAATTATCTCCGCTAGGTCAGTCCGCTGGTTGCCGTAAATCAATTTCAGGTACTCCAGGTCTTCATCGGGCCGAAGGCCGCGTTGTTCGATCGTGTGTTTAAGGTGCGTCAGAAACATCGCGCAAAATCCGGGACGCAAGCGCGTGAAATATCCTGCTTCGGATTCATGCTCCTTGGGAATTGGAAGCCGAGCTGTGTGATTTCGATCATATTGATCTAAATCCAGATGCGCCAGCATCCGAGCCTTTTTCAACGCCTGCAGAGCAAAATTCTCGATGCGGCCAGCTTGGAGTTCGTTTTGCACCAGATCACGACCAATCCGAAGTTCCATGGCACCTTCAAGCCGAAATTCTGCCCGGATCTCGTCATATAGCGAAGACGCGGCATTTTCTTCCTCAGGAAGCACTCGGTCGATGAAAATCAGATACTTCCGGGAATTCTGGGAGGACTTCGATTTTCCGTGAGCTGTGCGTGGGCCCCCCGCTCCACAGCGCGGCTTCGATTTTAATGTCATCTCTTCTACCTTAAATTCTGAGTGAACTCCATCGCATCTTCCTGTTCGCCGAAAAAAGAGAACGGCCAGTGCTGCCGCCCCTGCGGATGCTCGCGCGTTCGAGAGACAATGTTAGGACGCCTCAGGGACTGTTGCTCGCTGGCGTACGGTTTCCAGCAGACAAAGCTGGCCGGTCAGGCTGCTTCAGTGCTGCCCGCGGGTGCGGTCGACCTCGTGCTTGAGGCGGGGTGCCTTACGCGGATACTGCGAAGAAATTCGCGATGATCGGTGGTGCCGTGCCGGCCTGTCGACCCGAATTATCGCGATCTCAGACTAGCAAATCGGTGGCCTGGTTTGTCAAACACTTTTTAGGGTTTCTGGGCTCCTTAGAACGGTACCAGCCACCCATGTTTGAAGAATCCGCGATTGAATCCTTCGCGCGCCACATGGCCGCAACGATCGAAACACGTCGAAGAACACAAGTTTCTGAAGCTCCCAAGAAATGATTACAATCGTAGTCAAATGCCACGGCAGAGAAAAAACGTCCACGCGGCAGAATTAGCTCGCCATAGGTGGTCAAAGGTGCCGAAGAGCGAGAGGGCCAAACACGTGCCGCGCTCTGGGGGCCGGCCCAGAAAATATCCGAAGTGTCCTCGGTATGGATCCCACCGATTCTCGCCTACGACAGGCCGCTGTCCTTGCGGCTTTCTTAGACCCCAACATAAGTAAATCCCCTTCCGCCGATCGTCGGTCAGAGCCCAGATTTGTACTTTACTAATCGTGCGAACGATTATACAATATTTGTATGACAGGGGTCGTTTAAAGGAACTAACCATGAGACAAGAGGCGACGAAAAACAAAAGGGCTTTCAGACGCGATCTCGCTATTGTGAAGAAGTTGTGGCCAGGTCAGGTACATGGAATTCAACGGGAGAGCTTAAGAGCACTCTGTCGCGAGCACCAATTCTCGGTGCGGGTCGGCGATCTCCAGCTCTTGGAAGGCCGCTGGTATGTGACGCATTCGGGATTGGTGAGGCTTTCACGTCGAAACGGATGTGCAGGCATCCGGGTTCATCCAGTCTCCAGATTCTGCGACGCTGAAGCACACCGCTGGGTCTTCAAGGCAACAGTTTACAAATCATCGAGCTCACGGGGCTTCGTAGGTCACGGCGATGCCGATCCCTCCAACACATCCTCCGTGGTTCGGGGCGCAGAGATGCGCGTCGCAGAGACCCGCGCCGTAAATCGCGCGCTACGCAAAGCCTATGGAATCGGTCTCTGTTCGGTCGAGGAACTTGGGTATTTCTCTTCGCCACCTGAGCGGATTCAGGGTAAAGGGATGGATTCCGTTCATTCGAATGGAAACCGATCCAGCACTGGCCAGCCTAGGCTCCGCGACAAACTCTGCCTACTCGTCCGCAAGCACGAGCTTGATCCCAGCCTCGTGAAACGCTATGCGGCTGACTTCTGCGGAACCGAAGCGCTCCGCGATGCCAGCCGTGACCTGGTCGAAGCCTTCATTTCCACTCTGGCGGAAGAAGCCGCCAAGGATCGCGCTGCGCTGATTTGCAAGTTGAACAGCTACAAGGTTGAGGAGGTGAAGTCATGAAACGAATTTTTCCTGGTCTGCATGTTGAAGCATCACGCGGCGATGGAATTCTAGAGGGCGTGTTCCTGGTTCGGGTGGATCGAGCTTACTATCGCTGGCACCCGCAAAAACCCTTCTTTATCCTCAGCTTCGCGGTCCTCGAGCCCAGCGAGCTCGCCTCACGCAAAGTGTCGGGACGAATCTACTGCACCCAGAAGTCGCTCTGGAAACTGAACTGGTTTCTTCGGGACTTCGGCTACGACACGGACCTTCTAGGCCGTGACGAAGTGGATGAAAAGGCTTTGCTTGGCCTCACCGGCGTGCTGCGCACTACGAGAAAAACTTTAGCGGGTCGAAGTTTTGTCAACCTCGAAGGATTTGCACCGGCCACCGAATGGGAATTCATCTCGAAGGATGCTCGCGAAGGCGTCGTGGCAGGAGGGTCGAATGACCTACAGCTTCACGCAGATTAGCCAGTATCTTCGCTGCCCGCGGAAGTATCGCTATCGATACCTCGACGGATGGCGCGAAAAGGAAGAACGGGCCTCGATGATTTTTGGCCGCTGCTTCGAGAACGCCCTCGCAGCCTATTTCCGCGAAGAGGATTCAACAGCCGCGTTCTTTAAGGAGTGGCAAGAACATCAGGACGCAGCGCTCCAATATGCGAAGAATGACTCCTGGGACCGGCTATACCATCAGGGTGTTCGCCTGCTCGAACGATTCGCCCAGGACGATCGCGTGCGGATCCGATGCCCAAAGAAGAATCTCCAAGTCAAGTACACTCGCCGGCTTTCGTGCGGAAGCGAATTTGTATCTTACGTGGATGCGATTGGCGAGCTAGACCGGACGAAGTGCATCCTCGATTGGAAAACGACTGGATCGCGTTATCCAGAACAGCCCGATGGTCTCTTGTCGCTCGATCCGCAGCTCGTCTGCTACTCCTGGATGACCGGAATCACCGATGTCTCCCTGGTGGTGTTTGTTCGAAAGACCACGCCCGAAATTCAATATCTGAAGACATCCATCGATCTAGAACAGCGTCGAGAGTTTTGCCAACTGGTGGAAACCGCTGTCGAGCAGATTGAAGCTGGCCATTTTCTCCCACACAGCGGAATTCGCTTTCCACAAAACGGATGCGTCGGATGTTCCCATCTAGGCCTCTGCCTGGGGGATCAGCAGCTGATGGATTCCAGACTCATTCGCCGAGCAGGAGCAGGGGATCTTGATTGGCTTGACCAATTTGACGACTAACGGGCGTGTGTGGTGGAACCCAAACTAAATCGGCGCCGTGCTCTGTTCGTTCTGGACAAGGTTGATGAGATCTTGTGCTGGGAGCGCAATGCCGAGCAAGAGAAGGACACGCGGTTCGTCGAACTCGGTCAGTACTTGTGCGAAGTGCGAGCTGGTCAGTACTGGAGGCTTGAAAACCTCAGCTCATTCGATGATTTTTTGACAAAACGTTTTCCGGAGTCCAGGCGCAAAGCCTACTACCTGATGGCGATCCACGAGCAACTTCCTCGCCGCATTCACCACGACTTGCAGCAAGTGGGGTGGGCAAAAGCAGCCGAGCTTGCAAAAGTAGCGCGGCGAGACGGAGAACGGTTCGATTGTGCAACCTGGTTGCACAAAGCGATGGAACTTCCAAAGGAAGGATTCAAACGAGAAGTTGAGAAGCACTTGACCGGCCAGGAAACGGAGTCTTGGGAAATCATTTATTTCAAACTGTACAAGAGCCAGTTGCCGGTGATTGAGCGAGCGCTTGAAACGGCAGCGCTAATGCTCGGCGCGAGCAAATCTCGCGGCTATTGCTTAGAGATGATTTGCGCCGATTTCCTCGCTGGAGCTCACCTGGAGGGTGGTAATTCCGACTCATTACTTTTCGCACTTGGTCACTTTATTCATAGCGGCATCGGGTGAGCGTAGCTCAGCTGGTAGAGCATCGGTCTGTGGCACCGAGGGTCGCGGGTTCAAACCCCGTCGCTCACCCCATTCTCAACCAACCGCTCTCGCTGTGGGCTCCGCAGGATTCGTTGGGCGACGAACTGACGGGAGACGAAGTTTCCATGCACATTCTGAATAATCAGGTTAGGGTAACTCTGTTCCTTCCGATTTTCGGCTTTCTCGCGCTCGCCGGGTGCCCACCAGTGCGTGCACAAACGACCTCTCCGCAATACAAAGTGGATCCGTCGTGGCCCAAGCAGTTGCCGAACAACTGGATTATGGGGCAGGTGGGCGGCCTTACGGTGGATCGTGAAAATCACATTTGGGTTTTGCAGCGACCCAAGTCAGATACTCCGGACGAGTTAGGCGCGGAGCAAACGCCACCGCGTTCGGAATGCTGCGTCGCCGCACCGCCTATCCTCGAATTTGACGCGCAGGGGAATCTGCTGCGTTCGCTCGGTGGTCCAGGCCAAGGCTACGACTGGCCTACCTCTGAGCACGGTATTCACATCGATAAAAAAGGCAACATCTGGATCGCCGGAAACGCGCCGGTGGATCGTCAGGTGATCAAATTCAGCCCCGACGGAAAATTCCTGATGCAAATTGGCCATCCCGCTCCCGCTACACAGCCGGCCGATAGCTCGAGCCATGATTTGCTGGGGCGGCCTTCGGGGATTGCCGTGGACGATGAAGCGCACGAGGTGTACATCTCCGATGGGTATATGAATAAGCGCGTGATTGTTTTTGACTCCGAAACCGGCGCGTTCAAGCGCCTGTGGGGAGCTTACGGAAACCCGCCTAATGACGCTGATCCTGGCCCGTATAATCCGGCGGCGACGCCCGATCAGCAGTTTCGGAATCCTGTCCACTGCGTTCACATCTCGAACGACGGGCTGGTCTATGTGTGCGATCGCACGAACAATCGAATTCAAGTGTTCACGAAGCAAGGCAAGTTCCTGAAGGAATTTTTTGTGCGTAAAGAGACGCTGGGCCAGGGGGATGCCTGGGACTTCGCATTTTCAACCGATGCTCAGCAAAAGTTCATGATTTTGGCTGATGGCGAGGATAACGTTTTGTGGGTACTCGAGCGCGACAACGGAAATGTGCTCGGCGAGACGGGCCATAGCGGCCGCAATGCCGGCCAATTCCACTGGGTGCACCAAATCGCCTCCGATTCGGACGGGAATCTGTATACGGGCGAGGTTGACAACGCGAAGCGCGTCCAGAAATTTGTGCTCGTTGGCAGCGATGAAGGCAAGTCGAAAAAGAAGTAGGAATGGCTTTGTTGCTCTAGGACGAAGATGTCCGAATCGTTCGGATTATAGATGTATTGCTGTATTTTGCTGGGACCGCCGTTAGTAAATCATGTTTATCTGATTCACTCCTTCGTGAGGTTTTGTGGCCCGCTCGGCGTTCTCCATAACCCAAAAGCGTAAGATCAAAGAACAAGGTTCTCCGCGCGGCCGCAGAACGCCCACAAAGGGTTCGGGAGTAGTAATTCCGGCGCCCGCAAATGACGCGACGATTGAAATCGACGGCACTGAAGTAAAGCTCAGCAATCTCCAAAAAATATTCTGGCCAAAACTCAAATTAACCAAGCGAGACTTGCTGCAATACTACGCGGACGTGTCACCGTGGCTGCTGCATCATCTACAGGACCGGGCTATGGTGATGAAACGCTACCCCAACGGAATTTCGGGAGAATTTTTCTTTATGAAGCGAGCGCCGGAATCGCGGCCTCGCTCGATTCCAGTCTGCTCGATCGAGCATCACTCGGGAAACGTGATCGATTTCCCCGTGGTGCAGAATCTTGCGACGCTGCTGTGGATTGTGAACCTGGGATGCATCGACCTGAATCCCTGGTACGCTCGCTGCGATGACGTCGAGCGGCCCGACTATTTGCATTTCGATCTCGATCCGACCCCTGGCGCTTCTTTCGCTCTCGTACGCGAGACGTCCCTGGTGGTCCGCGATGCGTTAGCCGAAATTGACATCACGAGTTACGCCAAGACAACCGGCTCTCGCGGAATTCACGTCTACGTTCCCATCGTTCGGGGACCCACTCAAAAAGAGGTCTGGACCTTCGCCAAGGCACTCTCCGTCGAACTTGCGCGGCGCAATCCGAAACTGATCACGGCGGAATATCGCGTTGCAAAGCGCCCGCGCAGTCACGTACTCGTCGACTACAACCAGAACGCATGGAATCGGACTCTGGCATCCGTTTACTCCGTCCGGCCAAAGCCCGAGGCTACGGTGTCCACTCCAATTACCTGGGAGGAAGTGGAACGGGGCGTCGACATGAACGATTTCACCATGAAAACTGTGCCACCGCGCCTAGCCAAGATTGGCGACTTGTGGAAACCGCTTCTTGAACAGAAGGGCCGCACAAATCTCGCGAGATTCGTATGACTCTCCCGCTCTCCAAAACCTACGTGCCGATGGAGGCGCAGCCTGCCGAAGATCTGCCAAAGGGATCGGAATGGCATTACGAGCCGAAATGGGATGGCTTTCGCTGCCTGGCGTTTCGCGATGGCGACCGGGTTGATCTTGAATCGAAATCCGGCAAGCCATTGACCCGCTATTTCCCGGAGCTCGTCGACTCGCTCCGATCTTTACGCGCCAAACAGTTTGTCCTGGATGGGGAGATCGTGATCCCAGTAGATGGCGATCTTTCTTTTGACGACCTGCTGATGCGCATTCATCCGGCGGCCAGCCGTATCGCAAAATTGAGCAAGGAAAGTCCCTGCCAATTCATCGTTTTCGATTTGCTGGTGGATGCCTCAGGAAAGAAGCTCGTGGATTTGCCGCTGCGCGATCGGCGGCGAGCGCTGGAAGCGCTTATGAAGAAATTTGCCGCAAAGAATAAAACCGTCCAGCTTTCACCGATGACGAAGGACAGCGCCCTCGCCGGCAAATGGTTCCACATGGGCGTCGGACTCGACGGAATCGTGGCAAAGCGTGACGACATGCCCTATCAAACCGGCGAGCGCACCGGAATGCAAAAAATCAAGAAGCAACGAACTGCGGATTGCGTGGTAGGCGGCTTCCGCTACCTCGAGAAAAAACCACTCGTCGGGTCGCTGCTCTTGGGACTCTACGATAAGGCCGGAAAGCTAAATCACGTGGGTTTCACGTCGTCGATCACAAACGAAGATCGAGGTCCACTCACAAAAAAGTTAAAGGGAATGATCAAGCCGCCCGGCTTTACAGGTAAAGCTCCCGGAGGATTGAGCCGCTGGAGCACGAAACATTCGCTCGAATGGGAGCCGCTCGATCCGCGTCTCGTCGTCGAGGTTCAATTCGACCATTTCACCGGCGGGAGATTCAGGCATGGCACGAAGTTACTGCGGTGGCGGCCGGATAAAGCGCCCACAGGCTGCACAATGACGCAGGTCCAGCGCGAAAATAAATCAGCCCTGGACTTGCTTTAGCGAGGTCGCGAGCCCTAGCAGGCAAGACGAGCCTTTGCCCGGAATCGGCGGCTTACTTCTTTTCCAGTTTCGCATCCAGATTGATCTCGCTGCCCGAAAGAACTCGCATGCTCCGAGTCCAGTCCTGATAGCCAGAAAGTCGAACGCTCAGCTCGTGGGTTCCCGAAGGCAACTCAAGAGTCGAAGGGGTTGATCCAATCAGCTGCCCATCCAGATAGATTTCGGCGCCGTCAGGAGTGGAATGAATAGCTACTTTGGCGGGCGCGGCCACCGCTTGATCGATCGACTTCAGTTTCCCGTCCTCCAGCACGATGACCATGTTCGGGTAAGTCAGCCACGCACGTGATTCAAAACTCGTTTCGCGCTGCGGTGTTCCCATCGCGGCGACGATTTCGTCGCGGGTCATGCCCAAGGCGAGCCGTCCGGGCGGAGCAGGGGCCGGCTCAGATCGCACCTCTGCCGCAGCCGCGGGCGCCTGTTGTGCCGTCACCGCTTGTGGCGCAGCCGTCGTAGGCGCCAGGACCCCGGCAGAATTGGATTGTGCGCCAATCGTCGCGAGCCCTTCAGGAACGAGCCAGGGCACAATCCCGCGCAACACATCATCCTTATCCGCATTCGCGAGCATCTGCGCGGGAAAATAGAAAGTCAATGCCGTCCACACCCTGCCTGAACCCTTGGCATTATTGATCAAACGCGCCGAAAGAAGCGCCACCGTGACGTTGTCTTGAACAACAGAAACATTAAATACATAAAATCGTTCGCCGGGAGGAACTACGTAGTCTTTGTTTCCGCGGTATACAGTTGAATCCAGCCCATGAATCTCACTGGACGCAATCTCATTTCGATCGAACGACCCATATAGGCCCGGGCGCTGCACCACCACGATTGTCCCGGCCCGGCGAATGGCCGTTGCGGATCCGATACCCATCAATCCTTTGCCGACCTGCGATGGTTGATAGGTTTGTGTCAAAATCTGCTCGAGTATTTCGCGTTGATCGGAATTCCCCGATCCATTTTGCGCCGCTCTGACCGGGAGAACGATCAGATAGAATCCCAAGCACATAATTGCGGCGGAGATTCTCGCGAATCGACTATTCCAAGTTTTTAACATGGCGAGGAGTATAAGACTGCTCGCAAGTGTAGGCAACCCCTGGGTGCGGGCCGGGCGGAAGCCTGGAGTCGTTGGAGCGGGGCCGATTATCGCAATTGTGCGAGTTAAAAATGTGGTACGCCCTGGCGAAAACTTCCAATCGCCTCTCGATTTCACCGAGCACCACGATGTAGGATACCTCGGATGATTCAAGGCCGATTTGTTGCGTTGTTGATGCTTTTTCTCGCCGCCCCCACTCTGGCGCGAGCTTGCGCCTGCTCGAAAGCGCCGCCCGGAATGTGTCCGGGGCTTCAGAAGGACGACGTGGCATTCGTCGGTACCGTCACCGCCGCCGAAAATGTTCCGCCTGATCCAAATTCGCCCGCCACGCCAGCAGTCGTTCGCTTCCATTTTCGAATCAACGAACGCTTTGCGGGAGAAAACACGCCCGAAATCGACATCTTTGCCGGGGGCGACGATGGCGACTGTGCCTTCTACTTCAAGCAAGGCGAGCAATATCTCGTGTTCCCCAATCGATCGGAGGACGGCCGCCTCTTCGCAACAATTTGCAGCGGCACTCGCCCGGCTATCGAAGGACGCGCGATCATCCCGCAACTGCGCGCCATGCGTAACGGCAACCAGGTAGCCTCCGTGTTCGGCGTGTTGCGTCGCTCCAATCCCCCGATGCTCGCTCCGCCTGACGATCCCGACGACCCTCTCCCAAATATCAAATTAAAGCTGCGCTCGAAGGACGATCGCTTCGCCACCAGCACTGACGGCAACGGCATATACACCTTTTACGACGTTCACGCGGGGCAGTATCAATTCACAGCCAATCTTCCCGTGCGCATGGAGCTCACCCAAAAAACGCTCAATGGCCCACTTCCCACTTTCAAGATTCCCAACGGCGCCTGTTACGAGTACAACGTGGACGCGCTGCCTACGGGCCGAATTCACGGTAGCGTTCGCGGTCCCGACGGGAAGCCGCTGGCAAATGCGTCGGTGGAACTCTATCGTGCCGGCGCGTATGACGATTCGCGTCCCGGTCTCTGGGGTTTCCAAGGACCCAAGGGCGACTTCGAGTTCGATCACGTCGGGCCGGGCGAGTACATTCTCGTTTTCAATCGAGGAAATCGCAAAGATCCGAATTCGCCGTTTCCTCGCGCCTTCTATCCCGGCGCTCCTGATCTTTCCGCCGCCACGCCCATCGCCCTCAAGGATGGCCAGCAACTCCTCAAGGCTGATATTCGCTTGAAAGAAGAAGACGGCTACCCGACGCGCGAAATTCGCGTGAAGCTGAAGTGGAAGAATGGGCGCCCGCCCGGCGAGGTGTACGTTACGGCGAAAGCGGCTGACGGCGAAAATCCGGCCGCGCGGAAGGTTGGCGAAGACGTCTACGAATTCACTCTTCTCGAATCAGCGAAGTACTCAATTTCGGCCTGGGAAGATCTCGACCCGTCGCGTCGCAACATCCATCACGGAAAAGATGACGCCTGCGAAGATCCTTCTCGCATGGATTCCGCTGCTGTCGCAGTCGATGGTTCCGACGCCGACACGAAGGAAATCACGCTCACGCTCGCGGCTCCAGAATGTCCGGCGGCTCCATCACAGCCTCCCACTCAGAGTTCCAGCACCCAGTGAATTCTTAGTCAGGCCTTTTCGCTTCGGGAGGACTCGCCGGCCCTTCTCCTTTCACATAATGCGCGTACCAAAAAAGATATCGCTCGTATAGGTCCTTGATGAACGAAGGCCGCACGAAATCATGATACTCACCTGGATACACCACCAGCATCGTCGGTACGCCCAGCCGTTTTAGGCTCTGATACATCTGCTCGCTATTAATAATGGGAACGTTGGAATCCGCGTCGCCGCCCAATAACAGCGTCGGCGTCGTAATCTCTTTCACCCGATTGAACGGCGACAGCTTCTCCCATAGCGTACGATTTTCCCAGGGTAGTCCGAGTTCATACTCCCAGTGACGCGAATAGAGATCGGTGCCGTAATTTACAATGTACAGAAATTCGCCCGCATTCGAAATGGCCGCCTTGAACCGATGAGTCTGCGTGATGATGAAATTTGTCGAAATCGCGCCGTAAGAATGCCCGCCTACCGCCAGCCGTTCCGGGTCGGAGATTCCCTG
This sequence comes from uncultured Acidobacteriota bacterium, assembly GCA_963815265.1. Lineage (GTDB taxonomy): Bacteria > Acidobacteriota > Terriglobia > Acidiferrales > UBA7541 > Palsa-295. The sequence continues at coordinate 263,603 of CAWFGI010000003.1, read as the reverse complement.
CGCCAACGCATAATCCACCGCCGCCATGTCGTCCTCATAATCCTTGTGACCCCAATCCGCAAAAATCGCTTTGCTAAAGTCCTCGCCATACCCGGAGGATCCGCGCGGGTTCGGCTGAACCACCACATAGCCGTTAGCCGCCAAAATCTGCGCGCGAAAATCAAATTCAGCCTGATGGCTGAGTGTCGGGCCGCCATGCAGCCACAGAATCGTCGGATACTTTACGTCCGCCGCGTAACCGGGCGGCTTGACCACGAATGCCGTCACCGCCGTGCCATCCTTACTCTTGAAGTGAACGTAATCCACCGCAGCGAGGTCGATGCCCGCAATCGCTTCCTCATTCACTTTGCTCAGCCGACGGAGATCGCCATTCGCCGGTAGCAGATATGCTTCGTCGGGCATATTCGAGCTCGAGAGCGTGGCCGCCACCGTTCCATCTTGGCTGATGGAATAAAACTCCACCTTTCGGCGCCCGGCAATTGGCCGCGTTATTTCTCCTCCGCTCGGCGCGACCCGCAAGAGATTCTGTGTCCCTTCATCTTCCGCAATAAAGTAAATCCATCGGCCGTCAGGGGAGAAACGCGGTGCAGACACCTCGCGATCCAAGCTTTTCGTCAGGATGCGAGGCTCGCCGCCGCTCGCAGGCACCACTGCAAGGTGATAAGTCGCATACCAGAATAGTTTCGGGTCTATCTGAGTGACAAACGCAATTGTTTTTCCGTCAGGAGACCACGCCGACGCCAAATCCTCAGCAGGACTCGTCGTCAGTTGCAGAAGCGATTTCGCGGGGTCGTCACTGTCGACAGCCACCACCCAGATGTCCGAATTGAAGTTGCTATCCGGCTCAGCGCTCCGATTGCTCGTAAAGGCTATCGATTTCCCGACAGGCGACCACGCCGGATCGGAATCGTCATAATCGCCGAAAGTGATCTGCTTCATCTTGCCGTCTGCCAAATTGAACACATACAAGTGCGTGCGCAGGCGATCGAGATAACCGATCTCGTCCTCTTTGAAGTGCAAGCGGTCGATCACCCACGGCCGCGTTCGCGTTTTTTCCTTCTGCTCCTCGTCCGCCTTGCCCTCCTCTTTCTTCTTCGCCGCCGCCAGATCCTCAGGCGAAGGGTCCTGCAGAACCAATATCATCCGGTTGCCAGCCGGCGACCACTCGAACACATTCACATCCTGAACTGTGTTCGTCAGTCGCGCCGCTTCCCCACCCCCACGCTGCAATAGCCACACCTGCTTTCGAGCGTTGCCGCGTTCGCTCAGGAACGCAAGATATTTCCCGTCGGGACTCCATCGTGGGCGGGTGGAATTCGCATCCTCGTTTGTCAATGCAATCGCATCTCCGCTCGACACGCTGCTCATCCAAATTCGCTTCTTGTCCTTGTCTTCCTTCACATCGTGAGTCGTGACTACGTATGCGACCCACTTCCCATCCGGGCTAATCTGCGCGTCCTCCACATCCTTGATTCGAAAATAATCGTCAACCGTGAGATTTCGCGCGTGCGCGCGCGCCACTGAAGGCCTCTTCGCCTGCGAAGCCTCTTGCGCGAATGAAGTATTTGCCATCACCGCAAATAAAACTAGAACCCCGAATAATAAAAATCGAATTTTCTTATGACGACTGGTCTTCAAGTTCGTAATCCCGTATCCTCTCCAACCTTCGGCCGCGCAGTATATCAGACCAATCCTTCCGCACTCCGCCAGCGGAGTCATGCCGCTAACACGCCGCTTTGTTGACATAGCAATGCTCGCAATCTACGCTGCTTCTCGCCTATGGCCGCCCGCTTCGTCACTCGCTCCCCCTTCGTAATCCGCACTCATCCGCACCTCTACGAAATCAATACCTGGGCGTGGCTCGAGGAACTTTCCCTGCGCCTCGGCCGCCAAATCACTCTTGCCGAAGTGCCGGATGAGAAGTGGGACCAGCTCGCACAGCTGGGATTCAATATTGTGTGGCTGATGGGCGTCTGGCAACGGAGCACTGAATCGCGGCGGATCAAGGTCGAAAATCCGCAAAATCATCCCGAGTTCGACGCCGCCTTTCCCGGCTGGACGCCAAGTGACGGGATCGGCTCTCCCTATTCGATCGTGCAATACGTTCCCGACCCGCGCATCGGCACCTGGGATTCTCTCGACGCTGTCCGCGAGAAACTTCACGCGCGCGGGATGGCGCTGTTTCTCGATTTCGTCGGCAATCACACAGCGCTCGATTGTCCCTGGACGCGCGACCACCCGGAATTCTACATTCAGGGCACAAAGGAGCAATACGATCAGAATCCATCCGCCTTCTATCAAGTCGAGACATTCGCTGGCGTCAAATATCTCGCCTTCGGAAAAGATCCTTACTTCCCGCCCTGGGACGACGTTGCCCAGTTAAATCATTTTCAGCCCGCTCTCCGCGCCGCACAACTCGATGTCCTGCGCACCATCGCCTCCCACTGCGACGGAATTCGCTGCGACATGGCGATGCTCCTCCTCAACGATATTTTTGCGAAGGTTTGGGGACCTTCCGTCGGCGACCTTGCACAGCCGGAAAGAGAATTCTGGGCGGAGGCGCACGCAGCTGTTCCCAATCTCGTTCTTCTAGCCGAAGCATATTGGGGCACGGAAGCGCGCTTGCTCGAATTGGGGTTTTCTTTTGTTTACGATAAAACCTTATACGATGCTGTGCGCGATGCAAATCCGTCCGCGGTCCACGGCATTCTCGCGGCTCCCGTGGACTATCAAAATCACCTCGCGCGCTTCCTCGAGAATCACGATGAGCAGCGTTGCGCGGTTGTCTTTCAAAATGAACGATTAATCGCAGCCGGAACTTTGATGGGGACTCTTCCCGGTATGCGCTTCTATCATCAGGGCGAGCTCGAAGGTCGAAAGATTCGTCTGCCGATTACGTTGCAGCGAGCCTCGGAAGAGCCGACCAATCCGGCGATCCGCGAATTCTTCGAAAACATCTTGAAGATCACCAATGAGCAAGTATTTCACACGGGCCATTGGTCATTGCTTCCGGTTGCCGTCGAAGGCGACGATACTGCCGAAAATCTCGCGGTCTACGAATGGAGATCCGCGAAAGCGTGGAAAATCATCGCTGTAAACATCGTCGGCGCGGCTTCGCAAGGCCGTGTTCGAATGGACGAAAGCATCTCGCCGTCAATTCAATATGACTTTTACGACGAACTGCACGACGTGCATTACTCGCGAGCCGGCGAGGAGCTGCGCATGATCGGCCTTTTCGTTCGTCGCGAGGCGTTTGACGCCCACATTTTCGACATCACGCCTGTCTGATCCAAAACAATTCTGTCGTGATCGTCCCCGCTTTATTCGACCGTGAACGGAATGGGAGCCGTGCTTGTGGTCACACTATTCACCGTGGCGCTAAACGTCACGGTATAATTACCCGGCTGCGTAGCCCCGTTCGGTCCCTTCGGCGGACTCGCACACGACGCCCCGCCAATTGCCATCAACACGAGAACCGCGAACGACACCGCCCAACGCGGGCTCCGCCTCCACATCCACAACACGCCTCCCAGCGTCAAGCTGAGCAACAGCAGCGTGATGCCCCCGCCAAATCCACCAGGCGGCGGTCCCACGAACGTCGTTGTCGCTCCTTTACAGTACGTATCCAGCACGATCGCCACATCCGTCGGTCCGCCCGGTGTCAACGTCACCGTCGCTGGATCCGGCGCGCATGTGATCGTCGGAGAAGACGTCGTGCACCCGAAAGTCACCTTTCCGCTGAAGCCTGGCGTCGATGTGAGCACAATCCCGATCGCCAATACCCCTCCCGGCGGCACCGGCGGGAAAGCCCCACCCACAGGCGGCGTCACGGAAATCGAAATCGGCGAACTCGAAACCGTCAGCAGAGTTGAACCCGTCACTTCGTTCAACGTCGCTGAGATTGTCGTCGTTAACCCGGCGGTGCCTCCGATCGAGGCGAGCCCCGCAGCGTTGATCGTCGCCGCTTCGGTGTTGGACGACTCCCAGGTAACAGTCGCGGTGATGTCCTTGGTGCTGTTGTCCGAGTAAGTGCCCGTCGCCGTGAATTGCAACGACGAGTTGATCGGCTCAGTCGGATTCGCCGGCATCACGGCAATCGATTTCAATGTCGCCGCCGCTGCCGTAAACGTCGCAGTAACTGTCTCCGCCGACGCTGGCATCGTAAATGTACAAGTAGCACCGGCAACCGTGCACATGGTCGGCGCTCCATTCCATCCCGCGAATGTCGAACCGTTCGTCCCCGCCTGCGTTAACACCACTTGAGTCCCAGCCGGCAGACTCGCCATGCACGCGTTCGCGGAGCCGCTCGTGCAGTCGATTCCATTGCCCGTCACAGTTCCCGTGCCGGTTCCCGCAGTTTGCACAGTCAACTGCACCGTGGCGGCCGTAGTTACATTGATGGCTCCGGACACGCCTGTGATCGACGCCGTCACGGAATCCGTCGCAGTGATTGTCTGATTGCCCACAGTATTGAGCGTCGCCGTGAAAGTCCCCACTCCATTCGTCAGCGTCGAGTTTGCCGGCAATACCGCCGCGTCATCGCTGCTGGTGAAATGCACGGTGCCTGTGTATCCAGTCGCTGTCGCGTTAGACGCATCGAGCGCCGTCACAGTGAAATTGATCGGTGTCCCGGGCGTCGCAGTCGCCGGAGCCGTCACAGTGAAGTGCGTCGCGGCCGTCGATGCGCTCTCGATGACGGTCGAGTCCGAGGCATTCGCCGGCGCTGAACCTCCGCCGGTCACACCGGCTGTGTTCACTTGAGGCGATGTCGCATCCGCTGCCACGTTCACGCTCACCGTTATCACCGGGTAGCTTGCACCGCCCGCGAGAACGTCTGACCGTGTGCAAACGTTGGCCGGGTTCGCGCCACCGCAAGTCCAGCCCGTGCCCGCCATCGACACGAGAGTAAGACCACTCGGAGCTGTCTCAGTAACCGTAACCCCGCCCGAACCGGGAGCGTTCACACTCAAACCCACGGTGTAAGTCCCCAAGTTGTCGCCATACGCACCGGGCGGCCCGTTGTAAAACCCTGCATCGCTGATACCAAGCCAAAGCTGCCCTGCTCCCGTTGGAACGTTGAAGGTCTGCTGGGTTCCCGTGCCGTCTCCAGTCAGGCCATCTCCAATGAAAAACACCTGGTCAAGTTGTGGGGAAAGCGAGGTAAAGGAGGTACCGAGCCCAGAACTCGTGAAGTCTAGTGCGGTCGGAGCAGTACCTGTTGGCCCACCCGCAGGAACAAAAAGGCCAACCAGATAACCTGCGCCGGGAGCTGTCATCCCCGAGATGCTGCTCGTTCCGGTGTTCGAGGAAGTCGCAGGTGCGGCCCCGACGCCATCCGGATCGTTGGCGTTGTTTCCGGTGCCATTGTTCAAAACGATGCAACCCTCGGTCGACGCGCATCCCGTCGTGATGGAACCTGTAACGCTGTTGAACACAATTGAAGTCGCGCCCGAAGGCAAAGTGATCATCGTCGGAGCGGTGCTACCGTCGCCGGTCGCGTAGATCGATCCTGTCGATTGGACAGTGGTCGACTGCATCTGCGAGCCGCTCGTGGGTCCGGCACCGGGAGAATTCGCCACCGTCAGGCTGTACTGCGCGCCTTGTTGGCCCTGGGTGAAATTGCCAGTGTGCGTCTTGGCGATGGTGAGCTGCGCTGAAGGAGCGGCCGTTATGACGGTCGAGTCCGAAGCGTTCGCCGTAGCCGAACCTCCGCCCGAAACGCTCACCGTGTTCACTTGAGGCGAGCTAGCGTTGACCCCGACATTGACCAAGACGGTGATGGGCGGATAAGACGCGCCGGGAGCCAGCGCATCACTACGGGTGCAAGTGTTGGCTGGATTTGGTGGCCCGCAAGTCCACCCTGTACCGAACATGGAGACGAGCGACAGGCCAGTTAGATTTGAGTCGATCGCGCCCGCAAGTCCTGTGGAGTCGAAAAGGAACGTCTGATCTGATCCGGAGCAGCAGTTCACGATGAAATCAACCGTATTCCCAGCACTGAGCGTCTTTACTACTGAAAACGGTGCGCGCGTGTTGGTCGGTTGGCAGGTTTGCCCGTTACCGGGGTTACATATGAAGGTGGAAAACACGGGCGTGCCATTCACCAGAATGCTGTCCAGCGTAGTTGTCGTATCCAAGGATACAAAGCTTCCGGTGATCTCGTAAGTTCCCGATGCAGGCGCCGTGAAACGGACATCACTATCCGTCCCCGCCATGTTCATCGGATGCATCCAGAGAGTGTCATTCGGTATAGTAACCGTGCCGCAGCTGACAGTTGAGCCGCTGTTATTGGCAACAACATACGGATACCCGGTGCCCGACCAATACGGAAGGCCACATGTATTGGAAGCCGCATCTTGACCGGGAAAGAGCGTAAATGTGGAAGTCGATTCAACAAACTGACCGTAGCTCCAAACACCGTTCGGATTTGAGGTGCCCGAAAAACTGGCCGCAAAGTCTTGAGCCAGCGCACTCAGTGCAGTGTCCGTCACCGTGACTGTTCCGTTGGTCGCTGCTCCATTCGCGCCGTTCGAAACCGTCACAGTGTACTGCGCGCTATGCTGGCCTTGCGTGAAGTTCCCCGTGTGAGTTTTGGAGATGGCCAGCATCGAAGCCGGACCAACACCCGCCACCGTGATAGTGCCCGATGCTCCAGCGATTGACCCCGTCACAGTATCCGTTGCCGCAATCGTCTGCGCGCCGGCCGTCTGCAGCGTCGCCGAAAACGTCCCCACTCCATTCGTCAACGTCGAGTTCGCCGGCAACGCCGCCGCCGCGTCGCTGCTCGTAAAATGCACGGTTCCAGCATATCCAGTCGCTGTCGCATTCGCGGCTGTCAACGCTGTCACCGTGAAGTTAAACGCTGTCCCCGCTGTTGCCGTAGCTGGCGCCGTCACTGAGAAATGTGTCGCTGCGCCACCACCAGCCGTAAACGTAGCCGCCACAGCGATCGGCGTCGTATTTATCACCTGAAAGCTGCACGTCGTCGCTGTCGGATTTGTGCATGATGCACCCGTCCAAGCGGAGAAGGTCGCCCCCGCAGTCGGCGTCTCGGTCAAAGTGACTCCCACTCCCAGCGTATAGCCTCCGCTGCAAGTTCCCGTCTGCGTTCCTCCTGCAGTATTCGTGCAGTTGATCTCCCCGGCATTCGCCGTGTCCGTCACATTTCCAGCGCCCGTCAGCGTGACGTTCACCGTCCCCCCGCCCGACGTGAATTCCACCATCGCCGTTGTCGCCGCCGACAAATTCAGCAGGCAACTTACGCTGCTACTCGCCAAGCACGTCGGCGTCGTCCCCGACCAACCGAAGAAACCCGACCCAGGCCCGGGCGAAGACGTCAACGTCACCAGTGCCCCGGCCGGGAAGTTCTGCATGCATGTGCCGCTCGTCGTCGTTCCTAGCAACGTGCAATTGATCCCGGCCGGCGCGCTCGTAATCGTTCCGCCGCCCGTATGCGGAGTTCCAGCCACCACGGTCAGCGGGAATGTCCCCGGCCCCGGCGTAAACGTCCCCGTCACAGTTTCCGTAGCCGTAATCGTGAACTGGCACGTACTCCCCGTCCCCGTGCACGCTGTGGGCGCGCCAACAAAACCGCCGAAAGTACCCGGCGTCGTCGCTGTAAGCGTCACCTGCGTTCCGCTCGGATATTGCGTCGAACAATTGCCCGATGGATTCGTCCCTCCCTCTTGCGTGCAATTGATTTGTCCTAAATTGTCTGTCACGGTGCCAAATGCCGTTCCCGCCGTCTTCACTTGCAGTGTAATCGGCGTTGCGGCCCCCACCGTAATCGCCCCCGAAGCTCCGGTAATCGTGGCCGTCACCGTATCCGTCGCTGTGATCGTCTGTGCTCCCGCCGTTTTCAGCGTCACTGAAAACGTTCCCGTCCCGTTCGTCAGCGTCGAATTCGCCGGCAGCACCGCCTGCGTGTCGCTGCTCGTGAAATGAACAGTCCCCGTATATCCCGTCACCACCGTATTCGTCGCATCCAGCGCACTCACCGTAACGTTGAATGCAGTTCCCGCCGTCGCAGTTCCGGGTCCCGTCACCGAGAAATGCGTCGCTGCCGCCCCGCCCACAGTCGTGGTCACGGTCGCCGAATTATTCCCCATATTCGGATCGGTGGAACTTCCGGCGACAGTCGCGGTGTTCGTCAAACTGCCGGCCGCCGTTGGCGTCACGTGATAACTGATCTGAGTGCTAGCTCCGTTTGCGAGCGCACCGATCGCGCACGAGAGCGTGGTCGCGCCGGTATCGATGTTAACGATGTGGGTGCACGTCTCCGATGCCACAACCATAAGCGGTTGTAAGTTCCCAGGCACCGGGTCGGTCATCACCACGCCCGTCGCATCCTGCGGGCCGTTGTTCGTTACCGTGATGACATACGGAAGGTCGGCCCCCAGCGCTACGTTGCTCGGCGCCGTGATCGTGATTGCAAGGTCCGCTCCCGCTCCAGCGGTCACCGTCAACGCCCCCGTGTTCAACACGGTCGCGGTTCCTAAAGCCGGCGTAATCGCAGTCGAACCGACAGCAGTTCCCGTGGCCAGTCCCGGACTCGTCGTGCTCATCGTCGCAAAGCCCGTGGGCACCGTGGTCCAAGTCACCAAACTCGTAATGTCCTTCTCGGTTCCATCATTGTAATTTCCCACAGCACTAAATTGCTGCGTCTGTCCTACCCCGATCGACGCCGTGGTCGGTGTCACCGCGATGGAATTCAACGTGGCGTTCGCCCCCGTTCCAATCGAGAGCACAACGACGTCATCCACGGGAGCGGTCGCGCCACAACTCGCGCAGGTCGTCTGGAAACCGTTCACCGTCGTGGTCGGATTCGTATTCGCGAAGAATCCGCCCGGCGCATTCGACAGTCCAACCGCGTAAATCGTGTGGCTCGCGTCAACCGCAACGGCGTCGATTCGGTCGTCTTCCAGGAGAGTAGGCGAAGCGCCAGTGAGCTGTGCGGGCGGATTGCTTCCGCCGATGTACGTCGAAAACACCAGCGTGGCGTTAAATGCTGTCTGACCGGGGGTCGGCACTCTCAATATAGAGAGAAACGCGTCGGGACTCTGCATCCCCCCCACTACCGCTCCTACATAGGGCTGAATGGGATTCAGCGTTGGAAAATCAGTAGGAGAGTTCGTTCGGCCGCCCAGGATGATTCGGTAGTCTGTGGGATCCCCGGCGTCATACGTCACCGCCCCGACGATATCGCCTCCACCCGTCCCACCAAAGTACGTCCCGCACTGCAGGCTCGCGGCTCCTGTTTGCAACGTATTGATGAGGACCAGAAACCCAACCATGCCGCCACCAGTAGCGCTGTTTGTCGTTTGAAACGCGTTCTTGAGTGGAATGTCACCATTGGCTGTATTCGACGTTGTCGAACCGACGATCGCCACCACACCGTTGCCAAGATCAAAAGATCCGCTCCCAGCGCTCGTGTCTCCACCGCCACCGAAATAGGTCGCATACAACAACTGGTTGACTCCCACCAGGCTCGGGTTCAGTTTCATTGCAAATGTGTCTTGTGTGCCCTGAAAAGCCGTTTGGAATCCATTCGCCAGACTCGCTCCGCCCGGTCCCAGATTGAACGCGGTCGAGGAAACTGTGTTTCCTCCAGCCAGGATGTTCCCCGAAGCGTCTTCGAAGGCGCCGCATCCCACGTTGGTGGTCGATGTGCTGCCTGTTCCAACGTTAAGATAGGTTAGGTAACTTATGCTCAAATCAGCTCGATTCAGGATCGTCACAAAACAATCATCGAATGGCGCGGGGGTTGCGCCGTTATCGAAGGTATTGACGTAAGCATTCTTGGTCGGCAGATTTGTCGCTTGCGTATCGCCGGATAGGATTACGTTTCCGCCGGTACCAACTGCAACAAACCCTTCTCCCAGATCATGGTTCCCACCCAGAACCGCGGCTTTATCTATCGCCGCGCCGCTTGGCATCAGTCGCACCGCCACGGAGGTGAGTCCTCTGCTCGTGCCGCTTGGATCGGTGACAGGATTCAGGACGGTTGCGCTGGGAAAATTAGCGCAGTTCGTTTCTCCTCCTACCACTGGCTCAATGTTCGCAGCCCCCTGCGACTTGTCCAGCGCCAGCCAGATGAATTCGCTTAGGCAGCTTTTCTGCGTGGATAAATTCGCCACACTGCCGCCAACGAACGTCAGGTAGATCAGCGACGCCGCTCCGGAGGCCGTGGGGTCAACCTTCGCCACAAACCCCACTGCTCCCACTCCGGGTGGCGTCAAGGACGTGCCCGAACCGATTACCGTATTTGGCACCGTGAACGTAGTCGAATCGCCTGTGAACCCGCTGAGGTATAGCTTGGGACTGCCCGGAGTGCTGTCATCGATGGCAAAGCCACTCGACACGTCCTCCCCAGCTCCGCCCAGGAACGACGAGAAGCCGATCGCCGGATCGATCACCAACTCTTGGCTCTGGTCATATGCCCCAAGGCGGAACGCAACTTCGTTCTTTCCTCTTTTCACGAAGCTGCCTTCAATCGGGCGTCGCTCGGACGCGATCGTCTGGTAGATAACCGGCTTGTGCATCACGAAATCAGAATCCGCTGTGTGCAACACGAGATCGCCGCGTGTATCAATTTCCGTACGCGCGGCTCCGCGAATTCGGAAAGCGATCTTCGATGGGTCCGCTCCCGGTGCTACCACAAAGTCGTATTCCAGCTGTCTCTGGTCGCCGTGAAAAACCAGATCCACGCCCGGATACGCCTGTTCCGTGCGCGCTTGCGAGTAAAGCGGAACTTGCGTCTGCCACTTCGAGGGATCGTTTCCGATGAGGTAGTTCACTTTGCCGGGAAGCTGTTCGATTCCCGTCATAGCAGGCGCGGAATTCGCTCCCACCAGTTGCATGCGAATCACGCTTCCGCGAGAAGCCTTCGTTGCGACAAGGGGACTTTGAAAAGGAGCAACCGCCTTGCCTTGGGTCGACACCTGCGTCTTCGATTCCACGAGAATTGTTTCCGTGGGCGTCAGCAACAGGGTGTAGCCCTTGCCTCGCGCCATGAATCGAACCTGCGAGTCCGCCTGCCCCCGGTTGGCCTCAAAGAAGAGCGGGAGGTGAATAGGCTTCGGAGCCACGCTTGAGTTCGGCGCGCCCGTTGCCGGCTTGCTTGCTGTATCAGGCGTCTGCGCCTTCGTGGCAGTCACTGCCAACGACATCAAAAATCCAAGTAATACGAGGGCGGGCCTTCGCATTTTGAGACCTCTCATGAATTGAATTCGCCGGCTGTCACTGGGAAAAACCGACAGAGCGCATGGTGGGAACCGTCGGATTACTACCTGCGTAAGCGGTGAGAACCGAGATGTAAGTAAGAAAAACTTTGCACATGATTAGTACAATGTTTCATTCCGCAACAAAGCAGAATGACCGCTATCCCACCCCTATCACACTGATCCTATGAGACTTGGGCCGTTTACGAATGATTTGTCGTAAGATTTGCGCTTGCGCGCTACCCTTACACTTGCAAGCCGAAACCCACCGTGCCGGTGATTCCTTGTCCCCGCTCCCGGCGGAAACGCCTGCTAAGCACCGCTAGTTCTAGTTAACGACGAAGTTGACCGCGGGCGCCGACACCGTCTGTCCGTTGAACGTCGCGGTAATAAATAGCTGATAATTTCCCGGCAGCGTCACTCCGTTCGGGTTTCGCGGCAGCGAGTTGCAAGCCACGCCTCCGAGCGCGATCAGCACGAACAACGCAAACGACACCGCCCACCGCGGATTCCGCCGGTACATCCACGCCGTTCCCATCAGCATCGTCGACAGCAAAAGAAGCCCGATGCCGCCGCCAAATCCGCCCGGCGGTGCCAAGTGTCCAGTGGCTACCGGCCCTTTGCAGAAGGTATTCACCACAATCGCCACCTGAAGCGGTCCATTGGGTGAAAGCGCCACGGATGACGGCCGAGGCAAACACGTGATCGTCGGCGACGATGTTGTGCAGCCAAACGTCACCATCCCCGTCGTACCCGGAATCGCGGTCAGTATTACTCCTACCGGAAGAGTCCCGCCCGGTGCGACCGGGCCGAAAACCCCGCCGGGAGGTGGATTAATCGTCAGCGTGAATGGAACATTCGAGACCGTCAGCTGCCCAGTTCCGGAAATTCCCGTGTCCGTAGCCGTAATCATCACGGGCCCGCCCACTCCCACGCCCGTTGCCAGCCCCGTCCCCGCTCCCACCGTCGCAACTTCCGTGTTCGACGATTTCCACACAGATTGCGTCGTCACATCCTTCGTCGAATTATCCGAATATGTTCCCGTAGCCGTGAACTGCTGCGTCCCGTTCACAGCGATACTCGCCGTGCTCGGCGTCACCGCAATCGACACCAACGTCGGTCCTGAGCTCGTGCCCGTGCCTGACAAAGCCACGGACTGGGGGCTATCGGCCGCATCATCGTTCACCATGATTGTTCCGGTGAACGCCGTCGCGGTCGTGGGTGTGAACGTCGCCTGAATTGTGCACGTTCCGCTCCCAGGCAGCGCCCCGACGCAATTGTCAGTCTCGCCAAAACCAGCACTCGCCACGACACTGGTGATGTTCACCGCCGCCGTCCCGGTATTCGTCACTGTGATCGGCTGCTTGCCGCTCGTCGTATTCACCGGCTGATTTCCGAAGTCCACGCTCGTTGGGTTGAATGTAAGCGTTGAACTCGACAAGCTTCCCGCCTCGATAAACACGTTCGAATCCACTGCGAAATCGTCTGCGTCCGCAATTGCCAGCTTCATGTGATTCGTCTGGTTCGCATTCACCTGGGCCGTAGCTGTTAGCACCACCGTGAGCCCGTCCATTTCGGTGTCGACCGGTGCCACAGCAGGACTCTGCATATCGTTGTTTATAAAAAACTGGGTGTTCGCCGTTAGGTTTACCGTATTAATCGATACAGGCGTCGCAGGAGTTACACCGGGAAGCAATGCGATATTCGTTCCGTTTACGAAAAACCCAAAGACGTCATTAAATTCACCCACGAATTCGTTGTATTCGTCAGATGCAAACACGTAGCTGAACGTTAGAGTAGAAGTCTTCGGCACAAAATCGAATTCCAGCACTGCCGCATCATTCGTCGTGTGTCCGGTACCGACGAGCGTATCCAGATCAGTATCCCCAGCCGTCTCGTTCTCGGCAGTGATGCCGGTGGCGCAGTTCGGTCCTATCACGTTGCGGATAGACCCGGTGCTCAGGATGATTCCGTTGTTGAAGCCGATGATGTTCGAAGCTGTCGAAAATGTTCCTGCAGCAACCGTAGCGCCCGTGTATACCACGTTGCTTATCTGCACGCCTCCGCCCACAAGCTGATTCGCCAACTGCTGGGCCGTTAACGTGGGATCTGTAAGACTCTTGAACTGGAAATTTCCGTCGGAGCCGTATCCCTCAACGCCGATTACAAGCGGCGTTCCATCCAGAACGGGATCATTGTTCGCCACATCAATTATCCCTTCTATGGGTCCGGCCACCGCGTCAGCGCACACGACTGGGGAGTCAAAAGTTACAACTACATTGCAACTTGCTCCAGGGCTTAGCGTTGTGCAATTTGTCGTCACCGTGAAAGTTCCGGTGCTGGAAGGATCAATGGTCACACCTGAAATTGTGATCGTATTGGTTGTCGAGGCATTGAACAGTGGAATCGTGAGACCGGGTCCGCCTGTTACCGGAATCTGCTTGTCGTCAGTATCTACAGGGATGGAAATCAATCCTGTGGCTCCCGGTATCACAGCCGGCTTCACCGAAGTCACTCTGATATGTGGCTGCCGGCGAGAGTGTCGGCTCAATTGCGCATTCCGGGTAGTCCGCGATGCACCTTGTTGAGCGCGGATCTTGCGAGGTGAAATTCCGATAAGAGCGAGAATCACTGCAAGAATAATAAATATGAAAGCGCGCACCATGCGCATGGTCGGAACCCCTGTTTAACTGGCGTTAACTGCTGCGGGAGCGGCCTGCATTCTCTTGCGCCCCGCCTCTGCGCGTCAAGCAAAACTTTAAATTGAAAAGCCCCGAGCAGTCCCATATCATGCCGCCCGTTCCACTGCGGCTCGATGCCAAAATCTGCGCCCGAAAACACTCCCGCGCTTCCCGCTGAATCCACCGCTCGTCTCCGCCAGATCGGGTTTCTTCCGCTCCTCGCGCTTTTTTACGGCTACACCGCCGGCGGCCCGTTCGGCTACGAAGAAATTTTTCACAGCTCCGGCCCCGGCATGGCGCTCGTCTTCCTCACCTTCGTTCCGCTCTTCTGGAGCATTCCCATTTCGCTCGCCGCTGCCGAACTCAACAGCCTTCTCCCCGTTCAAGGCGGTTTCTATCGCTGGAGTCGCGCCGCGTTCGGCGATTTCTGGGGATTTCAATGCGGCTGGTGGAATTGGACCGGCACTTTTCTGCTGAACAGCCTCTACGGCGTGCTGCTGATGGACTATCTGAGTTCGTACTTTCCGTGGATCACAGGAAATGTGAAGTGGCTGGGCGCGTGTCTCGCGCTCTGCGTTCTCTCTTACCTCAACGCGCGCGGCATCCAAGTGGCCGGCTGGCTTTCCGTCGCACTACTCGTGGCCGTGCTGATTCCAGTCGCGTGGCTCTGCCTCGTCGCGCTCTTCAAGCTGCACTACAATCCCGTGCTTCCCTTCACGCCGCCCGGCCAGCCCTTCGGCAGCGTCTTCGGCAAAGGCCTCGCGCTCGCGATGTGGAATTACGCCGGCTACGAACAGCTCTCCAGCATGACCGGCGAGATGAAAGATTCGCAGCGCACCTTCGTCCGACTGCTCGCCTGGATGACGCCGCTCAACGTCCTCACCTACATTCTCCCCACCACGCTCGCGCTCGCCGCGCTCGGCAATTGGCAGGAATGGAAGACGGACTACATCGTCACCGCATCGCGGCTCATCGGCGGCCCATGGCTCGGCGCCGCAATGCTCATCGCCGCGATGATCGGCACCGCGTCGCTCTCGAACAGCACCATCCTCTACACCACGCGCATCCCCGCCACGATGGCCGAAGACGGCTACCTTCCCGCGTGGCTCGGCAAAATCCATCCGCGCTATCGCACGCCCGCGCGCGCCATCGCCGTCTCCGCGCTGGTTTACTGCATCCTCGCGAAATATCAGGTGGAAGATCTGGTGAACATCTACATCTGGACGCGCATCGCGACCACGATTCTCACGCTGTTCGCAGCCTGGCGAATGCGGGCCAAATTGCCGGACGCGCCGCGCAGCTTCCGCATCCCCGGCGGCTCGTTCGGTCTCGCCTACGTTCTGATTTTTCCGGTGATTTTGTGCGCGCTGAAAATCGCGCAGAGCGAGGATTACGTCTGGAAGTACGCGCCGTGGCTGCTCGCGTCCGGGCCCGCGGCGTATTTGATTCTGCGCGGCGTCTTCAAGATGAAGCCCGTCGCCGAATCGAGTTATTCGGCGACAGCGCCGTGACGCAATTCGCGTGGCTTATGTAGCGCCACCCTTCAGGGTGGCAGGGGTTGCCTCACGCTGTCATCCCGAGCGGAGACTCGCGCGCCTTGCCTTTCCTTCGCGCAGCGAAGGCGCGAGTCGCAGTCGAGGGATCTCTCCCGCGGATATTCGCGATGCTACCGTGTCGCCCCTTCCTTCTCCGCGATGGTTTTTGCTTGCAGGAATAGCAGCAGGTAATCCTGGCCGCCGGATTTTGAATCCGTGCCCGACATGTTGAAGCCGCCGAATGGGTGCGCGCCGACCATCGCGCCGGTGCATTTGCGGTTCATGTACAAGTTGCCGACGTGGAATTCTTCGGCGGCGCGTTCGATTTTTTCGGGGTTCTGCGAATAGACCGCGCCTGTAAGGCCAAATTCTGTGTCGTTGGCCATGGCCAGCGCGTCATCGAAATCCTTTGCCTTTGACACCGCCAGCACCGGGCCGAAAATTTCCTCCTGGAAAATGCGCGCTTTGCGATCGACGTCGGCGATCACCGTCGGCTCGATGAAATAGCCGTCGCCGTCGGCGCGCTTCCCTCCCGCGACGAGGCGGCCTTCTTTTTTCCCGGCGTCGATATAGCCGAGAATTGATTTCATCGAGGCTTCGTTGATCACCGGCCCCATGTAATTCTGCGGATCCTCGATTGGCCCGACTTTAATTTTCCGCACGCGCTCGACCAGCTTCTCTAGAAACTTGTCGTAGATTTTCTCTGAGACGATCGCGCGCGAACACGCCGAGCATTTCTGCCCCTGGTATCCAAACGCCGAGACCGCGACGCCTTCCACCGCCGCGTCGAGATCGGCTTCTTCGTCGACAACAATCGCGTCCTTGCCGCCCATCTCAAGCACCGTGCGCTTGATCCACACCTGCCCCGGCTGCTTGCGTGCCGCTTGTTCGCTGATGCGCAGGCCCGCTTCCTTCGAGCCGGTGAACGCGATGAAGCGCGTCTTCGGATTCGTGACAAGCGCTTCGCCCGCCGTTCCGCCCGGGCCGGTGAAAAAACTGACCACGTCGCGCGGCACGCCCGATTCGTACAGAATTTCGACGAAGATCGCCGCGATCGTCGGCGAATCGCTTGACGGTTTCACCACCGCCGTGTTTCCGGTGACGATGGCTGCAAGCGTCATGCCGCCCATGATGGCCGCCGCGAAATTCCACGGCGGAATAATCACGCCCACGCCGAGCGGGATGTACTTCATGTAATTTTTTTCCCCGCGCTGTGGCGTCAATTTCTGCGGCGCGGCCAGGCGCAACTCTTCGCGCCCGTAGTATTCGCAGAAGTCAATCAGCTCGGCGATGTCCGCGTCGGCTTCCGGCCACGTCTTGCCGATTTCGTAGCAGAGCCACGCGTCAAGCTCGAAGCGCCGCTTGCGCAAAATATCCGCCGCGCGATACGCGCACGCCACACGTTCTTCGGCCGACACTTTTTTCCAGTGCTCGAACGCTTTCGCAGCGCCCTCGACGGCTTGATTCGCCATCTCCACAGTGGCCTTCTGGAAGACGCCGATCACTTCCTTCGGATTCGAAGGATTCGTGGACTTGATTTTGTCGGTGGTGACGAGATTTTGTCCCGCGATCACCAGCGGATACTCGCGCCCGAACATGGATTTCACGTGGCGCAGCGCGTCTTCCATCGCTTCGCGATTCTCAGGCTTCGAAAAATCAGTGAACGGCTCGTTCACAAATTCGCCGCGCGAGTGAATGAGTGCTGCGGCCGATTTGGTCGCCGTATTGGTAGTGGCAGAAGCTGTCATGGTTGGTTCACCTCGATGTGTGAACCCGAATTGTAGCGTGTGAAGCGAGCAGCAGCAAGACGCCACGCTTAGTGGCCCCGGCGACGTATTCGCAGCGCGAATAGAACCGCGATAACGCCAACGAGCAGGGCAAAAGGCGCAAACACCGCGCCGCCTCAGTAATTTCTATAATGCAGTTGCCCTAGCAGGAGAGTTCCAAAACCCAGGATGAAAATCCAGAGGCCGACGACCCCCATCAGCAAGGCTCCCTTGCGCCATACCTGCTGGGAAGCTTTGTTGTGCTCTGCGGCCCGCTTGTTACGGTTCGCCATTGCGATTAAATAGGTAGGATTTCGGCTAAACGAGCGCAACCTCGCGATCGAAGTGCGGCTTCTTTTCTGCGCGGAGTTTCAGAGCGACGCCGCAGGCTGTTGCGATGCGCTCCAACATCGAGAGTGAATGCCCAGCGTATTCTGCTTTATGAGCTGCGATGTCAAAAGGCGCCGGCCAGAGGCCAGCGGTACGAAAGCAGGCTGAAGGAAAGGCGAAGATAGCGCGTGGGGCGTTACGTTTACGACAGCGGGGGTGCGGATTTGAGTTGTGAGGTGGCTATGAGCGATTACGATGTACGTAGTTAGCGGTGTTCTTTGGCTTGCCCGGGGTGTGTTCTGGAAGGGGCCGAGTCACGTTGCGCCGCGGTGGTCGAAATTCGGTTGTCGCTCTACATGATGGCTTTAACTCAAGGTGCGAGGAGCGCTCAAATGCAGAGTTTTGTGGCCCAGCGGGTGGAGAATCGGTTGGCGATGAAGACGACGGCGCTTTTGATTGGGCGGCATGGGAGGCTGGGGGTGGAGCGCGCGATCACGGAAAACGTGAGTTCGCGCGGGGTGCGCGTGATTTCGGCGAGCGAATGGTATACGGATGACACGATTCTGGTGTCGCTGCCGGCTGGGCATTTTACCTCGGCGGCGCGTGTGACGTACTGCGATCCGATGGGCCAGGGGCAGTTTGTGACGGGGCTCGAGTTTGTGGGTAAAGAGCCGTTGCAGGTGACGGCGATGACGCCTGAGTCGTAGCCGTTCGGTGGCCGGCAAGGCCGGTCTAGCGCGTCCGGTTAAGTATGTAAAAATTCGGTGAAGATGCTGTATGGACGGGATTTCAGGCTCGAAATGTGATATGATGTCTATCACGTTGATGGTGCTGTGGTTGCGCTGTGGCAGATGAAGTAGGGATTTGAGAACATCTCCAGCTTGTTCTCTCCGACGTCTTCATCCGTAACTTAAGCAAGCAAGGGACTTAGGGTTATATACGAGGGCCATCCAGTCAGGGTGCGGAGGAGCGGCTCGTTCGGTAACAGATTCGGGCTTCAGATCGTAAATAAGAGAAACGATTTGGTGCCCTGTGAGCATCTAAGGGATGTAGCAGGGGCGGTTGGGCAAATTATAGCGGGGGATTCTTGGCCCAGTGCCAGGCCTTCCGGGAAAGTGCTTCAAAATACAGATCGTTAGGCTAAGTGCCCGTTGAGTGCCTTCGCCGGTGCTGACACAGAGGGCGATCATAGCGCTAATTGAGAGGAGGAAAGAATGGCCGAGAAACTAAAAGGTGAGGGACGGTTGGTACCGACCCGGCCTACGGGAGTAGAGTACCGCGTGGTATACGGAATCGAGTTGGTTCCGGAAGTTCGACAACATGGGGTACCGCCCGCAGTGGCAAAGTCGCGCTGGGCACGGTGCCAGGTGAAATCGCAGCACGCACGGCAGATTCCTGATGGGACGTATTTCCTCCATGCGGATGAAGGCCGCGTGCACCAATTGAAGTCCAAGGATGGGAAGTGGGAGTATCTCGCGGCAGCGTGAGTTAGCTCGCTATCTCGTCAGGTCACAAAAGTAAGCCCCATTCTCCGGGAACGGAGAGTGGGGCTTTTTGTTTTTAGGGCAAAGTAGTCGCGATGATTTCGGGCGATTCGCTGATTTACGAGTGCTTCGGCGAATGGGCGTTGAGAGTTTGCAGCAAGAGCTGCGCTGACGAAGGCGGCGGGACGGCGGCTTTCAGCACAATGTCCTTCGATGGGATCTTCCTTCCATAGAGAGCCTGGTTGCCGCCATTGTCCGGGCGGAGCGTGGAGCCAGCGAGAGAAATACCCGCAAACAACCCACGCGCGCGCGAATAGGTGAGGATTTCAGCGCGGAAAGTGACGTCGGTTTCTGCGGAAGCGTTCCGGCCGACTGGGCCGGCGGCGGCGGAAGCGTCGCCACCGATTTTCACTTTGCTGGTGAGGATGCTGCTGGCGGAACGCTCGCTCATGAGGAGGAGCACGAAGTCCGTGGCCTGGCCGCCAGCCTGAAGACCAAAGCTGCCGCCTTCGAGAGCCATCATGGTGGGAGCGCCCCAGGGGCCGCGCATGTTGTCGCCGGTGCGGCAAGTCATGACGCCGCGACCGTAGCTGGCACCGATAACGAAGGCAGCCTTGAGAACGGATGGAAGAACGACGACGCAGTCGGCTTTATCGATGACGCTCTGCGGAATGTTGTCGGGGATGTCCATAATTTCTTTCATGACTCTGCCGGAGTTTTCGAGGCGATCGTTTTCTTTCGATTGCGCGTGGGCGGAGACGGCGAGCGCGGCCGTGAGCATACAGGCTAGAACGAATCGAGTGCGTTTCATCTGTTCTCCTCAGTTTTGCGAACGGCGCCAGTGTAACAAACAGGGGTGCAAATATGCAGCACTTCCTTCCCTGGCAGGAATGAGCGTCTTTGAGTGCGTGACAGCGGTCACTGCGACAGGCGATGGGGGTCACTGAAGTTGCAGGAACGCGGAGATATAAGTGGCGCTAGAAGGAACGGAGACCGCAGATGGAAGAGAGACGCAAAGGCCAAGAAACCCGAAACGAAGAGGTGAGGCCTTGCGCTACACCCAGCGATCAGGGGTCTGACCAGTGCGGAAAATCCAAAACTTCAGAGTGTGCCAGCAGCCGGGAGCGACGCCTAACGAAAGCGCCCAGCAATGCGACGCGTCGGTCCTTTTGGACCGGATACAGGCCGCGCCCGGCTGCTGGATGTAATTGTGACGAACCAAGGGGCAATGGGACTCATAGCGGTGATACGAAGGAGAAAGGCGATGACAAATCTAGTTCCACGCGAGAATCTATTCACGAATCTATTTGAATTCAGGCGGGATTTCGATCAGCTGTTCAACCATATTCTGGCGGGCAATCCGCTGTCAGCAGAGTTCATTCCGGCGAAGAAGGCGGTATTTCTGCCGGCCGTCGAGGCGTACATCGACAAAGACGGAAAGACTTACATCTGCCGCGTTTCGCTTCCCGGAATCGAAGCAAAGGAAGTGGAGATTCAGCTGGTGGAGCACCTGCTGACGATCAAGGGCGAGAGGAAGACTTTTCGGGCGACGAACGGGGTCGAGTGGATGAATGAAGAGATCGTGTACGGTAAGTTCGAGCGGATGATCGAATTGCCCGAGGGCGTCGTGACGGAAAAGCTCACGGCGGAATACAAGAACGGCGTGCTGGAAATCACGGCACCGTTGGCGCTGACAGCGCTTCCACGAAAGATCGAAGTGAAGACGCTGCCAGCGGTGAAACAAGTTGGAGCGTAGCAGCAAAGGTTGAGCTTGCGCTATTCGGCTAGGATGGCGCTGCAGGTGGCCCGGAGGCTTTGAAACCTCCGGGCCATTTTCATTTTCGCGGAAGGTAGGCGGTATACAGCTTCTCCCCAATGGGATTGCTGCCGGGTTTGATGAGAGACTCGTCGAAGATAGTTTTCCTACCAGGATAATTAATGCCAAAAACCAAGAAGCAGGAAGTGGCGGCGGTGCCGGAGATTTCGCCCGCGATAACGAAGAAGATCGAAGAGAAGCAAGTGCAGGAGCGCGTGGCGATCGGCGCGCATGTGGTGCACGAGACGATCCGTCGGGAGGGCGAAGAGGAACTGAAGCGGACGGCTTCGGCGCTGGCGTGGTCGGGGCTGGCGGCCGGGCTTTCGATGGGATTTTCGCTTGTGGCGGAGGCGTTGATCGCGGGTTATCTGCCGAAGGGCGATTGGACGCGGTTGGTGACGAAGCTTGGTTACAGCGTGGGATTTCTGATCGTGGTGCTGGGGCGGCAGCAGTTGTTTACGGAGACGACTCTAACGGCGGTGCTTCCGGTGCTGACTGGGCGAAGCTGGCAAATGGCGATGCGGATGGTGCGGCTGTGGGGCGTGGTGCTGCTGGCGAATCTGGTGGGGACTTACTTGTTTGCGTTGTGCGTGGCGCGGGTACACATTTTTTCGCCGCAGGTGCAGCAGACGCTGACGGCGGTGAGTGAGGATGGACTGGGCGCGGGATTCTGGGTGGTGGTGATGCGGGCGATTTTTGCGGGGTGGCTGATTGCGTTGATGGTGTGGCTGCTGCCCATGGCGGAATCGGCGCGCGTGAGCATCATTATCATTCTTACTTACCTGATCGGGCTGGGAGGCTTCAACCACGTGATTGCCGGGTCGACCAAAGTTCTTTTTCTTGTGGCGACGGGAGCGGAGAGCTGGGGATTTTATCTCGGGCGGTTTCTGGCGCCGACGTTGCTGGGGAATATTATTGGCGGGGTTTCGCTGGTGGCGTTTCTGGGGCACGCGCAGGTGGTGGCTGGGAAGGAAGCGTAGCGGTTTCCTGGCCTTTCGATGTATCGAAAAAAATGCTGGCGATCGTTTTCTTATGAAGACAGCGCGTTACATCTCACCTATTGAAATGATGGAATATTTAGAAGCCAATGCGTTTGCCAACTTTTCATCAGCTGTAACAAAATCGACCTCGAGCGCTTCTGCGAGCGCAACGTAAAGGCAGTCATACACCGTGCGACCATGCGCGTTGGCAATCGCGAATGCTGAACGCAGTATAAAAAGCGACGCGATCGTAGGAAATTTCTGCGCAGTTATCTTATTGAGCGCATTGGTTGCGTGCTCCAGTGTGCAACGGCCTCTACGCGCGGCGTTCCAAAGTAAGTTACCGACTTCGACCCAAAACAGATCGGGGACGAAAATTTGAATCTTGCGATCGACATAGTCCGCGATCAATCGAACGGATTGATCGATGTAAGGTTCGTCCGAAGGCGGCAGGAGCCACTTGGCAGCAACGCTCGCATCCACCACCAGCCGCTTCAACGCGCTCGATCCTCGCGCAACATCTCTTCGGTGGAGGGAAACGATCGACGAGAAGGTTTGCGGCTCTGAATCCGCTTCACGTACTTCAGAAACTCCTTGCGCGACTTGAGTTCGCCTTTCGTGGGTACATTGTCTTCGAGTAGGGATAGCACTTCAGCGGCGATGGAGCGACGGTTTTCCTTGGCCTGACTGCGGAGGGCGTCGTAGAGTTCGTCTGGAACGTTTTCGACGTATAGGGTAGGCATAGGGATCTCCTAGGGATAGTCTAGCACTTCCCTAGACCGATTCCAACCCCTTAAGGCGAATTCAAAAGAGCCGGCGGGACGCCCGTTCACTAGTTTCAGGGCAAGCCGGCGTTACGGAATGGCAGCTTCGCCTTGGGAAGATGCTCAATCTGTTTCGGGATTGCTTTTAACTGTGCTGAGGGCTGTACTTACTTCTTAAGGTCGCGGAGGATTTCGCGGGCGGCGTTGGCGCCGGAGGCTCCTGTGACGCCGTTGCCTGGGTGGGTGCCGTTGCTGCAGAGGTAGAGGCCTCTTACCGGGGTGGCGTAACGCGCCCAGCCGAGAATGGGACGCATGGTGAAGATTTGATCGAGCGAGAGTTCGCCGTGGAAGGGGTGGCCGCCGGTCAGGCCGTACGTTTCTTCGAGATCTTTAGGCGTGATGATGTGGCCGCCGAGGATTTTTGACTGGAGATCGGGGGCGTATTCGGCGACGGTCTTTACGATTGTGTCGGCGAGGGCGTCACTGTGTTGCGCCCAATCGCCTGCTTTCAGGTGGAAGGGGGCGAACTGCATGTAGATGGACATGACGTGCTTGCCTGCCGGGGCAAGTGCGGGGTCAAGAATTGTGGGAATCGAAATATCGAGATAGGGCGCGGGCGAAAATTCGCCGTATTTGGAGGCATCGAAGGCGCGCTCGAGATAGTCAATGCCGGGGCCGATGTGGATGCGGCCGCTGAGCGCAGAACGATCGGCGGATGCTTGCTTGAGCGCGGTGAAGGTGGGCAGGCCGTCGAGCGCGAGATTCAGTTTGGCGGCGGTTCCCTGTGCGCGGAAATGCTGCATCTTCACGACGAAGCTGGGCGGCAGGTGAATCGGGTCGAGAAGGCCGAGCAGAGTACGTCGCGGGTCGGCGCCGGAGACGACGCATTTGGCGGCGATTTCTTCGCCGCTCGCGAGCGCAATACCGATTACGGCGCCATTTTTTACCAGGATTTTCTGTACGTCGGCGTTGGTGCGAATTTCGGCGCCTGCCTGTTTGGCCGACGCCGCCATGGCTGCTGTGAGCGCGCCCATTCCTCCACGAGGCATCGCGGAATTGCCGACCGGGTAAGGATCGGCGGCAGCGCGAAGGAGCAGGAGGGTGGTTGAGCCGGCGGACCAAGGGCCTAGGGCGGCGCCAAAAATTCCGCGGGCGGCTACGGTGGCGCGGAGCAGGTCCGTCTCGAAAAATTCCGCGACAAAATCGGCGGCGGCCATGGGGCCCCAGCGGATTAACCGCATCATTTCTTTCTTGCCCAGGCCACGGACTTTCTTACCCAGCTTCAGAAGCTTCCAAAGATCTTCGTTGGACGGATCTTCGATTACCGGTGGGGTGAGTGAAAGCAGCTGTTTCAGGATCTCACCCAGGCGCGCCAACGAATTGTGGAGCTCCACGTAACTGGCAGCGTCCTTCTGGGAAAACCTATCGATTTCTTTTGCGGACGCAGCGGGGTCGGTGAAAAGGGTGAGGGCGCGGCCATCGGGCGAAGGCGCGAAGAGTCGCACTGGAGATTCCAGGCGCTCGAGGCCGAATTTCGCGAGCTGCATGTCTTCCACAATCGACACATGAGGCGGGCCGCCGGCATGGGCGAGAGTGGAACAGCGAAATCCGGGATGAAATTCTTCGGTGATAGCTGCGCCGCCAACGATCGGCCGGCGTTCGAGGATGAGGGGCCTGAAACCTTTCTTCGCGAGATAGAACGCGGTGACGAGGGCATTGTGCCCGGCACCGAGAATCACGATGTCGCGCTGGACCGCCATTATTTATGCCCTGCGTCTTTCAAGATCTCGAGTGCGGCGAGACGCCCGGGGGCACCCATGATTCCGCCGCCGGGATGCGTGGCAGAGCCGCACATGTAAAGCTTGCGAATCGGCGTGCGGTAACGGGCCCAGCCGGCGACGGGTCGCAAGAAGAAAAGCTGCTCAAGCGAAAGTTCACCTTGGAAAATGTTGCCTTCGGTGAGACCGGTCTGTCGCTCGATATCGAGCGGGGTGATGAACTGCTTGCCGATGATGATGTTTTTTATGTTTGGCGCGTATTCGGCGATCGTATCGATCACGGTGTTGCCGAAGGCTTCGCGCTGCTCGTCCCAGGTGCCGTGGCTCAATTTGTACGGCGCGTATTGGACGAAGCAGGAGAGGATGTGTTTGCCGGGCGGCGCGACCGAAGGATCGGTGAGCGTGGGGATTACCATGTCAATGTACGGGCGGCGCGAATATTCGCCGTATTTGGCCTGGTCGTAGGCGCGCTCCATGTAGTCCATTGAAGGCGAGACGGAAATTGCACCGCGCAGATGGCGCCCGGGGCCTGGCATGCAGGTGAAATCGGGAAGCGCGTCGAGAGCGAGATTCACTTTGCCGGATGAGCCACGATATTTGTAGCGGCGGACTTCTTCCACGAAATCGCCGGGAAGGTCGTGGGAATCGATAAATTTGAGGAAAGTGAGATTCGGATCGAGGCTGGAGGAAACGATACTTGCGTGAATTTCTTCGCCGCTTTCGAGAACCACGCCGTGGGCGGTTCCGTTTTTAAGCAGAATTTTCGAAACGGGCGCTTCCGTGCGGATCTCCACACCGGCTTCGCGGGCGGCGCTGCCGATCGCGTTGGAAATACCGCCAGTGCCGCCTCGGCTGAAGCCCCAGGAGCGGAACGCGCCGTCAATTTCGCCCATGTAGTGATGGAGCAAAACATAGGCTGTGCCGGGCGAGCGGATGCCGAGAAACGTGCCGATGATTCCGGAGGCGGACATTGTAGCTTTGAGTACATCGGTCTCGAACCACTGATCGAGAAAGTCGGCGGCGCTCATGGTCATGAGCTGGACGAGGTTGTATTTGTCTTCGGCGGGGAGATCCTGGAAGCGCTTGCCGAGGAAGGCGAGTTTTTTCAGATCCCGCGGATCGAGCGACGTGGGATCGGGCGGAATCATTCCTAGAATCGGCTTGACGAAGCGGCACATTGCGACCATCGACTTGCCGAATTCTTCGTAAGCTTCGGCGTCGAGCTTTGAGTGGCGCTCGATTTCGCGGCGCGATTTGGAGTGATCGTTGACGCGCCAGAGGTGATTGCCGTCGGGCATAGGCGTGAGAGTGCCGTCGAGCGGCAGAATTTCGAGGCCATGGCGTGGAAGATCGAGGTCGCGAATAATTTCCGGGCGAAGAAGCGAGACGACATAAGAAAAAACAGAAAATTTGAAGCCAGGGACGATTTCTTCGGTGACTGCGGCACCGCCCAGAACGTAGCGGCGTTCGAGAACAAGGACTTTTTTCCCTGCCTTGGCGAGGTAAGCCGCATTCACGAGGCCGTTGTGGCCTCCACCGATGACAATTACGTCGTAACGCTTGGCCATGAGGATTTCTGCGAGTCCTCCGCGGGAAAAACAAATGCGGAAAGAGTCGAAGCATTTTACAGTCGCAGGTGAAGTGTCACAAGGAAGAAGCGAAGCTGCGCGGTGACCTGAAGTCAGGAAGCTCGGCAAAAGGGGGCAAAAATCGCGACCGAAAGAAACCGCGTGGCGGAGTTCGCCTTGCGGGTGAAGCGCGGCGCACACTATAATCGCGAGCCGATATTTTTGAGCATTTTGGTTGTGCAGGAGACGCGTTGCCAATAGGAACGGCAGTACACGAAAGAGTGATCAAGCTTTGCGAAAGCCTGAACTTTCGCGAGTGGTCGGGATATTACGCGGCCAGCGTGTACGAGATGCATCACGAGCACGAGTACAACGCGATTCGCAACGCCGCCGCGCTGATTGATGTGACTCCTCTCTTCAAGTACCGGATTACCGGTAAGGACGCTACGAAATTCGTGAACCGCGTGATTACGCGCGATATCAACAAAGTGGCCGTGGGCCAGGTGATTTACTGCTGCTGGTGCGACGAGCAAGGCAAAGTGATCGACGACGGGACGATTTCGAGACTCGAAGAAAACGTATACCGGTGGACGGCAGCCGATCCGAGCATGCGCTGGTTTCATCAAAACGCGCTGGGGCTCGACGTGCAAATCGAGGATATTTCGGACCAGGTGGCCGCGCTGGCGCTGCAAGGCCCGACGTCGGGGCGGCTTCTGAAGCAGATCACCGACGCGGACATCACGAACCTGAAATATTTTCGCGTGACGCACGGACAAATCGCTGGCGTGGAAGTGGACATCTCGCGAACCGGCTATACGGGCGATCTGGGATATGAAATCTGGATTCCGTGGAACGATGCGCCGAAGGTGTGGGACGCGCTGGTGGATGGAGGTCGCGAATTCGACCTGCACGCGGCGGGAATGCTGGCGCTTGACGTGGCACGCGTGGAAGCTGGGTTGATATTGATCGAAGTGGATTATTTCAGCAGCAAGAAGGCGCTGATCGAGTCGCAAAAATATTCGCCCTACGAAATCGGGCTGGGGCGGCTGGTGGATTTGAAGAAAGAATATTTCATCGGGCGGGCAGCGTTGGAAGAGGAGAACCGTCTAAAGCCGAAGCGGCTGCTCACCGGACTTGATATCAATTGGGACGATGTGGAAAGGCTTTACGACGCGATCGGGCTTGCACCGCAAGTGCCGGGAACGACTTCGCGTGTGCCGGTGCCGGTGTATCGCGGCGGATTGCAAGTGGGGAAAGCTACGTCGACAACATGGTCACCCACGTTGAAGAAAATGATCGCGCTGGCGAGCATCAAGCGCGAGCATGCGGAGGTGGGAATCGAGCTGCAGATGGAACTGACTGTGGAGGCGGTGCGTCACAAGGTACGGGCGACAACGCGCGAACTGCCTTTTTTCAATCCGGCGCGAAAAACGGCGACGCCGGTTACGTAGGTTTTTTTGTTTTGCATGCCGATGTACGCGGTCCCGGGCGTGGGCTGCGGAGAATCAAGCAAATCATACTCAAGATGACTGAGAGGAACGGGATGCACGATTGTGCGCACAGAAGAATAGCAGCAGTGATTGTGTTGGCGCTGGCAGCTTTGGCGGCGCCGGCCGTGAGGGCGGAAACCATGCCCGGGACTATCCGGCTGGCCGTGGATGCGCGCCAAGCGCCGCAGAAAATTCTGCACGCTCATATGCAGATTCCGGTTCAGGCCGGACCGTTTACTTTGTACTACCCGAAGTGGATTCCCGGCGAACACATGCCGGATGGGCCGATCATTGAAGTGGCGGGAATGAAATTCAGCGCTGGCGGGAAAGCGATTCCGTGGCGGCGGGACCTGGTGGAAATGTTTTCGATTCATCTGGATATTCCGCAGGGCGTGACGTCACTCGATGCGGATCTTGATTTTTTGCTATCCGCACCTGCGACCGGATTCTCGGCGGGAGCATCGGCGACGGCGTCGCTCGATCTTCTGAGCTGGAACCAAGTGTTGCTCTATCCGAAGGGCTATGCCGCGAAGGACATTACGTTTGCGCCGAGTTTGAGGCTGCCAGCCGGCTGGAAATACGGCACAGCGCTGCTAGGCGCCAAAGAAAATGGCGACACGATCGAGTTTGACCCTGTTCCGCTAAATACGCTCGTGGATTCACCGGTAATTTCGGGCAAATATTTTCGCAAGATTCAACTCACGCCCGGCCAGCAGCCACCGCACGAGATGGATCTTGCGGCAGACAGCCCCGCGGCATTGGCGATGCCCCCCGATCAGGAGATGCATTTCCATCAACTGGTGCTGGAAACCGGCGCGCTATTCGGAGCGAGGCATTATCGCGACTATCATTTTCTGGTCACTTTGAGCGATGACGTGGCGCATTTCGGCCTCGAGCATCATGAGTCGAGCGACGATCGCGTGAACGAGCGCAGCTTGATTGATGAGCCGCTGCGGATCGCTTTCGCCGGGCTGCTTCCAC
Source organism: uncultured Acidobacteriota bacterium (assembly GCA_963815265.1). Classification (GTDB taxonomy): domain Bacteria; phylum Acidobacteriota; class Terriglobia; order Acidiferrales; family UBA7541; genus Palsa-295. Next base: position 235,211 of record CAWFGI010000003.1, on the reverse strand, counting down.
ATGAGTTTGTTCATTCGTGGAACGGAAAATTTCGGCGGCCAGCTGGTCTTGCGACGCCCGATTATCAGGAGCCGATGAAGGACGATCTGCTCTGGGTGTACGAAGGCTTGACGGAATATCTGGGCGATGTGCTCACGGCGCGAAGCGGGCTGCTGACTCCAGAACAATGGCGCGAAGGCCTGGCTTATCAGGTGGCGGTCTATGAGCATCGTCCGGGACGCGACTGGCGGCCGTTGCAGGACACGGCCGACGCAGCGCCGTTTCTATACGACGCGACGCCGGATTGGGCAAACTGGCGCAGGGGAACGGATTTTTACGAGGAAGGCGAACTGCTGTGGATGGATGTAGACGGAACGCTGCGCAAGCTGACAAAGGATGAAAAGTCGATCAATGATTTCTGCCGCATTTTTCACGGCGGGTCGAGCGGGCAACCTGAACTTAAGACGTATACGTTCGAAGATATTGTTGCGGCGTTGAATGGGCTGGCTCCTTATGACTGGAAGGGGTTCTTACGCGCGCGTCTCGATGGAGTTGCGACAAAAACTCCCATCGAGGCTATTGAAAATAACGGCTGGAAGCTCGTCTACAACGAAGAGCCGAATGAGATGGAATCGAACACCGATCTGGTTTCCGGGCGTCTCGATCTTGCGTTTTCAATTGGTCTCAGTGTGGGCGAGGATGGTTCGGTCGGCGACGTGATTCATGACGGGCCCGCGTACGCAGCGGGAATCGGGCCGGGAATGAAAATTGCAGCGGTCAATGGACGGCAATTCTCGCCAGAGGGAATTCGAGACGCGATCGAGTCGGCGAAGGGTTCGTCTGAGCCGATTCGGTTGCTCGTGGCAAACGGCGCGCAGTATCAGACTGTGTCCATCGATTATCACGGAGGGATTCAGTATCCGCATATCGAGCGGGACAAGTCGCGTCCGGACTATTTGAACGAAATTATTCAGCCTCTTGCTCAGGCAAAGGAAGCTCGAAGATAGCAGGCAGATTCGGTCATTTCACTTGAAGCGCAGGCTGGATGGAAGCTGAAGGAGTGCGGAGTTGAAATTTAACTCGCTGGTGATCTTCGGCGTTCTGTTCGTCGCGCTTGGAATTGCTGGCCTGGTGCATCCGAACGTGGTGATGCCTGCGAAAAAACAGGAGCTCGAGATTGCCGGCAACAAGGTGATCATGGAAACGCGGAGGGTGGTCGAGATCCCGAAAATTCTTGGAGTGCTTCTGGTGGTTGCGGGCGGTGCTATTTTATTTTTAAGCCAGGTGAATCCAAATCTGCGTCGTAGGTAGCTGCGAGAGAGCTTCGCTTTAGTCTGGACTAGTAGTGTTGATTCCCTTCCCCCTCGGAATCGCTGACTTTGCCGGAAACGTTGCGATAGACATAAGTCATGTAGACGGTTACAAGCGCCATGCCGATCACCCACCAGATCAGGCCGATCTTCAGGCCGTAGTCAGCGGCTTTCGAATTGGCGATGGTAAGGCTGAACATTGGATTTGTGCTTGCCGGTAACACATTGGGGTAGAGGCTGAATGCAACGCTGGTCAGCATTCCCACGATATAGGCGCAGGAAGCCAGGAACGCACTTCCCTCTTGCCTGGTGCGCGTGAACCATTTAATTCCGAGAAGCCCGGCGATCGCTATAACAGGAAATACTAAGCCCCAGGGATGAATGCGAAAGCTCAGCATGTGCTGAGGCAAGAGACGGAAACTCGTAAGCGTGACGATCACTGTTAGAACTGCAACTAGCCACCAAAGCAGCGATGCCCATTGTACTGCGCGTTCATTCAGCGCCTCTTCCGTCTTGTAGGCAATCCATGTGGCACCGTGGAGAGCAAGCACCGCCAAAGCCGCCACCCCAATGAGGATCGTGTACCAGTCGAGAATTCCCGTGTCGCCCTTTGGGATGAAGTTTGTCCAGAGAGGCTCGAAGAAATTCCCGCTCGCGTCGAAGGGAACTCCGCGGACCACATTGCCCAGCGCAGCGCCGAAAAACACCGCGAGCAAGATACTGGCGAAGGCAAAAGTGGCGTCCCAAAAGACGGACCAGATTCGCCCGCCGACATGGCTGCGAAACTCGAGCGAGATTCCGCGCAGGATCAGAAGCCACAGAACCATCATCAACGGCAGATAGAATCCGCTGAAACTCGCGGCATATAAAGCGGGGAAGGCAAAGTAAAGAGTGCCGCCGCCGGCGAGCAGCCAGACTTCATTCCCGTCCCATACCGAGCCGATCGAGCGGAGCAGGGCGCGGCGTTCGGCTTCGGTGCGCGCGATCCAGAGATGCAGTATGCCTACGCCGATATCGAAGCCGTCGAGTACGACGTAACCGGCGAGCATGACTGCGACCAGACAGAACCAGATCGTACCCATCGAACTCCTCTTTTAGCGTGCAGGCGACAGCAGCCCTTCATCTTCGCGCGAATGATCCCGCGGTTCCGGGCCGGCCTCGATTTCGCGATACACGAGGAAAAGAAAAAGAATTCCGAGAATCGTGTACATGCCAAGAAATCCGATAAGAGTAAACCACGCGTTCCCCGCCGAAACGTTCGATGAAACTCCGGCGCTGGTTCGCATCAGGCCATAGATGATCCAGGGTTGGCGTCCCACTTCAGCGGTGATCCAGCCGGCCGTATTGGCGATGAACGGAAACGGAAGCGCGAGCATGAGAGTCCACAGCATGATTCTTGATCCGTAGAGCCTTCCGCGCGCCAAAAGCCAAGCCGCGAGTACGAGGATTGCGATAAAGAGCGTCCCTAGTCCTACCATGATGTGATAGCTGAAATAGAGAAGCGGAATATTGTCGGGCCATTCGGACTGCGGGAAGCGGTCGAGCCCTTCTACTTGAGCGGACCACGTTTTATAAGTCAGAAAACTTAGCATGCTGGGTATAACAAGAGGGTTATCGAGCCGCTGATTCTGCACATCAGGCTGGCCCAAAATCGCTAGCGGGGCATTCTGTTGCGAGTGGAACAGGCCTTCCATGGCGGCGAGGGTTATCTTCTGGTGCTTCGCGATCATCACGCCCTGGCCATCCCCGGTGGGATAGAGCTGCAGAAGCGCCGCGATGACGCCGACTGTTACCCCGACGCGCAGAAACATCTTGCCAAATTCGATGTGAAGATTTTGCAGAATGTAGTACGCGCCCACGGCTGCCATCACGAAACATCCCGTTTGCACCGCGCCGATCATCGTGTGGGCATATTGCCAGAGCGCCCAGGGGTTGAGCAGGAGCGCCCAAAAGCTTTGCAGGTCGTATGATCCGTTCGCGCCCAGCGAGTATCCGACGGGATGCTGCATCCATGCGTCGGTGGCAACGATGAGATATCCGGAAAGCCAGGAGCCGATGAACATCATGAGAGAGCTGAACCAGTGCGCGCGCGGCCCCAGACGCTTTTCGCCAAAGAGAAAAAGTCCGAGGAATGAGGATTCCAGAAAAAAAGAGAAAACGCCTTCCATGGCAAGCGTCTGGCCGATCACGCCGCCCGCGGACTTGGAGAATTGCGCCCAGTTGGTGCCGAACTGAAATTCCATGGGGATGCCGGTGACAACGCCGAGAGCGAAGCTGATGCCAAAAATCTTGGCCCAAAAGCGGGCAGCATGATTCCAGGTTTCGTTGCCAGTACGAAGCGCCGCCGTCTTGAGGATAAAGATCAGAAGCGCGAGGCCCATCGTCAGCTGAGGGAAAATGTAGTGAAACGTGACGGTGAAGGCAAAGTGCAGGCGGTGAATCGTTAACGCGTCTTCCATGACCTTTCCTCAGGAAAGTGCGGTGACGACCGCAATCTTATATTTAATCGCGAACTGGCGCGAGCCAATTACACGTACTCAAAACCGGGAGACTAGTGCTTGGAAAGCGGAGATGGAAGTGCAATGATCACGCAGATTTGTAATCGGCGTCACAGACAGAAAACTTTAGGAGGACGGATGACTTGGCGAACTGGCGCAGTCGGGTCTGGCGCGTTTCTATTGATTTGCGCGGCGGCGATTCCGGCGATGGCGCAGCAGAAGCGTCCGATCACTTTTCAGGATCTTGCTGCGATGCACCGCTTAAGCGGCCCGCAGATTTCTCCCGACGGCAAATGGATCGCCTACGAAGTGGGCACGCCGAATCTCGAAGCGAATCGCGCCGTGCGCGACATCTGGCTGGTTTCCTCGGAAGGCGGCGAAGCGCGGCAAATTACGCGCGGCGGCAGTGACACGCGCCCTCGCTGGTCACCCGACGGCAAGCGAATCGCATTTCTTTCATCGCGCGACGGCGAGCAGCAGGTTTACTGGATTACGCTGGATGGCGGCGACGCAAATAGGCTGACGTCGCTTTCTGGGGGTGCGGACACTGAACTGTGGTCGCCCGACGGAAAATGGATTGCGTTTGTTTCGAGTGTTTATCCCGATTGCAAGGACGAGGCCTGCAACGCGGAGCGGAAGGCGCAGCGCGACAAAAGCAAAGTGAAAGCGAGAATTTACGAGCACTTGCTCTATCGCCATTGGAATGGCTGGTGGGACGGCACTCGCGGCCACCTATTCGTGATGCCGGCTGGCGGAGGCGCGGCGCGCGATCTTACGCTTAGCGCTGATTATGATGTGCCGCCATTCAATCTGGGTGACCCAGACGGGATTGCGTTTTCTCCTGACAGTAGCGAGTTGTGTTTCACCGCAAACACCGATCCGGACGCGGCGCTCAGCACGAACGGCGATCTCTTCACCGTTCCGGTGGCTGGCGGAGCCACGCCGAAGCGGATCACGACGAATCCAGCGAACGACTGGGGGCCCGCATATTCACCCGATGGGAAATGGATCGCTTATCGGGCGCAGACGCATCCCGGTTGGGAAAGCGATCGCTGGCGATTGATGCTTTACGACCGCGCGAAGGCCGAAGCAATCAATTTGACCGAGAATATTGATCGCAGCATCGATTCGTTTGCGTGGAATCCCGACAGCAAGTCGGTCTATTTCGCGACAGAAGAAAAATCCGAAATGCCGGTTTTTTCGATTGCTGCGGCCGCTGGCAGCGCACCGAAACCGGTTCTGGGCGACAGTTTCAACAACGAAGTTGAAGTCAGCAAGGATGGTCGCGTATTGGTATTTACCCGCACGAGCCTGACGACGCCCATGGAAATTTTCACTGCTGGCGCCGATGGAAAGAACGTTGGGCAGATTACGCATCAGAACGAAGCAATTCTTGCGCAACTTGATCTTTCGCCGATGGAGCCGTTCTGCTTTGCCGGCGCCAGCAAGACGCAGGTGGAAGGCCTGATGGTGAAGCCGCCGAATTTCGACGCGTCAAAGAAATATCCAATGCTGCTTCTGATTCACGGCGGCCCGCAGCAGGCTTGGACAGACGCCTGGGGCTACCGCTGGAATCAGCAAATGATGGCGTCACCGGGATATGTGGTGGTGATGGTGAACCCGCGCGGTTCGCCAGGATACGGCGAAAAATTTGAAGCCGATGTCAGCCGCGACTGGGGCGGAAAGGTTTACGAGGACGTCATGAAAGGCGCCGATGCCGCAATCGCGAAGTATCCGTTTATTGACGGCACGCGGCTTGCGGCAGCCGGAGGCTCGTTTGGCGGCTACATGGTGGACTGGATTGCCACGCATTCGGACCGGTTCAAATGCCTCATAAGCCATGCAGGCTCGTACGACATGGTGAGCATGTACGGAGCGACTGAAGAGCTTTGGTTCATGGACTGGGAGTTCGGCGGCCCGCCGTGGTCGCATCCGGAACTGTACAAAAAGTATTCGCCCAGCGAATATGCGGCTGCGCTGGGTAAATATAAGACGCCGACGCTCGTGATCGGCGGCGAGCTGGATTTCCGCATTCCCTACACGCAGGATCTTGAGTTTTTCACTGCGCTGCAACGCCAGGGCGTGCCTTCAAAGCTGCTCCTCTTCCCCGACGAGGGTCACTGGGTGCTGAAACCGCAGAATAGCGAGTTGTGGTACAAGACCTTCCTCGGCTGGCTCGGCAAGTACTTGCAGTAGTTGGGATAACGGGCCGAGCGGTAATAGGGCAAAATGCTGCCAGTATGCGTGGAAATCGCTCTCTGACTGCATTTCTGCGTAGTTCCCGTAATTGACATTGCGCCTGCATGCTGTGAGATTGGCAGCCCGTTTCCAATTGCCCCGGGAGGCCGACGATGCAGGCGCCCTGGAGACTCTGTCTCTACATATGGATTGCGCTGTCTGCGCCGACGATTTTTGCGCCGCAAACGCAGGCTGGAAGTCTGAAGATTACCAGCACTCCCTCTGGCGCGACGGTGGAGATTGACGGCGTCGTCGTTGGAACGACTCCGTATGAGACGAATTTTCCCAGCGGCTACTTCCATAAGCCACACACCGTATTCGGCGCCCGGCTTGATCATCCTCTTGTCGCCCGAATCTATAAAGACGGCTACACCTCGCAGGAGTTCACGCTTACCGAAGGCCCGCACGAATGGGTTGCGCTCAATGGAAAAGATCACGGCCACTATTGGCTGATCAAAGCTGATGTGGCGGAAGTTACTCTGAGGCCTGCCTCGGCGGTTTTCAACGGCAAGGTGAAGGCTACGTCGGCGTCGGGCGTTGCCGTGACAATGACTCCCGAGATCCCGATTGAGAAAGTGGTGGAAATCGCGAGCCCCGCGGTGGTAAAGCTGCGCACCCCGGAGGGTTGGGGAACCGGCTTTCTGATAACCGATACGGGGGTGATTGCTACTAATCACCACGTTACGCGAGGCGTCGTTACAGTCATGGTCGTTTTTGCTCAGGGCCCAGAGCGGCTGGGAAAGGTGGTTTACTCCGATCCGAAGTTAGATCTGGCACTCGTAAAAATCGACGGCGAAGGGTTCCCTTACCTGCCGTTGGCGGATATCGCGGATGTACATGCGGGACAAACGGTCGTCGCGATCGGTAATCCAGCCAACGGATTCACAAATACCGTAACGCAAGGCATCGTCAGCGCTGTGGGACGAAACCGAGCGGAGGGCAATGGCACGTGGATACAGACTGACGCAGCCATCAACCCTGGAAACAGCGGGGGCCCGCTGCTGAATACTCGTGGGAGCGTGGTGGGAATCAACACCCGCAAGGAATTTACGGAGCACGGTTCGGCGAATCCGGAGGATCGCCCACTGCAGGGCATTGGCTTTGCGCTCAGTTCGGAAGATCTGCTTCAAATACTTCGTCGCTTTTACCCGGCGACATCGGCGGATTCGGGATCGCGCCCGGTGCAGTCAAGCGGAACAGGAACGGTCACAATCTCTTCTGATGCCGTCACACTTGAGATATTTGTGGATGGCAAGTTCGTTGGGCAGTCGCCATCAGTATTTTCACTTCCGACCGGCGTGCATCAAGTGCTGATTAAAGCGAGCGGAAGAAAAGACTGGCAGCGCGAGTTGGACGTGTTAAAAGACAGCCAGGTGGTGCTGCGTCCTGCGCTTGAACTTCAGCCCTCATCTTCCGTTCAGCCCTGATCGCCTAATCGGGACTTGTGATATCAACTTGCGTGCGCACCTTCCCTCGACCGGCGAGGGTGAGCGCTCTCTCGAGATAAGCCTCAAGCTCTCGCACACGTAGAATTTTAAGTGATACTCCCAGCACCACGATTCCAATCGTGGTGGCGATCGCAAGAAGCAATAACGCGCCGAAGGGTTGTTGCCAGGACATGCGCATTTCAAGCCAGCCTGCCAATTTGTAGCAAACGAAACCTGCTGCGACGGACGCAGCCGTCACCTTGCAAAAAAAGACAGCAAGACGAGCCTGCTCGTGGTTCCTGGTGCGGCGGTTGAGCAGAACAAACAGCACTACCGTGTAGGCGATGATGCCCAGCGAGCTTGCCAGCGCTAAGCCGAGATGCTGCGACCGTCGCACGAGCCACCAATAGAGCGGCAGATTCAGCGCGGTCATGACCGTGCCGACGACGGCTGGCGTGATTGTGTCACGAGTGGCATAGAAGCCCCGCGCCAAGTTGTATTGAGCCCCCCAGGCAAACATTCCAATCGAGAAAAAGGCGAGGGTGACGGCGGTGGCCTGCATGTCCGGAGCGCGCAGTCTGGTGTGCGAAAACACAAGATGCACGAGTGGCAGACTCTGAGCGATTGTCAGCGCGGAAATCGGAACGAGCACGAAGACGATGCCCTTGAAAATGGAGTTCAGAATGCGATTCAGCTCGTCGAACTTTTTCTCCGAATAGAGCTGCGCTAAGACCGGGAACGATGCGACCCCAACTCCCTGCCCCACGATACCTAGCGGCACCCGCATCAAGGTCTTGCCGTAACTGAGCCACGTGATGGAGGCAGGCTGAAGGTACGAGGCAAACCAGCGGATGATCCAGTCATCCGTGAAGGAAAGCGACACAGCCAGCATGATCGGCACCGAAAGCTTCAGAAAAAGCCAAAAGCCAGGATGACGCACATTGAAATTGGGAGTGAACTTCGCACCGGCTCGATATGCTCCATAGATTTGCAGCAGAAAATTGCCGGCGATAGCGCCGCCGAGAACGCCAACAGCGAATCCCGTCATGCCGATACGCGAGGAAAGCGCAACGCCACCGATGATGATTCCGATGTTGTAAATCAGCGGAGCGAGCGAGGGAATCACAAATTGCCCTTTGGCGTACTGCACGGCGCTCAGGATGCTGCCCTGATAAAAGCAAAATTGCGCCGGGAGCATCAACCGCGTGAGAAAAACCACGCGCTCGCGCTCGGCAGGGCTGAACCCGGGAGCAATGACGAGCACGAGTTTGTGCGCAAAGATTTCGCCAATAACTATGAGCGCGATTAGCGCGAAGCCCATCACGCTAATGACCGTCGAAAAAACGTGCCAGCCCTCGTCCTCAGACTTCTCAGCGACGTACTTGGCGAATACCGGGATGAACGTGACGCTCAGCGAACCGCCCGCGATCAGATAATTCAGGAAATCCGGTAGTGTAAACGCGGCGTAGTAGGCATCCGTGACGGCATTCGAGCCCATCTGATGCGCAACTGTCCAATCGCGAAAAAATCCGAGAATGCGGCTGAGCAGAACGCTCGCCATTACGATTCCCGTGGCCGCAAAAATGCGTCGATGAAGAGTACCGGTCGTCACGACGGACATGGTAGATGGTTTGTTGCTGTGGAACTAGAGGCTTGGCCGCGGGTGTTTCCGTCGAAATAGACCTAAATCAGCAGTTATTCGGCAGCGGTGGTTCGCGCTGAAGCGCGGTGCGCAGCTTCGGGCAGCGGCTCGCGCGCGGGCGTTCCCTGCGGTGCCGCCCGAAGATATTGAGCCGGCCATGATGCCGGGAAGCCCTCGACATGCGCCGCATGCAGCGGCCAGTACGGTTCGCGCAAGAACTCACGTGCCATCAGGATCACATCCGCGCGGCCTTCGCGCAGAATTGTGTCCGCCTGATTCAATGACGTGATCATTCCGATCGCGCCGGTGAGAATTCCAGTCTCGCGCCGAATCGCTCCAGCAAACGGGACCTGGTAGTTGGGCGCAACCGGAATCTTGGCATTGGCAGCAGGCGAAATTCCGCCCGATGAGCAATCTACGAGATCGACTCCTAGCGGGCCGAGTTGCCCAGCGAGAGCGATTGATTGTTCGATGTCCCAGCCGCCTTCGATCCAATCCGTCGCAGAAATGCGAATGAAAAGAGGCATGCCTTTCGGAATCACACCGCGAATCGCAGATACCACCTCGCGAACAATGCGCGTGCGATTTTCGAGTGAGCCTCCGTAGGAATCGAAACGGAAATTCGAAAGCGGCGAAAGAAATTCGTGCAGCAGATAGCCATGAGCCGCGTGAATTTCGATCACGTCGAACCCCGCATCGCAAGCGCGCCGAGCCGCCTCGGCGAATGCCTCCACGGTGATACGAATCTGCCGGTCATCGAGAGCTATGGGATTCGGATAGTCGTCCGCGAATCGCACATCGCTGGGCGCCACGGGAGTCCATCCTCCCCGCGATACGGGAACCTCCTTTCCGCCGTCCCACGGCCGAGCGGTGCTGCCTTTTCTCCCTGCGTGCGCCAGTTGCATTCCAGCTACCGCGCCCTGGCTGTGGATGAATCGGGTGATGCGCGCGAGCATTTCGATGTGCTCGTCGTTCCAAATTCCCAGATCCTGAGGGCTGATACGCGCTTCCGGCAATACTGCAGTCGCTTCAGTGAAGACGAGCGAAGCGCCGCCCACCGCGCGACTACCGAGATGTACGAGGTGCCAATCCGTAGCAAATCCATCCGTGCTCGAGTACTGGCACATCGGCGAGACGATAATCCGGTTGCGAAGCAGGACATCGCGAATCTGTAGTTTATCGAAGAGCACCGGGCAGCTCCTTGGAACAAACGCTCTTGGTTTTTGCGGCGCAGCAAGAATAACAAGGAGTGCTGCGGGCGTGAAGCGCAACAATATGCGGAACTCTCATCAGGTTCGCGAGCACTCGATCAGTCATCGCGGCGATGGACTTTCATGTGGCGATGATCGGCCAGCGGTTCGAGTAGACGAAGCACGTGCTCGCCGGCTTTCGCGTCGAAGCGGTAAACCAGCACCGCGTCTGCGGCACGGTCATCGGCAGCAAGTTCGAGCTCCGGATTATCCATCACGATATCGCCGTTATTCTTGATTCGAAGTTCGGAGCCGACTTGCAGCGAAATCTTCGTCTCATTGGAATTGGAAGCCATCAGGAGTCTCCTCGCTGGATGAGTCGGCCGGTGCGGCCGCGCTATTCGTTCGCAGCTATTCGATGAAAGAAAGCGGAAAAGTGGCGAAAATTATTTGCGTTTCTTTTTGCCTGGCGCCGACTCATCGTGGCCCGCGGTCCATGACGGCGGATCGCTCGCAGGAAAGGACTCGCGAGACGCCTCGTCTACTTCTTCATCGAGGCTCGGCGGCTCCGCAGCCGGCGCTGGTTCCGGCGCACGGGGCTGCTTGCGCGTCGATTGGGACGATCGCGGTCGCGCAGATTTTTGGGAACGACGCGTTCGAGGAGCCATGGGTTCTTCCCGCTGGTTGCAAGAAATTAGAACTTGAAAACGACTCCGCCGTAAACTTTCGGGTTGAATTGATTGTTACCGAAATATCGCGTTCCAATCATGTCCGCTCCGGCGCGAAGGTCTATCCTGCGCAAAGGAGTGGGAAAGTCTGCTCCACCACCTAGCTCGTATCCGAACGCTTCCTGATCTCCGAACGCGGTCTGCGGGGTCAAGTGAGAATAACCCACGAGGGCGTGGGCGAAAACTTCTATCCCCTTTCGAGCTTCCCATCGAAATCGAGGGCCGCCTCCGCCAAACAGGAACCACGAGCTCTGGTTGTTGGGCGAATCGTGCGTCGCAAACATCTCACCCTCAATTCCAAACCAAGAGTTGAAGTAGCGTACGATCCCCCAATTGAAGCCGTTTTGATTGCGGCTGATACCGCCTTGGGCGCTGAAGTGAGTGAACGTGTAGCCGAGATAGGCCTGCCAGTTGTAGTTTACGAATACACCCTGCACATATTGTGGGTCAGGCACGGGAGCAGGCGTGGGAGCACTCGAAAAAGGATTGGCTGCAAAGGATTCGCCGGAGCTGGAGGCGTCCGATGCCGGTGAAAGTGAGAGCGCTGTTGAGGAGGGCGACGCGGAAACTGCAGAAACGTCTCCCGTGGAGGATATTGTAAACGGAGCAGCTAGCAGCAGAGGATTCGCCGGGCTGCTTTGCGCGTACGAAGAGCCAGTGACAAACAACACGAGTCCCAAGAGAAATAGAACATGTCGCATCGCCCAAACCCCCAGACAACACTGCCTCGTCCTACATCCATAATTTGACATGAGAACGGCCCGGTGTGTCCACCGGAATTGTTTCTTTTCTGGCTAGCGGTGGGCGAAAGCTCGCTTGGCCGGGTACAAGATTCTCTCGCCGCAGGATACAGGATAAATTCAAATCATCACGCTTCCATCTTGGTCCAAGCTAGAAACGCAATCGCGCACCGAGCGGCGTAGCGTCCGATCGTCAGAGCTCACAAGCTGAATAAGCGTTGGCCCATGTCGAGAACTTCATGCAGTTTGGGCCTTGGAATTGAGCGAGCTGTAGAATTCTTCTCCGCGCAGCACCGCGCGAATGCCGCGAATCAAATCCTGTGTTGCATTCGCCTTCACGACGAACCCATCGCAATCCGCCGCGCGAGCGATGCGCTCCAATCCTGGAAAAGTGTGGGTGGTATAGATCAGAATTTTGGGTGTCAGCCCTGCGTTGCGGATTCGGTTCGCAGCGGAGAAGCCACCGCCTCCCGGCATATTCAGGTCCAGAATCACTAAATCCGGCTTGAGCCGCTGAACCTTCTCAAAAGCTTCCAATCCATCTTGTGCTTCGCCGCAGATATCCAGGTCATCTTCTTCATTCAGAAGGAACCGTATGCCTTTCCGAGCCACTTCGTGGTCATCGACTATGAGAATACGTTTCGCTCGGCTTGTGGCAGCCTGAGCGGTTTCGCCCTCGTGTTGACGCCGCGCGCTAACGCTATCCGATTGGGCAGCGTCGCTACGGTGCAATGGAACAGTAGCGAGAACCTCGGTGCCATGAGGCCCGGATTGGAGATCCAATGTGCCACCCAGGGATCTGAGGCGTCCCCTCATCCCTTCGATGCCCACCCCCGATGGCATTGCGCCAGTGTGAGCCGTCTGCTCGAAACCGCGCCCCTCATCCCGAATGGATAGTTTCAAGCTGTGCGGGTCGAGCGCTATTCGTACCCACGCCTGCTTGCTCTGAGAATGCCGGATGACATTTGAAAGGCTCTCCTGCGTGACACGAAACAGCGCGGTCTCCGCTTGGAGCGAGAGGCGAGGCAGATTATCAGGAAGCGACAATTGCACGGAAATTCCCGAGCGTTTCGAAAAGCCTTCCATATACCAACTCAGCGCGGACGCGAGGCCCATGTCGTCCAACAGCGGCGGATGGAGGAGATAGGAAAATGTGCGAATCTCAGACTCTACTTTGCGAAGCCATACGACCGCTTCCAGGAGATTCTTCCGAGCACTTGGGTCCGGCTTGTCCCACATGCGAGCAATCGTATCCAGGGTCATCAGGACGACAACAATCTCCTGACCCACTGTGTCATGCAGGTCGCGCGCCAACCGCCGCCGTTCTTCGTCCTGCAATTCGAGAACTCGGGTACTCAAAGAATTCATGGAATCTTTCGACAGCTTTAAGGCGGTCTGCGCATTGGTGAGGTCGGTAACGTCGGTGGCCGTGATTTTTATTGTCTCAGGTGCGTCCGGAAGAGGCGAAAAGGAAATGCGTATAGTCCGAAGGCTGTTGTCAGAGCTCGGAACTTTAATCTCACCATCCGTCGTTTCGAGCGCGCCTCGAAGCATCGCCTCCTGAAGAGGGGGCCAAGAAGCTGCCGCCACGAAAGATTTGAGGTTCGAGCCGGAGGAGACTTTGCGGGAGGGTTGACCCAATAATTCCATGAAATAACTATTCGTGTATAGTATGCTACCGTTACAGGTTGCTATGGCCACTCCGAACGCGAGGGAGTCCATGAGTGAAGAGAAAGGGCTACCGAAACCCCCGTCCCAATCTTTGGGGAGTCTTTTGCCGCCGCGGATTTTTTTTGCGCGGGCCCGGTTTATACCGGATTCGCGCGTGGAGTTCTTTCGCACAGGAGGCTCGGGATGCGAGTATCGTACAGCTAGGCCAGCCAATGGCAATACGCAATTCCCTTTAGCTCGGCGCTGTTTGCGTCAGAATCGGCCTCTAAAAGAGCGTTGTAGTTGTTATCCCGTACCGTAAGGACTAGAATCGCGCGTTCGCCCCCGCCTACGAGATTGCGCGAGAGGGGGTCGACAAATGGCAAGCAAGCGGCCCAAGTCGAAGTCGTTTAACAATCGCAAAAAGGCTTCCATCCCGCCGCCCCGATCAAGAGACTTTTTGATTGCCGGGGTGGGCGCCTCTGCTGGCGGCGTCGAAGCGTTCACCGAACTACTGACGAATCTTCCCTCCGATACAGGAATGGCTTTCGTGCTGATTCAGCATTTGGATCCGAAGCATGAAAGCATGCTCAGCGCCTTGCTGGGGAAAAAGTCAACCATGCCTGTCGTGGAAGTGAAGAAGGGCATGCGGCTGGAACCGAACCACGTTTATGTGATTCCGCCCAATGCCACGATGACCGTCTCAGATCATTCGTTGCAACTCGAAAAACGAGCTGAAACGGGCGGGATGCCAATGCCCGTGGATCTCTTCATGCGTTCGCTCGCGGCGCAGCAAGGGAATCGTGCGATCGGTATCATACTTTCGGGATTGGGTAGCGACGGTACCTTGGGCATGTCGGAAATTCAGGCACACGGCGGAGTGACGTTCGCTCAGGATGAAGGTTCGGCGAAATACGACAGCATGCCGCGGAGCGTTATTGAAGCAGGGTGCGCCGATTACGTCCTTGCTCCTAAAAATATTGCGCGCGAACTGGTGCGGATCGCTGCTCACCCATACACGGCACACCCCCACCCGAAACATGAGGCCGGAGACGTCCCGGATCAAGGCAATGGTCTCGGCACGATATTTCAGATGTTGCGCCGCTCCACCGGCCTCGATTTCACTCATTACCGGCAGTCCACGATCTTGCGCCGGGTCCAAAGGCGAATGGTCGTCCACAAGATCGATAACGTAGATCAGTACGTGCGGTTCCTGCAGGTGAACCCGGCAGAAATCAAGTCGCTTTATCAGGACATGCTGATCAACGTCACGAGCTTCTTCCGGAACCCTGGATTATTTGAGGCTATCCGAGCCGAGATTTTTCCCGAGATTCTAAAAGGATCCGCTGCCGACCGCACAATTCGAATTTGGACTCCAGCATGTTCGTCGGGTGAGGAAACCTACTCTATCGCAATCACCTTGCTGGAATACTTGGGAGACAGCGCAGCGGTAAATTCGATTCAATTCTTCGGCACAGATGTGAGCGAAAACAATGTGGCGCGTGCGCGAGGAGGCATATATCCCGACAATATTCAAGCGGATGTATCTCCCGATCGCCTGCGCCGATTCTTCACCAAGATTGATGGCGGTTACCGCATCAGCAAAGTTATCCGGGACATGTGTATCTTCGCGCAGCACAATATTTTGAGCGACCCGCCGTTTTCTCAAATGGATTTGATTTGCTGCCGCAACTTATTGATTTACCTGGAACCGATTTTACAGGCCAAGGTGATTTCGCTGTTTCACTATGCCATTCGGCCCGACGGATTTTTGGCGCTTGGCGCTTCCGAGGGGATCGGCTCGGCTAGCAACCTTTTCACTGTGGTGGATCGGGTGCAAAAGATTTTTTCCAGGAAGACAACAGCGGTGCGCCAGGTGGTCAGCTTCTCCCTGGAACATCCGTCCGGACGCACCGGACCTGCGGCCATCCGCACCTCCGTGAAGCCGACGGACTCGGCTTGGAACTTTCTCGAAGCGCAGAAGGAGTTCGATCGCCGGGTACTAAGCCAATATTCTCCCGCCGCGGTATTCGTCAATGAAGATCTCGAAATCATTTATACGCGCGGCGACTTGAATAAATTCCTGAAGCTGATGCCCGGTCGAGCGAGCCTGAGCATATTAAAAATGGCGCAAGAGGGACTCTTGCTCGAACTGCGCAACGCCATCGCCCGGGCGAAGAAAAACAACGTCGTGGTGCGGAAAGAGAATGTTCAAATCAAGGAGGAAAATAGCGGCGAAAACAGCCCTTCGTCGTCCCAACGGTCAACCCTTCGCTCGGCAGCCTTCGAAGTTACGCCCGTCAGCATACCCAATCTGAAAGAACGCTATTACATGATTGTTTTTCACGACAAGACGAGCGAGAAGCAAACGTCGCGGGCAACTAACGCCCGGCCGGCAGCCGATTCGAAAGTGTCTGCCGCCCAAATCGCGAAACTCCAGCAGGAGCTTGCGGCCGCAAAGGAATATTTGCAGTCGGTGATAGAAACGCAGGAAGCCACGAACGAGGAATTACAATCGGCAAACGAAGAAATTCTCTCCAGTAATGAGGAACTTCAGAGCACCAACGAAGAACTGGAGACGGCGAAGGAGGAATTGCAGTCGGCGAATGAAGAGTTGACAACGGTGAATGACGAATTGCGAGGCCGGAATCTGGAGATTACGCAGGTAAATACCGATCTGACGAATTTATTTGGCAGCATCGAGATTGCCGTGGTGATGATTGGCAGTGACTTGATGATCCGCCGCTTTACGCCGGAAGCCCAGAAATTCCTGGGACTGATATCGACGGACGTCGGACGCCCGCTTCCCCATCCCTCGGTGGAAATTCCTGATTTTGAAGCGCTTGTGAAAGAAGTGTTGTCCACCATGAAACCCATCAATAAAGAATTGAGGGACCGCGACAAGAATCGTTACCTGGTGCGAATCCTCCCTTGCCGTACGCTGGAAAACAAGATAGATGGAGCGGTAATTACGATCATTCCTGCGGCAGCTCGACATGCTGCGGAGGCCAGCTAGGGGGTTGGACCAGAGGTCTTTCGCGCTCTTACAGTGGCAGGCGGACAGCCACATTGCGCAAATCTGCGATCGTGGGATAGCCGTCGATAGCCATGAGCAAATCGGCCTCGGCGAGTATGGAGCGAAGCACGTGAATAATTCCGTCCACTCCATCGAGCGCTAAGCCGTAGCAATAGGGACGCCCGATGCCTACCGCCGTCGCTCCCACGGCAAGCGCCTTTACCACGTCTGAGCCGGAGCGAACCCCGGAATCAAACAACACCGGAGTACTGCCCGCCGCCTTCACCACAGCGGGAAGCATATCGATCGTTGCGATGCCGCCATTTGCCTGCCGTCCTCCGTGGTTCGAGCAGTAGATCCCATCGACGCCGCCATCGATTGCTTTGCGCACGTCATCGGGATGGCAAATACCTTTCAGCAGCAGCGGCAACTTGGTGAGGGAACGCAGCCAGGGAAGATCTTCCCACGTCATGGGATTCGGAAAAACCTTTGCCCATTGGAGAATCGCTGCGCGAGGATCGTCCTGGGGAGATTTTTCCAGCTTGGCTCGAAATCGAGCGTCAGAAAAGTAATTCGCCAGACAATGACCGCGCAGCTGCGGGAAATTCGATTGGTTGAGATCCCGTGGACGCCAGCCGGTGATCCAAGTATCCAGAGTGACGACGATGCCTTTGAACCCGGCCGCTTCGGCCCGGTGTACAAAACTTTCGGCGAGCGCCCGATCGTTCGGCGTGTAGAGCTGGAAAAAACCGGGAGTTCCTCCGAATTCTTTCGCGACGATTTCGAGCGGATCGACGGTGAGCGTCGAGGCAATCATCGGCACGCCGCTGCGCGCCGCGGCTCGAGCAGCGGCCAAATCACCGTGCCCGTCTTGCGCGCAAAGTCCAAGCACTCCAATGGGAGCCATGAAGATCGGTGTGGCGAGCTCCATTCCGAACAGTTTTATCGAGAGATCGCGAACCGGTCGGGCGGCCATCATCCGCGGAATCAGCCCCCAGCGCTCAAAAGCCGAAACGTTGGCTCTTTGCGTCTGTTCATCTCCGCAGCCGCCTGCCACGTAGGACACAAGCGAGGATGGCATTGCTGCGTGAGCCCGCTTCTCGAGAGTCGCAAAATCCACAGGAAGTTTGGGAAGCGTGCCGGTTAATCCCGCAAAGTAGATTTCGTCCTGATATGCGCCAAAGTTCTTTCCGAAGTTCGTCAATGAATGCCCCGATTGCGTCAGCTCACGATCCGCGCACTTATACACCGGTGGCCGCTCCGAGTGAACGAAATTGTCTATGGAGCTAGAGCATCCCTAGATCACGCTTCAGCAAACTTTCTCTCATCTTGTGTAGTGCAATTTCACTCGTCGATCCGAAGTTGCTCGTTGCGAAGAATGCGCAAAACGCCGTAGACTGAGCTAGTTCTGACCAGCGCGCCCGTAGCTCAGTTGGATAGAGCATCTGCCTTCTAAGCAGAGGGTCGCCCGTTCGAATCGGGCCGGGCGCGCCACCTTTTTCCTGCGTCGTTTTGTCCATGTGCCCTGCGATCTGAATGAACCCGCCGCTCCGCTAAAGTGTATCTTCGCGAGGAGCAACCTCACTTTGCTTATGTCTCCGTTTAGAGACTCCGAACCTTAGGGTCGCGTGACTTTTGAGCCTCGCCGAGCTCTTAACTTCCATTTCTGCAATTCGTTACGATTGATTACAAGAATCGTCCGGCATGGAATCTAATTTGCATATTGAGACGCGGGGGCACACGGAGAAATCTCCGCGAAACGCATGAGTTGCAGTAACCTCCAATAAATGATAAACATACGAACTTCGCACCCCAGCGCGCTGCACCCGTGGCAAGCCTGTGGCTTCCATTCGGAACCATTATGGAATCCGGCGCGGCGTCAGCGGGGAAAGCGGTTCGTGACGTTAGCGCAGTAAAGACGTAGAATCAGGCATCTCTTAACTAGTCAAGATTGCGGAAGCCCCAGCCGCAAGGCATTTTGACCATGGCACCAATGTCGACACAGACTGGCAGCTCGCTCGACGGGCGGGATAGGCGCATCTGTGCTCGCCAGCAAGTCAAGTCCCTCGCCTACCTGGATATTGGCGCCGACAACGGTGGAATCGTTCTCAACATCAGCGAAACCGGCGTCGCTGTTCACGCTGTAAGCGTCCTGCCGCCCGAGCCGCTCGTAGACCTTCGCCTTCAGCTTCCCAGATCCTCGAAGAGGCTCGAAACCAAAGGGAAAGTTGCCTGGACAAGCGGCACGAAGAAAGAAGCTGGCGTCGAGTTCATCGATTTGCCCGAAGAAGTTCGCCTTGAAATCCGGGAATGGCTCGCATCGGAAAACCTGGAGCCCGTGTACATCGAGAACCCGCCGAATGTCGAGTCCTCGGCGCGGCCGCCCGCTCGTAGGGATAAATGGACCAATCTGGTCTCGGAGTTGACTTCGATTCCGGCGGGAATCGATCGAGTCACGGACGATCGAACGGCTTCCGCGCGCCCTGCAACAGTTGCGGAATCATTCTCGACTGAAAAGGTCGCTGCACCCGCGTCTCCCGATCTGAATGCAATCACTGCGAACCCGGAACCCGTTGCCGCCACACCGGTGCGCGAACTTGGGCTCGCCGAAACGCTCATGGCCGAACCGGTCATGCCCCAATCGTTCATAGCTGACCAGCAGAATGAAGATTCCAATTCGGAATCCAATTCGATTGCCGCGCCAGAACTGACGGATCGCTGTCTTTCTCCGGATCCAGATCCTATTGCAGATCCGCAATACCGCAAGGGTGATCTGGAATTGAGCTTGCCCAGCGATAAGCTGCTGAATACCCCGCTTCATCCCATCGCCCTTGTTCCGAGTCGTGGCAACAAGTTCGACAATGCGAAAGCCTCTCGAAGCCTGCGCGCCTCCGGCGCCGACACTGACGATAGCGACGCCTTCCTCAGAAAGGCTCGCGCACTGTTCGGTCCCAAGCACTTGGGCGCGCCTCAGCAAGAAATCCCAGAGATAGACGATTCGGCTTCAGCTCTCGAATCAGTGGAACCGGCGCCGGCGGCATCGCCTGCCGAAGCTGGCGCTGCGGAGCACGCGCCCGCTCCGATGTCGGATTTGATTGCTACTTCCGTCCCGCCGAGCGAACCGTTCATCGCGACTGCCCTCCGGCCAGTCGCCTCCATTCCGCTCGATCCGAGCGCATCGCGCGGAACAGAACCGAAGCACCGATCCGCATCTTTGCCGCCCTCGCGTGGAATGGATCTTCGCAGTTTTCTTAGCATCTTGGCACTGTGCGTCTTGTTGTCGGTGGTCTGCCTCGCGTTTGGTATCGTCGTCGGCAGAGGCGTGGCTACACGTTCACAGAATGCGACGGCCTACCGCGACGACATGCCGGCACGATCCTCGCAGTCACCTGCTGCCCAAGGACAAGACAGCTCAATCTCAAATCGAGGGAATGCTCTTCCGGCTTTGTCGCAAGGGCACAATCAACTTCTGAGTCGAACTCCAGCCCAGCGAGCGCATGAAACAACCCATCGAAGAGCTTCTGCCTCCCAACCGGATGACACCTCTTCCGCTTCACTAGCGGGCGAAACCAATGCCCCCGCTGGGGACGCAACGGTCAGTCAAGAATCGACAAAGACCAGTATCACACCGTCGTCTTCGGTAGCCGTGAGTCCGGCAGGTGCGTCAACCGCGCTGGCTCCCGCACCGCCAGCAACATCCATCGCCGCTCCGCGATCGCAGCCTCCTTCGGATCGTATGGTGGCCGCTTATTTGATTTACCGCGTCGAGCCAATCTACCCGAGGCCTGCACTTCAGGCAGGCGTCGAAGGCACGGTGAAAATCCACGCCACGGTCGGACGGGATGGGTCGGTGAAAAATTTGAAGGTGGTCAGTGGCCCGGCTTTGCTCACGTCAGCCGCAGTCGAGGCGGCTGAGTACTGGCGCTATATTCCCGCGCTCCGCAATGGAGAACCAGTCGAAACAGATGCAGACATCAGTGTCGAATTTCACCTGCCCCGCTAAATCGCGCGCGGAAGATTTTCCCCGTATTCAGTCTCACCTTTTTGGAATTCAGGTTAGGATAAATGCCTGAACGCTCATAGTGAGGAACAGCGATGAATCAGTACAGTAGTGTTGAGTTGAAAATTTCAAAATCACTGGGCTTGAAGAAACGCCCGGTTGCGGTGAAATTTGTAGAGACTCCGCCAACAGGCGTTTCGAAATTGGAAGGAGCGCAGCCCTCTGGCTGCAGTTTTTGGAGAATTGCGGCCTCCGGAAAAACTTTCTACACAGTGCCTTCAGACCACTACAACTGCGCAGTCGGAAGCCACACGCATAATATTCCTCTGCCCCCGGAGCGCGCGAAAGAACTCGAGCAAACGCTGTCTTTCATGACGGACATCGGCTACATCAAAATGGAAGAAGTTCCTGGCATCCCGCAACTCGCCAAGATGCCCGGCGCGGTGGTTTACTCGCCGCTCGGCGACGCCCCGCTCGATCCCGACGTTGTGATCTTCGCAGGACCCGCCGCGCAGATCATGTTGCTGCAGGAAGCGGCTCACCGTGCCGGGCGCACGGCCCAATTTCCGATGCTGGGACGTCCCACTTGCATGGCGATTCCAGCGGCGATGGCGAAAGGCGCCATCACCAGTTCCGGATGCATCGGCAATCGAGTCTATACGGACCTCGCTGATGGCGAACTGTACTCGATAGTGCCGGGAAAAGACTTGGAGCGCGTCGCGGATGAGCTCGAGACAATCGTCTCCGCCAATGCGAAGCTACATGAATATCATCGCTCCCGCCGTCAGGAAATTTCGACCCAGTAGCAGCGGCGATTTCAAGCCGCCGATAGTTTCTAGAATTACTGAAAGAGAGGAGTGCGATGGATCGCGAGCATTTTTATTCCATCATGAATGGCGAAGGGACGCTTGATTACGAAATCTATCTGAATACCAAAGCGCTCCTTTCCTGCCAGAAAGATTTCAAGGATTTTTGCAACGCGGATGAATTGCAGTTCCAACTGGTCCATCAGGTGGAAGAACTCTGGATGAAGCTGATCGGCTATACGCTTCTCGATATCGACGATTACTTGCAGCAGGAAAATACGAATCGAGTAATCACGCTTTTCAAGCGCATTCACATCGCCATGCGGCTATTGATCGAACAGCTAGCCCTTCTCGAAACCATGTCGCCCAAGGAATACCAGGAAATCCGCCTGCAGCTCGGCAACGGCAGCGGCCAGGAATCGCCCGGCTTTCGCACGCTGCTGAAGATGCATCCGCACATCTGGCAATCGTTCAAAGAGCACTATCTCGACAAGCACAATCTCACCATCGAGCAGATCTACAACTCAAATTACACTCACTCCGATGCCTACGTGGTTGCCGAAGCGCTCGCGGAATTTGACGAACTCTTTCAGCGCTTCCGATTCGTTCACTTGCAATTGATCCAGCGAACCATCGGTATGGGCTCGAAGTCTCTGAAGGGCCGCTCCGTGGAATTGCTGAATGAAGGGCTGCGCGTACGATTCTTCCCCGAACTTTGGGACATCCGCCACCAGATGACGGATTCGTGGGGCGCGCAATACGGCAAAGTGCGCGATTCAATCGGCGGGCACTGAGCGGAGAGCTAAGAATCGCTGCGAGCGAATCCCAGCGCGGCTCCGCACAGGCCGAGTATCACCAGCGCTGACCCGATGATTGCAACAGCCTGCGGTCCCGCGCCTCGATTCCAAGTTTCAAGCAACACTCCCAGCGGAAAGACCACCGAGCCGCTCAGAAGTGCCATCGCAAGATACGTGCGCATGCGCTCGCCAAATCCAACTCGATCGAACGCGATTCCCAGAATCACAAGCAGCAGTCCCAATCCGATCCAGTGCCCATGCGCGTCCACCTGCCGGACGTAAACAAAGCTTCGCGATGCTGCATCCGCCAACGCCGCCTGCGATTCCACCATTCGATTTTCTGCCGCGCGCATAAAACCTGTTGCGAGCGCAGAGCCTAGGCCATCGAGGGTTTGATGCTCGATGAACACGGCATACCAGATGCCGTAACCCATTCCCCAAATCGCCAGCGCGAGTCCGCCAAAAATCAGGAGTCTGCGCGAAAACGTCATGCCACACCCGCCGGCGAATCGAGTTTCCCTGTGTAGCGCCAAATCCCCACAAGCATAGCAAAAAGGGCGATGATCACAAGCAAACCGCCGAGGTCCGCCAACCCCCCGGCCAGCAACCCCCACTGCAGCTCCAGCAAAACGAAGACAGGCAACGCCAACGAACCAATTAGCAAAGCCACCACCCAAATTCGCCGCCACTTCTCGCTGAGAAAAACATACGGCTGAAAAAATGCCAGCAGAATTGCCAAAACGCCGAACTCGATCACATGCGCGTGCGCTGCAACGTTCACCGCCTTCGCGCCCTGCAGTTGCCCATAATCAGCAACGGCCTGAAGCGCCGCTGCTGAATCCCCCGCCGCAGCCTGCGTCGTCATCGTCGAAAGCAATTCGCTGTCTCTCGCCTCATAGCGGAAAAGATGCGCACCCGCGTAATAGCTTCCGTGAAGAAAACCGATAAGGACTAGCAGCGTGCCGCCGCTCAGCAACGTGCGAGCTGCCCAACTACGATCGCTAAGAAGTTCATCGGAAGCCCGGACCGCTGATCGCGCACCAAAGTATTTCGCAAGGCCGGCTAACTCGCAGAGGCACACTACCCAGACCAAAAAGCCCCCGAAATCACCAAATACGCTGGCCCATCCAATCGCCGCGAACGGGCTCCCTGCCATTCCAACGTAATGAATCAGAAAAACTCCCACAGGCAGCAAGATCCCACCCAAAAGGAATAGCTTCGCCAAAAATCTCTTCGCGGATTCGGAAAACGCCACATAGGGCTGAAGCAGCGCCATCAACAACGCAATGTACCCAAAACCAATCATGTGCGAATGCGCGTCCACCTTGGTTCCCCGATTCTCGAGCAAGCCGCCGATATTCTGAAAAGCGGCGCCCGCCGCCCGTGGATCATGCGCAGCAACCGCCCTCGTGGCAGCAAGCAAGTTCTCCCCGATTCTGTTCGCATTGGGATGCAGAATAAAAGCCGCAAAAATATCGCCGAGGATCATTCCACAGAGGATGAGGCCAATTCCGCCGATCACAAAAATTCGCCGGGCGCTGAACGGTGCAAATCGTTCTGAAGTTTGCGCTACAGAGGCCCCCGAGCCGATTGCTCCCTCACGAATACTCATCGCGGTTTCGGACTAGCGGTTGCGGCAGCTAGCATGGCGGGCTTCACGCGGAAGCGTGAGCGCCAACGGAACTCGACCGAAACGCCGGAATCACACGCTCGGCGAAAAGCTGCTGCGTCTTGATCGACTTCCAGTGCTCGATCCCGCCAAAGTTCGACACGATCGCCAGTTCGCCAATGCCGCCCTTGTCCTGAAGGTTCTGCACCTGGCGCACCACTTTCTCCGGCGTGCCGATAAATCCGATTTCCTTCTCGACAATCTCCTCGTACGTCAACTTGGTCAGCGATTCCAGCGCCCCGCTCGCATAAAATCCATAGCCCTTCGCGCGCAGTTCTGCTTTCTTCGATTCATCCTGCAAAGATTCCACCGGCGAGGCATTAAACGCGAGAAAATTATGCAGCGCGCCTTCCACTTCTTTTCGAATCTGCTTCTCGTCGTCGTCCAAATACACCGGCCGGATATAAACGATATTCGGCTTGTGCCCGTGTTCCGCGCACGCTTTCTTATAAATCCCCAGCGGCTTCTCCAGCACTCCCCACGGCAAAAGCGGCGGCACGAAAATTCCCCACCCTCGTTCCCCGGCCATATGGTAGGTGATGTCGCTCGTTCCGCCGGTGTAAAGCGGCGGATATGGCTTCTGAACCGGCTTCGGCACCACTGTTACGTCCTTCACGTTGTAGAACTTTCCGTCGTACGAAAACCGATCGGTCGTCCACGCCCGCTCCAGAATCTCAATCGCCTCTTCGTACCGTGGACGGCTCTCCTCCAGCGGCATAGCCGAAGGCGCAAACAACCACGCATGTCCGCGCCCCAGCCCGCACTCCAGCCGCCCCCGCGTCAAAATATCGGCCTCGGCAATCTGCCCCGCAAGCCTCATCGGATTTTCAAGCGGCAGCGTAAACAACGCCACTCGAAATCGAATCCGCTCCGTGTGTTGCGCGGCAGCGGCAAAAAGAGCCAAAGGATTCGCGGAAATCGAAAATTTCTGAAAAAAGTGATGGTCAATCACCGAGTACACGTCGAAACCCACCTGATCCGCATGCTCGATCTGCCGCAGAATCTCCCAGGTCATCGCCGAATGCGACTTCCCCGGCGGCGTCTGCATTTCCGCATAAATGCCGAATCGCATGCTCTGACTCCGATAGAACTTCTTCGTTGAGCGTCTAATTCAAGCTTCTTGGTCAAGCTGAAGACTGAAGACCTGCGCCGCTAAAAATAAATCCGCGCCACGAGCTGCAGTTGCCGCGGATTAAACACTGCGCTCGGCGTCCCGTACGACGGATTCGGCGACCCTTCCTTGAAAAACTGCGTCACGCCCGCGCATCCCGGCGCTCCCGCATCGAACGGGCAAAAATCTGCCGCGCCGTAATTCGTGTTGTAATAGCGCACGTTCACCGTATTCAGCAAATTGAACGCCTCAAACATCAGCTGCAGCTTGAAACGCTCCCGAATCGGGAACGTACGCTCGAGGCGAATATCAACCGTCTGCAGGCTGTCGCCCCGGAACGTATCCCGCGCCTCCGAACCCACCCGATCGTTGTTCCCGAACACATCGCCGTTCGCGTCAAAGCCCGCGTACTTCGTGAACCAATCCGGCGATTGGAACGTGAGAACCGTGCTGAACGTGAAATCCCGCAGATATTTACTCTCCGCCGGGCTGGTGAAAATCGCATTCGCAACAAACCGGTGCCGGATGTCATCCGCAGAGTTCGCTCGCTCCGAGCGGAAATTTCCGCCGTTGCTGTCCTGCGGAATCAGCACGAAGCTCGGATTCGGTCCGTCGTCAATCGAGTGCGCATACGTGTAGCTCGCTTCCACCGAAAAATTGTGCGACAGCCGTTTGTTGAAATTCACTAGCAGCCCGTCGTACACCGAATCCCATTTCGATGTCGCTTCAAAGAACACGCTGTACTGCGGATCGCGGAACCCGGGAATCGCGTTGATGTGCGGCGTCCCCGGAATCACGAATCCCGTAGGATACCGGTCCGGACACGCCGTTGGCGGCGTCATCGACGAGGTAAAGTCGAAGTAGACATTCTTGCAGCCAGGCGTCCCGTCAGAATTGAAAACTTGAACCGTCCCGCTCGGGTCTGGCTGGTTCACATTGTAAAAGCTGCCCAAATGCACGCCGCGCAAATGAATCCCCGAAATGCTCAGCACCGAATCCCTGAACGGCTGAAATTCCAGCGACGCGCTCGCCTGTATTCCATAAGGCGTTTTGCTGTCCTGGTTGAATCGCACGATCGTCGCATCTTGTAGGAAACCGCATCCGGCAAGCGTTCCGCCCGGACAATCAAGATTCACGCCATCCGTCGTGTCGCCATTCGGAAATTCGCCTCTCGTCAACAGCGCACCCAGTGCCGCGTTATTAATAAATGGCGAACTCGCAAAACTGAACAGGCCCGTCTTCGAGTTCAAACTGTTCTCGAATGGGCGTCCCGGAAATGTGGATTGACCACCGCACGACGGCGCCTGGCACATCAGCAGCGGTGAGGGTTGGATTCCATGAAACAAGCCAAACCCCGCCCGGAACACCACATTGCGCTTCGTACCGAGGTTGTACGCCAGACCGACGCGCGGATCGAAATTATTCCACTGCGTGTTGAGCACACCCGAAGGCCAGGTCTCAAACTCCCACCGCAGTCCCCCGTTCAAAGTTAAGCGCGGCGTCGCCCGCCACTTATCCTGAACGAAAAGACCTTCATAGGTGTGCACCAGAGTATCCGAAGCTTGTTTTCGCACCGCTTGCGAGATGGCGCCGCCTTGATACACGGCCGTTCCTCCCGTCACAGTCGTATCGTTGAAGGGCGGCGTAGTCGTAGCGTCAAAGCGCTCGAAAAACACGACGAACGGATCCGGGCATTGTGTTCCCACGCATCCGGGCGAGCCGGTCGCAGCGCCGTCTGTCCCCAGAAACGCAGGCAGGTTCGCAAAGTCCGCTTCAAAGGGATAAAAGAGCGGAAAGGATTCGTAGGTGTTCACGTGATCGTAATTTCCGCCAAAACTCACCGTATGATTCCCGAAGTTGTGCGTCACGTTGTCGACGATCTCGAAGCGGCTCTCCGTGTAAATATCCGGATTGCCGCGATTCACGCCCACCGCAAAGGTATTGGCAACTTCCAGGTGCGGCTGCGTTGAAACCACCGGAAAATCAAAATTCCGGTGCGCATACTGCATCCGCAATTCATTAATCCACGAAGGAGTCAAAGTGGATGTCAAGCCGCCCGCAATCGATTGATCGCGAATGTAGTTGTCCTTGAACGCCGAGGGCAAATCAAAGCCGTTGTTCAGCGGCGATTGATTCGTCAGCCGGTCGTCGTTGATGAAATACCGCGCAAAGAGATAGTTCTTGCTGTTGAAATTGTGATCCACACGCACGAAGCCGTTATCGGTATTGGCGTCGCGCAGCACGATCAAATTCTCCGCCGGAAGCCCGAACACCTGCGTCTTCACCTGGTTGATCGCATCAATATTGGCCAGTACCACCGAATTGTAGGTCGGGGATTCGGCTCGCCGCTGCCCTTCGTAGTTGGCATAAATAAAAGTCTTGTCCTTTCGAATCGGTCCGCCAATCGCTGCGCCAAACTGGTTTTGCCGCAGCACGTCGAAACCAGGCACGGAAAGAACGCTCTTCGCGTCCAGGTTGTTGTTCTGGAAATACTCATAGGCCGTGCCGTGCCAGTCATTCGTTCCGCCCTTCGTGATGATGTTCACGATGCCCGCTGTAGCGCGGCCATATTCCGTCGTGTAGTCCGTGTTGATCACTCGAAATTCCTGCACGGAATCCTGTGGCGGCGTTCCGCGCTGAATTCCCGAGGCCGTCGAAATATCGTCCGCTCCATCCACAGCTATGAAGTTGAAGTGAATATTTTGTCCGGCGAAAGAGATCTTCGTCACCGGTTCCACGATCACGTCCGTGCTGCCCGAAGTCGTATCGCCGATCTGCACTCCGGGAGCTAGCAGAGTAAAATCGATAAATTCGCGTCCGTTCACCGGCAGATCGCGGATCTGGCTCTGCGTGATCACGTCGCTGATCTGCGTCCGCGTGGGTTCTGTCACCTCCGACTGCGCCTGCACCTCAACCTTCTCGTTTACCGCCCCGACCGCCAGCGTGAAATTCAGAGTGGCTACCTGTCCCACTTGAAGGCTGATTTCTCCGGTATCGGTCTTGAAACCGGCTAGTTGGGCGGACACTGTGTAACGACCGGGGGGCATCGCTGGAAGACTGTATTCGCCGCTTGAGTCGCTTTCCGTCGAACGCGAAAATGCTGTTTCCGTGTTTACTGCCGAGACCTTTGCCTTCGCCACGCCGCCGCCGCTGGCATCGAGCACTTGCCCTTGCAGAGACGCAGTCACAGTTTGCCCGCGCACAGGCCTTTCAAGCGAAAATAGACACACCAGCACGGCAAAGCAGACAGACAATCGGAACAAATTCATAGCCACCCCCCAAATTAGACCTGCCGCACCCGATAGCAGGCCGCCCCAAATCGTGGCCTACCTTACGACATCCGAAGGAGTAGCGCAAATCACTTCAGGATAGGAACTTACACGACTTGTAACCGGGAGTTTACGGGTTATGGCCTTTTGTACCGCTGGCCTCCGGCCGGCGCCTTTGAATTTGCCTTTGAGTGGGACGGAGTAGAGAGGAACAGCGTGTCACGCTCGTGAGCGCTAAGTTTCAATCCGGAATTACTGCGGTCACTTCGATCTCGACTCTCGCTTGGTCCTCAATCAACGCCGTCACCTGCACAGCCGTCATCGCCGGGTAGTGCGGGCCGATAATTTCGCGATATGCGGCGCCCAGTTCTTTTGACCCAGCGAGATATTCTTTCTTGTCGACTACGTACCAGGTCATGCGCGTGATGTGTTCGGGCTTTGCTTTTGCTTCGGCCAGAATCTCAATAATATTTTTCAGGGCCTGCCGCGCCTGCCCCACGAACTCGTTCGATACGAACTTCCCTTCCGCGTCCCAGCCAACCATCCCGCTCACAAAAATCATCTCGCCTTTCGCGGCGATTCCGTTCGAGAAACCTCTCGGGCGAGCCCACGACGGCGGCTGCAGAATCTTCATGCTTTGCGGCCTCCAGCAAGATGGGTGGCTTCGGTGCCTTTCACTTGCCCATGCGAAAGTTCGCTCTCCTGAAACCGCTTGATGATTCCGCGCGCGATGATTAACTGCTGCACTTCCGTCGCGCCCTCATAAATTCTGAGTGGCCGAATCTCCCGATAGAGACGCTCTACCGGCTCTTCGCTCACCACGCCCTGGCCGCCAAATATCTGCACCGCAGCATCGATCACCTTCTGCGCAGTCTCCGTCGCGGTCATTTTCGCCATCGCCGCCGCCACCGTCACGTTCTGCCCTTGGTCGCGCAGCCACGCAGCACGATAGGTAAGCAGTGCACCGGCGTCAATTCCGGTTGCCATCTCAGCGAGCTTTGCTTGCGTCAACTGAAAATCCGCCAGCATTTGCCCGAACATTTTGCGCGAAGTCGCGCGCCGCAAACCTTCGTCGAGCGCCCGGCGCGCGAATCCAATTGCCGCGGCAGCCACCGAAGTGCGAAACACATCCAACGTAGCCATCGCCACTTTGAAACCTTGCTCCGGCTCGCCCAGCCGCTGAGAAACCGCCACCCGGCAATTCGTGAATTTCAAACGCGCCAACGGATGCGGCGCCATCACCTGAATTCTTTCCGCAATTTCCAATCCCGGCGTTTTCGCGTCAACAACAAATGCGCTGATTCCCCGCGATCCCGCCGATTCACCCGTGCGCGCAAAAAGAACGTAGAAATCAGCGATCCCGCCATTCGAGATAAAGGTCTTTTCGCCATTCAACTCGTAGGAATCGCCGCGAAGCGTTGCTTCACACTGCATCGCTGCCGCGTCCGAGCCTGCTTCGGGTTCCGACAAAGCAAACGCTGCGATAGAAGTTCCGCTCGCCACACGCGTTAGATATTTTTGCTTTTGAGTTTCGGTGCCAAAGAGTGTGATTGCGCCCGAACCTAGACCCTGCATCGCGAATGCAAAGTCCGCGAGTCCGGAATGGCGCGCAAGCGTCTCGCGAATGATGCAAAGCGCGCGCGTATCGATGTTTTCCGCGGCCGCGCCATACGCGGTGCCGCCAATCGCATACTTCAACCAGCCGCCGCTGCCCAGCTCTCGCACGAGTTTTTGGCAAGCCTCGTCGATATTTGCATCATGGCTTGCAGTTAGGTGCGCGGAAGCCCAGGCTTCCAAATCCTTCGCCGTTTTTCGGTGGCGCTCCTCGAAAAAGGGCCAATCGAGAAAGCTAGTGTCCGCCATTCTCAATCTCCCTTGAACTCGGGCTTCTGCTTCGCGACAAACGCGTGATAGGCGCGATGAAAATCGTTGGTCGCCATGCAGATCGCTTGTGCCTGCGCCTCCGCATCAATCGCCTCATCCACGCCCATATCCCATTCTTGATGCAGCATTTTCTTCGTCATCCCGTGCGCGAACGTGGGACCGGCAGCCAACTCAGCCGCCTGCGCCTGCGCCTCCTTCAACAACGCTTCCGGCGCGCACAGGCGATTGAAAAATCCCCAGCGCTCGGCCTCGTCGCCGGACAGGTTGCGCCCCGTATAAAGAAGTTCAGCCGCGCGCCCCTGCCCAATCACTCGCGGAAGCATCGCACACGCCCCCATGTCGCATCCGGCCAGTCCAACACGCGTAAAAAGAAAAGCCGTTTTGCTCCGCGCCGTCCCGAATCGAATGTCCGACGCCAGCGCCAGAATCGCTCCGGCTCCTACGCAAATTCCGTCAATCGCCGCCACGATCGGCTGCGGACATGCCCGCATCGCCTTCACCAGATCGCCCGTCATCTGCGTGAACGCCAGAAGGCCCGGCATATCCAGTTTGGTGAGCGGCCCGATGATTTCATGCACGTCGCCGCCCGAGCAGAAGTTTTCTCCCGCACCGTTCAGCACCACCACCTTCACATCATCCGCATGCGCCATCCCGCGAAAAAGATCCCGCAACTCGGCATACGACTCGAACGTCAGCGGATTTTTTCGCTCGGGACGGTTCAGCGTGATGGTGGCCACGGTGCGCGAAACTTCAAATTGAAAATTTCGCGCTGAATATTTCGCGAGATTGGTCCGGTTTCCCGGCAGCTCGTGTGGCTCGCCCGGCAGATGTCGCATCACGCTCTCCGATGCTTTTTCGCTAACACCACTACATCACTTCCCCGCCGGCTACAGCAATCGCCTGCCCCGTGATCGCTTCGCTTCCCGGCAGGCAAAGCCATGCCACTGCATTTGCAACTTCTTCAGGTCGCACCAATCTCTTCTGCGGATTTCGCGACGCCAGTTCCGCCTGCGCTTGTTCCGCCGTGCGCCCCGTCTTCGCGACAATGTTCGCGACCGCTTCTTTTACGATGTCAGTATCCGTGAACCCAGGGCACACCGCGTTCACCGTCACGCCTTTCGTCGCCACCTCAACCGCGAGCGCGCGCGTCAAGCGGATCACGCCATGCTTCGCCGCGCAATATGCCGTCACATATCCGTACCCGGTCAAGCCGGCCGTGCTCGCGATGTTGATGATTCGTCCCCAGCCAGCGGCAAGCATGCCTGCGAGAGCGGCTTGTGTGCAATGAAATGTTCCGTCGAGATTGACCGCCATCATTTTGCGCCAGAGCGCGGCGTCCGTTTTCAAAAACGGAGCCGATGCGGCTTGTCCGGCATTGTTCACCAGAATTGCGATTTCACCAAAACGTGCGCGCGCCGACTCAAATGCTTTGGCCACGGATTCCGGATCGGTGACGTCGGTAGTAACGTGTTGAAATGCATCGCGCGATTCCGAAGCGGCAGATTCTTTCGGCGGCGCGCCTGTGCGGCTCACGCTCGTGACGCCCGCGCCATGCGCGAGCAATATTTCCACGACGGCTGCGCCGATACCGCGCGAGCCGCCCGTGACGAGCGCATGTTTTCCGGACAGAAGCTGCGAACTCAGGCCGCACGAAGCGTCGGTCACACCTGTAGCCTCAAGAGCGCCGCTCGAGCGAGATTTCTTTCGAGCTGTTCTTTGCCATTCAAATACGGGTCAGGCCACCACATATCTGTGTAACCCTGCTTGGCTGCCTCATGCAGAGTCCACGCAGGATCGGCCAGATGCGGACGCGCCACCGCGCAGAGATCGGCCCGGCCGGCGGCAATAATCGTGTTGACGTGATCGCCCTCGAAAATATTCCCCACCGCGATCGTCGGAATCCCTACTTCGTTGCGAATGCGATCCGAGAAAGGCACCTGGAACATCCGGCCATAGACGGGCCGCTCTTCCTTGCTCACTTGCCCCGACGAACAATCGATCATATCCGCGTCCGCGCATTTGAAAAGCCGCGCCACGATCGCCGAATCCTCCGGCGTAATCCCGCCGGGAACCCAGTCGTGCGCGGAAATGCGCACGCTCATCGGCTTGTCCTGCGGCCACACAGCGCGCATCGCCTTGAAAACTTCAAGCGGGTACCGGCAGCGATTCTCGAGCGACCCGCCGTATTCGTCTTTGCGCAGATTGGTGAGCGGCGAAATGAAGCTCGACATCAAATAGCCATGCGCGCAGTGAAATTCCAGCCAATCAAATCCCGCAGCAACCCCGCGCTCGGCCGCCGAGACGAAATCGGCCTTGATGCGATCCATATCCGCGCGAGTGGCTTCGCGCGGAAACTGCGAAATGCCGGCAATGTATTGCAGCGCTGACGCGGAAACGAGCGGCCAATTGTCCGACGGAAGCGGCTGGTCGATTCCTTCCCAGCCGCGCCGCGTCGAACCCTTGCGCCCCGAATGTCCAAGCTGCAAAGCGATCTTCGCATCCGAATAGCTATGAACGTAATTCACGACTCGCTTCCAGGCGTCGCGCTGCGCATCGTTCCACATTCCGAGGCATGCAGGCGTGATTCGCGCGTCGGGTGAAACGCACGTCATCTCCGTGAAAACCATCGCCGCGCCGCCCATCGCACGCGAGCCCATGTGAACAAGGTGAAAGTCGTTCGGCACGCCGTCCTCGGCCATGTACACAGCCATCGGCGAGACGATCACTCGATTTTTCAGCGACAATCCGCGAACTTTGAACGGCGTGAACATCGGCGGAACGGCGTGATCGACGCCGCTGCGCGCGGCGAACCAGTTCTCAACTTTCTCGACGTAACCAGAATCGCGCAGCTTCAGATTTTCGTGCCCGATGCGCTGGCTGCCCGTCAGCAGGCTGTAGGTGAACTGCTCCGGGTCGAGGTGAACGTAGCGTTCCACCTGCTCGAACCATTCCATCCGATTCCGCGCCGCGCTTTGCAATTTCAGCGCTTCGATTTCGCGCTCTTCCTGATATTTCTGCAGCGCGCTGGTCACGTCACCATCGTGATGTGAAAGCACCCGCGTGAGCGCGATGGCATCCTCCATCGCCAGTTTTGTTCCCGAGCCGATGCTGAAATGCGCGGTGTGCGCGGCGTCGCCGATTAGCACGATATTTTTGTGGAACCATTTTTCGCACAGCACGCGATTGAATTTCAGCCACACGGCTGAGCCCTTCAAGTGCTTCGCGTTCGAGATCAACGCGTTTCCGTCGAGCCGGTCCGCAAATAGCTTTTCGCAGAGCGCGATCGATTCTTCCTGCTCCATTTTGTCGATGCCGGCTTTCAACCAATTCTTCTCCGGCGTCTCGACGATGAACGTGGACCAATCCGCATCGAAACGATACGCATGCAAATTGAACCAGCCCCATTCCGTATTCGCAAAATCGAATGTAAACGCGTCGAGTTTCTTCTTGCTGCCCAGCCAGATAAAGCGGTTCTGGCGCGGCTGAATATTGGGCTTGAAAATACTTTCGTACTTGCGCCGGGTGATGGAGGAACCACCGTCGGACGCAATCACCAGATCGTAATCGGCGGCATAAGAGTCGGGGTCCGTGATCTCGGTCTGAAAAATCAACTTTGCACCGAGGCCCGCGGCACGCTTCTGAAGAATTTGCAGCAACTTGATTCGGCCGATTCCGCAGAAACCGTGGCCGCCGGAAGTTACTTTTTGTCCTTTGAAGAAAACATCGATGTCGTCCCAGTGGCGGAAGGCGCGCGTGATCTCGGAGTGGGTTTCCGGGTCGACGTCTTTGAATCCGTCCATCGTCTTGTCGGAAAAGACGACGCCCCAGCCGAAGGTATCGTCGGGGCGATTGCGTTCAACGACTGTGATGTCCCAGGAAGGATTGGCCTTCTTGGCGAGAATTGAAAAGTAGAGGCCGGCGGGGCCGCCTCCGAGGCAAACGATCCTCATTACTTGTCTCCCAGTGCGATTACTTGTCTCTCAAAATGCGAACAAATCACGGCTCTCACGGCACCCATTCTTCTCTTCTCACGAAGCATGCTGCGCGCCCAAAAGCCGTATTTGTTCCTATTAGAAATTTGTATCTGACTGCTTTTAAAGCACTTAAGCCGAATCCTAATATTCCGATTGTTCCGATTAGAACTCAAAAATCTAATCGGAACAATTGGCCTGTCATACCCGGCCATTGACCCGTGTGCCGGCCGGTTGACTCGCTCCCTCATCGGCGAGCGCGCAAGTTAATTTTTCGCCCGTGTCGTCGGCCAGAGCGGCCTCGCGAAGCTTTTTCAGCTGCAGCGCAGCGTTGGCTTTGCCGCGCAACGCCGGCAATGCGGCCATGATGGCTTCGTAGTTTTTTTCGCCTTGCGCGTGGGTGTCGCCATAACCCTTTACCATGCGCGGGCATTCGGCAATCTCTAGAGCGAGCGTGTAATCTTCCGGGGCGATCCGCGTGATTAGCGCGAGCCAGTCGGCGATGGCTTTCTCTTCTTTCTTGAACCGCAGTGATTTTCGGCGCCACCGGCGCATGCTTGCGACCATATAGAGTTGCAAGTATCCGCCGAGCGAGGTTGTTTCGACGATTTTTCCGTTGCCCGTTATCGCTTCGGTTAGCCGCCGCATCAGGTTGGAGCGGAGCAGCAGGCGACCAAGCGGAGCGGGAACCATGTCTGCAATTTCCTGGACGCGCGGATGCAAGAACTCTTTGATTTGGAGCATCTGGGACGGATCGACGCGTGCGTCCTGCTGGACGCGATCGAAGCGGGTGCGCCGGATTTTCAGATCCGCCACGCGCGGCGCGTCTTCGTAGGACATCCAGAGAGCCAAGTAGCGCGCTGTCTCACTTAGTAATGCAAAATCGGCGCGACCGAGTTTCGCATCTGTGTCTCGAATCGCTTCAAGGCGCTTCAGATAGTCCGCGGCGTATGGTACGTCCTGATAATCCGCGAGACGCTCGACCCCTGCCAACAGAATTTCGTGGGTTGGCGCCTGAAACTCGTTTTCTATTTTCGCGGCAAGCGGCTGAAGACGCGGGCCGACTTCACCCTTCGCAGGCTCCGTTTTGCCGATCGCGCTTGAGGCCCGATCTGTTGCCACGCGAAATCCGGCGTCAAAAGCTGCCAGGCTGCTCTCGACACCTACTCCGCCCTTGCGAATCGCGTCCTCGAATTGTTCGCGACGGAACGGCAATGCGGCGGTTGCGGCGAGAGCGCCGAAAAGCGAAGCACTGATTACACTGCGGGCGTCTTCCGCGATCCGCGCGAAATCGCCGTGGATGAAGGTTTTCGCCGCCGCGCCGCTTGCTTCAATGACCTTCGCGGAATCCACGCGGCCATCGGTGATCGCGGTCTTTTCGGTCATGGAATAGACGCGATTCGTCGAGGCGATCAAGGTGGTTCGATCGGGCGTCACGAGGCCACGCTGGATTGCGCGGCCGGCTTCCATCAATTCCGATGCGAGCACGATATCAACTTCTCCGGGGACCGGCATCAGCGCCAGGATGGGTTCTTTGCAGGCCGCCTGGACCTCCTCCTCCGGGAAAATTTCCAGATAGTAGATCGTTGAGCCGGTTCGCTGCGCGACTCCGGGCACTGAGGTGGTCTGCGCGCGATAGCCGGAATGTTCGGCGAGATCTACGATCCAATCCGCGAGTACACCGCCGCCTTCTCCTCCCATCGCGAGAATTGCAATCGTAATCGCTTTGGGAGTTCGGGTATGGAGCGATGCAGGCGGAGCGGCCGCGCCTTTCGCCATCAAAGCCTCGCGTCCACGTCAGGCATGGATACCGGCGAGACGGCGTTCGATGCGATTCTGCAAAAATCCAATCACGGCGCGACGAACTTTCGACTTCGCGCGATCCCACGAATTCGGATTGGTAATCACTTCCGCGCGGAAAAATGACGGGCACAGAACGGCTGCGTGCGAAACCTCGCCGCACAAGCCGCATCCCGAGCAGCTATCGAGAACCGTCGCTACTGGATCTTTTCGCAATGGATCCTGATTCGGTTTGATGGTGAGCGAAGGGCAACCGGACAAGCGAATGCAGGAATGATCGCCGGTGCAGGTGTCCGCATCTACGCCGAACCTTTCGCGAACCACGCGCTTCCCTTCCTTGGCCATTTTCGCCATCAGAGGCTTTACACGACGCTGTTTGTTGAGGGTGCATTCGCTTTGGGCGACGATCACTTTGGGTCCGCGCTCTTTCGTGGTAAGGGCTTCGATAAAGGTGTCGCGCATTTTGGCGACGTCGTAGGTGCGAGTGATGGTGCGCACCCATTTCACGCCTACTCCACGGACAGCGTCCGCGATCGAGAGCTTCGTCGTTCGAATCGGATTGCTCGCGGCAGACGACAAAATATCCTGGCCACCGGTTGCCGCTGTGTAGCTGTTGTCGACAACCACGAGCAGACTATCGCTTTGATTGAAGACCGCGTTGCCTACGCCGCTGGTGAGGCCGTTGTGCCAGAAACCGCCATCGCCCATGAAGCTGATCGTGCGCTTGTTGGTTTCTTTGGTGTTGAACGCGGCGGCGCCTGCCCAGCCGAGTCCGTAACCCATGGTGGTGGCGCCGATATTGAACGGCGGCAGGATCGAAAAGAGATGACAGCCGATATCAGCGCTGACGTGATGGGGGCCGAGCTTGCGTTCGGCCAACTTCAGCGCGGAGAAAATTGGTCGCTCGGGGCAACCCGTGCAGAATGAGGGTGGGCGCGGGTGAATTTCGTTGTCGACGATTTTTATGGCTTGCGGCTTTTCGATGGCCGGGCGCGCAACGGTGGGAAGATTCTGGCGGTCAATCAATTGCGGCGCGTACATCTCGACAAATTTCAGGACGCCCTTGGTGACGGCGGCCGCGGTGTATTCACCTGCCATCGGCAGGACGTCTTTGCCATGAACTTTCGTTTGAATGTCGGCCTTGCGCAAAATCGAATTGATATTTTGCTCGATGAAATCGGGCTGGCCTTCCTCAACGACAAGTACCGCGC
This sequence comes from uncultured Acidobacteriota bacterium, assembly GCA_963815265.1. Taxonomy (GTDB): domain Bacteria; phylum Acidobacteriota; class Terriglobia; order Acidiferrales; family UBA7541; genus Palsa-295. The sequence goes on along the minus strand of CAWFGI010000003.1, from coordinate 198,275 downwards.
ACTTGCCGAGGCAGAAGCTTTTGATTTCTTCTTCGATCAGCGGGTAGGTGACGTTCAACACGTAGTGCGGGATTTTGCTATCGCCGAATGCGTTGGAGAGGCCCAGCAATTCGAGGCAGCGGATTGTGGTGTTGTACATGCCGCCTTGCAGGATGATTCCGAAATCCTGCGCGCCTTCTGCAAAAATTTCGTTCAGTCCCTTTTCGTGGATGTATTTCTGTGCGGCGGGCCAGCGCTGATGGATTTTCTCCTGCTCGTGCTGGAAGCTCGCGGGGGGGAGGACGATGCGGCTGACGTCGCGAACGGGATTTTCCATCGCATCTTTCAGGGTGAACTTTGGGCGGACATTGTCCTTGGCGATGAAGCGGCCGTGGACGTGGCAGGCGCGGATGCGCAATTCGAGCATCGCTGGAGTGTGCGTTGCTTCGGACAGCTCGAATCCCTGCTCGACTGCGCGAACGATGGACGGAAGGTTCGGGCGCGGATCGAGCAGCCACATCTGCGATTTCATGGCGAATGCGTGCGAGCGCTCCTGCATGATGCTGGAGCCGTCGCCATAATCTTCGCCGACGATGATGAGCGCGCCGCCGGTAACGCCGCCGGAGGCTAGATTCGCGAGAGCGTCGGAGGCGACATTGGTACCGACTGTGGATTTGAAGGTGACGGCGCCGCGCAGGGGATAGTTGACGGAAGCGGCGAGAGTGGCGGCGGCGGTGGCTTCGGAAGCGCTGTGCTCGAAGTGGACGCCGAGTTCTTCGAGGATGTCGTTGGCGTCGGTGAGCACGTCCATGAGGTGCGAAATTGGAGCGCCCTGATAGCCGGCGACATAGGAGACACCGGATTGCAGGAGGGCTTTTGTGACGGCGAGGATGCCTTCGCCGCGAAATTCTTGGCCTTGGCCTAGGTAGAGTTTTTGGACTTCTTTTTTGAAGAAACGCTCCGCCATTTGTCGGGTCCTGTTTGCCGTCGCCTAGAAGTGGCGATGATAAGTCACTCTAAGAATTTTACACCTAAATAGCGGTAGCGCAGATGTCCCGGGGCGAGGGCCATCGCATCCGGCCTCTTGACCGACTAGTATGCAAAGAGCGCTTGAATGTTCCGACTGCCGCGCAAGACGCGAAGAATCAGCACATCTTCGTCCTGGAGACGGTAGATGATGATGTACTCACCCACAGGAAAGCTGCGGAGGCCAGGGCGCAGATCGTCGTCTCGGCGGCGACCGATATTGGGATAATTGGCAATCAGGAAAAATCGATCTGTAATTGAATCAATCAGGCGGTCTGCAATCTGGATGCTCGCGCTCTCGGAAGCGACGTAATACCAAATACCGTCAAGGTCGGAATCTGCTTGCGGGCTGCGAATGTGCCCCATCAGCGAGGCGGCTGTGGCTCAACAGCGAGGCGGGCACGGCCGCGCCGCTTTATGTCCTCCGCAAGTTCGCGCATAGATTCGTGCGTGATCGCACGTGCCTCGCCGCGAGCCAAAGAGGCTTCGGCCTCATCCACGGCGATCAAAATTTCGGCGCGAGTGCGCTCGCGTTCTTCCCAGAGGGCAAGCGCTTCCTTCACCGCATCTTCTTCGTGCCGGAACCGACCGCTCTCGATGGCTCGACGAACAAACGCCTTCTGGTCGGGTGTAAGGTCAACTTCCATATGTTAAGGGTAGGAGGCAGGAATGTGAGTGTCAAGCACGTGGTTGCGTTGAGGCAACCTTAGCCAGCGACCAGGGCGAGGACACGGCAGGGGCTGCCTGAGCCTCGGACGATTTTGAGTGGGGGCGTGATCAGGATGGCGCCTTTTGGGGGGAGTTGATCGAGGTTCATCAGGCTTGCGAGGCCGAATTTATTGCTGCCGTGCATGATGGTGTGGCATGGAAATGGGGGGTTGAATTTGAAGGCCTGGCCTGCGTCGGTGCCGACGCCTTCTGAGCCCCAGCCGATTACGTCGCGTTCTTTGGCGAGAAACGGAACGAGATCGGGATGGGGGCCGGGGACGTGCGAGCCATCTTCTTTGATATTGAGGAATGAGGCGGCGTCTTTGCGCTTCGACCAGTCGGTGCGCATCAGGACCCAGGAGCCGGCTTCGATGCGGCCGTGTGTGGTTTCCCACATTTCCACGTGCTGCGGCGTGAGCAGAAAATCGGGATCTTTGGCGACTTCGCGCGAAACGTCGATGACGTTGGCGGGGGCGAAGAATTTCGCTACCGGAATATTGTCGGCGGCGTTGTTGGGGTAGTCCTTGCCCGTGACCCAGTGGATCGGGGCGTCGAAATGCGTGCCGGTGTGTTCGCCGCAGGAGAAATTATTCCAATACCAGGCGGGGCCGCGACTGTCGTATTTCGAAATTTCTTCGAGGCGGAAGGGCCAGGTCTTGCCGAATTCAGGCGGGAGCTGGATTGTGGCGGTGGCAGCGTCGAGGGGTTGGCTTAGATCGACGACTCGTATTGCGCCGGAGGCCAGCGCCTTGCTAAACGCGATCAATATATTGTCGTTCATGCGGACTCTCCCGCGTTTGCTTGTCGCATCGAGCGGACTGCATTATACGCAACAAATTATCGAATTCGACAAATCACGGTGGCTATTGGACAGAAGTGGCGACACTGGTTAGAGTTGCGGCGCGGAGGAAGGGTGAGATGGGTGTCCACGCGTAATTTACGGTCACAGTCACAGTGCACGGGGGGTTGGGTGGAGGAAACGCGGTTAGAGCCGGGCAAGGCGTGGACGGAACAGAACTTGCCGTAATCTTGGCGGCATTGAGACCAAGATTCCCCGCCTGAGTTTGCGCGTAGTTTGAAGGGCAGCTTGCATTCTGCGTCATGCAACGAGCGGTTTCGCTTGTCACGTAATTCAATGCCGACTTCGCAGTGACCATGAGGTCGAGATCGATACCCCCGATGATCAGCAATAGAAGCACCGGCAGCACGAGTGCCATCTCGACCATCACCGAGCCGCGTTGATTCGTCCTACGATTCTGCTTCATTCCTCTAACTGTCCTCACAAGGATCTATATCAACTAGAACCTCTGCCTGAGACTGCGTCGCGACCACGCTAACTGGCGGCGCGCAGGGTTGAAATCTCGAAGCGGTCTCCCACTTTGGTGCCGGTGCGATAAATCGTGTGGGGCGGAAGCTCCAGCACGCTGCTGGCTTTGAGGGATACGCGCGAAATGCGGAAGGGGCGCACGTACTCCTCGATGTGCACGACTTCTTTTTCCTTGCTCAGGAAAATCAGGTCGATCGGGAACATCATGCCGATCGTGTGCACACCGCGAGACGGGACGATCCACAGGCCGCAACCGAGTCGCGCCCAGCGTTGCGTCTTGCCGAGCAATCCGATCAAGCGGCGGAAATAGCTGTCGGCCACGGAGGCTTCGGTGGCGACAAATGTTTCGCGCGTTTTGTTATACACGGCTACGGCACGGCCGTTTTTATGATTGGCCATCGCGGATCCCATCTTCCCGAATTTGAGCTCTTGAACTGACGTGCATCTACTCCTCGATATTTCTACGGCGCCGCCAGATGATGATGAACAGGACCACGACTGCCAGCGCTCCTGCTACGATTCGTATCAGTGTTACGTTGTCCATTTCAGCTACCCCTCCCAGTCAGGTTTTGATTTTCACGACGCGCGCCTAGCGCGCCGCGTTGCGATTCTTGCTTTAGTGCGCGAACTGGCGCATGAAAGTGAGAACCGCAGGGCCCAGGACCACTACGAGCAGCGCCGGAAAAATAAACAGCACCAGCGCCGGAACCATTTTCACTGTCGTTTTAGCGCTCATTTCTTCGGCACGCTGACGGCGCCGCGTGCGCAAATCGTCGGAATGTACGCGGAGCGATTGAGCAACGCTGGTACCGAAGCGTTCGGTCTGCACGAGCATGGCGACGAGCGCCTTCACATCGTCGAGGCCGGTGCGCTTGGAAAGCGAGCGCAAAGCTTCGATGCGGCTTTTGCCCACACGCATTTCGAGGTTCACGAGTTGAAGCTCCTCGCTCAACTCCGGATGCGCCACCTGCATTTCCTGCGCGACGCGAAGCAGGGCTTGATCGAGACCGAGTCCGACTTCCACGCAGATCACCAGGAGATCGAGGGCATCCGGCAGACCCATTCGCAGGCGGTGCTGACGCGCGCGTACTCGCGAGGTGAGCCACATATCCGGAAGCAGAAAACCGAGAACGGCGGCGGCTCCGATGATGAAGGTCGGGTTGTAGCGGTAGACGCCGGTGAGTATGACGGCGGCAAGCAGCACAACGGGAAGAAGTATTTTCATGCCGCGCATGGCGAGCATCGCGTCGGCGCTACGGTAGCCGGCGCGAATCATCAAGAGCTGAGTTCGCGAGACCTGGCTCGAGCCGGACGGAACAAGTTTGCCGATGGAGGCAAGACCGTCTTTGAACCATTCCGTTTTTCTAGCCGGCGGCTTGCTGCGTTCGGCGATTGCCGAGGCATCGAGGAGGCGCTCGAGCCTTCCCGCCACTTTCTGGTCGGAAGGCGAGAAAGCGAAAACGAGCGCCACGAGAATTCCTACCGTGGCCAGGAACGTTGCGCTAGTGATGACCCAAACCATCAAAGTCTCCAGAATTTGAATCAGACGTCGATATGAATAATTCTCCAGATAATTATTGAGCCGAGAACCTGCATGGCCGCGGCGGCCGCAAGCAAAGTGGGGCCGACTGGATCGGTGAACAAGATCCTCATGTAGCTCGGATTCATCAGTGCCAGCAGAGCCATCATCGAAGGCGGCATGGCGATGAGAACCATTGCGGTTAACCGTCCCTGTGCGGTGCGCACGCGGACTTCGCGATAAATTCGGAAACGCTCGCGAATCACGCGGGAAAGCTCGTCGAGAATTTCCGCTAGGTTGCCGCCCGTTTCTTTTTGCACCAGCAGCGCGGTGACGAAAAAGCGCACGTCCATCAGAGGGACGCGCTCGGTGAGATTTATGAGGACGTCGCGCAGGGGCAATCCGAAATTTTGCTCTTCGAATGTCTTGCGAAATTCGGATGCGACCGGCTCGGAAGATTCCATTGAGATCATTTCGAGGCCGGTGGTGAATGCGTGGCCGGCGCGAACGGCGCGTCCCAAAAGGTCCAACGCTTCGGGGAATTTTTCTTCGAATTGCCGCATGCGGCGAGCGCGAGTAAATGAAATCACTGAATAAGGAATGAGAGCCAGCATTATCCCTGCAAGTGCAGAAAGCAAAAGACTGTGAAAAAAGTGGGCGGCGATCAGAAACGTTGCAAAGCCAAGAACGCCGCTGAGCAGGAGCACTTTGGCAGGCTTGATCGTCATGCCAGCCTGCTCGATCGTTTGCTGAAGCCGGGCGGGCCATGAAAACTGCGTCATGATGCGATGCAGCATAGGAACGCTGCTGAGCATTTCGTCTCGAATGAGAAACAAATCCGGCGAAGCTTCGGCGGTGCGGTTGTCCGCCTTACGCACGGCACTCATGCGACGGCGGACGACGCTCGGCCGATCCTCTCCGCTGGCCAGCATCCAGAGCGAGAGGACGATCCCGCATACAACGGCAAATGTCAGGAGTGCGAGTAAAGGGGCCATCGCGAGTCCTCAATAGCTCCTGGGAACTTCAAACATGGATACCGGGAGCTGAATGCCTGTGACGGCCAGGCGCTCCGCAAACTTCGGGCGTATGCCAGTGGGAATAAATTCGCCCAGCACTTCACCGGAGTCGCGTATGCCGCGCTTGCGGTATACGAAGATGTCCTGCATGGTGACCACTTCGCCTTCCATGCCAGTGATTTCGGCGAGGCTCACAACTTTTCGAGTGCCATCGCTCAAGCGGCTCACTTGCACGACGACATCAACGGCGGACGCAATCTGCCTGCGGATTGCGTTGTCGGGAATATTCAAACTGCCCATGGCGACCATGGTTTCAAGGCGGCTCAGCGCGTCACGAGGAGAATTGGCGTGAATCGTAGCGAGCGAACCGTCGTGACCGGTATTCATGGCCTGCAACATGTCGAGCGCTTCTTCGCCGCGCACCTCACCAACGATGATGCGGTCCGGGCGCATACGCAGGGAGTTGATAACGAGTTGGCGCTGCTGCACCGAACCTTTGCCTTCGATATTGGGGGGCCTGGTTTCCAACCGAACCACGTGCTCCTGGTGAAGCTGCAATTCGGCCGCGTCTTCGATGGTTACAATCCGTTCGCGATTGGAGATGTAAGACGACAAGACGTTGAGGAACGTGGTCTTGCCGGCGCCGGTGCCGCCGGAGATCACGATGTTCAACCGCGCCTTCACGCAGCCCTGAAGCAGCTCCAGCATTGCGGGGGTCAGCGTCTTGTTGGCCAGAAGGTCCTGTGAGTTCAGCCGATCGCGGCCGAATCGGCGGATGGACATGCAGGGGCCGTCCACGGCGAGCGGAGGGATGATGGCGTTGACGCGCGAGCCATCTGCCAACCGCGCATCCACCATCGGCGATGATTCATCCACGCGGCGGCCGATTGCAGAAACGATTCGGTCGATAATGCCCATCAAGTGGGCATCGTCCCGGAACTGCACGCTGGTCAATTCCAGAATGCCTTTGCGCTCGACATAGACTCGTTTGTAGGTGTTCACGAGAATGTCGGAAACGGTCGGGTCGGCGAGAAGCGGCTCCAAAGGACCCAGCCCAAATACTTCGTCAAGAATTTCCAGCGAAAGCCGCTCGCGCTCCTGGAGGTTCATCGGCGTCGATTCGCCGACGACGAGCCCTTCCAAAATCTGCGCCACTTCCCGGCGGACGTCTTCGCGTTTGATTTCACCGATGCGATCCAGATTCAATTTCTGGATCAGCTTGCGATGAATCGCCGCTTTGACGGCGGAGTAATCGGTCTTTCTGGTTGGAAGCGTGCCGGACGACATTCGTTCTTACCTCTTCGTCGGAAACAGAAATCCGCCCAGGCCGGCTTTCTTCGCGGTACTCTGTTCCATTCCAGCCAACTGCGCTGCGAGCTGCCGGTAGCGGTTCGTCAGAACATTGTTGTGATTTTCCATGAGCGGCATTCCCAAATTCACGGCCATGCTGGCCTTTCGATAGTCATTGGGAAGACAGGCAAAGATCGGCCGCTTGATGCTTTTCTCGATGCTCTTCAGCGCTTCCTCGTCACCCTTGTGCCAGCGATTGATCACCACACGAACGCGTTCAGGCTCAATTCCAATTCCCGCCATGGCCAGCAGACGCCGTTCGAGAGTCCAAAGCGCCGGCACGTTCGCTTCCGCGACCACCAGAATCATCCGCGCGCTCTGAAACATCGGATTCCATTCCGATGAAAACTGCGAGCCGACATCGACGAGCACCACGTCGCTGCTTGCCTGCGCTACGTTCATTACTCGCTCGAGGGGGCCGAGCTTGATGTTTTGCCATTCTTCGAGTTGGGTTGCGCCGCCCAGGATTTCGAGCTTTGTTTTATGTGCCGTCAGGAGCCCGCTGAAGAAGTGGCTGTCCAGCCGATCCAAATTTTCCACCGCGTCGCGGACCACGAAGCGCGGATGCAGATCGAGAAGAAGATGCACATTGCCCAAAGGCCGCGCAAAATCAAGCAGCACTACGTGCTTTCGCGCGTACGTGGACAGCTGGACGCCCAAATTCACGGCGACGGTGGTGGTGCCGACGCCGCCTTTCGAGCCCATCACAATAATCGTCTTCTCGGCCGCCTTGCGTTCAGTGGCTTGCCCTTCGGCGCGAAAGCGCGTGAGGACATCTTTCAGGGCTTCCGGCGTCACTGGCTTATTGATGAAATCCTGCACGCCGCAGCGCATGGCTTCGAGAAGAGTTTGTTGGTTGGGAGCTGTGCTCGAGCAGGCGATCAAACGCACCGCGGGACGCAATCGTCGAAGGTGCGCACCAAAAACAAAAAACGGCTCCGAATCCCGGCTGAGATCGAGAAATACGACGTCGGGAATTCCTTCGCTCGCATCCGGCAACTTTTCCATCGGAATCGTCCACTGCTTGACGGAGCTGACCAGGCCCGTCTGCTGCAGGCAGGCGAGAAGCTGCGCAGAGCCGTCTCGATCGGCGCTCGCGATTGCGGTGGTCACCATAATTCTGCCGCCCTTCTAATTGGCCTCAGGTCGCTCTTCATCTCGCTATAGGTCCCCTTTACTTCTGGCCTGGCGTTTTCGGCTGTTCTGTCGCACTGGGCGTTGGCGTCAGGAATGGCTTCGGGAAAAACAGCTCAGGCTTCTTTTGCTGCGGCAGTATCGGCTGCACCACTCGCGGCGTCACCATAACGAGCAGCTCGTCTCTGGTTTTGTTGATACTGCGGCTTGTAAACAGCTTGCCAAGAACGGGTACATCGCCGATGAACGGAATCTTCGAGAGCTGCTCCGTGTCACGGTTATCTACGAGGCCGGCAATCGCGAAACTCTGTCCATCCCTTAGATCCATCTCCGATTCTACGCGACGGGTGGAGAGTGCTGGAATCAAGAAACCCTGAACATTCAGGGCATTGGTGAAATCGAGAGCACTGACCTCCGGCTTCACGTGCAGGTGAATCAGGCCACTCGGTAGCAGCGTGGGCGTGAAATTCAGGCGCACGCCGAATTCCTTGAACTGAATCGTGATTCCTGCGAAACCGCCGCCCGTGGTGCCTTGCACGATGGGAAACGGAAATTCGCCGCCAGCGAGAAAGCTGGCGTCTTTTCCGGATGCGGTGAGCAAGTTAGGCTCGGCGAGGATTTCCAGAACGTTGTTCTGCTGCAGGGCTTGAATCGTCGCGGCTAAATTGATGTCCGGCCGGAAGAGAAAAATGTTCAGCAAATTGCTGACACCGAGTCCCGAATTCACACCTTCTGAAGGCGCAACAAGTTGGGGCGGCGAGAATTGTTGTGTGGAAACCACGCCGACGTTTTTTGCTCCCGGAAGGCTGAGGATGTTGATGCCGAGCTCCTGCAACGCCGTCTTGTCCACTTCCGCGAATTTCACTTCCAGCAGAATTTCACCCGGAGGCGACGCCGGCACTTCCATCAGGCTGGTGACTTTCGGCGTGGTGCCTTTCACGACTTCGAGAATCTTGTCCGCCACCGCCTGCGAGGAAATTTTGCCGGACAGCATCACGACATCTTTGGACGTTTCAACTACGACAGGCTCGTTCGGAAACACTTCGTGAATCTTTTCGGTCAAGCTCAGAACGTCAATATCCACGGACACTTCGAAAGCTTGGCTCTGCTCGTTTTCGTCCCAGATAATGAGCGAAACTCCGCCCGGAGCTTTTCCGTTGACGAGCACCTGGGTGGGACTTACGACGATCGCTTCGGCGATGGCGGGATCGGCCAGCGAAACTCGCTTAATGCGCGACGGAGAGGTGATAACCAACGAGCGTCCCACAAGAAGATGCAACGCCTGCGGAACTTCGCCTGATTGCTGGCCCGATTGCGCTTCCCCAGGAACCCGGGATTGGCCTGCTAAGCCGGGCGCTTCGAAAACGAGAAGGGCAACAACGATTGCCGACGCGCCGGCACGCAGCAACACCGACAGCGGATTTCGCTTTAAAAGCTGTAGAGACGATGGCTCTGGCATTCGAAACCCCCGACGGTTGCTCACGGATTTTGAAAGCTCTTTGTTTCGCGTTTGGTTCCGACGATGACTTCGACAGTAAACGGAGCGGGGATCGCGGCGGGCGTTTTCGCCACAACGTGCCTCGGAGCCGGGGCCGGCGCACCTGAAGAAAAGAGCGAAGTTTGCATCACGGCGGGCGGGCTCATGTTTTTCGTGTCAATCGTGTTGCGGAGCGCGAGCTGAATTTTGCCCTCGGTGCTCGCCATTGCGAGTTTCGCAGCGTCGTCGGGGGTGACCAGGAGCGTGATGACAGGAACCGTTTGCGGCTTGCCTTCCTTATCCTGTTCGACCTTTTGGCCCGCGGCGAGTACGCGGACGTTTTCCAGGATCGTGCGCGTGATATTTCCGCCGCCCGTAGCCGCGCCAGTGACGAGCACGTCCACCATCGTTCCGGGCGTGACGAATCCCGCTACGCCCACCACGTCGTTTACCGCGACTGACATTGCGCGCATGCCTTCGGGAATTGTGGCGGCGAGACCTGCTCCGGATTGAAGCGAAGCGAGTTTGCTCTCCAGGATTGGTTCGTTTTCTGCGACGGAGGTGATGAGAGCGCGATTCGCGACGTCGTCAACCTTCGTGAACATTCCCGCCACCGGCTGGCCTTGCGGCCACGGAATTGTTTTCAGGTTCGAGGCATTCACGCGCGTTCCGAGCTTCAAGGGTTCAGCCGCTACTACGATTTGCTGCATTCTTACGACCGGCTTTGGTGCTGAAGCCGCCTGGAATTGCCGGTAGACGAACACGCTCGCGACAATTCCGAGAATGATCGCGACGGCCAACCCCAGCAGTCGGTTCGAATTCATCAGCAAATCTCCCTGGTTGGAAACTCTTAGAGTTCTCGAACTCAGTAACCGAGGCGAGCGGCCGCGAAGGAAATCACCGCGGCGATCGCGACAGCCACTCCGAACGGAACTTTCATCAGCCCCGGATTATCGAGCGAAATTTCCGGATTGGCCCGCAGGCCGAAGATCAAGAATCCCTGCACGAGAACCCACATGTTCTTGAACGTGTGGACGACGCGATTGGCGCGAATCACCTGAACCATTCCGATGGCGCCCGCGGCAAGAATGCTGACCACCAGCACGTAAAGGAGAGCCTTTGGCCCGAGCAGCCCGCCGACTGCTCCCATCAGCTTCCAGTCGCCTGCCCCTAGCGCCCGCAGCAAAACGAACGGAAGTAAAACTACGAGCGCCAGCCCGGCACCTTCGAGAGCGAGCACGGTTCCGTGCGATCCGTTGAGCGCGGTGTTGGCTGCGATACCAACGACTAGCCCCGGCACCGTGAGCCAATTGGGGATTCGGCGCGTACGCAGGTCCATCCAGCCGGCGTATAGAGTGAGTGCCAGCGTGAGCGCCCAAATAGCTTGCGGAACGGTCGTCAGCATGGAGCAATCCAAGGAACTCGCGCCTGCTTCAGAGAGCGATTACCGGGGTCCCACAACCGGTTCGTTCCCGAAGGGCGCGAAGATCGATCAAGCCCACAACGCCTTGAGAACCCAGCTTAACTGCCGCCGCTTGTGGCTCCGGTCAGATTGCTTGCCGCGTTCTGGAATACGCCATTGATCGTGCTGGCGATCGTTTTCATCGCCCCGATGGCGCCAAGAGCGATCAACGCCAGAAGGAGCGCATACTCTGTCAAATCCTGCCCTTCTTCTTCTGTCCAAAGCCTCTTCAAAAGGTTATTCATGTTTCTGACCTTCCTCTCATTTGTAAACTGAACTGAATGGCAAGACCACTTCGGTTGGTAATAAGCATGTAGAACGCCAATCCACCCGGTCGTCCGGGAAAGCTAACTCCCAATGCCGCCTTGGTTTAGAGCCTGCCGGAAGAAGCCAGAGATCCAGAAACCGCGGCAGCTTCTAAACTGTAACCGCTTGTGGACACTCCGTGATTATGTCGCGAATCCTTAGGTGACTCAGCCTCTTCGCCCATTTCCGGGCACTTTCCCCAGCTGGTAGCGTGGCAGCAGTCACTTTCTCGGTCATTTTGCCTCGGCGGAGAGTCTCTCGCACGAGCTACACCCAGACCCACAATCGCCGGAAAGGCAGGTTGCCAGACGAACGGTTGCGGTTCCTCCACCACCTCGAAACGCGACCGGAAGACCTTTTTCCAGTTCACCCATGTGACTTCCCTCAAGGGCCGCGGCAGCCGGCCAGTCGCGGTAGTAGTCATCGGAAGCAAAAAGCCAGTAGCTGGCTCCGATTGCTTGCGCGACATCCGTCAAATGAGATGTTTCCCTATTCAAGCGCTCAGACTCATAGAATTCGTCGGTAGTAAATATCATCGGGCGGACCGCCTCACGTCCCGTGTACAAGTAGGTCGGCGCATCCTCATATGCCACCAGCCTGGAATCCGGCTTCGTGTTGTTACGAATCCATGCGTAGCATTCCTCTTTATCTCGAAGCAGGACCCGCCGCTCATCGCTCGTTCGTTTTACGACCGTTCTCATTCCGCCTAGCAGGTTCTCGACGGCCCCGCACGCGAGAGCCAACACCACAAGCCCAACCGCTGCGCCGATACACTTGTCACTCAAGCGCCGTGAGTTCGACATCGCCGATTTAATTTGATGTACCACACGCCTTCCTTCGAACCACACACCGGCAATAAGCAACGGCCAGAACGGCAGAAAGAAGCGATTCACGGCAGGATAATTCCAGAGCAGCACGATGGGAGCGTAAAATGCGAGGCCGAAATGAATTGGCTTCCATCCGTGTTGTTTTCCCTGTCTCACAATCCCGGCCAGCGCTGCAACCGCAGCTGTCAGGATCAGAGCCCGTCCCAGCATCGTATCGCGGACAAATGTTGGTCCGAGCAGCAAGTCCGCGGGCTGCCGGAGAATCATTCCGGCGTTGTTTTGCAGCATCGCCCAAAATATGTGCAGGTTGGGAACACCGACCTTCCAAATTCCGGCATAGTCCGTGTAGAACGTCCACGCGTGCCTCCAACCGAGGCTTGCACCTGCCGGTCCCATGATTGGCGAAGCCGGTTTCTTGGAGAAAATCGCGTTCCATGCGGCGAGCCCGACAAACGGAGCAGTGGTTAAAACGAACGTGGCAAGCTGGCGCCAGGAACGGCGCATGACGCCGGTCACAAGAATTCCCAACAATATTGGGAAGCCTAGAATCCTGGTAAGCACCGAGAGGCCGGCCAGTGCACCGCGAGCAAACACCTCCCAGTCGTCCTTCGTTCGGTCTCGATAAATCGATCGGCAACGGTCATCGAAGCTAACGCGAGAAAAGCAAATGGCATTTCGGAAAGTACGCTGGCACCGAAAAACATCACCAGCGGATGCAGGCCTAAATAAACTGTTAGTATCAGCGCCTCTCGTCTGCTGAATCCTCCAAGGTTCGAAAACATTGCGAAGGCCGCCATCAGGAATCCGACTCCGAACGCAGCACTGATTGCGATTGCCAATGATAGGTTCGCGGGGAATAAGGGATTCACTCGCCAGACGAACGACAAAATCCACGGATAGAGGACCGGGTATTTCGTTGCAGGGGGACTGCCGGGCAGGTTCGGCATCACATATCCCTTACCTTCGGCAAGGGCTTTTGCCGAACTCATATAAATTCCATCGTCTCCGGTGAGGCCAAAGAGATTGCTTGGGTGGAGTTGCACAATTGAAACCACATAAACGACCGCGATACATATCAGAGCGAGGGCAGTAAGAACGTTCCGCGTACGCCTCTGATTCGTGCCGCTCTCAAGCAGCGGGACCAGCGGAATCTCGTTCGTCACCGTCAAGATCCACCATCGCGCACGTAAAGTACGGCCACATTGTCGGTATAGACCCGCTTCCAACCGGGCGACGCCGAAAGCAGCGTTCCGAGCGCATCGCCCCGCTCGATCAGACAAGAGCGAATTCCGTAATTCCGCAATACCGCCAGCGCCCCCGGGCGCACTTGGGAGATATGGAGATAATCGGCAAACACACCGCCTCGCTCGTACACATCGCCCCTTCCATCTATGAACACTTTGTGCTCCGGGCCGCGCATCCAAATCAAATAGCCACCGAATCCATAGGCGTTGTACATAGGGCCGGGAACTTCGTGCGTGTTTAGATATTCCACCGCGTTCACCGGCCAGTGGTCGGAAACGATCTTCTGGAGTTCTGTTCGCGACGGGAAATAACGCACAATGCCGGCCGCCACAATGGCCATAAGCACCGCGTTCAAAACGAATCGGTCCTTCCGCGCGTCATATCCTCGCATCCAGCGCGCGATCATCACCGCAAGAATGGGCGCGAAGAACGGCACGAAGACGAGCAAAAACCGAATGTGCAGACACGCCATCACCGCGCCAAAAAGAAAAAGAGCGAGCTCCGCGAGATTCCATGTGTAGCGGAAAGCGATTTGCGCCACTACGAAACCCAGCAGCAGTGCGAGAAATATCTTTCCGCCCGCCAAGTTGAACGCCATCGGCTGCCATTCCATGATCTTTGCCACATTGAGCGGCAGTGACGAAGCGTATTCGAACGGCGACATCGCGATTCGGCTTCCGTAGGGCGTCAGAGGCAACGCGCAGAGGCATAGCAAAAAAACAAACGAAATTCGCTTGCGATCATCCACGGACCCGCGCTGGGTTTCAATTCCGCCGACTCGAAATTCCACGAGCCCGCTCATCCAGTAGACAAAAATTGCGCCCATGCCGATCACCCAGGAGCCGTGGATATTTACCCAGGCCAGCATCAAGAGCGGCAAACACCAAAGCGCGCCACGCTTTCCTTGCCGGAATAATTCGAGGGCAATGAGCGTGAGCACCAGAAAGAGATAGCCGAACATTTGCGGGCGCAGTGAAAACGACGGCCTTGCGAGAATCAGCAGGATCGCTGCGGCTGCGAATCCCGCCTTCGAATTGCCGGTGCGAATGGTGGCGAACGCGTAAATCGCCAGCATCACCGCGCAGCCCAGGCCTATCAGCAACGCATCGAGACCACGCAATCCACCGAGCCGCTGCGCGGTCGCGAGCAATATCTCCCCGAGCCATTCATAGGCGAGCCAGAGTTGCCCGTGCACGGTGAACGAATACGGGTCAGTTGTCGGGAAATGATGCGTCGCAAGGATGGTTTTGCCCACCTTGAGGTGCCACCACAAATCGGGGTCCACGTCGAAGAGCCGTACGGAGGCGGCTACACCTCCGACAAGGAACGTTGCCAGCATCATGGGAAACGAAAACACCTTCTGCAGAGCGGACACGAACCCCGCGCGCATTCGCTCCTGGGCTGGCAGGATAATTTCGCCAGGGCCGACGTGCGCCGCGGCGCTCGCCGAATGGATCGGCATTTGTGACTCGCTCATTCGCGCGTCACCGGGCGCGTTGGAGAAGGATCGTTGTGGCTAGTAGAAATCATGGGTTGAAAAACTCTGCGGTATCCTGACGAAGGTGACCGCTCGCTACATGACGAGCTTCGACGGCGGCAATTTTTCACGGCTGCTGGCTGCAATTCCGTCGTCGTCGGTCTGCCTTAGATCGAGCTGATTGATCAGCCTGTGCAGATAGCCGCGCGCGACCCCTAACGTGCGCGCGCTCTCCGCCTTGCGCCAGCCGCATTCCTGAAGCGTCCTCAGCAAAAGGCGCCGCTTGAATTGCCGCACTTCTTCTTCGTACGACCGGATCATCACCGGTTCCGTGGGATTCGAGCGGATCCCGCCCGGGAGATGCCAGATGTCTACCGTCTGGCCCTCGGATAAAACCACCGCGCGCTGCACGGCGTTTTCAAGCTCGCGCACGTTGCCGGGCCACGCATATTCTTCGAGCGCGTGCAGAGCGGGTTGCGAAAATCTGCGCACCTTTTTGTTGAACTGCTCCGACGACGCCTGCAGAAAATGTTGCGCCAGCAACGAAATATCGTCGCGGCGCTCACGAAGCGGCGGCAGATGCATCTGCACCACATTCAAGCGGTAAAAAAGATCTTCGCGGAACTTTCCCTGCTGCACCATTTCGGAAAGATTCCGGTTCGTGGCACAGATCAAGCGGATATTTACGTTGATCGTCGAGTTGCTGCCCAGCCGTTCGAAACTTCGCTCCTGCAGCACACGCAGCAGCTTTGGTTGCAACCCAAGACCGAGGTCGCCTATTTCGTCGAGAAACAGCGTGCCCTGGTCGGCGGACTCCACGCGCCCGCGCCGGCATGCCATCGCTCCTGTAAAAGCGCCTTTTTCGTGCCCGAAGAGTTCGTCTTCAATCAGCGTTTCCGGCAAATTCGCGCATGAAAATGCGACCAGTGAACGAGTGGCGCGGCCGCTCATCTGGTGAATCGCGCGAGCCAGAAGCTCTTTCCCCGTGCCTGTCTCGCCGGTGATGAGAACGTTCACGTCGCACGGCGCAATCTTCTGCGCGAGCGCGAAGAGTTCCTGCATGGAGGACGACGTTCCGATCAGCTCGTGGAGCTTTCCTCCATTGCGGGAAGTCGAACGCAGGCGCTCCAGCTCTTTCTCTGCGGTGTGGAATTTATAAGCGCGCTTCAGAATCAGCCGGAGTTCAATCATGTTGGGCGGGTTCATCACGCTGTCGTAGGCGCCGTGCTCCATCACACCCACGAGGAGCGAACGATTCTCAGCGTCGCAAAGCGCGATTACCGGCGGATGGATGGCAATCTTGCTGATCTCGTCCATCAGACGCAGGCCGGCCTCGTAGTCGCCTTGAGTGCCGGAATGCCGAAGATCGAGCAGCACCACGTCGCACCAATCGCGATGCTCGTTGAGGCGGCTCAATTCGAATTCGTCACAGGCGCGCGAGGTGAAGCCGGTGCCCAAGGCGCGTCCGATGATTTCCGCTAAAGCTGAATCCTGACTGAAAAAACAGAGGTGTATGGACTGGTCCATCAGCGTCACGCTCCCCCCGAGCCCCTCAGCGCGCGTTCAACCTTGTCGCGGGTTCTGCCCGTCGTCCGGCGGCCGGAGAAACCCCCAGAGCTGCTGCGTGATGCCCCGGCGCTGCAGGGAAACGAGCGAGGCAAAGCATAACGCAAAATGAAGGCCAAAAAATGGCAGTACTACAGAGAACTAGGACGAAAACCCTAATATGTCTGCTGTCAGGACTATGGCTGTCCTCAAAAATGCACAGGTCGCCAAAAGGAGACTCGCCGAACTTTCATAGTGGAAAATATCTGCCTCAATTGGGAAAACGTGTATCAGCCGATTGGGATGGACGACCTTGCGGCCGTCCTTTTTCGGATACAAGGGCTAGATGAAGCCCTTGGCGCAGCAAACACTAGATTTTGGGTTGCCTGGTACCGCAAGGTTACACGTCTCACTTCTCAGGTGTGCTTGGCAGGATTGGTGGAATTCCGACGAGAATGTCCACGGTAACCGGTTTCCCGCCTCTCATGGGAGGCTTGAACTTCCATTTCCCAAACGCCAAGCGGGCTGCCTCATCCATCGCCGGCACCACCCCCTGGAATATCTCAAGGCCCGACACACTTCCGTCCGCCAGGAGCGTCCCTCGAAGGACAATGAGCTTAGAGCCCTTTTCGATCGGAACCGGCACCCTTTGAAAATCGTACCTTGAGTCCACATCCGGTTCCGGGGGGACGATCGGCGCTTCCATGTGGATCACCGTAGAGGGCTGTTCAGAGGCTGCCTTCTGAGTGGTGTCTGCTTTTGGGCAGTATTGCATCGTCCAATTCTTTCCCGGCATGGGCAGGAATACCGTATATATCTTGCCGCAGTTCAAGGCGCGATAGACGCCGAGGCCACCGCCGCCAATTGGGCCTGCAGATACGACCAGTGAATTCTTGCGTAGCTTTGAGAGAACGGCCGACGGCACGGGATAAACCATTGCCGCGATCAAAGCGGAAGGGAGCGCTCCACGAGCTTCGTTACCGCCGCTGCCGCTGATACTGACGACTCCGCCTGTCCCTGAGCTTCCGCCCCCGCCACCTCCACCGCCCGATCCGACTCCGGTGCTGCCGTCGCCTCCCGAGCCGTTGCCTCCTGAACCCCCTCCTGCGACACCGCCGGGGCTGCCTCCCGGCGAGCCGGGCTGGCCGCCGGCTGGCGAGATCGAGAACTCGCCCCAGCGATTCCCCGGTCCGAGCCCGATCACCGATCCAGCCGGGGCTGGATCCACTCCAACGACGAGCAGATCATTTCCGTCGCCCGGAGCGGCCACCCCGCCATTCGCGGCGCCCGTAGCACCGCCATTGCCGCTCTTCATGGTTGGCTTCGCGGCGCCAGCAAGAGGTATTGCCAGTTTGGGCTGCGATGTGGACGGGTCGAGATAACTCACTAAAGGCGGCTTGGGGGCTTCCGGCGCCACATTAGGGGCTGCTTCGGGCGCGAGCCGGCGATCCATTTGAGCAGGCCGCGCCGTATTGGGGTCAACTTTGACAGGCGACTTCAGAGCCGGAGACGGGTCACCCAAGACCATGTTGGGAAGCTTTACCTCGACTGGAATGCGAAGGTCCGGCGGCGAACTGCGCTGATAGATGGTCTGGCGGTTATTGTCCGGAGCAGCGGGCTTTGAAACGATCGTTAGATTGCTGTGCGCAGCGGTGCTTCCTAGCGCCGGTAGTTGCTCAGGTTTTGAGCCCGTTCCCGGACGCGCTCCTGGCCCAGCCGGAGCGATGCGCGGAAGAGTTTGAAGTGAGTCCAAAAGAGGAACGCGGTAGTAAATCTTCTCCGTGCGAGCGGGCGCTGAGTCAAAAGCCTGGACGTTGGCTGGAAGCGCCTGAGGCAGGTAGAAAATAAACAGAACCAGCGCACAGTGCATCAGGAAGGAAGCGGTAAATGAGCCGCTGGCAGCCGGCGCGTTCGAAACATCAGGACTGTGAAAATAGGTGGAGGTACGAAGCGCTGGCAACCTTGGATGGGAGCAAACAGCCTTCAAAGAGCTCCACCAGCCTGAGTTACTGTTCCAGGCAACCAGCAACTCGGGCGACTTTTCCCTTGGCCTTGCCTCGGCAGCCATTTTTGTCGCCAAGCCTAACATCGGTTTCCCTGTCGCGTTTCAGCGCTTGCGCCAATCACGATGATAGCTACACACCCATCCCGCTAGCTAGTCCGATATCAGGAAAGCACGTGTTGTACCATCGGCACCCGCCTCGACCTTCCGATGATGCGGAACGGGATTGAGCGAGGCGCGTCACCTTTTGTGGACTGGCATGGGAGGGCATTGATAGGTTTTGGTCACAAAAGCCGCAGATTGGCCCATGCGAGTGTCACAACTCCTCGCAACTCCCGCCGTTTAGGGGAGTTCTCCACTGCTTAGACATGATTCTCGCTTTGCTTTTGGTATGCCTCCTGCAATGAATCTCAACTTGATCTGGTCGCGCCCGGGCTGTGGACCAGGGCCCACCGAGAGTTTGCTGGATGAGTCTTCCAGACTGAGAGCTGAATGATGGATCGAAAGAACGCCGGCATCGAATACGATCGCGAGGCTTTTATCCCAGCGGCCGACCGCTTGTCCGATAGCAACCCGAGTCTGCGGGGAGTTTTGGTGCTTGTAGCATCGATTGCGGCAATCATCGCGCTCGCCTTCCTGGGTTACAAGATCGTCGCGCAGAGTGATGTGGGCGGCTCGCCATCGGATTCACGCGTGCTCGGCCAGCTTGACCAGCGGCTTTCTGGAATCGAGCAGCGTCTCGAGCAGCTCGAGCAGGAGAACCACAGGCGTACCTACTCGTTTCCCACGCCGACACCGAAGGCTGATGCCCCAGCTGCCGCTAGCGCCCCTCCGGTGGCGTCTCCACCTAGATATCAAGTGATCCCCACGCAGAAGACCCGCGCGGCCGCCGCTGTGGACGCGGCGACACAGAACAAGATTGCTGGGCTTCAACAGGGATTGGGAGCTGTGCAAAGCGATACGGCCGCTAACCGCGACGCCTTGCAGGCGACATCAAACCGGCTCGCGGACGTGGCAGGACAAGTGAACAGCCAGAGCGTGCAGATCCTTCGCAATCAGGACGAGGTAAATCAACTGCTCGCGCATAGCGAGAAGATTTCGATTCCCTTCGAACTTTTGCGGGGAGCCGAGCCGCAGGTGGTGGGGCCGGTGCGACTCGGATTGAAATCGAGCAACCAGAAGAACTATCGCTACACGCTTTGCGTGTATGTGGAGCCGACGTGTTTGGAATTGAAGGACCGCAACCGCTTCGAAGTGGTGGAATTCATCGTGTCGAGAAATTCACCGCCACTCGAAGTAATCGCAACCAGAGTGACGAAGGAAGGAATTCTGGGTTACCTCGAAGTGCCGCGCGAAATGGCAGGACGTTAACGCGCGTCGAGCGAGAGGAAATAGTTTCGGCAGGCTTGATTGATGGCGCTTCGGGAAAGCCGAGGCTCCACGCCCTGATACGCGGCGGCCCAGATCACCTGGTCAATTAAATCGCGCGGATAGCATTGGCACAGCGGTTGTTTCATCTCGCGGGTGATTTGTTGGACGACATGCTCCGGCAAGCCGACATCGTAAGACAGCAAACGGGTGGCGCAGACCTGCGCGAAGATTTCTTTGAACTGTTCGGACGTCGCGTGGTCAACCCTGATCTTGTTGGGAATCCTGCGGAGGAAGGCTTCGTCCGCGAGTTGCCGGGGATCGAGATTGGTGGCGAAGACCAGGCAGACGTCGAATGGAATCGCGAATTTCTTGCCGCCGGCGAGCGAGAGATAATCCATGCGCCGATCGAGCGGCGTCATCCAGCGGTTCAGCAATTCGTCGGGGCGCATACGCTGACGGCCGAAATCATCGAGCAGGAGAACGCCGTTGTTGGCTTTCATCTGCAGCGGAGCGGTGTAGAAGCGGCTCAAGGGATTGAACTGCAGATCGAGCATTTCGGCGGAAAGTTCGCCGCCGGCGACGACGCGCGGTCTTTGGCAAAGCACCCAGCGCTTGTCGGCGTCTTCGACTTTGCGCCGATCGATGGGACGATGAACGCCGGGATCAAAAACGGCGATGATCTGGTTGTCTACTTCGACGGCATGCGGGATCAGCACGGAGTCGCTGAAGATTTTGGGAATATTGACGGCGATGCTCGTCTTGCCGGTGCCAGAAGGGCCGTACAAGAAAATCGAGCTGCCCGAAACAATGGCGATGCCCAAACGCGCGATCAGATCGTCGGGCAGAACGAGCTCGTGAAAGGCGCGATCGAGATCAGCGTCTTTGATCTCGGTTTGCTGCACGCTTTGCGAGTGAACGCGCAAGGTGTAGTCCATGAGGGTGACGGGAGCGGGGCCGGCGTATTGATTCAGAGCGAGCAGCTCGGCGGCTCGGGATTTGCCGATGGCGGTGATGGCGATGCGATGTGTTCCGCGAGTGATTCCCTTCACCTCGCAGAATTGCTCTTTGCGGAGGAACTGAAAAATCTCCTCGACAGGAGCAAGACCGAGGCACATGCGATCGGCGAGATCGACAAGGGTCATCTCGCCGCCGAGGAACAGGCTTTTTACGGCCAAATCCTCGAGCAAGCCTTTGCGAAGGCCCGTGTCGTTGATCGACTGGGGCGCTGTGAGGCTTGCTGCTTCCATCGCTTCTCTCCTGGGAGCCGGATGCAACGGCTCCGGGTGGTTCGGGGCCATTGTAGTTTGTCATTGAATTTATGCGAAGGGGGACAAAAATGAAGCTCAGTCGATTGATCGCAACGCTGTTTCTGGGTCTTGCGCTTTGCTCGTCTGCGATTGCCCAGCCGCTTGCTGAGAGCGGACCTTCGAAATGGTTTCATCACGAGAAGAAAAATCCGAACCGAAAAAAGGTCGCGCACCATCCCAAGCCGACCCATCGCGCGACGAAGCAAAGAACCCGCAAGCACTCCTGAGTCGGCTGGAGCGTTTCTGCACCTCGCATTGCACCCGTTGCAGTTTCCCTGGAAAAAGGCTATAAAAGAGTGAAGGCAGTTTGTTGGTACCCGCTATGCGGGTTTCTTCGATCAAAGACGCTGTCATGAAGACACTCCTCAAACGAGTCTGGCGGCAAGAATCGGGACAGGATACGACCGAGTACGCGCTGCTCGCAGCGATGATCGCCTTAGTGGTTCTTGCGGCGGTTTATTCCTTTGGCAAAGCGAATGCGAACAGCATGAACTCGTCTGCAGGTAGCGTCGCGACCGGCTCTGCGTCGGCGGGAGGCGGGGGCGGCTCGGGCAGCGGCGGCGATGCGGGCGGTGGTTCTGGCGGAGGTACTGCTGGCAGTGGCGGGAGCGGGCAGAGCGGCAGTGGCGGATCGGGCGGAAGTGGCGGATCTGGCAGCGGTTCGGGTGGTAGTGGCGGGGGTAGCGGTGGAAGCGGGGGCTCGATTCCGTCGAACCCGATTGATCCAAAAGGTAAGTAGTAGTCTCGACGAAGCGACCTTCAATAAGTTCTCCCTTCTGGTAGTGGCTTGATTTTCCCCTCGGGTGGCGTCAACTTCTCGGCGCGTTACTCGGGATCCCGCATCGAAGCGCGTGTAGAAACTGAGAGATCAAAACCCCAATCCGTTCTCGATCAGAATCGAAGCCGGAGTTTTGTTTTGTTGGAGTTACGCGGAGTTCTAATCGCGCGTTCGCGATTAGAAATTCAGGGGTGTTCGTGTGAAGCACCCGAGCCCGGGCTATGTTACGTCTCGCTAGCGATAGTGAGCGCGGAGTCGAATTGTAATCAACTGTCACGACTCACGATACCGCAATTTGGAATTCTTGGATATCCGTAGAACTACGCATATGGCTCTGAGCGGAAGGTCCAAGGCCTCGGAGCGGAGCCCTTATTGGGAAACTAGTGGATTCCCACGGAGATGGTTCCGTACGATTTCCCTCCCGCACCAGCCGCTATCTTTAGCGCGCCCGTAACGGCGTCTGCGAGGACCGGTACTTCAACGCTGAATTGAACGGAGCCTGCCGGAACATCAATATGATCTGGAAAGGACTTCTCACGAAAGACCCCTCTCGGCTTATCGGTAACTAGAAAAATCCTCGTTCCTGACGGCGGTGCTCTTTCGGCGAGAACGATGCTTAGCTTCAGAGTACCGCCTCTGGAAACACTATCAACCGTGCTGGTGAATTCGCGCACTACGACGCGATCGAAGACTGATGCATCAAAACTCTGCTTATTATCTAGTTTGACTGTACTGGACTTTGGCGGCAGCCATATCGGGCGATCTTGAGTCGGCGCATTTGACGAACATACCACAGTGACAAGAATACTGGCCTTGAAGGTTCCGGGGTTGGAGTAAAGATGAGAGCTGAACAGATCGTATGTAGCCAGAAGAGGTGAGTGTTCTTGAACCGAGTGAGAGAGAATCTCTGTGGCGCTTCCATCTCCCCATTGAGCTGTCGCGCTTAGGTCCTTGACGCTGCACGAGATGGAAACCGTTGCTATAGGTTCGATATACGGCACACCGACTTCAAAGTTCGAGCGCAATGGATGCAGGGAGAGACTTGACTCCCCAGCTGATTGCGCGCCCACAACTCGAGTCAAAAATAGAAGTGCAAGCAGAGCCGTGAACGTTGCCCGGTGCGACCGGTATATTCGCGCAGGAAGAATTTCCGGCGGCCGTAATGTCGGAGTCCTTCGGCCTCGTGCTCAATTTTTCACCTGGGAGTGTAGTGTTGCGGCATGTCTTCGAGGGCGGCGACTTGGCGCTGAGTGAGCTTGGCGCGAAGTAGAGCGACGTCGAGAGGATACATGGAGCCGTATTCGGTGGTTTTGTCTTTTGCCGGGTAGGTAGCTTCGACATAGGCGTCGCGATAGGCCACCCAGGCTCTTTCGGCAGCCTTAATTTTTGCGAGGGCTTCGGGTTGGCTCTCGACTTTTGCGAGCAGCGCGCGGTAGGTAGAGTTGAGCTTTGCATCAGACTCGCTTTGCTTCCGCGCTAGCGCAGGCATTCATTTCTACCTGGGTGTTTGCTTTGTCGCTGCAGGCGCGATATTCGGCGGAATCCTGAGCGAAGGATGCGAAAGAACTGAACGCTAACAGTAGCGCAACTATCGCGTATTTCATTCGAGTTCCCCTCCCACTCTTCCGGCGCCAGCGGCATTGAGGTCGAATGGTGAATTCGCCCGACCAAGGTCGGCTCCGATAAGAGAAAATTGCGTACTTGATGAAACGATTCGGGCCGGTTGGTCACTATCCTACAGGGTTGCGAAGGATAGGTGGAAGATGAGCTTTGAATATTGGTATGCGACCTCGCCTGAAGGGAGGGTCATCAAGTACGGTTACAAGGAGCTGTCCGATGGAGTGGCGGCGATATCGGCGACTGTCGAAGGACGGTCATTGATGATTTTGCAGAGGAGCCTGCGGACGCCGATGACGCGTGGCCAGGTTGAGGCATTATTCGAAGAGAGCTATACAGTAAGAAATTTGGCCGGCGAGGAATGTCGCTCCAGCTTATCGTCTGGATGTTAAAGTAATCCCGATCGCGCGTGAAGCTTAGACGGGTTTCTCTATATGGGCCGCGCACCCTAAGGTTTTTTATTTGCAGTTCCTCTGCCCGCCTATTTGGCGGAGATTCACATCCGCATGCCCGCTTTCTTTTCCCTCCGCGTAATTTCCCCGGAAAGCCCAGCGTAATATATAGTTATAGAATTCTGTGAGGAACGACGGGGACAGGTGTCTACGACTTCCAATTCGATAAAGCCGGACCTGGGATCGCTGCGGATTGACGACGGAAAGCGGCGCGGGCGAAAGACCGGGAAAGTGCTGGGGGCGTTTGCCGCAATCCTGGGATTGGCGGTGATTGTGACAGGCGCGGTGTTTGCGTTTCGGAACCAGACGCCGGTGGTGGAAGTGGCAACGGCGCAGAAGGCTGCAGCGGGCCGGCCCACACTGTTAAATGCGAGCGGCTACGTGACTCCTCGGCGGCGGGCAACTGTGGCAGCAAAAATCACCGGGCGGGTGACCGGAGTATTTTTTGACGAAGGAATGCACGTGCCGCAGGGATTCGTGCTGGCGAAGCTTGATGATTCCGATGTGCGCCGAGCACTGGATTCGGCAGTGGCGGATCGAAATGCAACGGAAGCGCAGAATGCGGATTTTCAGGTACAGCTGAAGAATGCGGAAATCGAGCTGCATCGCGCGCAGGAATTGCAGGCGGCGGGAGTGCAGAGCCAGGAAGCGCTCGATAACGCGCGAACGACGGCAGACA
Organism: uncultured Acidobacteriota bacterium; assembly: GCA_963815265.1. Lineage (GTDB taxonomy): Bacteria > Acidobacteriota > Terriglobia > Acidiferrales > UBA7541 > Palsa-295. The sequence goes on along the minus strand of CAWFGI010000003.1, from coordinate 173,671 downwards.
GTTTGCGGGCAAAGATCGCGCTGACGAAACAGCAGGTGGCGGCTTCTGAGGCTCGAATTCAGGAGGCGCGGCAAGCGGTGGACAACTGCGTGATACGCGCTCCGTTCGATGGAATCATCGTGTCGAAAGATGCGCAGGTGGGGGAGATGGTGTCGCCGATTTCGGCGGGCGGCGGCTTCACGCGCACTGGCATCGCGACGATTGTGGACATGAATTCGAACGAGATCGAAGTGGATGTGAATGAGGCGTATATCGCGCGAGTGGAGCCCGGTCAGCCGGTGACCGCTGTGCTCGATGCGTATCCGGATTGGCAGATACCGTCGAAAGTGCGAACGGTGATTCCGACGGCGGACAGGCAGAAAGCGACCGTAAAGGTGAGGATTTCTTTCCTGAAACTCGATCCTCGGATTCTTCCGGACATGGGAGTGAAGGTAACGTTTCTGGGCGAGGCGCCGGCGGAGAAGAAGGGCGAAGTGGCTCCGGCTGCATTGATTCCGCCAGATGCGGTGCGTGATGATAACGGCAAGAAGGTTGTTTTTATTGTGAAGGATGGGCATCTGGAACGAAGAGCGGTGACGACGGGCGGAACGCGGGGCACGGATGTGGAAATACTGGCGGGATTGACCTCGGGCGATTCGGTGGTGGTGAAGGGACCGGCCAATTTGCGCGATGGGCAAGCGGTGGACATCAAGAAATAGGAGCGGCGAGATGGTTCGAGTGGACGGCAGAGGAAACGGAAACAGCCTGGTTCAAATTCGCGGACTCGATAAGAAGTACCGGCGCGGGGGCGAAGAGATTGATGTGCTGCGCGGATTGAACCTGGACGTTGATCAGGGGGAATTCGTCGCGTTCATGGGGCCGAGCGGGTCGGGCAAGACGACGCTGCTGAATCTGCTGGGCGGGCTGGATGTTCCGTCGCACGGGAGCATCACTGTGGCCGGCGACGAAATCACGAGTATGTCCGGCAGCAAATTGACGGAATGGCGCGCACGGCATGTGGGATTCATTTTCCAGATGTACAACCTGATTCCGGTGTTGACGGCATTTCAAAATGTGGAGCTTCCGCTGCTATTAACGAAGCTCTCGAAAGCAGAAAGAAAAAAGCATGTGGAGACGGCGCTGTCGGTAGTCGGCCTTAGCGACCGCATGAATCATTATCCGAGGCAATTGTCGGGAGGGCAGGAACAACGCGTGGCGATCGCGCGCGCAATCGTGGCCGATCCGACGTTCTTGCTTTGCGACGAGCCGACCGGCGATTTGGATCGCAAGAGCGCTGACGAGATTCTGGGGATTCTCACACAACTTTCGAAAGAACACTCCAAAACGATTTTAATGGTGACGCATGATCCGATGGCGGCAGAACGCGCGCGGGCGACGCTTCAACTTAACAAAGGCGTGCTTGTGGAGGGTGCGGCGACAACGGCCGGGAGCCTGGCATGAAATATAAGTCACTGATTATGGCGAATCTGTTTCGCAAGAAGCTGCGGACGACTTTGACGATCGGCTCGTTTGTTGTGGCGCTGTTCCTGTTCGGGCTGCTTGTGGTCGTGCACGGAGCGTTCAACCAGGGAGTGGATGTGGCGGGCGCAGACCGGCTCGACGTGATCAACAAAACTTCGATCATCCAGCCACTGCCGTATTCGTATCGCGACCAGATTTTGCACATCCCCGGCGTGAAGGCGATCACCTACGACAACTGGTTCGGCGGCGTGTATCAGGACGAAAAGAATTTTTTCCCGCAGTTTGCAATTGATCCTGAAAATCAGCGCGTGGTGTTTCCCGAATTTGTGATTCCTGACGATCAGTGGAAGGCATTCCTGGAAGACCGGGAAGGCGCAATCGCAGGGTCCGGAATTGCAAAGCGATTCGGCTGGAAAGTGGGCGACCGGATTCCGGTCAAGGGAGCTATTTATCCGGGCGATTGGGAGTTCAACCTGCGAGGTATCTACACAGGATCGCGCGACAACGACGACTTGACGCAGTTCTGGTTTCACTACAAGTATCTGGACGAACGCCGGCAATACGGCAAAGGGCTGGTGGGCTGGTACACGGTGAAGCTGGACACTCCTGATGACGGTACAAGAGTAACCAAAACCATCGATACGATGTTCGCCAACTCGCCGTACGAGACTAAGACGGAAACCGAGAAGGCACTGGCCACTGATTTCGCCAAGCAATTCGGCAATATCGGGTTTCTGATCTCGGCGGTAGGGAGCGTGGTCTTCTTTACGCTGTTGCTCGTGACCGGAAACACGATGGCGATTGCGGTTCGAGAGCGAATTGGCGAGTTGGCGGTGCTGAAAGCGGTGGGATTCAACGATCGCTTCGTCCTATTTCTGGTTCTGGGCGAGTCGCTACTGATTGCGGCGATTGGCGGGGCGATCGGGCTCGCGCTCTGTAAATTGATGACCCTGGGCGGAGATCCGACGCACGGCTTCCTACCGTTCTTTTACCTGCCCGGACCTATGATTTTGCTTGGATTTGGAGTTGCGCTCGCGGTGGGTGTACTTGCCGGAATTCTTCCGGCAACATCGGCGATGCGACTGCGGGTAGTAGACGCGTTGCGGAGGGTTTGAGCGATGGCCGTTCCGATTATTTACAACCTCAGAAGCGTGCGGGCTCGCTGGCTCTCAGCGATTGTAGCTGTGCTGGGGATTGCAGGGACGGTAGGCGTTTTCATCGCGATGCTCTCGTTAGCGCGCGGATTTAAGGCGACGCTAGTGGCTTCTGGATCGCCGGACAATGCGTTGATACGGCGCGCTGGTTCGACCGGCGAAATCGATGGGACCGTTCCCCTCGACCAAGTGAAGGTCATTCAGGACGCGCCGGGAATCGCACGGGATGGCGACCGGCCGCTGGTAAGCCCCGAAGTTGTGGTGATCGCGGCGTTTCCGCTGAAGGCGACGGGGACGGACGCGAATGTGCAGGTGCGCGGCGTTTCACCCGACGCATTGAAAGTTCGTCAGGAACGTGCATATGAAAGAGGGACGGTTCTTCCAGCCAGGACTGAACGAATTGATTGTGGGGCGAATGTGCCCTCAACCTATGCGGGGCTGAATTTAGGTGACAACGTGAGATTCGGCGGCGGCAATTGGTCGGTGGTGGGCGTGTTTGACGCGGGCGGCAGTGCGTTCGATTCCGAGGTGTGGTGCGACGCGCATGTGCTATCGCAGGTTTACAAACGCCCGGATAATATTTTTTCATCGATCACGGTGCGGCTGACTTCGCCGGCGGCATTGACGCAATTGAAAGATTCGCTCACGTCTGATCCCCGGATGCAGGTGCAAGTGGATCGAGAAATCGATTACTACGAGAAGCAATCGCGTGGATTGACGACCCTGATCACGGTGCTCGGAACGCTCGTGGCGGGAGTCATGGGAATCGGCGCGATTTTTGGAGCACTGAATACCATGTACTCGGCTGTGTCCGAAAGGTCGCGCGAAATCGCGACGATGCGAGCCATTGGCTTCGGTGCGGCAGCGATCATCATTTCGTTTATTTTCGAAGCTCTTTTCATTTCTTTGATTGGCGGGGCTGGTGGGTTGCGCGGCGATTTTGCCGTTGAATGGATTCACGACGAGCGCGATGAACTGGCAAACCTTTTCGCACCTGGCTTTTGCGTTTCGAGTGACGCCGCTGCTACTGGGGATTGGCGTTGGGTTCGCACTTCTAATGGGGTTGGCGGGGGGAGTGCCGCCGGCGATTCGGGCTGCGAGGCGTCCGGTGGTGCTGGCGTTACGCGAATTGTAGAGCTCCCCCGCTAGGCAGCTTCCATCTCCCTTGGAATTCTCCTCAGTTAAATACTATTCTGACTAACCCACTCGCAAGGTCATTCGGTTTACTAGAAGGAGTCGCAGCAGGAGAATGGCTGCATAGGATGTGTATTGCGGATTAGAGTGAATGTTGGGCAATCTGAGAGAGGCGGGGACCGCGATGCCGACTTTTGGGAAGAGGCGTAGTGAGCGCGTGCTTTTGGATGTACCGCTCTTCATTGAAGGGAAGGCGGAGGGGGCGCAGGATTTCAAAGAGGAGACGTTTACGCTGACAGTGAGCGCGCATGGGGCGCTGATTGTACTGGCGGCGAAAGTGGCGCTGGGCCAGACGGTTCGGCTTACGAATCTGAAGAATAAGGATCAGCACGAAGCTACAGTGGCGTTTTTGGGGCCGCCCTACGCGGGATTGGCGACCGTGGGAATTCAGTTCAGCGCGCCGGCACCGGAATTTTGGGCCATTGCTTCGCCGCCTGCGGATTGGAAAACAGCTTAGGGCTTGCGCGGGATATAGGCAAAATCCCACGCCGAAAAATCATCGTTGTGGCTGCCTTAACCTCTGAAACCTCTGAATTTTCCTACTCGATTCAATCCTGAAATGAACAATTAGTCGGCTGAGGGTGTTGAGATAGCGGAGAGCGTCGCGAGTTCGTCATGCGTGAAAACGAGCTGCGAGCCATTTGATTCGGATTGAATTTGTCCTAGACCGGCGCTTCGGGAGAACCAGCGGAGATCCGAGAGCGAAAGGCCGAGCAAGATCGCAGCGCCACGTTCGCTGATGTGGCTATTTTTACCGTCAAGCACAGAAGACTCCGGTTCAAAGCACACGTGTTGGGGTCCCAAGTATTGGCGCGGGCTACCCGGGCAAATTTTTTGAAGGGCCTGAATCTATTTCGTGGCCCGGGTAGTCCGCAGGGTGGTGTGTAGCAATCTGGCCGCCAGAGTCCGCATTCCCCCATTCATTCTTGAAGACTCGTAAGCGCCTTAAATAGAGCCACTTATACCCATGCGATCGCGATAGCACGGCCAGCACCCCGCATTTCATATCCTCGTAAGAGGCACAAACTTGGAAGGAATGTGAATCTTCCTTCACAAGTATCGGGGATTTCTGGGATGGTCTCGCTTCAAGGCTCCCACGACAATGTGAATGCGCTTAGGCCAGGAGTGAAGGCCGCCAGCGCGGACTCGGGGAGATAAAGTGCCAAAAATTTCTGCAATTTTATCGGGTTTTGCAATCGCATGCTTGGTGATCGGAATTCATAGCAAGAGTTCGGTCGTCGCGACTACCTCTGCGCAAGAGAAACCGGCAAAGAGTGATGCCTCGACGGCGAAGACGGTTCACGCAGAAATGCGCAACGTGATGTATCACTTCAGCGACAAGATTGCGGCGCACATTCGCACATTGTCTGGTGAGCTTGCACCCACCAGCGGGAAAGACATGCCGGTATTTGACGACAAGAATTCGTTTGATCTGCGGATCGCCAATGCTGAAATTGCCATGAATACTGCGTCGCTGACGAACGCTTTTAATTCTTATGTGTTTGCGAGCCCGAAGTCGCCATTGAAAGACGTGGCGATGACAATTGTGCAGGGGAAATTGAAAGTCAAGGGCCGACTGCATGATAAGGGGGACATTCCGTTTGAAACCGATGGCGTACTGACCCCGACGCCCGATGGGAAGCTCCGAATGCAGGCGGATAAAATTCGAGCTTTGCGTCTGCCAGTCAAGGGACTAATGGATCTGGTTGGCGCGGACATCGCGGACTTTATCAAAACGGAGAAAGTGCCGGGATTATCGGCGGACGGAAACGGCTTGATTTTCGATCTAAAAGAGACCTTGCCGCCACCCCACATCGAGGGGGCAGTGACTGCTGTACGGATCGAAGGCCAGAACCTAATCCTGACTTTCGGAACTGCCGCGAAAGCCAAAACCTCACGGAGCGAAAGCGGGAACTATATGGCGTACCACGGAAATCAACTCCGATTCGGCAAACTGACGATGAACGGCGCGGACTTGACGCTTATGGATATGGATCCTCGCGATCCGTTTGATTTTTACCTCGATCATTACCTTCAGCAACTTGAGGCCGGCTATACGAAGATTACGGGGAACTTCGGCCTGCGCGTATCCATGAAGGATTTCGATAAGCTGCCAAAGTCGCACGGGGAGAACAAGCAAGCGGGACAATGATGGGAAGCTTTTATCGATGCGACGGATTCAGTTTTTTGCGGGATTGGATAGCGGGGATGGGTTTCCCAACTCCGCGCGGATTTTGGCTGCTTTTTCAGATTGATCCATTGCGTCGTATTCAGCGAGGAGATCGCTTCGGGCTGTGTCTACCCAACGAGCGGGCGGAGTGGATTGTTTCATTAAAAGCTCGTAACCAGCGCGGCTTTCTCCTTCCGCGTCAGAATATCGCTTATCGCGAAGCAGTACTCCACCCAGTCTTACGTGCGCGATAGCAATATTGAGATGACCTGCCGGAAGCGAATCGGAGTAAAGTTTGAGAGCGTCTCTGAAGAGTTGCTCCGACTTTGCGTAGTCCTTTCGATCAGAATAGAGTCCCGCCAAATTTGCTACCGCGGCTCCCAGTTGCTGATTTTTCTCGCCATACACCGACCTGTAAATATCTGCCTGACGACGGAAATCCATCTCCGCTTCGTCGAGATTCCCCTGATGCTGGAGAGCAACTCCGAGCTCGCCTACTGCCAATGCAACGCGGGGATGAACTTTTCCGTAGTGATTCTCGAGCGCCGCGAGCGACTCGCGCAGAATTGGGACGGCCTCGTCCGCTCGCCCTTCTGCGATCAGGTACTTTCCGAGGATGGTCATGTCGTCGGCCGTCTCGGGATGATCCTTCCCATACCAGGCTTGCATGATGCCAACCGCTGTTCGCTGGAGACGCTCGGCGTCTGCGTAGTTACTCCTCTGGTACTGAATGTCCGCGAGATTGGTGAGATCCTGAGCGACGTTCGGATTGCGATCGCCGTAGATTTGTTCGTCCATTCGCAGTGCGCGTTCGTTTAGATCCTTCGAAATATCGTAATGACCGAGATAGTAGTGGGTGTTTGCGAGTTCGCTGAGCGTGGCAGAAAGATCGGCGGGTACGCCCTTCGGGCCCGATTCAAGGCGCATAGCTTCTTCGAGAGTAGGGATCGCTTCGTCATACTTTCCGCGATTATCGAGAATGCGACCAAGGGTGAGTGTAGCTCGCGCCACGACAGGATGATCAGGAGGGAGATGGCGCTTGCTCATCTGAAGACCCTGGCGCACAAAGGTTTCCGCTTCTTCGAGCTGGGCTTGGTCGTTCCGCAAATTCGCAAGAGCGACGAGACTCTCGGCCACTTTGGCACTACCGGCTCCGCCGGTGGCCGTGCGCTGAGCGAGCGAAGCCTTCAGCAGCGAATCCGCTTGATCGTACTTGCCGAGCTGGTCGTACATAGTTCCCAGGGTCTGGTAAAGGTCGGCTTGAATCTCCGGGTCTTCGTCCAGGGCGCGAGCCTGTTTTTCGCCGCGTTCTAAAACTGTGACGACGCGGAGATCGTCAGCGGGGCCGGTGGATTCGGCATCGCCCTGAAACAGATCCTGCATGAACTGCTCGACACGCTGGGTGCGAGCGGTCTCTGCAAGCGCTGCGTTGCGGGCCTTCGCGAGTCGCAGCGTATAGAAGATCACCAAAGCAATGATGAGCGCGCCAACGAGCGCCGAAGCGGCGACAGTACGCCTGTTGCGGCCAACGAATTTGTGCATCCGGTAGAGGGCGGAATCCGGGCGGGCCTCCAGCGGTTCGCCGCGAAGGTAATGATTGATGTCGCGAATCAACGCTTCAACTGAGCGGTAACGGCGTTGTGGATCTTTGTGCATCGCCGTGAGGCAAAGGACATCTAGGTCAGTCCACGCGGCTTTGGTTGTCGAGCCGGTCCCACCAGGAGAATTTGCGATCTTTTCGCTGGCAGTTCCCCGACCGATGAAAGACGGCTTTACAGGCTCGTTTTCAAGGATTGCAGCCTGGGCTTCCGTCGGTGTCTTACTCGAAAGGTCGAATGGAAGTTGATCGCAGAGCAGTTCGTAGAGAATGACGCCGAGTGAATACACATCGGATTGAATGCCCACTCGATCGCCGCGGATCTGCTCGGGCGAGGCATAAGCCGGTGTGAGGAAGCGGAAACTTGTGCGAGTGGCGTCGGTCGCCACATTGACGTCTTCGAGTTGCTTGGCGATGCCGAAATCAAGGAGCCGAACTGTGCCGTCGCCTTTTACAAGAATGTTGGAAGGCTTCAAGTCGCGATGAATTACAGCTTGGCTGTGGGCGTATTCCACCGCTTCGCAGACCAATCGGAACAACTTCATGCGGTCGTCGATGGAACAGTTGAGCTTCTTGCAGTACTCAACGATCGAAGATCCTTCCACATATTCCATAACGAACAGCGGAGTGCCGTCGGGAAGAGTATCGGCATCGTAGAGGCGCGCAATAGAAGGATGGTTCAGCTGCGCGAGCGTGCGCTGTTCGCTTGAGAAGCGTTCGCGACGAGCGGGAGATACCCAAGCGTCGCGCAAAATCTTAATCGCCACCTGGCTATGCAGGTCGCGTCGTTCAGCGAGAAATACCACTCCCATTCCGCCCTCGCCGAGCACGCGCACGATGCGATATGGGCCAAACTCCTTGAACGGAAAAGGACGCGAAGCAGAGTCGCCTAGCACTTCAGAAGCGACGTCCGCCATACTGCGGTTGAGGAGTGAAGAGTCCTTCGCGTCCTCGTCGAGCAGGGCTTGAATATCCGCGATTAATGACTCATCGTCCGCGCAGGCGGATACGAGGAAAGCGCGTTGCTGCGATTTCGGCAAATCCGCGGCGCCGTGAAAAACGAACTGGATGCGATCCCAGCGATTGCTGTCCATCGATTTTTCCCGAGAAGCCAGCTTTGAGCTATGTGCCTAGCGGCCTCGGCGAAGTTCGTGGGCGAGCCAGGCCTTGGCTGCTCGCCAATCCCGCAAAACCGTTGCCTCAGAGACTTCCAGAAGCTCAGCGGTTTCGGAGACATCCAACCCACCGAAAAAGCGGCTTTCCACCATCATGGCTTGACGCGGATTCATTTGCGCGAGTTGCTCGAGAGCTGCATCGAGCGCGATCAGTTCCCTGCCGGAAGCCGGCTTTTCGTCGAAGGAGTCGTCGAATGCAACGGTGACATCGGATCCTCCGCCGCGCTTATTGGCATTTCTCCGGCGCGCCGCCTCGATGAGAAGCTGGCGCATCGCGCGAGCTGCGATTCTCTTGAAATGCAGGCGGGACGCAGTGGTAAAACCCGGCGACTTTGACAGCTTGAGCCACGCCTCATTGACGAGGGCGGTGGGGCTAAGGGTTACGCTCGGATCACCGCGTTTCACTGCTGACGCGAGGCGACGAAGCTCTTCGTAGGTGATGCTGAAAAGCTGGTCGAGCGCGCGTCTTTGTTCCGGGCTATCGGACGAACCAGAGGTGCTTGGAAGTTCGGCACCCTTCAGGGGCAGTCGAGATTCTCGGAGAACCATGACGGTTTTTCCTGCGCCCTCGCGCAATGCGTTATGAATGCCGCTACTAACCAGCCTGTAGCGGATATAACGATATTAGGGTGGAGGGAGCGGAAATCCTAGCACCGGGATTCGCCCTCGGCAACCGCTGGGAAAACAGCGCTCGACTGAAATTGTGCGACTAGCCAGCCGAACAGACATTTGGATTTCATCTCATCAGGAGAGTTCCCATGGATAGTGGAACCTCAAACAGGATCGTTGTGGGCTTTGTGATCACCTGCGCCGCCTTTGTTCTCGGAGCCTGCGGCGCTGGACTATTCGGTACCTACTCAAACCCAACCGGCTTAGTCACACTTGACCTTCGATCGGGCGGAAAGGCTTCACTCACCATGATGGGCGAGAACGAGCAGTGTACCTACGACGCCGACGGAAAGAATCTAACCCTCACATGCGGCGGGAATAAGACGGTGTGGGGCATCCACGACGATGGTTCGCTTACCGGACCGGGGTTTGTGGGTACGCTACGAAAACGAAAGTCGTGAGGCGATAGGTGTGTTGATTCGAAGCTAGCTATGGCGGAGCTGTTTCTCGCCCATGCCGTTCCCAGTAGCGTTCATCACTTCGCGAACTTTGTTAGCCAAGTCATCGGGACTAAACGGCTTTTCGATGAAGGCAGTGCCGGGGCTTAGAACCCCGATGTTGATGGCTGCGTCCTCGGTATAGGCAGACATGTAGAGGACTTTAATGCCCGCGCGCAGTTTCGAGAGGCGCTCCACCAATTCTCGGCCTTTCATGCCGGGCATGAGCACATCGGTTAACACCAAGTCGATCGGTTGCTCCCGGCGCTCCATGAACTGAATGGCATCCGCACCGCTTCGAGCCTCCAGCACCGTGTAGCCGCTGATTTTCAAGAATTCGCGAGTCATCCGGCGAACGGCGTCGTCGTCTTCCACGACGAGGATCGTGCCTTCGCCTTTGCGGACCTGGACAGGAATTTCTGGCGCTGTAGTGATTTCCACAGGCTCCTCGACACGCGGCAAGAATATTTTGATTTCTGTGCCGGTTCCGATCTTGCTGGAAACTGCGATGAAGCCTCCGCTCTGGCTGACGGTGCCGTAAACGGTAGCGAGCCCGAGACCAGTCCCCTTCCCGCGATCTTTCGTAGTGAAGAATGGCTCGAAAATGTGCGATTGAGTTTCTTCGCTCATGCCGTGGCCGGTATCGCGGATCGCAAGGACGGCGTAAGGACCAGGGTGCACTCCGGGGTGTGCGGCCAAGGACGAGGAATCCAGCTCAACGTTGAAAGTTCGAATCTTGAGTTCTCCGCCTTCCTGCATCGCATCTCTCGCATTGAATACGAGATTCATGATCACTTGTTCGAGGAGCGCCGGATCGGCCTTAACGTGGCCTAGCTGCGGCTCGAGATCAATTGAAAGCTTGATGTCGTCCCCGAGTACGGGCGGCAGCATGTTGGCGACCTGGGTAGTCAAGACGTTGAAATCCAGCACGCGCGGTTGCAGAACTTGTTTTCGGCTGAAAGCCAACAGTTGCCGAGTAAACGAGGAAGCCCGATCGGTCGCCTGCAAGATTTCATCTAGTTCCCGGCGAAGCGCACCGTTCACCCCTACGTTCCGCAACGAAAGAGCCGCGTGACCCCGTATTACCATGAGCAGATTATTAAAATCATGAGCCACACCACCAGCAAGGCGTCCTACAGCTTCCATCTTTTGCGCCTGGCGTAACGCGTCTTCGGCTTGCTGGCGACCAGCGATTTCTTTTTCTAGATTCGTATTGGCTTTCACCAGTGCCCGCGCGCGGAGTTGGGCTGTTTCTGCCATATACACAGCGAATCCCAGCATTCCTGCAAGCAATATCCCCGCGACGAATGCGACTTGCGGCAAAGGGGATCGCGTATAGGCGAGCGTCTCGGGCTTCGGCCAAGCGTAGGCCGTAAGCTTGACTTGCTGAAACTGGATATCGGCGGTTTGCACCCATTTCTTATCGGGTTGGCTACCAGAGGATCGATTATATATTTGCTCGCCGCCGTCGTAGACTTCGATCCAATAATCAGGAGCCACATCCTGCAGAATCGGCGAAAGAAGGGCCTGATACCGGAATGCACCCAACAGAAAACCTGTGAGCCGGTCGTGGGAATAGACAGGCACACAGATCAGCAGTCCTTTCCCGCCCTGGCGCAGGGTGACGGGGTGTGAGACAACCGCTTCACGGGTTTCCTGGGCCGACCGCAGGACGGCTTGGCTGGGTTCGTCTTTGTTCAGGTCCGCACCTTGCTCGCGTGGGTTGCGATTCTGGGGCGTAACCCAAAGCACGTGGTAGGACGGATCAACCCACTCGATGGCTTGATAAGCCGGGTAACCGCTCATCGCGAGTTGAACGTCTGATTCCATATCTGCGTCGTTGCTTTGACTTCGAGCCTGCCAGCGCGCAGCCAATTGTTCCAAAATCAGGATGCTGGCCCTAAGTTCTGACTCCGTTTTCGTTTTGACGAAGAGAGCCTGTTCCTTGGTCGCGGCTTGAATTTCGACGCGTCGATGGCCGAGCAGTAATTGCCAGAGAATAAGAGCGGCTATAACCGTGGTCAGACCGAATATTGTGGGAAGCAGCAGACGATCGACAAACTTCCTTTGCATTAACTCCATCTCCGAAGGTCAGCCGTTCGGCGCCGGGATCAAAAGCGAAATCTCAAATTCTTGTGGAACAGACTCATCATTGATGCTGCGCTTTCTCAAAGCGGCAAGTCAAGTTCCAAGGATTGCTCGAAAAGATTGGACGCACCGAATAGCGCAGCGACTTCAAATAGGTTCGTTTTGTGATAAAGTCTCGCGGTTTGTGACGCGCCCTCGATGCTACACAGCGATTTGACAGCAACCGAATACGTCATCCTCGGCATAGCGGCCATACCGTTTATCTATTACTTTCTGGCTCTCTATAGCACTGCTCACTTCTTAGCCGACGCGAAACGCCGGGGGAAAAACAGCGGCGATTTCACGCCTCCCTTGAGTTGCCTGAAGCCGATCAAAGGGCTGGATGTGGACGCGTATGAGAATTATGCGAGCTTCTGCCGCCAAGACTATCCCGAGTACGAAATCGTGTTCTGCGTAGACCCGGGCGATCCCGCGCTTCCGGTGCTTGAAAAATTAGTGCGAGATTTTCCCGAACGGGACATTCGCCTGCTTTTTGGTTCTGGCCGCGATGCGATCAACGACAAAGTTGCACGGCTTGTACGTCTGACGAACGAGGCGAAGTACGATCTTTTCGTTATCACCGACGGCGATGTGCGAGTACAGCCGGACTACTTGCGCAATGTGGCTGCGCCTTTCCGCGATCCGAACGTTGGAGCTGCCACCTGTCTGTATGTTTCGACGCAAGAGAGGAGTTTTCTGGAGGAATTGCAATCGATTTCGATGATTTCCGATTTTTTCGCTGGGATCATCGTGGCGTGGCAAGTGGACGGAGTGAAATTCACGCTGTCACAGTCCATTCTTACAACGCGGAAAAATATCGAGGGATTCGGTGGTTATCAACGGATTGAAGATCGCCCGGCGGATGATCTCTACATCGGCCGCCTTGCCGCTGAACAGGGATTCGAAGTGCGGCTGCTGCCGTATGTGGTGCAGTCGGTGGCTGATTTTCAAACATTGCGTGAATTTCTTTATAAGCGCGTGCGTTGGATGACGGTGATGAGGTTGATGCGGCCGTGGGGCCATATGGGCTTGCTCTTCACATGGGGCTTGCCCTGGGCGCTGGTGGCGATTGCGGTTCATCCGACATTGAGCGTCGCGGTGGCATACCTTGGAACATATCTCGCGCTGCGGATCGCGATGACGTGGCTGATTGGCGTCGGAGCTATGAAGCAGGTTGGCTTATGGAAGAAGATGCCGCTGATCCCGCTGTGGGACGCTTTCGCATTTTTTATCTGGCTGGTCAGCTTCGGGCGCAAGACGATTCGATGGCGCGGTATTGATTATTTCCTACGAGAAGGGCGGCTCGTGGCCGTCAGCCAGGATCCCGCGCAGAGCGCTGCGCGATGATGCAAATTGGACAAATCTAAATGAAAACTTATCTGGTGACCGGGGGCTGCGGCTTTATCGGCGTCAACTTGATTCCGCCCCTCATCGAGCAAGGTGTGCGTGTAAGGGTGCTCGATAATCTCAGTCTTGGAAGACGCGAAGATGTCGAGCCGCTCGGCGTGGACCTCCACCTGGGCGATGTCCGAGATCCAGCCGCTATGGCGAAAGCGTGCAAAGGGATCGATGCTGTGGTGCATCTCGCCGCTCACACACGGGTGGTGGAATCCCTTTCTAATCCGCAGTTGAATTTCGATATCAATGCTGCCGGAACACTGAACGTGTTGGAGGCATGCCGTAACGCCGGAATTCCTAAAATGATTTTCGCTTCGACGGGCGGCGCGATTCTTGGGGAGCAGGATCCGCCGGTTCATGAGGGAATGGTCCCGCGGCCGATTTCGCCTTATGGCGCAAGCAAACTTGTAGGCGAAGCGTACTGCTCGGCTTATACCGGAGCGTACGGCCTGAAAACAGCAGCGTTGAGATTCTCGAATGTTTACGGGCCCTACTCCTATCACAAGGGCAGCGTGGTGGCGCAGTTTTTTAGGAACCTGCTGCGGGGCGAACCGATCGTCGTCTATGGCGATGGAGAACAGACACGAGATTTCCTGTATGTGGCAGACCTTGTGGAAGCTATTCTGCTAGCTGACAAAACTGAACCGGCCGGTGAGGTGTTTCAAATCGCTGCCGGACGAGAAACCTCGGTTCGAAGTCTCCTGGAAGCAATGAAAGCGATGCTACCCGAGCGTAGGTTTGATGTTCGATTTGAACCCGCACGAGCGGGGGAAATTCTGCGCAATTATGCCAACGTCGAAAAAGCGCGGCGGCTTCTGGGATTTAATCCCAAGACACAGCTGGATGACGGCTTGAGAAAGACCTGGCAGTGGTTCATTTCGCATGATCGCGACAGCAAGCTAAAATAGTAGCCTGACAAATCAAGCGATCACACCTACCGATTACATCAAGAACTGAGGACTTATGAGTTCAAGCAAACTCACGATGGAAGAGCGCGACGATATGGTGCGTGTGAGTGGCCCGCACCACAGCAACTCTCATTCCGGCCGCCACTTCAAGACGTATTTTTTGATCCTGCTGGTTATCATCTTTAGTCCTCTCGGCAATGTGCTGCTGAGTACTGGAATGAAGGAAGTAGGGCCGATGACGTTCCATACGGCCTCCGAATTTCTTGGCGTTTTTGCTCGGGTTTTCACAACGGGCGCCATCTGGCTTGGAATCGCATCGCTGTTTGTGTATTTCATCTCGTACATGCTGGTCTTGTCCTGGGCCGACTACAGCTACGTGCAGCCAGCCACAGCGATGGGCTACGTGATCGTAGCCCTGCTCGGGCATTTCGTCTTGCACGAAACAGTCACACCGCTGCGATGGACTGGAATCTCATTGATTTTCTTAGGTGTTCTCGTCGTTGGCCACACGCCCCCGCGCACGACGGAGCACAGCTAATGCTAAAAGAGCTGGTGCTTCTTTTTTTGATCGTGTTCGCCGGAACTGGCGGCGAATTGTGCGTGACGCGGGCGATGAAAAAGATTGGCGAGGTGAAAGATTTCCGGCAGGCATCCTTGGTGCATACGATATTTCGGGTGTTGGGCGTCGGATGGATGTGGCTAGGGGTCGCTTTGATGGCGCTCGCCTTTTTCTCGCTACTCGGGATGCTTTCGCTAGAAAGCGTGAGCTTCGTTGTGCCGGTTACGGCTTTGAACTACGTCGCGGGCGCGCTGGGAGGAAAATTCTTTCTCGGAGAGCGCGTGATGGGACGGCGGTGGGCAGGCGTTTTTCTTGTTTGCATTGGCGTGACATGCGTGTTTTTCAGCAGAAGATAAGAACCAGGAACTGCAGGCGGCGGAATGAGCTAGCGATTCTTCCGAAATGACGCGGTGACTAGGCGTTTGAAGTGTCGTTTGCTTCTGCCACGCTGATTGGCAATCTCTTCTCGCTGCCATTCTGACCTTGGGTAAGGCGTCCCAAGTGAAAGAAAGCGGATGAAACGGCGTGCTTCATCGCCAGCGAGCTCTCTACTCCGCACGTGCAACCGGGACATTCCCGTCGAATCATCGCTTGCGCCTGTTGAGCGTACTCGTCGGAGGCCAAGATGTTTTCCAGACTGTCTTTCAGAATGTTTCCGACCGGCTTCAAGGGATAGCAGCCAGTAAGAACGTCACCATTGGATATGACGAAAACCTGAAGGTATCCAAGGACACACGGGGGCTCTTCTAGAGTCTCGTCGTTGTTGTAATAGCGCGTAATGTAATCCACTTCGTAGTCAGGACGCTTCAGTTTGTTGCGGAGAACTGTTTCGATTTCCTGCACATCGCTTCGCTGCGGCCACATCGCATCGAGATCCGCATCCTTGGTGAAATACAGGCTGCGCGTGAGGATATTGGACTCCAACTGAGCGCCCGCCGCGCGAGCGATATCGGCCAGTTCGCTGAGTTCCTTGGCGGAAATCCGATTCAGCGTCACCGAAATCTTAACCTTCTTATTCCGCAGCAGCTTGATGCCTTCCATCGCCAGATCGAAATAGCCGCGGATGCCGCGAATCAGGTCGTTCGTTTCCTTCAAACCATCAATCGAGACTGCCACGCTCGTGATCGGAGAATCGTTCATTTCCTTGTGAAGCTTCTTGAGCAGCAGACCGTTGGTTTGGATGATGATGCTCTGGAAGGACGAGGTGTTGGACTTGTTCAGAATTTGAAAGAAATCCGTGCGGAGCAGCGGTTCTCCGCCGGTGAACCGCAGTGAGCGCACGCCCAAATCGCTAAGTTCATTGACGAGCGCGATCGCCCGGTCGGTATTAATTCCGTCTTGCCAACGAGTCTGCCAGTAGTTGCAACTGATGCATTTCGCCTGGCAATTTTCCGTCAATTTGACGTGCGCAGCGAGCGGACGAATCTTGGACGGCAGGAACCTCGGCGATACTTTGCTCCCTAGCCATACTCGCGGAAGATAGAAACCAGACGCCACTTTCACGGACTCCTCAGAAACACACTACTCACAAACCCACATCATAATCGTACCCTGTGCCACTCACTCTCGCAACACCAAAGCTCTCTCTGCGCGCGATGAGTTACAGCAGCGCTAGCGCTTCTTCCCTTTCGATGCCGCGCGTGCAGGCCGCTTCGAGGAGCGCCCTCCGAGAGAAGCTCTGGCCGTCAAATTCTGCTGCAGCCTGCGGTCATTGCGCGGCTCTCGCCAATTCACCTGCGGCAACATGAGGGACGCGTCCACTCGATCGCGGTAGCGCACGGCGATTGTTACCAGCGAGTCCAGCAGAGCGTCAGAAAGGAGGTGGGGTTCGAGACCAAGATCAATCAGCTTCGAATGCTTGGCATTGTAGTAGTGCTCTTCGGCTTCGACGCGCGGATCCGGCAGGTGGTCAATTTCGACGTTCATTCCCAGCTTTCTGCCGACCGTCTCTACCATCTGCGCCAATTCGAGAACCGAGAATTGCTCCGTGAACTGGTTGTACACCCGGCACTCCCCGCGAGAGGCGGGATTCTGGCAAGCGATCTCGATACAGCGAACCGTGTCGCGTATGTCGAGAAAGCCACGCATTTGTCCGCCCTTGCCGTAAACGGTAAGCGGTTGGCCGATAGCCGCTTGCACGCAGAAACGGTTGAGCACCGTGCCGAATACGTCATCGTAGTCGAAACGATTGATGAGCGCTTCGTCAAGGGCAATCTCGTCAGTCATCGTGCCGTACACCACGCCCTGATTCAAATCGGTAGCGCGAATTCCCCAAATCTTGCAGGCAAACATGATGTTGTGGCTGTCATGAACCTTGGACAGGTGGTAGAACGATCCCGGCTGCTTCGGATAAGGCAGGACGTCTTTGCGACCGTTGTGCTCGATCGTGATGTAGCCTTCTTCGATGTCGATATTCGGCGTGCCGTATTCGCCCATCGTGCCGAGCTTGATGAGGTGACAGTCTGGTTGAAATTCGCGAATGGCAAAGAGCACGTTCAGCGTTCCCAGTACATTGTTCACTTGCGTGAAGACCGCGTGCTTGCGGTCAATCATCGAGTAAGGAGCAGAGCGCTGTTCCGCGAAATGCACGATTGCTTCCGGCTTGAACTGCTTCACCATCGACGAGAGGAAATCGAAATCGGCAACGTCGCCGACAAAAAGATCGATTGTCTTTCCGGAGCGCATTTGCCAGACGCGCAGTCTCTCGGAGAGCGGACGAATCGGGGTGAGAGTTTGCACGCCGAGTTCGTCGTCCCACTGGCGGCGTAGGAAATTATCGATAATGGCCACTTCGTGGCCCTTTTGCGAGAGATGCAGGGCCGTGGCCCAACCGCAATACCCATCTCCGCCTAACACCGCAATTTTCATGCTTACCTCCCAGCCAGAATAGAGACGCGTGAAGCTACAAAGATGCACCACAAAGATGGATGACGGAAGGCCGTCAAATCATCGGCATTTGATCCGAAACAGCAATATAGCATGTGACTTTACTACACTATTTATCAGATGTTGGTTCGCGGAATTAGGCTTCGACAATAGGGATGAATTCCTCCACGAAATTGTATGCATCCGAGAATGAGTTGTAGAGCGGCACCGGTGCGACACGCAGAATGTCCGGCTCCCGCCAGTCGCAAATCACGCCTCGCTCTTTGAGCGCGTCGCAAACGGCACGCCCTTTGTTGTAAAGGCGTAGGGACAGTTGTGCGCCGCGCTGCCCCGGATCGCGAGGTGTGATGATCGAGAAAGATCGCGAACGGTGTTGTTCGAGCAGGAATTCGAGATAGGCGGTCAAGGCCACGCTCTTCTTGCGCAAGGCGGCGATTCCGACTGCGTCGAAAATCTCGAGCGACGCGCGCAGTGCCGCCATCGCGAGAACGGGTGGATTCCCCAACTGCCAACCTTCGGCGCCGGGAATCGGATGGAAATCTGGTTCCATTCGAAACCGGGTTGGTTTGTCCTGTCCCCACCAGCCGGCGAAGCGAGGCAGATTAAATTCCCGCGCATGGCGCTCGTGGACAAAGCATCCGCCGACGCAGCCAGGACCGCCGTTCAGGTACTTGTAAGTGCACCAGACGGCGAAATCGCAACCTGAATCGTGCAATGCAAGCGGAACGTTCCCTGCCCCGTGCGCCATATCCCAGCCGACAACGCAACCTTTCGCTCGTGCGGCCCTGGTGATGCGTAAATAATCAAAGAACTGACCGCTGTAATAGTTCACTCCTGCGAGCATGAACAGCGCAATCGTGTCGCCTTCGCGTTCGATGAGGCTTTCTATATCTTCGGTGCGGATTGTGGTTTCCCCCGGGCGGGGGCTAATCTCGATTAGAGAAGACGCGGGATCGTAGCCGTGAAATTGAAGCTGGGATTTAACCGCGTACTGATCGGAAGGAAACGCGTTTGATTCAATCACCACTTTATTGCGTTCGCGGGTGGGGCGGTAAAACGAAACCATCATGCAATGAAGATTTACGGTAAGCGTATTCATCGCCACCACTTCGGAAGGCAACGCGCCCACAAGTCGCGCCGCCGGCCCCGAAAGCAACTCGATGTAGGACACCCAAGGCTGCGGACCATGAAAATGGCCCTCGACGGCGAGGTCCTGCCACAACTGCAGATCGCGCTCCACATATTCGCGGGCGGACTTCGGCTGCAAACCCAGCGAATGGCCTGTGAGATACACCCACTCACGATCACTCGTTCCGCGGGGAATGTGAAAGCGTTCGCGGCAGGACGCGAGCAGGTCCTGGCTGTCTAATTTCTGCGCGAAGTCTCTGGTCGCTTCCCATCGAGTCGCGTTGAAACCGCTCGATACCATCCGAGTCTCCTGTGGTCGCAAAACGATACCACAGGAGACACACGCTCCCGGTTCCGGAAGGAATGAGGATGAAAGAACCTGCCGAGATTTACTTCACGCTGGCACTGCTGGTCGGCAGATTCACGTACTTGCAGACGTCTTTCACCGCATTGCTCAGCATGCGAGTGGTGGTGCTGTAGACCGCCACTCCGCCGTGCTGATACACGGTGAACTTGTAATTGCCAGACCAGCCGCCCGCTTCGAGCATAAAGTCGGACTTCTTCGAATCGAGCGTCATAGCGACGTTGGGGCACTTCTCAACGATGTGCTTCATCAGATCAGCGTTTGAAATTGTGGACGCCGGAGACAAAAACAATTTCACAGGCCTGGGGTCCGCACTCGCGGTCCCAGCAGCTGCCAAGAACAGGAACATTGAAACCAAAAGTATGATTTTCTTCATTAGAATGGCTCCCCTTACAGACATTATAAAACTATCGATTATTGGGACGAAATTTTTCGCTAAGAGGTTGCATTGCCATCAACAGTGAAACACGCTATCCCGCGTTAAGTCGCGGCCGACACCGACGGCAGGACCAAAATTCACGGAATTAAGGTAATTTAGCCATCAACTGCTGACCCGAAGGTAGCTGGGATTTCCCCCAGCCTCCGCCGAGCGCCTCGATAAGCTGGACGCTGGCCGTAATCTGCTGGTTTCGGAGGCTAACCGCGGTCTCTTTGGCAGATAACAGTAAAGTTTGTGCCGTAATCACGTTCAAGTACGGATCGATTCCCAGCTTGTAGCGGTCGGTTGCGACCTTTAGGTTCCGCTCCGCAGATCTTACCGCCGTATCCTGTTGTTGAATCTCGAGAGATAAGATTCGGAG
This sequence comes from uncultured Acidobacteriota bacterium, assembly GCA_963815265.1. Taxonomy (GTDB): domain Bacteria; phylum Acidobacteriota; class Terriglobia; order Acidiferrales; family UBA7541; genus Palsa-295. The sequence continues at coordinate 153,644 of CAWFGI010000003.1, read as the reverse complement.
TGCCGACAGATCGTCTTCCACTTGCTGAAAGCCCGTCAGTACCGCTAAACGGTAGTTTGCGACAGTCTGGTCGTAGGCTCCTCGAAATTGTTGGACCGTCGCATGCCGCAGTCCCGCGTCAAAGAGCGTCTCGGCAAGCGCTGGTCCTACGGACCAGAATCGGCTGGGCCAGGTAAACCAGCTCGCTGCCGATGTGGACTCGAGTCCGAGCATGGCACTGAGTGTGACGGTGGGATAGTAGGCGGCTGTCGCGATACCGATTTGTGCGTTCGCTTGAGCCATCAACCGTTCGCTGGCGGCGATGTCGGGACGCCGTTCGAGAAGTTGCGATGGAAGACCGAAAGGAATTGCCGGAGGTTTCGCTTTCAACGACTCGACAGGAACCGAGAAATCGGACGCTGGTTTGCCTACGAGAACTGCGATCGCGTGCTCGAATTGAGCCCTCGTAAGACCCACGCCGGTAGCTTGCGCTTGCGTTGTCTCAAGCTGTGTTTCCGCCTGCGCCACGGCTTCGTCTGAATCGATTCCCGTCTCATAGAGAGCCTGGGTGAGCTTCAGCGACTCCTGATAGTAGATAACCGTAGAGTCCAGCAATTCCTGCAGCGCATCCTGGGTGCGGAGAGAAAAATAATCGATAGCCAGTTCCGATTGGACGGTCAGGCGGGTATTTTCCAGGTCTGCAGCGCTTGCTTGCGCGCCATACACCTGCGAGCGCACCGAGTTGCGGATCTTTCCGAATAGGTCCGGTTGCCAACTAGCGTCAAATGGAAGCGTATATTCCGTGAAGGAAAGATTCGTCGAAGAACTGGAACCTCCGCCTGTCCCGGAACCAGAGCCTGTAGAGAACGTTCTTAGCGATGCCGATTGACGGATTTGTGAGATGGAGGGATTCGTGGACAAAGTTGGGAAATACTGAGAGCGCGCCTCCTTAACCATGGCCCGAGCGGAAAAGAAACTTGCGGCGGCGGCGGCGATGCTCTGGTTTGAAATATCGATTTGTTCCTCGAGAGCGTTGAGTTGGGGGTCGTTGTAAATCTCCCACCACTTCCCTCGAAGTTCATCATCCTTAGGCTGAGCCACCTTCCAGCCGTCGGTCGTTGGGAAATTGGCAGGCGTCAACTCCTTGTAAGCAGTAGGCGTGGGGGCGGAAGGCGTGTGATATTTCGGGCCCACGGTGCAGCCACCGAGCAGAACTATGGCTGCGCCAGCGACACTGATCATCCGCGCAAATGTCGGGGGGCCAATCCGATTTCGTCGTTCTCGTCGTTCAGTTTTTTGTGGCATTAAAAGCGCCGGCCAACAACTCATCCGGTAATCTCCTGAGGAGTTGCTCCCGCGTGGCCCTTCTCGTGGCGCCCTTCCCACCAGAGGCGCATTCGGTCCATGTAGAGGTACACAACGGGAGTGGTGTAGAGAGTGAGCATCTGGCTGAAAATCAATCCGCCGACGATGGTGATGCCGAGCGGGCGCCTGAGTTCGGAACCGACGCCGCGTCCTAACGCTAACGGCAGGGCGCCAAGCAAAGCAGCCATGGTAGTCATCAGAATCGGGCGAAAGCGGAGCAGGCAGGCTTGGAAGATTGCGTCTTTCGAACTCTTGCCTTCATTGCGCTCCGCGGCGAGAGCGAAATCGATCATCAGAATCGCGTTTTTCTTGACGATTCCAATCAACAAAATGATTCCAATCATTGCGATAACACTGAGGTCCAATCGGAAAAGCATAAGAGCCAGCACGGCGCCCACTCCGGCTGATGGAATCGTGGAGAGAATCGTAAGCGGATGAATGAAACTCTCGTACAAGATTCCCAGCACAATGTAAACAGCGAGAAGCGCCGTAAAAATCAAAAGCCTTTCGCTTGAGAGAGAATCTTGGAAAGCTTGTAGCGTTCCGGAATACATTCCCCGAATCGATTGTGGCATCCCGATTTGCTGCTCCATCTGACTGATTCTCGCGGCCGCGTCGCTGAGAGAAACTCCCGGCGCCAGATTGAAGGAGACAGTTACCGACGGAAACTGGCTCTGGTGATTGACGGCAAGCGGCGCAGTTTTGGGCTCAAAGTGCGCAATGGCGCTGAGGGGGACCTCGCCACCTGTCGCCGGATGAACATACACATCGTTCAGTCCCACCGGGCTTTGCCAAAACTGCGGCGCTGCTTCCATGACAATATGATATTGGTTGAGCGCGGTGTACATCGTCGAAACCTGTGCTTGACCAAAAGACTGATAGAGCGTGGTGTCAATGAGTTGAGGTGTAATTCCGAGACGCGACGCCGTGTCGCGATCGTAAACAAGCGATGCTTGAAGCCCGCTATTTTGCTGGTCAGTATTTACGTCTGTGAAGCCGGGCAACTTTCGCATCTGTTGAAGCAGTTGCGGTCCCCATTTCACCAGATCGTCCAGATTGTCACTTTGAATCGTGTATTGAAACTGGGCATTGCTCTGGCGCCCACCAATTCGCAAATCCTGGCCAGCCTGTAGGAAAACGGTGGCGCCGGGAACGGATGTCAGCTTGGGCCGCAGGCGGTTGATGACATCGCTTGAACTTACCTTTCGTTGTTCTAGCGGCTTCAGCCCAATATAGACGAATCCTCCGTTGGTGGCGCCCGCGCCGCCTGTAAACGCCATCACGTTCGCCACAGCCGGGTCTTGCTTGATCATGTCGACAAACGTTTTGATATCCTGCTGCATCGCTTGATACGAGATATCCTGCGCTCCTTGCAAGCCACCGAAGACGGTGCCGTTATCCTGTAGCGGAAAAAAACCCTTCGGGACAATAATCAGGAGATAAATGTTGACACCGATGGTGAGGAAAAGAACGAGGGCGGTAAACGCCGGATGGCGTAGAACAACCGTCAAAGTACGTTCATAAGTGCGCACCATCCAGGTAAAGAATTCCTCGCTCGCGCGATAGAAACGGCCACGATTTTCCTCGGATTCGGGCCTCAAAAGCTTGGCACACATCATCGGGGTTGTCGTCAGCGAAATCCCAAGGGAAACCAAGATTGCCACGGAGAGCGTCACTGCAAATTCCCGAAAAAGCCGTCCGACAATTCCACCCATCAAGAGGATCGGAATGAACACAGCCACGAGCGAAATACTGATCGACATAACCGTGAACCCGATTTCTTTGGCGCCTTCCAGCGCCGCCTCTTCTGGGCCCATGCCCATTTCGAGGTAGCGGGAGATGTTTTCGATCACAACAATCGCGTCGTCCACCACGAATCCGGTCGAGATCGTAAGGGCCATGAGTGAGAGGTTGTCGATGCTGTAATGGCATAAATACATCACGCCGAAAGTTCCGATAAGTGATACCGGTACAGCAACGCTGGGGATAATGGTGGCGCGAACATTGCGAAGAAAGAAGAACACCACGAGAATCACAAGCGCGACTGAGAGAGCCAGGGTGCGTTCAACATCTTTCACGGATGCTCGAATCGTGGTTGTGCGATCGAGAACTGTCGTCAAGTCAATTGCGGAAGGTATGGAAGCTTTTAGAGAAGGAAGCTCAGAATAGATGCGGTCAACAGTGTCGATGATATTCGCGCCCGGCTGACGAAAAATAATCACCAACACGCTGGGCTTTCCGTTTACGTAACCCGCAGCGCGGACATTTTCGACGGAATCTTGTACATCCGCCACATCGGAAAGCTTGATGGCAGCGCCATTGTGGTAGCCGACGATGAGCGGCTTGTAGTAATCGGCTTTGAGCAATTGGTCGTTTGTGATGATGTCCGCCGTTATCTCGCCGTTCGAGATCTGGCCCTTGGGCAAATTCGCATTCTGAACGCTCAGCATTTTTTGAACGTCTTGCACACCGAGGCCATAAGCATTCAATTGCACAGGGTTCAGTTCCACTCGAACGGAGGGCAACGAGCTTCCACCTACGGTGACTTGCCCAACGCCCTGAATCTGGGAAAGCTTTTGCGACATGATCGTGGAAGCCGCGTCATACATCGGACCGCGATCGTAAACATCCGATGTGAGGGCGATGATCATGATGGGGGCATCGGCTGGATTCACTTTTCGATAGGTCGGATTACTGGGGAGATTGGCCGGGAGATAGCTACGAGCGGCGTTGATAGCCGCCTGAACGTCCCTCGCCGCTCCATTAATGTCGCGATTAAGATCGAATTGAAGCGTGATGCTCGTCGTGCCAAGAAAGCTCGACGAGGTCATTTCCGTGATGCCGGCGATCCGGCCGAATTGGCGCTCCAATGGCGTTGCGACGGACGAGGCCATGATCTCGGGACTCGCTCCCGGCAATGAAGCGGCGACAGAAATGGTCGGAAAATCAACCTGCGGGAGCGGTGATACCGGCAAGAAATTGAAAGCCACCGCTCCTGCGAGCGCAACGGCTACCGTTAATAAAGTGGTCGCGACAGGGCGGCGAATAAATGGAGACGATAGGCTCATACCTGCTCCGCCGGAACCGGTCCTCCGCTCGTCGCACTGGCATGCGATCCCTTGAGCCGCATGGCAATCCGGTCGAAAAAGATGTAAATCACCGGTGTCGTGTAGAGGGTCAGAATCTGGCTGAAAATAAGGCCGCCTACCATCGCGATACCCAGAGGCCGGCGCAGTTCTGCTCCGATTCCGCTGCCCAAGGCGAGAGGTAAACCCGCAAGAAGGGCGGCCATCGTGGTCATCATAATGGGGCGAAAGCGCAGCAGGCAGGCCTGGTAGATGGCTTCGGTAGATCCCTTGCCCTCTTTGCGTTCTGCTTCGAGCGCAAAGTCAATCATCATGATGCCGTTTTTCTTTACGATGCCGATCAGCAGGATGATTCCGATGAGCGCAACGACGCTTAATTCCTCTCCCGTGATCATCAGCGCAAGAATTGCACCCACCCCGGCGGAGGGAAGCGTGGACAAAATCGTGATCGGATGTACGTAGCTCTCGTAGAGGACACCCAGCACGATATAGACGGTAATAAGGGCTGCCAGAATCAGAAGTGGCTCGTTTGCCAACGAGGCCTGGAATGACGCGGCCGTGCCCTGAAATGCCGCCTGGATGCTCAGCGGCATTTTGATTTCCTTCTGCACTTGCTCGATGGCCTTCGTAGCTTCTCCCAACGAGGCGTTCGGAGCGAGATTGAAAGAGATTGTGACGACTGGAAATTGGCCCTGGTGGTTGACGGACAAAGGCGCCGTGCGCGACTCGAAATGCGTGAACGCACTGAGCGGCACCGCCGCTCCGTTAAGTGCGGTTAGAGCAGTCGGATTGGACGAACCGGTATTCGCATTTGAATTGGTCCCTGTGGGCCCGGAGGTGTTTGAAGTGCTGTTTGACCCTACGGTGACCACCCCGTTCGAATTCACCCCCGAAGAAGAATTTGACTGTGCAGCAGAGCTTCCCGAAGATGCCGATGAACCGGACGCCGGCTGCGACGTTGCCGCGGAGCGAACGTAAATATCTTGAAGTTTTGCCGGATCTTTCTGGAAATCTGGCATCGTTTCCAGCACCACGTGGTATTGGTTGAGTTGCGTATAAAGGGTAGAAACCTGGCGCTGACCAAACGCGTCATAGAGCGTCTCATCGATCATCTGCGGAGAGATCCCCAAGCGAGAGGCCGTCTGGCGATCGATTACGAGCGAGGCGGCGAGGCCGGACGTCTGCTGGTCGGTCGCTACGTCGCGCAATTCTGGCAATTGTTTCAGCTTGTCGACAAAGCGCTGGGTCCAGCGGTTCAGCTCGTTGGCATCAGGATCTTCGAGAGTGTATTGAAACAAGGTCCGGCTGACGCGATCTTCCACCGTCAGATCCTGGACCGGCTGCATGTAGAGAGTGATCCCATCCACTTTATCAAGTTCTGGCTGAAGTCTGCGGATCACATCCGACGCGTTGATTTTTCTCTCTTCCAGAGGCTTTAAGTTGATTTGAATTCGACCGCTGTTGAGCGTGGTATTTGTGCCGTCGACACCGATGAAAGAGGAAAGGCTTTCTACCGCCGGGTCTTTGAGAATCACGCGCGCCAATTCCTGCTGACGCTGAGACATCGCATCAAATGAAATCGACTCTGGCGCTTCTGAAATTCCCTGGATGATCCCAGTATCTTGAACAGGGAAAAAGCCTTTGGGGATTAAAATGTAAAGGACAATCGTCAGGATCAGGGTGCCCAGCGCCACGAACAGCGTTGCGGTCTGGCGTTGCAGAACCCACTGGAGCGTCCGCCCATAAAAGTCGATCACCCGCTGGAATGCTCGCTCGGAAGCCTCGTAGAAGCGGCCTCGCTGTGATTCCCCTTTATGGCGCAGCAGCTTCGCGCACATCATCGGAGTCAGGGTGAGCGAGACGACTGCCGAGACGAGAATGGTAACGCTGAGAGTGATGGCAAATTCGCGGAAGAGCCGCCCCACAATGTCACCCATGAAAAGCAGGGGTATCAAAACGGCGATGAGTGAAATGGTGAGCGAAACGATCGTGAATCCAATCTGTTCCGATCCTTTCAATGCCGCCTCGAGCGGCGTGTCGCCCTCTTCCAGGAAGCGCACAATGTTCTCAATCATCACGATGGCGTCATCCACCACAAAGCCGGTCGCGATCGTTAGGGCCATGAGCGTGAGGTTATTCAGGCTGTAGCCGGCAAGATACATCACGCCAAACGTACCCACGAGCGAGACAGGAACGGCAACGCTGGGAATCACGGTTGCAGATAAGCTTCGCAAAAAGAGAAAGATCACCATGACGACAAGGCCGATTGTCAGCATCAGCTCGAATTCAACGTCCCGAACTGATGCACGTATGGTGACGGTTCGATCGGTCAAGATCGAAACTTTCACGGAGGCGGGAAGCGTCTGTTGCAAGACCGGCATCAGCTTGGTGATGCGGTCGACCACTTGAATAATATTCGCGCCCGGTTGTCTTTGGATGTTCACAATCACGGCCGGCGTGGTGTTCATCCAGGCTGCTTGCTTTACGTTCTCAGCGCTATCGATAATGTTGGCGACATCCGACAAAAACACGGGCGCACCATTGCGATAGGCGACGACCACCTGTGTAAAATCCCTGCTCGTCAGAAGCTGATCGTTCGCCTGAATCTGATAATCCTGGTGAGGTCCGTCAAAATTCCCTTTCGCAAGATCAAGACTCGTTTGCTGAATGGCGGTGCGAACATCTTCAAGATTGATCCCATAATGCGAAAGCGCGGTGGGGTTCACCTGAATCCGCACAGCCGGCTTTTGGCCGCCGCTGATGCTCACAAGCCCAACGCCCGGAAGCTGCGAAATCTTCTGCACCAAGCGCGTGTCCGCCAGGTCTTCCACCTGGGAGAGGGGCACCGTATCGGACGTCAAAGCCAGCGTCAGAATCGGCGTGTCGGCAGGATTTGTTTTGCTATAAAGAGGAGGCGTCGGGAGGTCCGCGGGAAGATATGTCTGTGCCGAGTTGATCGCCTGCTGGACCTCTTGCTCAGCAACGTCAATGCTCAGGTCGAGCGAAAACTGCAAGACAATCACCGAGCTGCCATCAGAACTCGTCGAGGTCATCTGGTTCAAGCCAGGGACTTGACCGAATTGCCGCTCCAGAGGCGCAGTCACCGCCGACGCAACCACATCCGGACTCGCGCCAGGATAAAACGTGATGATTTGAATCGTGGGATAGTCAACTTCGGGAAGCGCCGAGACGGGCAACTGCAGAAATGCAACAAATCCGGTAAGCAGAATTGCTGCCATCAACAGAGAGGTTGCAACCGGCCTGAGAATAAACGGACGAGACGGATTCACGGAGTTTCCCCGCCGCCCCCGGAATTCCCATTTGCGCCGCCGCCCGCAGTCGGCTTTTGAATTCTCACCGGAGCGCCGTCCTGTAACTTGTCGAACCCGTTCACGGCAACCACGTCACCGGGATTAATCCCCTCGACAGCGGTGATGTTTCCGTCTGTGGTACCAACTTTCACCGTTCGAATCGTGGCTTTTTGCCCTTGGATTAGATACACAAAAGCACCTTGGGCATTCCTCTGAATACCCGAAGTGGGAATCAGCGTAACGTTGTGTTGGGTGGTCACGAGGAGCCGAACATTTACGAACTGGCTCGGAAAAAGCGCTCCGTCCTTGTTCAAAAACTCCGCCCTCATTTTGACGGTGCCAGTGGTGGTGTCGATCTGGTTGTCGATGGTTAAGAGAGTCCCTTCCGCGATCTTGGTCTGTTGCGTGCGGTCATAAGCGTCAACTTTCAGTTTTTCGCCATTGCGCGTCTGCTGCTGAATCTGCGCTAGGTAATCCTCCGCCACACTGAAAATCACCGTGATCGGCGCAAGTTGAGTGACAACTACCAGCGGCGTCGTTCCATTTGCCTGCACCATGTTCCCGGGATCTACGAGTCGCAAACCCACGCGACCGTCTATCGGCGACGTGATGTGGGTGTAGACAAGATTGACTTGTGCATTGGCCACTTGCCCCTGATCGTTCTTGACAGTGCCCTCGTCCTGTTTCACCAATTGAGTCTGGTCGTCGAGTTGTTGCTTGGCGATGGCGTTCCGGTTGAACGCTTGTTGGTACCGGTCCAAATCGATGCGCGCTTCCGCGAGGACCGCTTGATCATGCTCCAGCTGTCCTTCCACCTGCGTAAGGGCCGCTTGAAACGGTCTCGGGTCAATCTCGAGAAGAGGTTGGCCTTTGCGAACCATCTGGCCTTCCTTGTAATACACGTTCATCACCTGCCCTTGAACGCGGCTCGTCACATTTACCGTGTAGACGGGCGTCACCGCTCCAAGAGCTTCGACGTAAACTCCGATGTCGCCCTTTTTCGCCGTCGCCGTCACGATGGGAACCGAGCGAGGCTGCTGCGCCGCCTTCGCTTTTGCGGCGGCTTCATTAGCAGCTTGCCGATGCCGGAAATAAATAATTCCGCCAATCAGCACAATCGCAGCGATGAGTACCCAAACCCACCAATGGCTCTTGGGCTGCTCGTCGCGCTGATTGGAATACCGGCGCTCAGGTGAGCTGGCGCTCGGCGGACTGGGTACCGCAGTTGTGGTGGTCGCGTTTGGATCCATTTACCGTAATTTCAGCATATCGACACCGGTTCGGCAATCAGGACAGGCTCGTGAAGTTTCCTGAGGCTGAATTCGGCTGCGCCACCAGAAAGCACAGTGGTGCCGATGCAGAAAGTTGCTCCCCTTTTCATGCAGCAAACTTACGCTTAGTCTTTGACGAAGCCGCAGTAGCTTCGGTTACGCTCTGAACTTAAATGGTGCGCTGAAAGACGACCAAAGGTCAGATTAGGCACCCGAGCAGTCATTTACCGCTAAGACGACTCACCAGAAGTTCGATGAATCGGCTTGAATCGACGCCGACAGCCACCTGCACGTTGGGCTGCACCGCATCTACCCCGACCGTTTCAAGCCGATCGCCTCTTGGGACGATGCGATCAACGGCGTTTCCGCGATTGCTAACCGTCTCGCCGCGCGTGAATCTGCCATCCGTCTCGATGTCAACGCGCATGCCTTGCGTCTTCAAAAACGAGCGATCGATCACGGCGGCGACAGCCAGCGCGTCATGTACCGCGCCGCCGCCAAAACCGGTGCCTTGATAGGTCCCGATTTGAAATCGGGCGACCGCCGCCGCAAAACTCGCCTCCGGACCCGCTGCCATCTCCAGTCGCGCGACATCCGCATCCGTGATGAGCGTGTGTTCCGTTACATCCAAACCCACCATCGTGATTGGCCAACCGGCATTAAACACGAGCGCGGCCGCTTCAGGGTCGCTGTGAATGTTGAATTCGCTCGCGGCGTTTACATTCCCGCCTGTGATCGAGCCGCCCATCAGCACCACTTCTTTTACGAGCGGAATGATGGACGGATCTTTCGCAATCGCCAGAGCAATGTTCGTCAGCGGCCCAATTGGCACCAGGGTGATTTCGTGCGGATAACGATGAACCGTTTCGATGATCAAGTCCGGACCGAATTGCGAGGAGGCATCGCAGTGGGCTGGCGGCAATTCGGCTCCGCCCAAACCATTCTTTCCATTCCAGAACTCTTCCGTATTCAATTTCTGAAATAGAGGATGTGCCGCTCCCTTGGCGACGGGAATATCACAGCGGCCTGTCAGGCTGATAACTTTGAGAGCGTTTTCGAGCCCCAGCTCAGAAGTAACATTGCCCGCGACGATCGTGATCGCCCGCACATCTATTTCCGGGGAATTCAAGGCCAAGAGAATCGCCAAAGCGTCGTCCGTGCCAGGGTCCGTGTCGATTAGAATTCTTTTCACAGCTGTCAGCGATTGACCATTTGCCGGCAAAACGGCGCCCGCTAACAAAAGAGCGAGCGACATCATTGCCGTACCTTTCAGGAGCCATTTGATCTGAACGCTTGCCAAGCTTGGCCGCATCGCATCCCCCACTTGCAGTGCAAAAACAAAGGAACAGCTAAACTGCGCGCAAATCCTAGCACGATCCTCGAATCGGAGATTCTTCGCGGCTTGTTCAACAGCGGCCCCAATTGACGATAATCGAACAACTTCCCCAGGAATGCGGCAGGATTGCGTTCTCAGTTTTCTTTTGTGCTAGCATCCTCCGCCTCGAAACTGCGAAACTGCGCTAACAATTCGGATGGAGGCCTTATGCCGATCGACACGCATTCCAGCATCACCGACATCGTTCGACAATATTCGCGTCCGGATGTGCACATCGGCGCTGGAGAGGACGAATCCCCATGGGTTCCGTTTATTGAGAACGTCTACATTCGTCATCTTGCTTTCGATGTTCGCGGAAGTTCGTTCGCAAATATCCTGTGGGTTAAAAAAGGCGGCAAGCTAGGACGGCATCGCCATCGCGGGCCAGTATTCGCATGCACGCTTGAGGGCAGCTGGCGCTACTTGGAATACGACTGGGTGGCGCGTCCGGGCAGCTACGTGCATGAGAGTCCCGGCGCAATTCATACCTTGGTCTCCGACGATCCGAACGGAATGAAAACGTTTTTCTGGCTGAACGCCTCGCTTGAGTTCTATGACGATAACGATGTGCTTCTTGAAACGCTCGACGTCTTTTGGTTCATCAATCACTATGTGAGCTATTGCCGCGAGCACGGATTGAAGCTCAACGAAAAGCTCTGGGTTTAACTGGAACCAAGGGGAACATCAAAACATGTCCGGAACGTATCGCGCTGACCAGGTAGGAAGTTTGCTGAGGCCGGCTGAATTGCTCGAAGCACGGCGCACCGCGGAGCCCAAGACCCTAGCTGAAATAGAGGATCGGGAGATCCGGCGCGTTCTTGCCAAGCAGAAGGAACTCGGCTTCGAAATCTTTACCGACGGCGAACTGCGTCGGCGCAACTTCATGTCTGATTTCACTGACGCCGTGGAAGGATTCGACCTGGGCGATTCCGTGGCGCGCACATGGAAAGCAGGAGAAGCCAAAGACACCCACGCCAGCAGCGTTACCGGTATCGTAACGTCCAAACTCCGCGCTATACGTCCTCTCACAGGCCACGAACTGGCCTTCCTTAAGGCCAATTGCAAAGGCGCGATCAAAATGACGCTTCCAAGCGCCACGCAATTCCCGGCAATTTCGTACAAGCGTGGCGTTACCGACAAAATTTACCCCGACCATTCCGTCCTGCTCTGGGACGTCGTCGAGATCATGAAGAAGGAATTAGCGCGCTTGGCTGCGGAAGGTGTTGCTTACATCCAGATCGACGCGCCGCGCTACAGCTATTACATGGATCCAAAATGGCGCGACTGGATTCGCACCGAGATGAATTCCGACCCGGATACGCTTCTCGACGAGGCGATTCGCGCGGACAACGCCTGCTTCGCAGCGGCGCGCAAACCTGGCGTCACTCTCGCGATACATCTGTGCCGCGGGAATAATCGCAGCCATTGGTATGCGGAGGGTGGTTACGACGCGATCGCCGAGAAGCTCTTTCAAACGATGGACGTGGACCGCTTCCTGCTCGAATACGACGATGCGCGGTCCGGAACATTCGAACCGCTTCGCTTCATACCGCGCAACAAGACTGTCGTCCTTGGACTCGTCAGCTCAAAGCGCCCGCAACTCGAGAGCCAACCGCAGCTGGTCGAGCGGATCAACGAAGCCGCACGTCATTTCCCTCTCGAGAACATGGCCCTAAGTCCGCAGTGCGGATTTGCTTCGACAATGGAAGGAAACGTTCTAACCGAAGACGAGCAGTGGGCCAAGCTGCGCCTTGTCGCGGAAACGGCGCGCAAGGTGTGGAGTTAGCGAGCCGCCCGCGCAGCATCGCCAGATCCCTTAAATCTCAAACATCAAAAAACACAGTCTCGCCATTACCCTGCAGCACGACGTTCCACTCGAGCCAACCGGGCTTTTCCGTCTTTTCCGCAATCAGCGTTCCACGCCGCTCTGGTTCCACGAGATTCAGCACATAGTCTTCGGAATTTCCGCTCTCATCCGGAAAATAAATTCGCGTCACGAGTCGCCGCAGCAAACCTCGCGCAAACACCGATACGGCCAAGTGCGCTGCCTGAGGCTTCCCGTCGGGTCCTGGCACCCGGCCCGGCTTAATTGTTGTAAAACGAAATTTCCCATCGTCATCCGTCGGAATTCTGCCGAATCCCTGAAAATCCGGTTCGCTCGGCTTATTCTGGGCGTCGTCCGGGTGAGCGTATTTTCCCTGTGAATTCGCCTGCCAGATTTCGAGCAGGGCGTCCGGCACAGGTTTGCCGTCGCCGTCCACGACGCGCCCTTCGATGGTCACTCGTTCGCCGGGAACACCTTCACCCGCGATTTCATTTCGGTTGAGCCAAGCACATCCGATAATGAAAAACGGCCCGACGGTTTGCGATGTGCTCGCCTGAAGGCTCATTTGTGCTCCATCGGGGTTTCCTCGCGCCCGCCCAGCACAATATCGAAGCGGTAGCCGAGCGCTTGCACCGGAACAGTGCTTTCCCAATCGAATTGCGAAATCAAGCGGTTGCGCGCTTTTTCGTCCGCAGTGCAATTAAAAATCGGATCGTAAGGTATGAGTGGGTCGCCTGGAAAATACATCTGCGTCACAAGACGCGTGGCAAATGCAGGCCCAAACAAGGAAAAATGAATGTGCGCCGGCCGCCACGCATTATGGTGATTGCCCCAAGGATATTCTCCAGGTCGAATCGTCACAAAGCGGTAGCGGCCTTCGCAATCGGTCATGGTATGGCCACACCCGCTAAAATTCGGGTCGAGGGGCGCGTCATGTTGGTCACGATTGTGAAGATAGCGCCCCGCGGCGTTGGCCTGCCAGATTTCCACAAGCGTGTCTCGCACCGGCCGACCATTTTCATCCAGCACTCGGCCGCTTACCACAATGCGCTCTCCCACCGGCTCGCCTGAATGCTGTTTCGTTAAGTCGAATGCTTTCACGTCGACGATCTTTCGCTCGAATACCGGCCCTGTAACTTCGGTAAGCGTGTGCGGCATGTAGATGAGCGGTTTCTTCGGTGCCCGTTTGATCGAAGAAACATACGAAGGATGGAGAAAATTCGGTTGCGTGCCCGGAAACGGCCGCCTGTATCCACTGATTTTCCCCATAACTAATAATTCTCCTCGATCGAATCCCGCTTAAGTGGCTCCATTAAACGACTACTCCGCTACGGATGCGTTTCCATGCGCTGCAGCTGTCCGCGAATGCAAATCGCGGAGCGCACCCAACTCCTGGTCGCTCGGCACAGATGTCGTCTCAAGCTGTGGCGCGACTTTCAACGGCCATCCGGTCGCATCCCTTACCTGTTCCACCGTAGTACCCGGATGAATCGCCGTGAGAATCAGCTCCCTTGTTGCGGGGTCTGAACGCATCACGCCCAGATCTGTGATCACGGTGGTGGGGCCGCGACCGCGAGGCCCCGGCCGGCCGTTGCCGCTGGCGTTCGGGTAGTACCCGGAAGAAGTCACAAAATCCAATTTCTCCACGAACGCACGCTTGCTTTGCTTCAGGATGATCGCCACTTCTTTTGCTGCGGTGGCGATCTCCGGCGCGCCCCCCGCTCCCGGCAGTCTCACCTTCGGTTTTTCGTAAGCACCAATCACTGTGGTATTGATGTTACCGAACTTGTCGATTTGCGCCGCTCCCAGAAATCCGATGTCAACGCGTCCGCCCTGCAGCCAGTATCGAAAAATCTCCGGAACCGAAACAACCGTATCCGCGGTTTCGGCCAGTTCCCCGTCCCCGATCGAAAGTGGCAGCACGTCCGGCTTTGCGCCGATCGTCCCCGACTCATAGATCAGAACAAGCTCAGGAGCGTGCGTGATTCGCGCCAAGTTCGCAGCGGCACTGGGCAGTCCGATTCCAACAAAGCAAACAGTCCCGTTCTTCAGCTTCCGCGCCGCCGCGACTGTCATGATTTCGGCGGGCGTGTATCCTGCTTCAGGCATGTCCGACCTTCATCTCCGATTCGATGCTACGGCGGTACTCGGCGAAATCCTTCGTCCCCAGGACATGCCGGTTCATCCATGCACGAAACTGCTCTCTATCGCGGGAGATGCCGTCCCAAGCCTTACAAAACAAATTATCTCGTTTGTAATAGCCGTGCGCATAGGAAGGATGCGCGCCACCCGGCACCACACTGATGCACGAAATTACCCATGCCGGCAAGATGCATGCGTTTACGGGAGCATCCAAATCATCGACAATTTCTTCCACCGTGACGATCACTTTTTTTGCCGCCAGCGCCGCTTCCTTCTGAATCCCAACAATTCCGAAAATCGCGACGTTTCCTCTGCGGTCCGCCTTTTGAGCGTGAATGATCGTCACATCCGGATTCAGCGCAGGCGTCGCCGTCAAAACTTCTCCTGTGAAAGGGCAGGTAATCGGCTGAATTTTCTCGTTGAACTTCGGCAGGTCGGACCCGACGTATCCTCGCATCACAGCGAACGGCAAGCCTGAAGCGCCCGCCTGATAGCTCGCGGCCATGTCCGCATGGCTGTGCTCTTCGATTTCGACTGGCGCCGGCCAGCCATTCTCGATCGCATCGCGAAACCGATGGAGCGATCCGACGCCCGGATTGCCTCCCCAGGAAAACACGATTCGCGACGCACATCCCATGCCGATCATTTGATCGTAAATGATGTCCGGGGTCATCCGGATCAGGGTCAAGCCTCGGCGCCCTTGCCGCACTAATTCGTGCCCCGCGGCAAATGGGATCAGATGCGTGAATCCCTCGAGCGCCACGGCATCGCCATCGCGTACCAGACCTCCCACGGCTTCGCGCAATGATGAGAACTCTGCCAAGGCCTTGCTCCGCAGTCTCCTAAAGGGCTGAACTGCCCTGGGCGTGCTTTACGGCGAATCTAGTCAACGGGTCTCCGCCTTGTCAAGGCCGATTATCGAAATAGCGTGCGCCTATCGGCCAACTTGTGTATCCTCCCTTTCTGCACCACCCGGAGGGCTTCCCTTGCCCGAACTCAACCCGCGAAAGGCACCCGCGCCAGAACCCCCTGCCGCACCCTCCAAGCCTTCGGACGATACCGACGCCTTCACCGGCGATCCGAGCTTCATGACTTCTCTCGCCCGTGGCCTTGCCGTTATTCAAGCCTTCTCTCAGCAGCGCCACCATCTGACGATCTCCCAAGTCAGCACCACCACCGGTCTCTCACGCGCCGCCGTTCGCCGCTGTCTCTATACGCTTGCAAAACTCGGCTTTGCCGGGTCTGACGACAACAGGCATTTCTTTCTCCGTCCCAGGATTCTGGCACTTGGGCATTCCTACATTTCCTCGATGCCTCTCGCGACCGCGGCCCAGCCGGTGCTCGAACATATTAGTCATCTGCTTCACGAATCCTGCTCAATCGCGACGCTGGATGGCGTCGAGATCGTCTACATCGCGCGCGCCAACGTCACCCGTATCATGTCCATCGACCTTGGTGTCGGCAGCAGGTTGCCGGCGTTTTGCACTTCCATGGGACGCGCGATTTTGGCCAACCTTCCGCCAGAGGAACTCGAATCGGTCCTGGCTCGCGTCGAGTTCAAGCGCTACACCGAACGCACGATCACCAATGCCGCTAAACTCACGCAAGCCTTGCGGCAAATTCGCCGCGATGGCTACTCGATCATCGATCAGGAACTCGAGCACGGACTGCGCTCCATGGCCGTCCCGATTCAGAATCCCAGCGGCAAAGTAGTGGCCGCACTGAATATCGGCGCGCATGCTCAACGGGTCTCCATCCAGGAAATGCAAACCAAATTCCTTCCACACCTGCGCGCCGCGGCGCAGGAACTCTGCCTGCTGCTCAAGTGACGGCACTTAATTTCTTGCTCCGCCGTGCCGGGTGCGATGTCTTCGGCCCCAGGAAGACATCAGCACAAGGATCGGTTTCAGGCTTTGTCCATGCCGGGTCAATGAGTATTCAACGCGCGGTGGAACTTGGGCATACACTTTTCGACGAATGATCTCGTCGCGTTCGAGCTCTCGCAGCCGCTGCGTCAGCATTTTTTTTGTTGTTCCCGGAAGCAGCTTCCTCAATTGGCCAAAGCGGCGCGTTCCATCCTGCAGATAGAACAGAATCAGAGGCTTCCATTTTCCGCCTATGATTTCAGTGGTGATTCGCACCGGGCAATCGGAATCTTGCATTGCGGTTTCTCCTCGGGTACCGGGTTACAAAAAGGTGCCTTCTAGCGTGAAGAAGACTTTAGCCTAATATTTCCGGACAGACCACCCGTTTCTGAATTGAATACGAACAGGTGTGGGTTCAAATCTCGCTTCAATATAAGTGACCGACACGCGAGAACCGAGGAGCGGTCGTGAGCGCCAAGAAGCCTGTCGTCCTATACGGAGCAAGTGGGTTTTCGGGACGCCTCGTCGCCGAATTTCTCCGCGAGTACAACGTGCCCTTCATCGCGGCTGGCCGAAACCGTAAGAAGATCGAAGAAGTGATGAGCCGGGTGCCGGGAATCGAAACTGCCGACTACGAAGTGGCCGAAGTCGGCAATTCGGCTGCCGAACTCGCGGATCTATTTTCTGGCGCCAAGGTTGTTTGTAATACGGTTGGTCCTTTCCTCTATCACGGGCCGCGCGTGGTCGAGGCGTGCCTTCAGGCGGGCTGTCATTACGTTGATATCAGCGGCGAACAGGCCTGGATTCGCGATGGCGCAGAGAATTGGGGCCCGAAATTCGCGCAACGCGGCCTTCTCATTGCCCCCGCTACCGCGTACATGTCCGCGACAAGCGATATCGCCGCCCATTTCTGCATCGAGGCAGGCGGAATCGATACACTCGAGGTCGTCTCCTTATTCAAAGGCATTCCAACCTTCGGTTCCACACAGACAATTTTTGCGGTGATTCAGACGGAAGCTTTCTACCTCGAACAGAACCGCTACAAGCCGTGGCAGCGCGCCACAGGGCACGAAGCAGTCATTCCGGGCTCAATCGAAACGCAACTCGCATTACCCTGGGGCGGATTTCCGCACCCGGTCTGGTTCAAGAACCATCCACAGATTGCGAACGTGAAAACCATCGGCGGAATTCTCGATCGCGCGCTGATGACCAATGTGCTGGCAACAGAAAAACATTACGAAGACCAGATTCGCCCGCTGCCCAAGGCCGAGCAGGAAAAGAAGCTCGCAGAGATGGCAAGCTCAGTGCAAGCCGGAACTCCTCCTCGTGAAAACGCTCGCGAGCAGCGAACAATCGACGTCGTAGTCGGCCGCGGCACCACAGCTTCCGCCCAATGCGTCATATTCGGGGCCTGCTGTTACAGGCAAACGGGCCTTATTCAGGCCTTCGCAGCTCACCATCTCGTGCAAGCGCCGCCGCGCAAGGTGGGTTTCGCATCGCCAGCAGCCGCTTTCGGACATCGCGAGCTCCTCCACGCGCTCGAGGGCTATGGACTCGCGAAGTTGAAGATGCTGTCGTAGTTTTTTGACTTGCTGCGAAACCGCGCAGTACGGCTGCCGCGGTCTTCAGGAAACTGTATCGAATGCGAGCGATCGATTATTTCGACAAAAGCGCCGAAGCGTACGCCGATCGTACCGCCATCATCGATGGCGATTCTCGCTACTCCTACCGCCAACTAAAAGCCGCAAGCGAAAGTATCGCCGGCGCCATGTCATCCGCCGGCATTCAGACCGAAGCGCCGGTCGCGATCTACTCCCCAAATGATGCGCGGGTCCTTTTCTGCATGCTCGGCCTTTTGCGCGCGGGCGGCGTTTGGGTCCCAATCAATTACAGAAACGCCGCCGACGCCAATATCGAATACCTGAACTACGTCGAAGCCTCCTGGCTTTTCTATCACAGCTCATTTCGCGATTCGGTCCGCGAAATCAAAAGCCGTGTCCCCAGCTTGCGATACTGCATTTGCATCGACACCGAATGTGATGGCGACGAATCGCTCGAAGCATTTATGCGCCGCGGCTCGGCACGCCAGATACCCGATTCCGCAAACGCCCATGGAAATCCCGACGACCTCATGGGCCTGGTTCCCACCGGCGGCACCACCGGCCCTGCAAAGGGCGTGATGGTCACCAACGTCGCATGGGGCACGATGGTGGAATTAGCCGGCCACTACTGGCGTATCGGCGATACGAATCCGGTTTGCCTGAGCACGGCTCCGCTCTCGCACGCTGCCGGAACCGTTGCATTCGCGATGTTCCCACTCGGCGCAACGAACGTCGTCCTGCCGAAGTTCGACGCCCTCGAGGTTTTGAAAAGCATCGAGCGCTTCGGCGTAACGCACATATTCCTCCCGCCCACTGCCTTCTACGCCTTACTCGCCCACCCCGATCTCGAAAGATTTAACTACTCAAGCCTGCGCGTCTTTCTTCTTGCCGCAGCGCCAGTCTCGCCCGACAAACTGAAAAGAGGCATCGAAGTCTTCGGCCCCTGCCTTTGCCAGTGCTACGGGCAAACGGAAGCGCCCATGTTGCTAACCTGGCTCGATCAACGAACGCTCGCCGCTGCCGCCGCCGGTGATCATCCCGAGCGCTTGCGAAGCTGTGGACGCCCCAGCTCCGCCGTCCGCCTCGCACTGATGGACGACGAGGGCCGCATTCTGCCCCCGCATCAACCCGGAGAAATTGTTGCCAGAGGCTCGCTGGTTACCCTCGGCTATTACAAGCTACCGGAAGCCACGAAAGAAATTCGCGCCTTCGGCTGGCACCACACCGGCGACATCGGCTATCGAGACGAATTCGGCTTCTTCTACATCGTCGATAGAAAAAAAGACATGATCATCAGCGGCGGCTTCAATGTCTATTGCGCCGAAGTCGAAGCTGCCGTCATGGAGCTCCCCGAAGTCCGCGAATGCGCCGTAATTGGCGTTCCCGACGACAAATGGGGCGAAGCAGTAAAAGCAATCGTAGTCCTGCGCGACGCCAACGCAATCTCCGAGGATCTGATCATCGCACATTGCAAGACGCGCCTCGGCGGCGTGAAAGCCCCAAAGTCCATCGACTTTTGCGCAGAAATTCCGAAAACAGCCGCAGCAAAAACCGACAAAAAAGCGCTTCGCCAGCCGTATTGGGCCAAAGCAGAGCGAAGCGTGAACTGACGTGACCAGCATAGCTATAAGCTAAGAAGCGCACTCTTCAAAAGAGGATCTGTGACGGGAAGGCAGCTCAGCTCACTCATAGTTCTTGCTCTCGTAGCTCTCCCGTTCGCCGTTTCCGCCCAAACCGGCCCCACTCAAAAGGAACTCAACGAAGCCGCCCACAGCAAAGAAAACTGGCTGCACCCCAATCACGATTACGCAGGCCTGCGATTCGTCGACGCAAAGCAGATCACAACCGCGAACGTGGCAACCCTCCGTCCAATCTGCCTCTACCAGACCAAAGAGCGTGTCCCCGCACAATCGAGCCCGCTCGTTTATAACGGCGTCCTATACTTCACCACCACGCACTACACGATCGCCATCGATGCCACTAATTGCCGCCTCCGCTGGGAACACGTCTGGCAGCCGCGCTCCAAAGAAGTCTTCCCCCCCAATCGCGGCGCCGCCATGAAAGACGGCAAGATCGTCCGCGGCACCTCCGACGGCTATCTTCTCGCGCTCGACTCTCAAACCGGCGCCCTCCTCTGGAGCGGCCAAATCGCCGACTCAAAACAAGGACATTTCCTCAGCATGCCTCCGCTGATCTACGAAGATTTCGTCGTCATCGGCACCGCCGGCGCAGAATGGGCCGCCAAAGGCTGGGTCGGCGCATTTCGTCTCTCGAACGGCGATCCAATCTGGAAATTCAACACGATTCCCGATCCCGGCCAGCCCGGCTCCGAAACGTGGGGAAAAGACCCCCAAATCCTCGCCCACGGCGGCGGCGCCATCTGGACCCCTTTCTCATTCGACGCAGAGCGCGCCGAGATTTACGTGCCGGTCGGAAATCCCGCCCCCGATTTCTACGACGAAGCCCGGCCAGGCGCGAATCTCTACACCAGCTCAATCATCGCGCTCGATGTTCACACCGGAAAAATGAAGTGGTACCACCAGACAGTCCCGCACGACATTCACGACTGGGATCTCCCGCAGGTGAGTCCCGTATTTTCGACCACGATCGAAGGAAAGAATCGCAACGTCCTCGCCGCCTCCGGCAAAGACGGCCTCCTCAAGCTGATCGACCGCGACACCCACGAACAGCTTTACTCCGTCCCATTCGTCACCCGCGAAAATGTCGACGTTCCCCTAGGCGATGCGATTCGCGTTTGCCCCGGCCCTCTCGGCGGCGCCGAATGGAGCAGTCCTCCCTACGATCCCTCAACCAACACGCTGTTCGAACCGGCAAACGATTGGTGCGCCGTCATTCAAAAAGACAAAGAGCCTCCCCATTTCGACGCCGACTTCTATCTCGGCGGCCTCCCGCACTTTGATCCATGGGAGAAAGCCCGCGGCCGCCTCACAGCCTTCGACGCTTCCACCGGAAAAGAACGCTGGCGCTACGACGCCTCGAAACCCATGCTCGCCGGAGTCACCGTCACCTCTGCGGGGCTGCTTTTCACGGGTGAAAGCTCTGGAGATTTCATCGCTCTCGATGCCGCCAACGGAAAAGTGCTTTACCGTTTCAATGTCGGCGGCCCTATCGCGGGCGGCGTCGTTACTTACGAAATTCGTGGCAAGCAATATGTCGCCGCAATTTCCGGCTTCATGTCGAAATTTTTCGAGTTGAATGGCGCGGACCAGGGGGGCACTCCCACGGTGATTCTGTTTTCTTTGCCTTAACGTTTAGATCGGCGCGTGAAGCGAGAGCACTCAAAGAATTGACAGGCTCGGCCCCGTGGATTATGAAATGGGAAGAGTCATCTCCCTGACAGTTGTTCGAGGGGTGAAGGCCATCGTAACTATTCTAAGAGTTCCGAAGTCGGGTGGCATCGGCACCACGAAAGTGAAGCTGGTGCGCTGGCTCAAACAAGAAGGCGATCGAGTGAAGCGCGGCCAGCCTGTCGTCGAACTCGAAACCGAAAAAGTAAATTACGAGTTGGACTCGCCGTTCGAGGGCATTCTGCTGAAGATTATGGCGCGCGAAGCGGATGACGTGCCGGTGGGCGACCCTCTTTGTCAAATCGATCACGAAGCCAACGATCAGCAAAAGGAAAAGGCACCCAACCATAGTGCCTGAAGGAGCGTGCGATGGAGACGGCAAGCGACCTCGGAAAAGACCGGCTCATCTGGATCTACACGCAGATGGTCCGGATTCGCGAGTTTGAAGAACGAGTGAAACGCACATTCGTCGAGCATCCCGGCGTGATTCGCGGACACACACATCTTGCTGACGGCGCGGAGGCCTCCATTGTCGGCGCGCTCGCCTCCCGTGGCGAAAAGGACCTGGCTATGCCGAGCTACCGTTGCCACGGCTATCCGATCGTGCTGGGTACATCGGTTCGGAAAATGATGGCGGAGATTTATGGCCGGCGAGATGGTTTATGCAAAGGCTTCGGCGGCTCGATGCACCTCGCTGATCCTGTCCATAATTTCCCCGGCACTTCGGCAATCATTGGCGCGAGCATCGCTCATGCAACCGGCGCGGCGTTGACCGCGCAGGTCAAGAATTTCGGGCAAGTGGTTTACTGCTTTTTTGGTGACGGTTCCTCGAAGCAAGGCGCATTTTACGAATCGCTGAATCTTGCAGCCCTCTGCAAGTTGCCGATCGTTTACGTACTCGAGAACAACGAATACCAGGCCTACACGCACATCAGCCTCGAAGACGCAAATCACGCCGCCGGTCATCCCCTCTCGAAGAAAGCGGAAGCCTTCAGCATCCCCGGTATCACCGTGGATGGCACGGATCCGCTCAAAGTCTTTGATGAAGTAGCAAAAGCAGCTGAACGAGCGCGAACCGGCAACGGTCCGACCCTAATCGAATCGAAATTCTACCGTCTGAGCGCTCACGGTAACGCCATCACCGTGCCTCCCGTTCCCACTCAATTTCCCGAGCACGAATCAATCGAAGTCTATGGAAGGCGAGCCGAATTTGAAGCGGCTCGAGCGAACGACCCCATTCCCAAATTCCGCGCGAAGTTGACCCGCGAAAATGTGCTGACGGACGCCGCCGCAAGCAAAATTAATGACGAAGCCCGCGCCGAAATGGAAGACGCCGTTCAATTCGCACTTGCAAGCCCGTTCCCCGCTCCTGAAGAAGCGATAAATTACGTTTACGCGTAGGAGGAAGCCCATGGCTCGCGAAATGATGTTCGGCGAAGCGATGGTCACGGCCATCGCCGAAGAGATGCAGCGCGATTCTGACGTCGTTTTCTATGGCCAGAACATGGCGATGACCGAGCGTGATCCCATGCTGAAAAAATTCGGCAAAGAGCGCGTTCGCATCACGCCTATTTCAGAAACCGCGGAACTCGGCGCCGCTGTCGGAGCGGCTATCACCGGTTTGCGTCCCATCGTCGAGCTGTATATGAGCGAGTTCATGCTCGTGGCCTTCGACCAGGTTCTCAATGAAGCACCAAAGCTTCGTTACATGTCCGGTGGGCAAGTGAAAGTGCCGGTCGTCTTCAAAGCAGGGTTCGGTTTCGCCGCCGGCTGGGCCGGTCAGCATTCCAATTGTATTTACAACACGATGATGGGCTGCCCCGGTCTGAAGGTGGCGATTCCCTCCACGCCTGCAGATGCGAAAGGCCTGATGAAGTCCGCTATCCGGGACGACAATCCTGTGGTCTATCTCCACCACTACATGCTGACTCTTGATAAAGGAGAAGTGCCTGAAGGCGATCACGTGATTCCCTTCGGCGTCGCAGATATCAAGCGAGTTGGAACGGACGTCACCATCGTAGCCACTGCCTGGATGGTGAAGAAATCGCTCGCCGCCGCCGAAATATTGGCGAAAGAAGGCATCAGCGCTGAAGTCGTCGATCCCAGGACTCTGGCTCCTCTCGACGTAAACACGATTCTCAATTCCGTGAAGAAAACCCGACGGCTGGTTTTGGTTGACCAGGGGCCGCGCCACGCATCTGCGGCTGCTATTATCGCAGCGGAAGTAGCCGAGCACGGCTTCCATCACTTGAAAGCACCGATCAAGCTCGTGACCGCGCTCGATACTCCGATACCGTACAGCGAGCCGCTCGAAAGCTTCGTCCTGCCAAACGAGGCGAAAATCGTTCAGGCCGTGAAGGCCGTGCTCACGAAACAAGCCGCAGCAGTGTAAGCGGCAGACAGGAGCGGTTCGCGTTCGCGCGCCCGTTCGAA
Organism: uncultured Acidobacteriota bacterium; assembly: GCA_963815265.1. Classification (GTDB taxonomy): domain Bacteria; phylum Acidobacteriota; class Terriglobia; order Acidiferrales; family UBA7541; genus Palsa-295. The sequence goes on along the minus strand of CAWFGI010000003.1, from coordinate 130,083 downwards.
AACCGTTAGCAAACCATTAGAAAAAAATGATCCTGCAACTGAATCATCTCCAGGGAAAGCAGGCCGGTGCCAGCGCGCAAGACGTGGTTAGCGCCGTGTATTCCCTCCTTCAAGAAGGCCATCTCGACGACAGCCAGTTCGCAAACCTGCGCGTCCATTTGGATTGGGTCCAGTATCGCCAGAATTTTCGGGAAGTGGTAGCCGTCACCCCGTGCGTGAACGACCGCGGCGAGAATTCGCCCTTGATGGAAATTCGGATCGATGCGCGCCAAGTGGTGCCGGGCGCTTTGCGCGAGCAGTTGCTTTGCGCCGTGGCGGGCGCGAATCCTGGCGCCCACGCAGAATTAGGACGAACGCCGGACCGAATCTACCTGGAAGAATTCGATTCCTTTCGTAACAGCATCGCCTGGCAATTCAACAAACTTTACTGGCATCGCCTTGCCGATTGGGAAAAGGCAACCGGCAAAGGCTACGAACAAGCTCTTCCGGGCGGTAAGTCGGATGCGAATCATCCCGAGGCCATCGCCGACTGCGTCGCAGATTTCTGGACGTTGTTGCGAGACCTCGAAACCAAGAATCAACTGCCCCCTGAAATCTTCGCGCTCGAAATCGGTGTCGGCTTGGGAACCCGCTCCCAAATCTGGCTCGATCGTTTTCGCGCTCTCGATGCGGAACGCGGCACAAAATACTATTCGCGAGTAAAGTTCCTCCTCGGCGATTATTCGCTCGCCACCCTCGATCGTTCGCGCCCCGCTCTTCGCGACCATCTCGATCTCTGCAGCTTCATCGTTCTCGATGCGCTCGACCCCGGGAAAACACTCTCATTTCTTCGCCACAAAATTCTTCATATTCATCTGACCAACGTTTACGACAATTTACCCGATGAAGAATTCGCGCGGCGTGACGGCCGGCTTCATCTCGTTCAGGTTCGAGCATATCTGCCAAACTCCGAGGCGGCACGCATCGGCATGGCTACCAACGTACCGATCCAAGAAATCAACTCGACGATTCGCCGCCTGCTCGATGCTGGACCCGAGTTTCTCGGCGATCGCGCTCGCGGGGTTTCATTCTGGCAGGAGGTCTGGAAAGCCGTTCGCCTCGAAGAACGTCTCATCTCCGTCGAGGATCTGCCCGATGTCGAGCTCCCCGCCGGCTTAAATCCCACGCATCTCGAAGAAATTCTTGAAGACGCCCCCAGCGATTTTCGTTTTCACATGAGTTCCGGTGCGCTCGAAAGCTTTCGCAACACGCTTCCTCTCCTCCATCCGCGCGGCTTCCTTCAGGTACAGGACATTTTCGTCACCAGCCTGCAGGACTACCGGCTCGGATTTCACGGCCCTGGAAAGCTCGATGGCTCGATTGTCAACTGGGTGAATGGCGTCCTGCTTCGAGAAGTGGGAGAGCGTGCCGGCTACGACGTTCACTTCGCTCCATTCCGCTATCGCGAAGGCTCGCGCACCTCAATTCTCTACACGACGCAACGGGAGTGACCTCGATGACTCTACCGATTCTTCCAACAACCGTGGTGGGCAGTTACTCAATGCCGGGCTGGCTCGAACGCCTCAAAACGGAATACTTCGCGCGGCGCATCAGCCGCCACGATCTCGACGAAGTTCACGACACCGCCGTGAAAGCCGCCATCAAAGATCAAGAAGTAGCCGGGCTCGACATCGTCACCGATGGCGAACTGCGCCGCGATAACCTGATCGATTATTTCGTCGAACGCCTCCCCGGCGTAGATATCGATCGCTCCTCAAAAAAATTCTATTATGATTTTTACGACAGCTCCGTTTCCGCAAAGCTCCCCATGGCCCCGCTCGGCCTCGCCGATGATTTCCGCTTCCTTCGAAAATTCACCGAACGCGAAGCAAAATTCTGCGTCACCGGCCCGCACTCGCTCACAAAACGCATCCGCAACGAGTTTTACCCGACAGAAGAGGCCCTCGCGATGGACATCGCCCGCGTAATGAATCTCGAACTCAAAGAATTAGTCAAAGCCGGCGCCAAAATCATTCAAATTGACGAGCCATACTTCTCAGGCTTCCCCGACGATATTTCCTGGGGCGTAAACGCCCTGAACGCCATGGTGGAAGGAGTCGGTGCCACAGTCGCGGTCCACATCTGCTACGGCAATCGCTACGGCAAGCCCTCCTGGGAAGGAAGCTACCGATATTTATTCCCAAAAATTCTCGACGCGAAAATCCATCAGCTCACCCTCGAATTCGCGCGCCGGGGCGGCGAAGATCTCGATGTCTTCAAGCAGCTCCCAGCCCCATTTCAATTGGGCGTCGGCGTAATCGACGTCAAAACGCAAGCCGTCGAAACTCCCGACGTCGTAGCCGAACGCATCCGCAAAGCCCTCGAAGTAGTCCCAGCCGAGCGCATGTTCATACTCCCCGACTGCGGCTGCTTCCATCTACCGCGCGATGTAGCTTTCGCAAAGCTCTGCGCAATGGTCGAAGGAACCAAAATCGTCCGCAAAGAACTGGGGAAATAAATGCCGTCGCCGAACCCGCTGCGCGAATCGCTCACCAGCGGAAAATTCTGCTACGTAGTCGAACTCGTCGCCAGCCGCCTCAAGCGCGAAGCCCTCCTTCTCGATGTCGCCTCGCAACTCGCCCGCGTCCCAGGCGTCGCTGCCGGAAGCATCACCAGTTACGCTGGCGGAGCGTTAGGACACGACCCCATCCGCGTCGGCACCGCCGCCCGCGCCCGCGGCCTCACTCCCAATATCCACCTTACCTGCGCCAGCCGCGACCGCGCCGCTCTCCGCAAATCCCTCGAAGACCTTCACGCCCTCGCTATCGAAAACGTCTTCGCCATCACCGGCGACTATCCACAATCCTCCGACGCCGCCACCTCGCCCCCGGTTTTCGATCTCGATTCCGTTCAACTCGTCCACCTGATCGCCGAAATGCGCCAAACCATCGGAATGCCATTCTGGATCGGAGTCGCCGTCTCTCCGTTCAAATACACCGAAGCCGATTGCGCCTACCAGTATCTGAAGCTCGAAAAGAAAATCGCCGCCGGCGCCGACTACGCCGTCACCCAACTCGGCTACGACGTCAAAAAATTCCGCGAGCTGAAGCGTTACCTCGACGATCACGCCTTGCGCACTCCGTTGCTCGGCAACGTCTACGTCCTCGGCCCCAAAGCCGCCGAAAAAATGAACAAAGGCCAGCCCCCCGGCTGCTGGGTCGCTCCCGAACTGCTCGAAAAAATTCAATCGGAAAGCACCGCGCCCGACAAAGGCCAAGCCCTCCGCCTCGAACGCGCCGCAAGAATGTCCGCCATCCTTCGCGGACTTGGCTACGCCGGCGTCTACATCGGCGGAGATCACCAGGCCGATCACATTCGCTGGATCATGAAACGCGCCGATGCCCTCGCCCCGCGTTGGGAAGAACTCGCCGACGAATTTTCATACGCCCCCAAGCGTGCCTTCTATCTTTACTCCTCGCCGCCGCCTCCAGCCGCGAATCGATCCTTCATCCCGCGGCTGCTCGACGCAATGGGTCACCTCTTCCCCGTAAATCGCGACGGAAAACTCCGCCGCTCGCTCACATCAATTTTCAGCTCAATCGACAAACACCCCGCCGCATCCCGCGCGCTCGAACGCGTCGAATTCGCCATCAAATCGCCTCTCTTCGGCTGCCAGGCCTGCGGCAATTGCGTCCTCGGCCATATGGAATACGTCTGCCCGCAGACCTGCCCAAAAAATCTGCGTAACGGCCCCTGCGGCGGCACCTCCATGGGCCAGTGCGAAGTGGTGGACAAACCCTGCATCTGGATTTCCGTATACGAGCGCGCGAAATCCGAAGGGCGAGTTGTCGAACTGACAACCTACATCCCTCCGCCCAACCGAGCGCTGAAAGGAACAAGTTCCTGGATCAATTATTTCCTCAATCGCGATAGCCGCCCCGGACGCGCTGCGCAAGCAGACCCCGCCTCCAGCGATCAAACGGCCGGTCAAACGGCGGCGAGAAGCGCTGCGCTCATTTCCGATGCGGAAGTCATTGCAGCAACAAGAGCGAGCCCTGAACAGAAAGCGAATCGAAACGCAAATAAGAAGACTGGATAAGCAGCAGCCGAAATTTCAATGGAAGCCGATATTCGCACAATCGGACGATTAAAGGCTTGACAAAGAACTTTGCTGGCGTTAGACCTTCTCCACAATTGGGGTTTCTCGGGCTCTTGTTTTCGGATTCGGCTTTCGGCACTCGAATTCAAGCCTCAGAGGGGTGGCTGATGAAGGTACGTTCTGGTCTTCTGATCGCTCTCGCAATCCTTTACTTCTTCGCGTACAGCAGCCCGGCTTATCCGCAGGGCACCACCGTCGCACAGTTGACCGGCACCGTCCTCGACGAGAGCGGCGGAGCCGTCAAAGGTGCCTCCATCACTCTGCTCCAGCCGGAAACGAATCGTACGTATCAAACCACTTCGAACGACTCCGGCTACTACGCCATCCCCAACATTCAGCCGGCCAAATACGAACTAACCGTCTCTTTCAAGGGCTTTGCCACAAGCATTCGCAAAGGCCTTGAACTAACCGTCGGCCAAACAGCCACGATTGACGTCACGCTGAAAGTCGCCACTACCGCCGAGCAAGTCATCGTCACCACCGAGGCTCCCGTCATCGAGCCCACAAAAACCGAAATTAGCCAGGTGATTGGCACGCAGGAAATCAATTCGCTTCCCATCAGCGGCCGTTTGTTCACGGACTTCGCCTTACTCACGCCCGGTGTCGCCACGGGCCGCACCAGCCTGCAATCCACGATCACCGAATTCGAAGTCACTCGCGTTTCGTTTGGAGGCATGCGCGATCTCAGCAACCTCGTCACTGTAGACGGCGCAGACAACATCAATACCGCCACCGGTTCGCAGCGCTCCACCCCACCGCAGGAAGCGGTCGCTGAATTTCGCGTTGTGAACAGCAGTTTCGGCGCTGAATACGGCCGCGCTCTGGGCGGCATCGTCAATATCGTCACAAAATCCGGCACCAATGATTTTCACGGCTCGGTCTACGATTACCTCCAAAATAACGCCACCGACGCCCGCTCACTCCTGCAGCCGGCACCGGATGCCAATACTCTTCGACAGAATCAATTCGGTGGAACGATTGGTGGTCCGATCCAGAAAGACAAGACGTTCTTCTTCGCCAACTACGAAGGTCAGCGAAGGGGCGAATCTCCCACGTTTCCCGCAACCTTGACGCAACCAGTAGATGTTTTCTCCAACACGCCTCCCTTCGCCCCCACGGTAGCCACAACGAACCTCGACCTCATCGACGCCGCTAAAGAAGCCATCGGACTTGCGCCGGAAGGTTGCAATGTCCCGCTTCCGCAGTGCCCCCCGAATCGCACCAATCAGCAACTGTTGAATTCGGTCCTAAAAACGAAAGACAACGATTACGGCATCATCAAAGTGGACCACCAGATTAACGCCGCAAATCATCTCGCGCTGCGCTACAACGTCGAGGACGGCCGCGACCTCAACCAGTTGGTCGGCAGCACCCTCGATGGTGGCGGCATTGGAGCTCCGAGCAGCGGACACGATGTTTTCCTGCGCGATCAATCTCTCGTCGGCACTGTTGCCACCACTATAAATCCCGATCTGGTCAACAGCGTTCTCGTTCAATACGCACGCCGCCATTACAACTTTCCTGGCGTCACCGGCCAGCCGAACCTCGATATCCCCAACACTCTCTTGTTCGGACACAATTTCGGTGTGCTCGATGCTATTTACGAGAGCCGCTTTCAGATCTCGGATTCACTCTCATGGGTCAAAGGTAATCACGTCGCTAAATTTGGCGTTGACTTCAACTACGTAGACAATTTTGTCATTTGGCCCGGCTTCACGCCGATGCGCATCGTCCTGCCGGGCATCAACTGCCTCGTCGACTTCGTGAACTTCGTAAACCCCGCCGCGGATATTCCCTCGGCTCCGGCCAACGGCCCTTGCCCTCTTGCGGCCTCCCCATTCTTTCCTGCCCAACCAGGACCAAACCCTCTCGATCCTTTGAGCGGCGTCCCCATCGCATTCTGGGGCGCTCCCGTCGGGACTGTGCCACCGGCTATGAATGGCCAATTGCCCACACCGCCTCCCATTCCTACCACTTGGACGAACGCGTACCTGCCGTCTGAAACCAAGAATTTCTCGGAAACACTCGCTCACAAGTATTACGGCCTCTACGCTCAGGATCAATGGCGGCTGCGCCACAATCTCACGCTCAATTACGGCTTGCGCTGGGACTTCGAACAGGGCCTATGGAAGCAGATCAATCCCCATTACACCGGGTTTCAGCCGCGCATCGGCCTGGCCTGGTCGCCGGATAGCAAAACCGTTATCCGCTCTGGCTTCGGAGTATTCGACGACCGCTACAATCTCTCCTTCCTATTCATCACCCAGCCTCAGCGGCCCGTCATTCTTCCCGATGAGACAGTCAGGGGCATTCGTAAGCGCTCTGAAAATGCCACCTGGGTCTTGAACCAGTTCACTCCGGGCCCTCTCGGTTTGCCGTCGATGGCGGCCTCGAACCTGATCACCACAGGACAAGTACCCGACCAGTTCATCACCGGATCCTGCCCTCCCTCCTGCACCGCGGGTGATGGCTTGGTAGATCCCCACAGCCCGATTCCCTACTCCGAGCAAGCCAACCTCGAAATCGATCGCGAAATCGCACACGGACTTACCGTGAGCGCCGGCTACATGTTTGTCGCCGCGCACCATTTGGTTCGCGCTGCCAATCTCAACGTCTGCCCGCCATACCCCTTCGGCACCAGCGAACCACAGATCACCGTTCCCTTTATCTCTCCCGGTAATCCCTCCTGCATTCCAGCACCTGCACCGCCAGGAGGCTGGCCGGCCGACAAGGCCTTTTTCGGAGCCTCAGGTTTGCCTCAAGGCGGGCCCGCTTACAACAATGCCGGCCTGCTCTACTACACAGACGACACCGGCAATTCGGCCTATAACGGTCTAACTCTTCAAGTCATTGAACGATTCCGCCGAAATTTCAGCCTGGACGCCAACTACACGTTCTCGCATACTCTCGACGACGGCACCTTCACCACCTTCGTCAGCACTCCACAGGATCTTTACAATCGCTCCCTTGAGCGCGCCAACTCGAACCAGGACGTTCGCCACCGTTTCATCACGAACTTCACTGCGACGGCCCCCGACGATAGCTTCCTCCGTCATTTCCAGCTGAGCAGCATCATCACCCTGCAGTCCGGCCGTCCATTCACGGAATTCGTCGGGTTCGATGCCAATGGCGATACGAACCCGGTGACCGACCGCGTCGGTGACCTTGGCAGGAATACCTACTACGGCGACCATCTCTACTCTTGGGATTTGCGTATCTCCCGTTATTTCCAGATTCGCGAACATTATCGTCTCGATTTAATGGTGGACGCTTTCAACCTGCTCAATCGGCCAAACGTGGACGAAGTAACGTCTGTCTACGGCGCAGCGGTAGTGTGCGGGGGCACGGCAACTCCCAGGAACTACAATGACAGGGCCACGATCGAAACTCAGCAGCAAGCGATCGCTTTTGATACCGGAACGGGGCCTCCGACGTGTCCCAACCTTTCGCCTGTGCCGAGTCCTCCCGTGCCTAATGCCCTCTTCGGCACGCCGAGAACCATGCTTAACCCGCGCCAGTTCCAGTTCGCGGCGAAGTTCTCGTTCTAGTTTCCAGCCGGCCGGTCCTCGAACTTGGTTTTCGGGACCGGCCGGCGATTCGAAAATGTTTGGGGCCCGCGTTGTCCCACCGATCCTAAAAGCGTGGCCGTTGTCCTTCAGCCGTTATCGGGAGTGCGCGAATCCGGCTCGCAGGGCTTGAATTTTCCGCGGCCTCGCAATCCCTTCAGGAGAACCAGGATTGGAAACCTTCGTATTGGTGCACGGTTCCTGGCATGACGGCTCTGCCTGGGATCCCACGATTCTCGAACTCGCAAACGGAGGGCACAAGGCTTTCGCGCCGACCATCGCGGGCCACGGTAAAGGCGTCAACAAGCGCGTGAACCACGCGGACTGTACCAGGTCCATCGTCGATTACATCGTTGGCAAAAGTCTCTCGAACTTCGTTCTTGTGGGACATAGCTTCGGCGGCACCGTAATCTCCAAAGTCGCGGAAGCGATTCCAGAACGCATCAAGCGCCTGGTGTTCTTGAACGGCTTCGTCCTCCGCGATGGTCATAGTCTCAATGACGAAACACCGCCACATTATCAGGCTCTCTTTGATAAGCTCGCCACCGAATCTTCCGACGACACAGTGATGATTCCTTTTCCTATCTGGCGCGAGGCGTTCATCAACGACGCGGACATGGAAGTCGCCAAATGGACCCATTCGCAGCTATCGCCCGAACCGTATCAGCCCCTCAAAGACAAGCTCGACCTGAAAAAGTTCTACTCGCTCGCGACGCCCAAGAGTTATATCAACTGCACCGAGGACACCGCCTTGCCGCAGGGCGAATGGGGCTGGCATCCCCGCATGTCGAATCGGCTCGGGCTTTACCGCCTCGTGCAAATGACAGGCAGCCACGAGGTCATTTATACGAATCCAAGAGGCCTGGCCGCTAAAATCATAGAAGCAGGACGCGATTAAGTCGATCGCCCTGCTCATCCGTTAGAACGGGAACCCATGTGGATAGTTGACATCGATGTCGGCGGCACATTAACCGATGGAATTTTCACCAGCGGCGAGCAAGTCTTCTCCGCCAAAGTCGACACGACTCCGCACGACTTGACCGTCTGCCTCTTCGATTGCCTCGCACAAGGCGCCACAAAGCTGGGCTTTGCCGATACCCCCGAATTTCTCGAACATATCGATCTGATTCGCTGGTCCACTACGATCACATCCAACGTTCTCGCCGAACTTCGCGGCCCCAGAATCGGCCTCCTCGTCTCGAAGAGCCACGAGGAAGATCTCTACGGATCGGACCCACGCAGCTCCATCCTGAATCGCCTTCTCGCTGACAAGGACGTCATCGGCCTCAATGGCACATTCGATGGCGCTCAAGTCACGAACGCGGCCCGCGCTCTCCTCGAAGGCGGCGTCCGCCGAATCTGCGTCAGCCTGAAAGACAGCCATCGCAATCCAGCCGCGGAACTCGAAGTAAAATCCGCCATCGATCTGCAATACCCGGATCATTTTCTCGGCTCGGTTCCTGTGCTCGCCGGCAGCGACATCTCCAAAAGCTCCGACGACCGCACGCGCACCTATTGCGCAGTGATCAACGCGTACACGCACGGCGCTCTCGCCGCCACCCTGTTCAAAGCGGAAGACGAACTGCGCCAATCCTCTCAATACGCCGGAACTTTTCTCGTAAGCCACATCAACGGCGGAGTGGCAGGCATCGCCAAGACCAAAGCAATCGACACGATCGAGTCGGGTCCGATTCTCGGCATCCACGCCAGTGTTTTTTTCGCTCAGCTCTGCGGCCTGAAAGATGTCGTCGCCATGGACATCGGCGGCACCACCGCAAAAATCGGCGTCCTGAAAAATGGCCTCCCGATCAACCGCAAACCCTCCGACTTTTTCGGCATCCCCGTCGAGATCTCGCTTCCCGACCTGCGCTCCATCGCCCTCGGCGGCGGCAGCGTAGTGAAACCAAGCGGCGCCGGAAACCCAAGAATCGAACTGGGCCCCGAAAGCATGGGCTCGTTTCCAGGTCCCGCGTGCTACGCGCTTGGCGGCGATCAACCCACACTCACCGATGCGTTCGTCACCGCGGGACTCATCAACCCGGAGTTTTTCCTCGGCGGCGCAAAGCCTCTCGACCGCGAACTCGCGCAATCCGTCATCGAGAACCAAGTAGCAAAACCAATGAACATTTCGGTGGACGAAGCCTGTCGCCTGATTATCAGCCGCGCTTTCGAATTGGTGGCGGACTTAATCGCCACTTCGGCCAAAGATCTAAAACAGGATCTCTCGAAGCACACGCTTTTCGCGTATGGCGGCAACGGAAGCCTATTCGCCTGCGGCGTAGCAGAAAAAGCGGGAATCAAAAATGTGCAGCTCTTCGCGCTCGGTCCAGTCTTCAGTGCATTCGGTTCGTCAGTCTCCGATATCTGCCACGTCTATGAACGCGGCCTCGCGCACATCGCAACCTCCGATGGAAATGCCGGCGGTTTGCAAACAATCCTCAAAGAAATAAAAGCGGAAGGCACGAAAGACTTGCTGGGCGAAGGAATCAAGCCAGAAGGCCTCACATACGAGATCGAAATCGAAGCCTCCGGAAGCGCGGGCAATTCGATCGTAATTCCCTGCTCCGAATCGATCCTTGCCAACCCGAAAGAATTACGAACCGCATTTGCATCAGCGTCAGGAAGCGCGGCGAACACCAGCGCAAAAGACATCACCCTCGAATTGGTGCGAGTACGCGTGAAGAAGCCGATGTCGAAACCACACGTGGCAGAACGCGCGCTGAAATCCGAGGACTCGGCACACGCGCGAACCGGGACGCGAAAGATTCTGTGGAGCAGCAACAGCGAAGCGCAAGTCTATCGCTGGGAATCACTTGAGCCGGGCAATCGCGTCGCAGGGCCGGCGATTCTTGAGGGAATCAACACAACTCATTTTGTTCCTGAAGGTTGGACGATTTTTGTGGATCGCTTTGGCAATGGCGCGCTGACCAAGCGGTGAAGATAACGGATTCTTCAAGGGTCGTTTTACCGCCGATTAGACTTTCGTATGTTTATGATTCTGTGGGGCTTGTGAAGACTTTTAATCGCGGCACCGTAGATTAAAAATCGTTTGAAACAGCAACCTCCGGCGAGAGGAGATCGCACATGTCTTTAGATGCCAAAAATCGGCTTCGCGTCACTGAATATCTTGACCTGGATCTTGATCGCGAGAAGTGGCTGTGCAATCGCTGCGGGCATGTGATTGGGTCGGCGCGCGAAAACTACAAGCGCGGCTGCCTGCTGTACGATCGCGACCCGCGCGAAATTCATCCGCCGCTGGTCCCCGGCTCGTTCAGTTTTTCTCCCGACCCGCTCTGGGTACGCATCGTGGAATTTTATTGTCCGGGTTGCGGGACTCAGGTGGAAACCGAGTATCTGCCTCCTGGGCATCCCATCACGCATGACATCGAGATTGACTTGGACAGTTTGAAAGAACGCCTTAGCAAGGGCGAGTTTGTGATTCGCGACCAGAGGATCGAGGTAGCTGAATGAATTCGATTGATATCGACGTCGGCGGGACCTTCACCGATCTCGTTCTCAATTTCGAGGGCAGGGCGCTGATCAAAAAGACGCCTACGACTCCTTACGATCTGTCCGTGTGCTTTTCGCGCGTGATCGAAGATGGCGCGGGAGCGTTGGGACTGAAGATCGAGCAGCTTCTTCCCGCTATCGACATGATCCGCTACTCCACGACGATTGCGATGAATCGTCTGATCGAGAAGAAGGGGCCGCGCCTCGGGTTGATCACGACAGAAGGGCACGAGGACGTAGTTCTGATTGGGCGCGGCGCGCAGTGGATTGACGGGACGCGGGTGCAGGAGCGCAGGAATCTTGCCATCCAGAAAAAGCCAGAGCCGCTCATCCCTCGCGACATGATTGTGGGCGTGAAGGAGCGAGTGGATTCACGCGGCAAAATCATCCGGCCGCTCGACGAGAATGACGTTCGCGAAAAGGTTCGCTACCTCGTGAGCCGAGGCGCGCGTGGGTTTGTTGTTTCGCTCCTTTGGGGCTTTCTCAATTCCGCCAACGAGCGGCGCGTGAAAGAAATCATTCGCGACGAATATAAAGAATTTCACATCGGCTATTTGCCGGTTGTCCTTGCCGGACAAGTGGTCGGGAAACTCGGAGAGTACGAGCGCACCCTCGCTGCAATTCTCGATGCCTATCTGCAGCGTTCAATGCAGATCGAGCTATCCGCCATGTGGGACAAGCTGCGCGAGCGAGGCTACAAAAAACCGCTCCTGATGATTCAGAGTTCGGGCGGGATCGCGGAAGTCTTTCGCACCACTGCCTGCCGCACATTTAACAGCGGGCCCGTTTCAGGCCTGATGGGTGCGCATCACGTGGCGAAATCGCTTGGGTACCAGAACGTGGTGATGACGGACATGGGCGGGACGAGCTTCGACGTCGGGCTGGTGGTGAAAGACAGTGTGCGGAGCTATGACTTTCGCCCGATCATCGACCGATGGATGGTGGGCATCACGATGATCAAGACGCTTTCGGTGGGCGCCGGCGGCGGATCAATCGCTTCGATTAATCCTCTTCTGCAGAATCAACTGCAAGTGGGTCCGCGCAGCGCCGGCTCGATCCCAGGTCCTGCGTGCTTCAGTCTCGGAGGCACGGAGCCGACTGTTACTGACGCTGACGTCGTGCTTGGTTACATCAATCCCGGGTATTACTCAGGCGGACGGATGAAGCTCGACAAAAATCGCGCGATCGCCGCCGTGCGCGACAAAATTGCGAAGCCTTTTGGCATTTCGGTGGAAGAAGCCGCGATGCTGATCCGCAAGATCGTCAACGGCAATATGGCGTCCGCGATCATGAAGGAAGTACACCTCCGCGGGTACAGCCCCGAAGATTTTATTTTATTCGTTGGTGGCGGAGCCGGGGCGACGCATGCGGAAGGCTACAAGGCTGATATCAAGAAGGCTGTGACGTTTCCTTTCTCGCCGGTGTTCTGCGCGTTTGGCTCTTCGACGATGGACATCATGCATGTGTATGAAGTGTCGAAGAAACTGACATTGATGTCACCGGGCACGCAGAAACTCACGCAGGAATTTACCGTGTTCAATCGCACGGTAGAAGAACTGCTCGAACAGGCGCGCAAGGATTTGGTGGCGGACGGGCTGAATCCGAGCACGGCGTCGTTTGTACTCGAGCTCGATATGCTTTACGGCGGGCAATTCCACGTGAAGCGGGCGCTCTCGCCGCGCCTCGCGTTGCATTCAAGCGAGGATGTGGCCGCAATTTGTGAGGCCTTCAAAAAAGAGTTCAGCGAGGCGTTCAGCCCGTTTGTGGTGAATCCAGAGGGCGGAGTTTTTGTCGATAGCTTCATCCTGAAAGCAATCGTTCCGGTGCAGCAGATCAATCTGCCGAAGATGCCGCTCGAAGGCCACGATCCATCGGGCGCGCGTAAAGGCGAACGGCCGGCATATTGGGCGGACGCGAAGGATTTTCGTCCTACGCCCATTTACGCGTACGAAATGCTGAAGCCGGGAAACCGGCTGCAAGGGCCCGCAATTCTCGAAGGCGAATACACCACTGTGGTGGTGCCGCCTGCGATGAACTTTTCGATTGATGAGCGAGGCCTCGGCATTCTGGAAAGCTGAGCCCGCGGCGGTTTGGAAAAAGACTGGAAGGAGATCTAATGCCGATTCCGAGTACGGCTGAGAAGCTCGCCTGGCTGAAGCCGGCGCCCGCGACTGCTTTCGAGAAAGAGTGCGCCGCGAAAGTTAAGACCGGCGACTATGAAATTGGCGTGCAGATCACCAACGATATCCTTGACGAAGCGATGGAAGTATTTGTCCGGTCGTCGCGGAGCTATTTCGGAGTTTCGGGCGATTCGATGGTGGCCATTTTTACCGCGAATGGCGATCTGGTGAACGCATCGTGTGGAACGTATCTCCACGCAATCATTCAGCCGATCGTGATCAAATTCATTCAGAAATATTACGCGGAAAATCCCGGAGTGCGCGAAGGAGACATCTGGTACACGAATGATGCGCTTTACGGCGGCATTCACAACCCCGACCAGGTGGCGCTGATGCCGATTTTTCACAAGGGCAAGCTGCTGGCCTGGGCATCGGCTGCTTTGCACACCACCGAAACCGGAGCCATCGAACCGGGCGGGATGCCCGTGAGCGCGAAATCGAGATTCGATGAAGGCCTGAACATGCCGCCGATTAAAATCGGCGAGAATTTCGAGCTGCGTAACGATTTTCTCGAGTTCTACACCGTGTATGGACTGCGTGCGCCCGCGATGTTTATCTCCGATCTGCGCGCGCGCTGTACGACTGCCGACCGAGTGCGAGTGCGATTGCTCGAACTTGCCGAGAAGCGCGGCGGCGAATTCGTGGTGGGGCTGCTGCGCAAAATGTCGGACACCGCGGAAGCCGGGGCACGGCAGAAGATCAAGGCGCTGCCTGACGGCAAGTTTCGCACGGTTGTGTTCAATGACGCGATCGGCTGGACTCCCGCGCTGGTCCGGGCCTGTTACCTGACGCTGATCAAGAAGGGCGAAACGCTGACGTTCGATTTCGAAGGCACGTCGCCGGAGAATCCGTCGTCGTACAACGTGCATCCGCAAGCGGTGGTCGGGCATATCGCGAATTTCATGTACGAATATGTGTTTCACGATTTGCCGATTTGCAGCTCCACGTTTGCGCCGATCGATTTCGTTTTCCCGGAAGGAATCATTTTGAATCCGGGCCGAATGGCGGCGACGAGCTGCTGCGTGTATATCGGGATGCAGTGCCGCTGCGCGACGCACAACAGTTTCGCCAAGATGACCTTCTCGAGCGCAGGGCTGTGGCGGCAGGTGGCTGCGTCTCCCGGCAGCCAACACACAGCGCAGATTTGTGCGGGGCATTCGCAATGGAACCTCGCGGTGTCGGACGTGCTTTCGTTTTCGCTCAACACGCAAGGGCAGGGCGGACGCGCCGCGAACGACGGAATGGATGCGTACGGTTTTGCGTGGTGCGCATTTGGACGCGCGCCGGATTCCGAGCAGGTGGAGAGCGAGTTGCCCGTTACCGTGACACTGTCGCAACACTGGAAGGATTCATCGGGACACGGGATGCATCGCGGCGGTTCGGGCGGCGTGCAGCAATGGATGATTCATAAGGTGCCGAATCTCGTGTCGTTGTGCATGGGCAACGGGAGCAAAGTGCCGCTGGGCCAGCCGCTTTTCGGAGGCTACGCGTCTGCGCCGATTCCGGGCATCAGCGTTCGCAAAGCGGATCTGCTGAAGCAAATGCAGGACGGCAACGCGAAGCTTTCGATGGATAGCCGCGATATCCTTGAGAACAAAACGGTGCACGGCGACTGGACGTTTGAATTAATCGCTCGCACACCGAAGCTTTACGACGAGGGCGATCTGCTGTTCGGCTTCAGCGGAGGCGGACCCGGCTACGGCGATCCGCTCGAACGCGATCCGGCGGAGGTGATGGAGGATCTGAAGAAGAAAATCGTTTCCGAGTGGACGGCTCGCAACATTTATCACATCGCGTACGATGCAGCGCGCAACAAGCTCGACACGGAGAAAACGAAGCGGCAACGAGACACTGAGCGCAAGAGTCGCCTGGCGCGCGGCAAGAGCTTCGACGAGTTCGAGAAGGAGTGGAGCAAGCTGAGCCCGCCGCAGGATATTTTGCAGTTTTACGGACGCTGGCCGGACGCCAAATCGCTCGGGCCGATTTTCAGGCAGTAGCCGGCCCCGAAATCGAGAGTGTTTGCGGGCCTTTTTTGGCACTTAAGAACGGTGGGTCCACAGGTGAACGAACAACTCACCCCGCGAGAAATGATGAAGGGCCTGCTGCAGGGAAATCGGCAGGCGCGCCCGCTGATTCTTCCGATTGTATTTTCTCTCGGCGCGAAAATTGAAAATCTTTCGTTTCGAGCGTATCTCGACAATCCGACGAAAATCTCCAATGCCCTTCGGCAGATTCGCACGCAATTGAGAACGGATGGGGTGGCGTGTTATTTCGATCCACTTCTCGAAGCGGAAGCGCTTGGCGGCCCGCCAGAGTGGGACGAGACGAATCAGACGCGCAGTATTCGGTGGCCCGAGTCTGCGCAGAAGGGAGAATTGCCCGCACGTTTGCGATCCGCCGAAGAGGCTGCGAATAGTCCGCGAGTGAGAGCTGCCGTGGAGGTGATTCGCCGCCTAAAAGCTCTGCTGCGCGACGAACCGTTGCTTATGGCCGGGGTATCGGGGCCATTCACGCTTGCTGCGCGGCTTATCGGGGTCGATCCTGATGCAATGCGACAAGGGCAAGAGCCGTCTGAACCCGCGCTGGAAGTTGCTGCGGCTGCAATTACGAAGATTGCGTCTGCTTTTGTCGAGGCGGGAGCGAATTTGATTTTTATTCGCGAGGACGTTTTGCCATCTCTGTCACCTGACAAATGCCAGAATTGGGCTTCACTGCTCGCGCCGCTTTTCAACATCGTGCGCTTTTATGAAGCTCTGCCCGTGCTGCAACTTTCGAGTGAGTCAGCGACGGCGGAAAATGTCGGAGTGATGTTGCAGCAATCCTGGGATGCGGTTCTCTGTTCGCCTTCTGAAGAATTCGTCGCGCGCGCACGCGGGCGTGATGAGAGTCTCATGTTCGGCTGGTCGGTGCCGCTCGAAGGTTTGGAAGCGAGCGATTCCAGCGGGGCACGGTCTCCGGAACTTTCAGGTATCAAGCCGGCTTTGGTGACGACTGATGGAGACGCGCCGGCGACGACCGATTTGAAACGCCTCATGAATGTTTTTGATGCGATTGCTCGCCGCACCTAGTCCGTTGCCGCCACGCTTGCGGCGTGAGAAGCACGTATTAGAATTGGAGTGATGAACATTCTGCGATGCCCAAGCCAATTGTGAGTAATACGCGGCCGGTCACGGGTGCTCTGGAAAAACCGAGCAGCGGCGTGAGGCATGTGCGGCTTCGCACTTCGGGCGCGTCCATCGAGCGGTTGCCAAACGGCTCGCTGTTGGTGCGCTCCGATGAGCCTCTTGGCGTGTATCCGAAAGTTCTTACCGATCGCATTGCTGGATGGACGGAAATCGCGCCGGATCGGATTTGTGCGGCCAAGCGCGATCGAGATGGCGGCTGGCGGACGCTTACGTATTCGCAGGTTTTTGCGGCGGTGCGGAGTATCGCGCAATCGCTGATCGATCGCGGGCTGAGCGCCGAGCGGCCCGTGGCAATACTTTCTGAAAATGACATCGAGCATTTGCTGCTGATGCTCGCCGGGCAGCATGCAGGAATTCCGACTGCGCATCTTTCGCCGGTGTATTCGCTGGTGTCGAAGGACCTTGCGCAGCTGCGGCATTGTCTCGGACTGCTCACACCTGGAATGGTGTTCGTGTCGAACGGAGAACAATACCGGCGCGCGATTGAAGTTGCGTTGAGCGATGAAGTCGAGCTTGTCGTTGCGTCATCACCACCGGAATTTCGCAACGCGACACGATTCGCGGAGCTTGTTGCGACGAATCCGACGAATGAGCTCGAGGCGGCGCACGAGCGAATCGATCCGGACAGTCCCGCGAAATTTCTTTTTACGTCGGGCTCGACGGGAATGCCGAAGGCAGTGATCAACACGCATCGGATGATTTGTTGCAATCAGCAGATGATCGCGCAAGTGTTTGGATTTCTGCAGGACGAGCCGCCGGTGCTGGTCGACTGGCTGCCGTGGAATCATACGTTTGGGGGAAATCACAACCTCGGCATCGCGCTCTACAATGGCGGCAGCTTTTACATTGACGAAGGCAAGCCCGGGGCGGGATTTATTTCTGAGACGATCCGCAATCTGCGCGAGATTGCTCCTACTGTTTATTTCAATGTGCCCAAGGGCTATGAGGATTTGCTGCCGGCGCTGCGCGCGGATGGCGAGCTTCGCGAGAACTTTTTCAGCCGGCTGAAGCTGCTGTTCTATGCGGGTGCCGGACTTTCGCAGCCGGTGTGGGACGCGTACCGAGAACTGGCGCGGGAAACCTGCGGCGAGCGCGTGGTAATGGTGACGGGGCTTGGTTCGACGGAGACGGCGCCGATGGCGATTCAGGCGACCTGGGAAACGGATCGGGCGGGAGTGATCGGGATTCCGATTCCTGGCGTGGAAGCGAAATTGGTGCCGCAAGCGGGCAAATTGGAAGCACGCGTTCGTGGGCCGAATATTACGCCGGGCTACTGGCGGCAGCCGGAGCTTACGCGGAAGGCTTTCGACGAAGAGGGGTTTTATAAATTTGGCGATGCGGTGCGGTTTGTTGACGCCGCGGATGTGAATAAGGGTTTTCTTTTCGATGGGCGTTTTTCAGAGGATTTCAAGCTGGCGACGGGGACTTGGGTGAGCGTGGGACCGCTGCGGGCGCGGATTTTGAGTTTTTTTGCGCCGTTTGTGCGCGATGTGGTGATCACTGGGCATGACCGCGATGATGTGGGGATGATGATTTTTGCGGATGTTGAGGCGTGCTGCTCGCTGTGTCCTGGGCTCTCGCTGCGCTCGGACTCGGGCTCGGTTGCTTCGGACGTTCTGCGCCATGCGGTGGTGCGGGAGCGCTTTCGCGAATTATTGGCGGCGTTTGCGGCGGAGGCGACGGGGAGTTCGAATCGAGTGAGCCGTGCGATACTTCTTGAGGAGCCGCCTTCGCTGGACGCGCGTGAGATTACCGACAAGGGGTCGCTGAATCAGCGCGCGGTGCTTGAACATCGGGCGGGGCTTGTCGAGGAATTGTATGGGGCGCGGGATTCCGATCTAATTTTTCGGCTTGAGGGGAAAAATGATGGGGAGAGATAAGGGCGGACTTTTTATCGCGTATGACGACGTGTGGCTGCTCGACGGGGTGCGGACGCCGTTCGTGGATTACAACGGGCCGCTCGGACTTGTGTCGCCGACGGATCTCGGCGTTAAGGCTGCGCGGGCGGTATTTGAACGCGCGAAAGTTTCGCCTGGCGACGTGGGCTCGGTGATCGCCGGATGCGTGGCTCAGGCCAGTTTCGATGCTTACTTGTTGCCGCGGCATATCGGACTTTATTCGGGAGTGCCGATTGATCGGCCTGCGATTCTGGTGCAGCGCGTTTGCGGCACTGGAATGGAAGCGATTGGTCAGGCTGCGGACGCAATCACTTTAAAGAAGATTGATGTGGGGCTATGCGTGGGGACCGAATCGATGAGCCGGAATCCGATTGCGGCGTATACGCATCGCGGCGGATTCAAGATGGGACAGGTGGAGTTCAAGGATTTTCTGTGGGAGGCGCTGCTTGATCCGGCGGCGGATGTGACGATGGGCGATACGGCGGAGAAAACTGCGCGCGAATATAAAATTACGCGGGAGGAAGTGGATCGTTTCGCGGAGCTGAGCTTTTCGCGCGCTGTGGCGGCGCAGAAGGCTTGCTTTTTGTCGGGCGAGATTGTTCCGATTGTCAGCGAGGAATTCAAGCTTGAAGGTTACAAGTCGCGCGGAATCCAATTACCCAAGGGCGTCGAACAACTCGCCGCCGATACGCACATTCGGCCGTCGTCCTACGAGGCGCTGGCCAAGATTCGGCCGGCGTTTGGCGGGGTGCAGACTGGCGGAAACAGCTCGGCGATTGTGGATGGCGCGGCCGCGGCACTGGTCGCCTCAGGAGATTACGCGAAATCGCGTGCTGGGAAGCCGCTCGCGCGGGTGGCCGCTGTTGCGACCGTGGGCGTTCCACCCGAAATTATGAGCATTGGTCCGGCACCGGCGATTCGAAAACTCCTCGATGGCGTTGGACTTGCACTCGACGCCGTCGATCGTTTTGAAATCAATGAGGCTTTTGCCGCGCAGGTGATGGGCGTTGAGCGCGAACTGAAGCTCGATCGCAGCAAGCTCAACGTCAACGGCGGGGCAATTGCGATTGGCCACCCGCTCGCCGCGACGGGTGTGCGGCTCGCCGTTACGCTGGCGCGCGAGTTGCAGCGTTCGCAGAAGAAATATGGAGTTGCGTCGGCGTGCATTGGAGGCGGCCAAGGCATCGCGGTTCTTCTCGAGAATCCTAATTAAAAAAGCGATGCGCGACTAGACTCGCGGTTGAAATCAGTGGCCGAGATAAATTTCAAAAGGTCCCCAATAAAAAGGTTTCTGATACACCGTGCCGGAATGCAGGAGTTTCAGCTTGGCGTGATGCAGAGCGACGTCCGGGGTTGAACCTTTCTGAATTTCAGCGTAGAGATCATCCATCAATTCCGGCGTGGAATTGTCGTTCACTTCCCACAACGCAGCAATCACGCTGTGCGCACCCGCGCGCAAAAATGCCCATGTAAGTCCGACGAGTCCCTCGCCTGAATAAGTGCGCTCACCGGCACCATGACAGGCCGAAATCGTCACAAGGTTCGCATGCAGCGGCTGCGTGACGATATCGCGCGCATACAGTTTGTAGGAATCACCCTGCCTCGAGAGAATCACCGCCGAATCGAGCGGGCTCGCACGGCTGGCAGTACCGTGCGCTACGAAATGAATGAACGAATATTGCGCCGGCTTACTATCGAGGTAAGCGGCCGCCGTAGCCTGCTGCCGCGAAAGCACGGTGCGCTCCGGCGCAGCAAAGTATCGCTCCACGTCCGTCATCTCGGTGCCCGCTTGTGGCAAATCCGGAAACTCCGCGCTCGGCGAGATCGGATTGCCCACAAGCAGCAGTTTCTTCGCTCTAGCCACAGGTTGGTTTGCAGACGCAGCCAGTAAAACCAGCGAATTCGCGTACGCGACAACGCTATCCTCGATCCAGTAATGGAGTTGCGGTTTTGGATTGAGAAGTGTCTCGAAATTCAAGCCGTACAATCCAGCGTCCGGCAGAATAATCACTAGTGAGCCGGGTGCTATCAGCTTCTGCGCGGGAGCGACCAATTTGTCGTATAACTTGATTCCTTCCGCGTTCGAGGCTTCAAGAACATCACGTGGCCCGAGAAGGGCCTCGCGATAGGATCTCAGTGCCAATTCGATTTCCGATGCGTCAGGCAAAGTAAAAAGTGACACGCTCGAACTTGTGACAGCCCAGAGGTAGGAGTGTTTCTCGCCCAGCCAGTAAAACAACAACGTCGCGCCAAACCGCTGCGCGATCGATCGCGGTTGAAAGTTTGGAATTGGAAACAGAATTTTCGATCTGAGTCCGAGCCCCTCAGCGAGGGTCTGCGCTCGGCTCACCTCAGCAACCTGCAGAGCGTCACCAGCCCGCCCCTGCGAAATCAGAAAATCGATGTAGTCGTCATAAAAAGTAATCGCGTTCGAAAGGAACGAAAGCCGCAGCTCCTCAGTCTTGATCGAGGCACGCGCAGTTGTAATCGTGGCGAGAGCGCTGCGGAATTGGCGCTCCGCTTCCGCCCGATTGCCCTCAGACGCATATACCTCTGCGAGATGAGATTGCGCTTCCCATCGCAGGGGGGTCGGAGCGTTTGAATCGCGAAGCACACTTTCAAAAGCTTTCCGTGCTTCTTTGTGGTTGTGTCTCAGTTCCTCGATGCGGCCATGAATTACCACCGATAGGACCTGGTCTGAATGTGCATGGACAGACGAAGCAACTTGTTCGTTGTAGTGCTGAGCGGCGTCAACCTGTCCCGTTTCGAGGGACACGAGAGCAAGGTTCTCGAGACATTGCGCCATCGAGTCTTCGTCGCGGAGACTTTTCGCGACATCGAGTGCACCCTGATATGCGCGTTCGGCTGAACTATAATCCCGGCGAGCGAGATGAATGTTGCCGATACTGAGTCGCCATTGTATTTGCGCTCCGAGCGAACCGGCCCTTCCGGAAGCAGCGTCTGCCTGTTGGAAAAGCGCGAGGGCGTTTTCGTAATCTCCTAAATCCAGATAGCTCCAGCCCATGTTCCCAAGAATATTGGCTTGCGCACCGGGGGCGTTTGTCGATTGCATCACTTGAAGTGCGGCACGGTTCCAATCAATCGACTCATCGAAGTGTTCTTGTCTGGTAGCAACGTTCCCGAGATTTGTGAGTGAATTTGCTTCAAGGTAGGAATCATGAATGCTTCGGGCAATGCTCAGCGAAGCCAGATACTCGGATCGCGCGGCATCCGTATCGCCGCGTAGCCACGCAAGCGTGCCTTTTTTGAGCGCTACTTCCCCGAGCAAGTCGGGTTGGTTCTGCTTAGCAAGTGCTTCGCCCTCCGTCAGCGACTTCTCCGCAAGGTCATATTGGCCAAGGAAGGCTTCGGCCGTGCCCTGCGTAATCCTTCGCCACACCGCGATATCAGACTTGGCGAATTGTTCAGGGAGGGGCGCTTCGAGGAGTGCCACGGCGTCAGCAAACTTACCCTGACGGCGAAGGATTTCTGCCTTCAGAACGCGAAATCGCGAGGCCCATTCGACGCTAACAGCGGATTTGCTGGCACCAAACGCATCTACGTCGGCGCTTGCCCCGATCAGATCTCCGCGCTTTACCTTTGACCAGGCATCGGCATAAAGAGTCTGGGGATTTAGCGGGGCCTTGCGAGTGCAATTTGTCGCAGTCGCCGCAAGGCTTAACCATAAAATCCAGCTTAGCCCGCGGGATAACCATTGCCTGCGGCTTGGGCGCAAAGGATGGTCCCAATGACGGGACAACCCAACTCCAGGCGCAACATTGTCAGAGTGCGCTTGCGATGTTGTGCGAACAGTTCGCCCACGTAGACTCTGCCAAACTCCGGAACCTCCAAGGCATGCCCTATGCGCTTCACCCCGGGGCACTTGTCGATCGGCATGTCTTCTACAAGCGAGCAAACCACCACTCCGTGAGCATCGATTGACTTCTTGGGCCGGCCCGTGAGAAACGGATCGGCTGCTATTTTGCGGAATTTGGGGTTGGAATCAAACTCATTTCTAATCGATTCAAAGGTAGTTAGCCCCAAGAACAGTTGGTCCGCGAACTTGATGTCAATCGCGCAACCCGCAATTTTCAGGTTCTCGATCTTGCTTCCAAACACGGTAATCTGCGGCTCCTTATCATGGAGCTTACTTCGCGACGCTAAGCGACTCACAACGCGGTCTGCAGTTACGATGTCCAGGACGTTCAGGTTTTCGATTGTGGACGTGACCAGCGATGTGTGGATCCCGCTGTCGCTCATACTTCCCGCCACATGCGTGTACGCAGCTTTGAACGAAACAAAATCCCTGAAGCGAAAATCTTCGACGCGCGCGTTTCCGATTCCGCCGATGCTCGGCAGCGACATGCCTGCCTGGACTTCGATAATGTGATCGAGCGGTCTTGTGATACGCCCGCTGAGTGCATGGCCGTACGCGCTGTAGACGTGTGACTGGGGAACGGTTTCCTTCTGCATTGGCGCTGCCTCCTGCGTCAATAAATTTGGGGTTACTTGGCGTAATCGAGAGAGAACGGGTAATTGGCGACGCCTATCTTATCCGCATCAGGCTTTCCTTGCGAGTCCAATCCTCGCACGACAAGCACGTGCTTTCCCGATGCAAGGCGTCCGGCAGGAATCAATAATTGAACGGTTCGTTTCGCCTCGTCCGCGGATACGTTCAACGACAATTCGGGCGTTCCAGATTCGGTTTGAAACTCACAAACGTAAGAGCTGTAGCTGCCGCTCGGGGGGATGTCCACAAAAAAGCTGAAAGGCTTACCCGCCGGAACCGAAATCGCAAGCGGAGCGCCGCCTCGCGAATTCTCAGAGATCAGAGAAAACGATGGCAGGGTTTGTGCGGTCTCGGATTGCGTTACAGCCATTTTCAAATGCGGAATCGTCACCACATTCTGATATCCGGCGACAAGGAGCAATAGCGCGAGCGCCGGAACCGCAAATGCTGGCCGCAGCAGCGTCGTCCACCAGCCGCCAGAACGTGCAGGCTGATGCTTGGCTCCTAACTCAGTGACAGAGGGTGGGATCAACACATCTCGCGCATTATCAATAAAGACCGCGCCCGTTCGAACGTCTTGCGCGCATTCCGCACATCCGAAATAGTGATCCTCATACTGGTCGCGCAACTCGGCGCTCAACTCACCCAGGAGGTATTTTTCAGCCGCTTTGAGCCGAATGGCTTCGTCGTGGTTCATTATTTGCATACTCCCTATAGTGTCGGGGGAGGGTAAATCGTTTCACACGTGTTTCGATTGTCCGGCTCCGGCACCGGCTCGCTTGCCTTGCTCCGCCTGCTCGTAAAGCGTTCGAAAGCTTTGCTTTGCACGGTGCAAAAGTACCCGCAAATAGTCGCGATCAACTCCGAAGTCGGTGCAGATCTCGTCTTTATTCTTCTCCTCGAAGAATAGGGCTCGCAGCAAGCGCCGATCCTTCTCGGAAAGCATTGAAAGTGCGTGCCTTACCTGCTCACTGGTCTGTTTTGCCAAGAGCATGCCGTCCAGATCGATGCTGATGTCGGGCGGATCCAGCGGTTTCTCATCTTGCTGGATGGAACGAGCAGAACTGCGATAATGTTCCTGTAAAACATTGTTACATATAGAGTTAACGAAAGACCCAAGGCCCTCTGCGCTCCTCACCCCGCCCGTCCGCACGGCCTTCAAAACGCGTACAAACGTCTCCTGCCGAATGTCATCTACGGATTGGGAAGAGCGAAGGCGGGAGCGCAGCTTTATTAGCAGCAATTGGCCAAAATAGTCGACAAAATGTTGCTCGGTCGGGAAGTCCCCGCCTCGAAGCCGCTGAAGATAGGACTCATCGAACGAGAAGAATTCCACATACCCCTCAAGTGGTCAGGGAGTATAACCCCCTAAAAAATCAAGCGCAACGACGTGCCCTGGTTTACCAGGACTACGGAAGCATCCGCAGTACTTCCACTTATTCCGCACCGCGTATAAATCGTGTCCCAAAGTGAAACGATTTCCGCCCTGGCATCACTACTCTGCAGCGATGGTGACGCGCTGACAATGCAGCCTCAAACTCTAATTTTGCAGAACGGTATTTCTAAAGCTCCTCATGCCCCCGGCGCATCCCGGGGCGTCCCTACCCCGAACGAACCGGGATGCGCTTCCCCCCATCGCGATGAAAACGAACTGAGGAGTATTACCGATATGAGGGATCTGGTCGAAACCGCATTCGTGCAGATCGAAAACGTGGCCTGCAATTCCAATCCATGGGAAACGAGGACCGCATTGGCGCCAAACAGCGCTTTAGGAACCCAAACGCTGCACGCACGGTCAGTGGAATTGGTGGCTCAGCCCGGCAAAATTTGCGAATTGGGAAGTTGTGTCCGGGGCGCGTTGATGGAATACCTGAAAAAGCAACGAGGATTCGCGGGCGTGATCGTTTTGAGTTCCGTGAAAGAACCGCGGCTCATTCTGGTGATGAGTTTCTGGAAGGCGGAGAAAGACGCTGCGAATCGATGGGAGTGCTCGGCGGCTGTCTTGAAGATGGTCACGCCGCTGATCGACGTGTGCACTAGGGTTCATACGTATCAGGCGGCGATGCCCGCCTTCCCGGATACGCCGTTGCCAATTGCGGCGACGCCGGTTTGTTAATAGGAACAGAAATGGCAAGCGCAACGCACAGCCAGACCAGACCTTCAGCATCATCAAATACCACGGGGATAATGAGGGCCATGAAGGAAGATTCCGGCGAACAAATTAAGGCAACTGAAGGAACCGAACCATCCGCCAGCAAGTGGATCCGCTGCGACACGCCGCACTGCGGGAATGCGGCCGTGGGTCTGCTCGCGCTGCGATTTTATTGCGTTGGTCATTTCATATCGCACGGTTACGAATATCTTGAGCGCTGCAATTGCAATCCGATTCACGACGCGGATGTTGTCACTTCGTTTTCCGTTGATCGTTTCCTGCAGCAGTGCGTAGCACAGGCGGGAGAGCTGGTGCGGCCGATTCGCGGTTTTGACAATCTGGATCGCGCGCGGCTCTTTGACATCTTTCTGTGGGCTTCGGATCTCATTGCGAAGCGAAGCGTATTCAAAGAGGAGAGCGCCTCAAGCGCGGGCGTCCATTCTTACTCCGCCGAGCGATCCAAGAAAATGGGCGCGGATTAGCGGGTAGCTTTCATTGTGCGAGAGCCGCCGAGCGGGCGGCGCTTAATTCGATTACAGCTTCTTGACCTGTTGAAATGCTTTTTCAAGCGACTGCCGGCTTCGAAAAAAATCGCTCCACGGATCAGCCTTCCTCGCGCGCTCCGCAAAGTTGCCGATATTAAACTTTGACGGAACCAACGAGGGTTTTACCTCCGTCCAGGCGAGCGGGGTGGATACGGGAGCTTTGGGCTTTCGGCGCACTGAATAAGGCGTCACCACAGTTTGCCCGAATCCATTTCGAAATGGATCGAGGTAGACGCGCCCTTTCCGCGCCGCAATCGAATGCTCCGTAGTGAGTTCTTTCGGATGAGAGGCGGCGAGCCTCGCCACAAGATCCTGTGCAAAAGAACGCACGACGTCGACATCGGGGCCGAGGCGAAGCGGCACGAACACATGGATCCCGCGGCTGCCTGAAGTCTTTGCAAAGGATTCGAGCTTTAGGGTATCGAGGCCTTCTTTCACATAGAGCGCCGCGCGCGCGGCATCGGAAAATTCTCCCGAATCAGGATCGAGATCGAAGCAAACCCAGTCTGGCTGGCGCGGCGACTGGGCGCGGCCGCCCATCGCATGAATGGCGATGCAGCCGAGATTTACAAGCGCGAGTTGCGTCTCGAGAGTTCCACCCACCACGTAATTCGTGAAGGGCCGCTTGCTCTCCTCGTTCTTGATTCGCTTCGTGGGAGTATTTGCCGGCATGCCCTTCGGCATTTCCTTCTGGTAAAAGCACTGGCCTGCCATTCCATCCGGGCATCGCTCGAGCGTGAGCAAGCGGTCTTTCACATAGGGCTCGAGCTTCGGAAATATCGATACGTAAAATTCAGCTAGATCGCCCTTCGTATAGCCGTCTTCGGGCCAGAAGACTTTGTCGGGATGGGAAATATTCACCGGGAGATCTTTTGTGGGGGTGGTGGCGGCTTTCGCTCGCTTGGTTGCTGTTGTTTTCATTTTTGCGGCTCCGGGAGCACGACTTCCGTAGGCTTTTTGTCATCGCGCAAGCCCAGAAATACCGGCTGGCGCAATTTCATGTCGGCCGTCCATTCTTGAAATGAGATTTGCGCGACGAGTTTTGGCTGGATGTAGGTGACGTCGCGCTCGCGCGGCGGATCGACGAAAGGTGGCCGGGCAATCTCCAAAGGCTTCAACTTTTTTGCCAAGGAAGCGAGCAAATCCTCGTCGAAGCCTGTACCTACCTTGCCCACATAATGCAACTTTCCGCCTTGATAGGCGCCTAGCAGCAAAGCGCCAAAATGTTTGCGAGCGCTGGCGGGCTTCGTAAAACCACCGATGACAAACTCATCTTCCTGGTGAACTTTTACCTTCAGCCAATTTGTCGAGCGGCCTTCGAAATACAGCGACGACGCATCTTTCGCGACCAAGCCTTCATAATTGCGTTTTTTCGCATCACGGTAGGCTTCCAAGCCATTGGCGGCCAGCCGGCGGGACGAAATCAAGACTCCGGGTTTGCCGAGCGAGTTCTCCATAGCCGTGCGCCGCTCTGAAAGCGGTTGCCTCCGCAGATCTTTTCCCTGCCGATACAGGCAATCGAAGACCGCGTAAACGGCTTCCCCCTTCCCTTGCTGCAACAATTGAAAGCGTGAAACTTTCTTGCGATCGAATACTACGAGCTCGCCATCGAGCAACAGCGTCGTAGGTTTCAGCGCGCGGATTGCTTCGGCTACGTTCGGAAAGCCTTTGGTTCGGTCGATGTCGTTTCGCGAAAGTAGCCGCACATCTTTTCCTTCCTTATAGGCAAGGATCCGAATGCCGTCATACTTTTCCTCATAAATCCAGCCCCGCCTATCGAAAGGCTCGCTCACCAGTGTAGCCAGCATGGGTTTGACGCGAAACGGAATACGGTCGCTCATGCAGGCTAACGGCTCCTTGGAATTTCAGATCGATAAGAACGGATCAAGATACTTCGGGTTCCTACGCTCGCCGCTTGCGAGGAGTTGCTGGAAGCGCTGGCTTCGCGCGTTTGGAAGCTGCTTTTCGTGGGCTTGTGGTAGGAGCCGGATCGCCCGTGGCTGCGAGTTCCACATTGCCTCCGTTGTCGCGCGCAATTCCGGCGAGGAAACGTCTGCTGACCGCCGACCTCGGCTGTGTTTCAGTGATATCTTCCGTCGAGGCATATTGATCGCGGTGTTTGATCATTAGCCATGAAGGCTTGCTACCGCCGCCGAAGCCGCGAGTGCGAACCAGAACCCATGATCCTTTCAGCTTTTTGCCGTGGAGCGTGAATTTCAGATCGCCTTTCTCCAGCGCCGCTTGCGGATCAGGTTGCTCCGGTTCCCACGTTCCCTTATCCCAAACCATCACGGTTCCGCCGCCGTATTCTCCCGCGGGTATCACACCTTCAAAATTTGCATACTCGATCGGATGATCCTCCACCTGCATCGCCAGCCGTTTCACGGAAGGATCGAGCGAAGGACCTTTTGGTACGGCCCAGGAGAGCAGCGTCCCGTTCCATTCCAGTCGGAAGTCGTAGTGCAACTGTGTGGCTCGGTGTTTCTGAACGACAAAGATTCGCGAAGGACCCTTCTGATCTTTGCCGTCTTTTTTACCGGCAGGCTCCGGAGTCACTTCGAACCGCCGCTTCTTGCGATACTCCTTCAGGCTCATCGGTTAACAAACCTCGCAAATCATGGTTAACAATTCGCACTATCCGCTGAATCAAGTCAATCAGATTCTCTCCGCTACAGGGGATGCCCGGGACAAGTACAGCGAAAGCCTCATAGAAGCAACCGCTAACGCCGGGCACCATTTTGAAACCCCTGGTCGCAATTAACCGTCACTTCAATAGGAAACATCCGAGCCACTTTATACGCTTTTTTATCAAACAAAATGAGCAGCGCACGTTCGTGGTTTCGGTTTATTCTGACACTTAGAAACCAATGATGATCCATAAGACCATCGAATTCGCCAAACGCGCCCATGAAATTTTTCACTGGCTGCACCACCTTGGCGGTCCAGGGCTGATCGTTCTCGGCCTGATCGACAATTCCGTGATTCCAGTGCCCGGCAGCATGGATGCCCTGGTCATCATTCTGTCCGCGAACCAGCGCAAGCTGTGGCCTTACTACGCTCTAATGGCCACGATCGGCTCTGTCATCGGAGGTTACGTCACCTACCGGATCTCGTTCCGGCAAGGCAAGAGCGCGTTGGAGCACAGATTTTCCCGCAAACGAATCGACAAAGTAACGAAGACGTTCGAAAAGTGGGGCTTTGGAGCAGTGCTGATTCCTGCGATGCTTCCTCCGCCGGCGCCAATGGTTCCATTCCTCATCGCGGCGGGCGCCATGCAGTACTCGCGCAATAAATTCTTGGGGGCCCTAGCGATCGGCCGGGCCGCCCGATTCACGATCCTTGCATCCTTAAGCGCCTTCTACGGCCGGTTAATTCTTACCATCATCACCAATCATGCAAAACCGATTTTGATAACGTTTATCGTTGTGGCGGTGTCCCTGGGCCTTTATATTCTCTATCACTACAGGAAGAGCCTGCATTTTAAGAAAAGCAAAGCGCGCCACGCGGCCTAACTTTCGTTGCGACTCTTACAGCCCCTTCCAAGCTACAAATGCCGCTCCCATCAACGGGCATTTTTCGTTCAACACGATTACCATTGGGATCTGCTCCAGATAGGTCCCCATCTTTTCCTTATCCTTCACGGCTGCCGCAAACCGCCCATTCGTCATCTTCGGCAATATCTTCACCGCAATCCCGCCCGTCACAAAAATACCGCCGCGCGCCATGGATCGCACCGCTAAATTTCCCGCTTCTGCCCCGTAAATATCCACCCACAAATCGAGCGTCGCCGCACACACTGGGCATTCACCCGAAAGGCCGCGCTCGGTGATACCGGGCGCCGCATCGATTCCCGGCATGTCGAAGTCATGCCGCACCGACGGATCGAGAAATTCGTGCACACGCTTGAATCCTCCACCCGATAAAATTATTTCAACGCTCACGAATTCTTCACGCTGCTTCAAGAATCCCCATAGCTCCGCCTGCTGCTTTGTGTGCGGCGCGAAATCCGCGTGGCCGCCTTCGGTGGCGATAGGCACGTGCTGCGCGCCGTCCCAGAAAAGAATCGCTTCGCCCAATCCTGTTCCCGCTGCAATCACCGCGCGGTTCGCCTGCGGCACAGATTCACCCCGGTGAATAACCTCCAGATCCGCAGCCTCCATCACTCCGATTCCATACGCCGCAGCCTCCAAATCGTTCAACAAACGCACGCGGCTTATTCCCAAATGCTGCGCGAGCGCGGCCCCGTCCACAATCCACGGAAAATTCGTCGCATGGACGCGATTCTGCACCACCGGCCCCGCGATCCCAAACGATGCCGCCGTCACTTTCCCTTTCGTCTCGTTCAGAAAATCCGTGATCGCTTCTTCAAGGCCCTTGTATTCATGCGTCGCGTAACGTTTGCCAGCAACCGTTGCGAGCTTTCCCGCTCGAATTTCGAATAGACCTAGATTGACTTTCGTTCCACCCAGGTCGCCCGCAAGAATCATCGAGAAAATCCTCCGCCGTGAAAAGCGCTTGGAATGGTATCGCTCTAATTGGGTATGGGAGACCTACAACCTACAATGCTCGCCAGCGGCGTCCATCGCTGGTAATCAAATCATCGGCGGCTTTCGGCCCCTGGCTTCCCGCTGGATAATTGGGGAAGGGCGGCGGAGTACCCTTTTTCCACGCATCGAGAATCGGATCCACCAGCGACCACGCCGCCTCCACGCTGTCTGCGCGATCGAACAGCGTCGCATCCCCTCGTATGCAGTCATTAATCAGGGTCGCATACGCATCGCGCGAACCGCCCCCAAACGCCTGCTTGTACCGGAAGTCCATTTCCACCGGACGTATCTGCATGTGTCCACCGGGAGCCTTCGCGCCAAACGAAAGCGAAATCCCCTCATCCGGCTGAATGTTCAGCACCAGTGAGTTCGATTCCACGTTTTCGCCCTGAAAAACCATGTGCGGCGCCTTCTTGAATTCAATCGCCACTTCCGTAGTCGGCCGCGCGAGCCGCTTCCCCGTCCGCAAATAGAAATGCACGCCGCTCCATCGCCAGTTGTCCACATACAATTTCAACGCAACAAACGTCTCCGTGGCCGAATTCGGATTTACGCCCGGCTCCTGCCGGTAACCCGGCACCTGTTTTCCGCCCACAGTCCCCGGTCCGTACTGCCCGCGTATCACCGTTTTCCATATCGATTCCGCGGAAAACGGCCGAATCGATTGCAACACCTTGATCTTCTCGTTTCGCACTGCTGTGGCGTCAAACGTCGCTGGCGCTTCCATCGCCACAAGCGACGTCAACTGCAGCACGTGACTCTGAATCATGTCCCGCAAGGCGCCCGTGTTTTCGTAAAATCCTCCGCGCCGTTCGACTCCCAGCGATTCCGCCGCCGTAATCTGGATGTTATCGATGTAGTTGCGGTTCCAGAGTGGCTCGAAAATCCCGTTGCCGAACCGGAAGACCAGCATGTTCTGCACGGTCTCCTTGCCCAGGTAGTGATCGATCCGGTAAACCTGATTTTCGCTGAACACGCTCAGCACCTTCGCGTTCAAACCCTCCGCCGATGCCTTGTCGTGTCCAAACGGCTTCTCGATAATCACGCGCGTCCACGATTTTTCGCTCTTCGGCTTCGCGAGCCCCGCTTTTCCAATCTGCTCGATAATCTTCAAATAGACGTCCGGCGGCGTCGCCAGATAGAACAGCCGGTTCCCGCGCAAATCCGCTTCGCGATCGATTTCCTCCAATCGCTGCGACAGCCTCTGAAATGCCGCGGGATCGTCATAGTTGCCGCTGAAATAGTGCAAGTGCTTCACAAATTCATCGAGCTTGTCTTGCCCGCCCGCATCAGCCGCGCCAGCCCCGCCGTCGCCTCCGGCTGACTTGGGCAAAAACTCACCAGCCTTCTTGCGGAAATCGTCGTCGCTCATCTCCGTTCGCGCATATCCCAGCAAGCGAAACCGCGGCGCCAGGCATGCATGCACGGCCAGGTCGTAAAGCGCCGGCAGCAGTTTTCGCCGAGCCAAATCGCCCGACGCGCCAAACATCACAATCGCGCAGGGCTCATTGGGAACTTCGCAATAATAAGCATCCGTTTGCGGCACATCCGCCGTCACTGTCGCGCGGGTATTCATAATTGGTCTCCGGAAGCCGAGGTTGCGTGGAGAAATGAGTCTATCTTTCTCTCCACAGCGTGTCCAGACCGCAAGGACGCAAGCGGCTGTCACAGTCTCATCGGGTGTCTCCGATCGCTCCGCGGCTTCATGTCCGCCGTCGGCTGGAATTCCACAGGTGAATGCAGTATCTTTGAGGATGTAACTCTTCGCTACCAGGCTCAGGAGGATTCGTGGCCGACGATAAATGCGCGGACAACGTTCCAGCGCCAGCTCCGCAGCAGTCCGCGGGTCACAACGAACGCATCGTGCACTGCGTCAAATTTGGACGCGACCTCCCCGGCCTCGACCGCATTCCCTGGAAAGGCGAAATCGGCAAACGCGTCTACGAGAATGTTTCGAAAGACGCTTGGAAAATGTGGCTCGAGCACTCGAAAATGGTAATGAACGAGTACCGCCTGAATCCCCTCGATCCCAATTCGCAGAAAATCATGGAAGAGCAAATGGAGCAGTTTTTCTTCGGCGAAGGCGCCAAACTCCCCGAAGGCTACGTCCCGCAAAGAGGCAAAGGTTAGCCGTCCTGATTTTTATTCGGTGTCATCCCGACCGGAGCCGCGCGTCCTTGCCTTTCGACCGCGCAGCGGTGGCGCGCGGCGTAGTGGAGGGATCTCTCTTCGGCGCTCGAATCTCCCTTTTTTCCGCTTCACCCGATTTTGCGTGTCGCCGGATGTTCCACCGGCAACCGAGGCGAAAATCGAAAATTCATCCGTCGATGCGCCTCTCGCAATGCTTTCTCCACTTCCGCAGCAGAATCCCCCCGCGCAAAAATAAATCCCAAATAACTCGATCCCTCCGGCCAAGCCGCCACGTAGTCATGCAATCGCGCCGTAATCTGAATCTCCGTCACCCCAGGCACACTCTCGGCCGCGTCAATTCCCTCCACCCCGTCGAAAATTCCGCTCTGCGGCACGGGAATCATCATCACGCCACTCGCCGCGTTCTCGCGCTCCGCATCACCACCAGGCATTCCCAACGCCTGGCGCAGCAGCAATTCTTCGAGCGAAATCCCATCCGCGCCAAATCGCAACGCCCGCGAGCACAACCCTCCAATCGGCCGAGGCGCAATCTCGAGCACCCACGGCCCGCTTTCGTTCACTCGAAACTCCGCATGCACTGGCCCCGTTGCTAATCCCAGTGCCCGAACAGCGTTCCCCGCGCATTCTTCAATCGCCTTTTGCACCTCCGCGGGCAATCGCGATGGCGTCACGTAGATCGTCTCTTCGAAATACGGCCCCTCGAGCGGATCGGGCTTGTCGAAAATAGCCAGAACACGCAGCCGCCCGCGCTCGATCAGCCCTTCGACTGCCACTTCGCGCCCGGAAATATAAGTCTCGACCAGCAGTTGGTCGCCTCCCGGCTCGCGAAGCACCTGAATTTCAG
Organism: uncultured Acidobacteriota bacterium; assembly: GCA_963815265.1. Lineage (GTDB taxonomy): Bacteria > Acidobacteriota > Terriglobia > Acidiferrales > UBA7541 > Palsa-295. The sequence continues at coordinate 96,857 of CAWFGI010000003.1, read as the reverse complement.
GAGATTCCATCAGCAGCCCAATTCGCCGCACGGCCGCGGCAAATTCATCCGCATTGTTCGCCCGTATCACTCCTTGGCTTGCGGAAAGCGAGAGCGGCTTCACCACACAAGGAAATTTCACCCGCGCCACCACATCAGCCAAGCGGTCAGAAACCGCAAACGAAAAAAAGTCCGGCACCCGAACGCCTGCCGCTCGAAGCGTTTCGCGCTGCCGCAATTTGCTCCGGCAAATTTCCGTCGCTGCGGGCGGATTCCCCGCAATCCCCAGCGCCTCAGCCGCATACGCCGCCGTCACCGTAGGCCGGTCCCCCAGCGCTATCACCGCCTCAAGCGCTTTCTCTCCCGCCACGCCAACGCTGAAAGCTCTCACGATTTCCTGCGCCGCCTCTCGCGGATTCTCGAAATGCAGCGCCAGCGCCGCGTCGCCCCAGGGATCATCCAGTTTGTGACAGCGATCAGTGCCAAACCGCACTTCGACCCCCAGCCCCTCAGCCGCCTCCGCGAATCCGCGAGTCTGATATCCAAGCTTGCTCGCCAGTATCAGCACCCGTTTCGTGCGCTGCCCATTGCCATGTCCGCTGCGATTTGCGCCCATCACTCATTCACTCAGCATTCAGTCTGTAATCCTAATTTCTCATCACAACTGCATCACACAAAAGTATCCGCCTGTCGCGTCCTCTTTCTCGCCTCGACGATGGGAACCAACTGGTCCCCGGTCGGCTCCGCTCAACAATACCAAGGCTCATTCAAGTAAGGCACCGCCGCCCGCGATGCCAGCACAGGCAAAGCGCTCCGAGTCATGCCACCCCCTGCAACCGCGAACGCCGCATCTTCAATTCGCTCGAAAATTTGCGCGCGGCTGCGCTTCATCTGCTCGCCCGAATGAACGATTCCCTGAATCTGCTCGCACAAGCGATCCACTCGCGAATCAGCGTGCTTCCACGGATACACAAGCGCCGCTTCATCAAAATCGCCCACGCCCCGCCGAATCTCATCAAGCTCCAGAAGCCGCGACCCCGCCGGAATCAGCAATCGAATCGCCAGCTGAATCGGCGCCACGTTCTCGACCAACTCCTCCTCGCGCAACACTTCCAGCAAACCGCAATAGCCTTCGAGCGTCGTCCACGGCGTGAACGGCACAAACGTCGGCTGCAGCGCCAAACCACTCTCCCGGAACATTTCGACCACCCGCAAGAAATCCGCGCGCGTGTGATTCTTCTCCAGCCGCTCCAGCACCGCATCATCGACGCTTTCCACCGCGCTCGTCACAAACAAGCATCCCGTATCGCGGAGCTTGCCGAGGCAATCCGAGTGCTTCAGCAAGTGCTCTACTTTGATCGTCACGTCGTACGTAACGCCGGAGAACTCCCGATGCAGCTGCTCCACCAGCGGAATCGCGTGCCCGATGCCGTTGAAAAAATCCGGATCGCCAAACGTGATGTGCTGCGCCCCCGCCGACAGTTGCTGCCGAATATCCGCCATCACCACTTCGCGATCGACAATCCTAAACACGCCGTTGTACACCGGCACAATCGGACAGTGCCGGCACAAATGCTTGCACCCGCGACTCGCTTCCGTGTATCCCACCGTCCGCGACTCGCCCGAAGGCATCACCAGCCGCGCATACTTATCGAGCGCCACCATCCCGGCGCGATCAGGTGTAATGAACTGCTGTCGCGCAACCGAAATCACAGGCTCTCCCTGAGGCGCGGATAACGCGCCGAAGGGTTCACCCTGTCTATTTTTCGCCGTCGCCGCGTTCCCTGCCCCCAGCCTCTCCGCAAGTGAACGCAATCCCTCCTCGAATTCCCCGCCAAGAATCGTCTCCACACCCAACCCGCGCAGATAGCTCTGGTTCACCGGAGCATACAAACCATAAAAACAAAGATGCGCTTTCGCATTCAGCCCGCGCACCACAGGCAAGGCCGCCACCGCTAATCGAGTCGCCGTGTGCATCGGCACATAAAACGCCACCAAGTCCGCCGCCCGCACCGCATCCTCAGCCAAAGTTTCCCGCGACAAGTCAATGCAAGTCACACCCGCCCCCGCGGCTCGCAGCCAGGCCGCCGGCGAAGCCAGCCCAAACGGCTGCCGCCCCAGCTCGTAAGTCGAGATCAGCACAACTCTCATCGATGCGAAATTATCCCACGCTTGTAGCCGGGGACGAATCGGAAGAACCACACAGAAGCCAAAATCCGCCACAAGCGCGCCCCAAGCCGCAGTAGGGGCGGGTCTTAGACCCGCCCGCGCAGCCCACATCTCTCATCAACCCACCGTCACGCCTGCCGGCCGTCAAATCGAACGTAACATTTTGTTACTTTACACCCTGTAACCAACATGTTAACATCAGTCGTGCCAGTTCAAAAAAGCTCGCGCCGCTCGCAACTATCTCAAAGAAGATCAAGCCCGGAAAGCATCGAAAATCCTAATCGAGACACCGCGATTAAAAATCCGAGTAACCCTCCCAATTTCAATAACTTCGAATTTTCTAATCGGGACAAAAATGGCCTTTTGTCTATCTGTTTTTCAGAAGCGCTGCCCGGCGTCCCACCACGCCTTGCACCATCCTTTTTCCATCGCTGTTACCTTCCGCCTGCGCGTGCGATACAATATCCTGCTATTCACACAGGAGATTCCAACCCGGCATGAGCCCATCGCACAAAAACTCTTTCGCCACCCGCGCCGCTCTCAAAGTGGGCGGCGAATCCTTTGAAATTTACCGCCTCGACGCCCTCGAGCGCTCCGGCGTCGGCAAGCCCTCGCGGCTTCCCTTCTCTCTGAAAGTTCTCCTCGAAAACTTGCTGCGCCATGAAGACGGCCGCTTCGTCCATGCCGAAGATATTCGCGCCCTCGCAGGCTGGGACCCCACCAGCGCGGAAGGCGCCAGCGAAAAAGAGATTTCCTTCATGCCCGCTCGCGTTCTGCTTCAGGATTTTACGGGCGTCCCGGCCGTCGTTGATCTCGCCGCCATGCGCGACGCGATGCGCCAGCTCGGCGGCGATCCAAAGAAAATCAATCCGCTCCTGCCCGCCGAACTCGTCATTGATCATTCCGTGCAAGTGGACCAGTTCGGCGCTGCCGGCGCCTTCCTCTTCAACGCCGATCTCGAAATGAAGCGCAACATCGAGCGTTACGCCTTCCTGCGCTGGGGCCAAAAAGGATTTCAGAATTTCAAGGTTGTCCCGCCGGACACCGGCATCTGCCATCAGGTGAATCTCGAATATCTCGCCCGCGTCGTTTTCAAGAAACAGGAAAACGGCGCCTGGCTCGCTTTCCCCGATTCGCTCGTCGGCACTGATTCGCACACCACGATGGTTAATGGCCTCGGCGTTTTCGGCTGGGGCGTCGGTGGCATCGAAGCGGAAGCCGCCATGCTCGGCCAGCCGCTCTCGATGCTGATTCCAGCTGTCGTCGGATTCAAACTCCATGGCCGTTTGCCCGAAGGCGCGACGGCCACTGACCTCGTCCTCACCGTCACCGAAATTCTGCGCAAGAAAGGCGTCGTCGGAAAATTCGTTGAGTTCTACGGCACAGGCCTCTCCAGCCTCACTCTTCCCGACCGCGCCACCATCGCAAATATGGCGCCGGAATATGGCGCGACGATGGGCTTCTTCCCCGTCGACGCCGAAACGCTTGCCTATCTCCGCTTCACCAGCCGCAGCGAAGATCAAGTCCGCCTCGTCGAAGCCTACACGAAAGAGCAAGGGCTCTTCCGCACCGATCAGACTCCCGATCCCGTTTTCTCCGATCGCCTGGAACTCGACCTCGCAAAAGTCGTCCCCACGATGGCGGGACCAAAGCGTCCGCAAGACAGCGTTCCGCTCACGCAGGCAAAAACGTCGTTCGAAAAATCGCTGGCAGGCGCCGCGCCAAAGCACGTCAGCGTAAAAAACAACGGCGACCATTTCGATCTCGCCGACGGTTCCGTGGTAATCGCCGCCATCACCAGCTGCACCAATACCTCAAATCCATCGCTAATGCTCGGCGCAGGCCTGCTCGCGAAAAAAGCCGTCGAACGCGGCCTCAGCTCAAAACCCTGGGTCAAAACCAGTTTCGCCCCCGGCTCGAAAGTCGTCACCGATTACATCGAAAAGGCCGGTCTTTGGCCCTATCTCGAAAAGTTGCGCTTCCACCTCGTTGGCTACGGCTGCACCACCTGCATCGGCAATAGCGGCCCTCTGCCCGAACCGATTGGCAAAGCGATCAAGGACAATAATCTCGTCGCCGTCTCCGTCCTCAGCGGCAATCGCAATTTCGAAGGCCGTATCAACGCTCTCTGCCGCGCCAATTATCTTGCCTCGCCGCCGCTCGTCGTCGCCTACGCGCTCGCCGGCCGCATGGACATCGATATCGTCAACGATTCGCTCGGCAACGACAAATCTGGCAAGCCCGTGTATCTCCGCGATATCTGGCCCACGCCACAAGAAGTCGAAACCACGATGCGCGATTCAGTCACCACAGAAATGTTCCGTAAAGAATACGCCGACGTTTTCACGGGTGACGAGCATTGGCGCGCGCTGCCGATTCCCGAAGGCGATCTCTACGCCTGGGACGAAAAATCCACCTACATCAAGAACCCGCCGTACTTCGAGGGAATGCCCAAGAAACCAGGATCGCTATCCGACCTGCATGGCCTGCGCGCACTCGCAGTCCTCGGCGATAGCGTCACCACCGATCACATTTCTCCCGCCGGCTCAATTCCCCACGATACTCCGGCCGGAAAATATCTGATCGCGCACGGCGTTCAACCCAAAGACTTCAACTCCTATGGCGCCCGCCGCGGCAATCACGAAGTGATGATGCGCGGCACGTTCGCAAACATCCGCCTGAAGAACGTGCTCGCCCCCGGCACCGAAGGCGGCTGGACAATTCATCAGCCCGGCGGCGAGAAAATGAGCATCTACGACGCCGCCATGAAATACCGCGACGAGCAAGTCCCGCTAATCGTGATCGCCGGCAAGGAATACGGCTCGGGTTCCTCTCGCGATTGGGCTGCCAAAGGAACGATCCTTCTCGGCGTTCGCGCCGTGCTCGCCGAAAGCTTCGAACGTATCCATCGCTCGAACCTGGTGGGCATGGGCGTCCTGCCGCTCGAATTCCTGCCAGGTGAAACTCCCAAAACGCTCGGTCTCACCGGCCATGAAATCTTCGAAATCGAAGGCCTGGCCAGTAATTTCGAGCCCCGCAAGAAAATGAAAGTGCGCGCCCGCGACGCCTCCGGCAAAGAGAAGCATTTCACCGCCATCGCCCGCATCGACACCCCGTTCGAAGTCGCCTACTACCAGCATGGCGGGATTCTGCAGTACGTCCTTCGCCAAATGCTATAGAACCCCGAAACTCTGAATCACCGCGAAAGTCCGGCGAAAGAACCGCAGATCGAAACTTACCCTCGAATTAGTACTTGATTTCGACTATGAACTTATTATAAATACGGCCAAGGTTCTCCCGGTTCAACACAGGTGAAACGATGAGGCTCCCAGCCCCAGCCAGCGACACCCGAAGTGTCTTCCGCCGTTTTCACGTTCGCTTCGTGCAAGGCGCTTTAGCACTGCTGTTCGCTGTAACGATTACCTCCCTGAGCCGCGCACAGACTGCGCCACCCAAGCCCGCGCTCATCACGCAGCCCGTCGAAGAATCGAAGCTCACCGTGTTGCGTGGCAACACCTATCCGCTCGCGCTCGCAAAATATGATCGCGGTGCTGCGCCGGCAAGCCTTCCGATGCAGCGCATGCTGCTCGTCCTGAAGCGCAGCCCGGAACTCGAAGCCTCGCTCGTAGCATTGCTCGACCAGCAGCAGGATAAATCCTCGCCGAATTACCACGCCTGGCTCACTCCCGAACAATTCGGCCAGCAATTCGGTCCTGCCGACGCCGACATTCAAGCCATCACGTCGTGGCTCCAGCTCCAGGGATTTCAGGTAGCAAAAGTCTCGAACGGCCGCACCGTAATCGAATTCTCCGGCACAGCCGCGCAAGTACAAAGCGCGTTCCACACCGAGATTCACAAGTATTCGGTCAACGGCGCCGACCACTGGGCCAATGCCAGCGACCCGCAGATTCCGACGGCTCTTGTGCCCGCAGTGGCCGGCGTTCTCACGCTCCACAATTTTCCTCGACACGCGATGAACCACGTCGTCGGCACGTTCAAGCGCTCCAAGGACACCAGCGCCCTGACTCCAGCAGGCCCGCTCTTCACGCTGCCAAACTTTGCCGACGGTCTCACCTTTTACGGCGTGGGGCCCTACGATTTCGCGACCATCTATAATGTGTCTCCGCTTTGGAACGCAACCCCCGCGATCAACGGCACCGGGCAAACAATCGCGATCGTCGGCGAGACCGATGTTGACATTGTGGACCTGCAAAAGTTTCGTGCTCTGTTTGGCATCACGTCGAACGACCCGACCATGATCGTGGATGGCCCTGACCCGGGCTTGCAGCCTGACGAAATCGAGTCCGACCTCGACCTGGAATGGTCGAGCGCGGTGGCTCCCGGCGCCGCAATCAAATTCGTGGTCGCCGCCACAACGGACACGACTTTGGGCGTCGATCTGGCCGCGCAATACATCGTTGATCACAACGTGGCCCCCATCGTCAGCGAGAGTTACGGAATTTGCGAAGCAGCTCTCGGCACCGCCGGAAATCAGTTCTTCAATCAGTTGTGGCAACAGGCGGCCGCGCAGGGAATGTCGGTTTTCATTTCCAGCGGCGATAGCGGCTCAGCTGGCTGCGACCGCGATAACCCCGCGCAATTCGGCTTGCAGGTCAGCGGTTTTGCATCCACTCCTTTCACGACGACAGTGGGTGGAACCGATTTCAATGACCTCAACAATTTTGCTCCCTATTGGAATCCGACGAATGATGCCCACGAAGCATCGGCGAAATCGTACATCCCGGAGATGACATGGAATAATTCCTGCACGAATTTCGAGTGGTCCACCGTCACTGGTAGTACAAACGCAGAAACCAACTGCAACAATCCCGAAATCCTTGGTGCGGTGGTCGCTACCGGCGGAAGCGGAGGGAAGAGCTCCTGTACCACCGGCACCGGCCAGGACATCGTTAGTTGTACCGGCGGTTACGCCAAGCCTTCGTGGCAAACCGGAACTGGCGTACCGAATGACAGCAAGCGCGATATTCCCGACGTGTCGCTCTTCGCCAGCAACGGATTCAATGGCAATTTCTACGTGATCTGCTCTAAGAACATCACTGAGTCCTATTGCGATCCAACCGACCCGAACGGCACGATTGTCGGCATCGGCGGAACATCCGCTTCCACTCCTGCATTCGCCGGAATCATGGCCCTGATCGATCAGAAGACCAATTCGCGGCAGGGCAACCCCAATTACACTCTCTACAGTCTCGCCGCCAAGCAGGCTGCCTCTGGCTGCAACTCGACTTCAAACCCGGCAAGCACCTGCGTCTTTTACGATGTGACCTCCGGCACGATCGCGATGCCCTGTTTCGCGGGAAGCACGGCTGATTGCAGCACGAGCGTCAAGTCGGACGAATTCGGCGTGCTAACCGGTTACGCGACAACCACTGCGTACGACCTCGCAACAGGCCTCGGCACCGTCAACGCGGCCAATCTCGTCAATGCCTGGGGTGGTGCCACGGGCTCTAAGGGCAGCGTGACGACGCTCACGATGACGCCAACACCCTTAACAATTACGCATGGTGCCACAGCGAATGTGAACGTCACTGTCGCTCCAGCGCCCAGCGGCACGGGCACTCCCAGCGGCGAGGTGGCGCTGCTAACGAGCACGGGCTTGGGCGCCGGCAGCTTCTTGCTGGCAAACGGCACTGTCACCGGAACGACCAACAATCTGCCCGGCGGTTCGTACACAGTGAGTGCGCACTATCCGGGAGACGCGACATTCGCCGCAAGCGACTCAACCCCCATTTCTGTAAAGGTAAATCCTGAAGCGAGCACTGCGACGATCGCATATGAACTTTTCGATCCAAATACCGGAAACCTGACAAATCCTAACGCTACGTCGGGGGCGTTTGGTGCCTCGCTACAGTTGCTGCGAATCAACGTCACGAGTCTTGCAGGCGACGCGTGCGCAGGAAACACGCAGGGCGCCCCCGGGTGTCCTACGGGATCTGTGACGCTGACCGACAACACGAAGCCGCTGGACGGCGGGACGTTTGCGTTGAACAGCAACGGTTACGTCGAAGACCAGTTGATTGATCTGTCTGGCGGAACGCACAACCTGAAAGTTACCTACGCGGGCGACAGCAGTTACGCCGCCGCTACGCCAGCCACCGACGTGATCACCCTAACCCCGGTGGCTACGGCAGTCGCCGCCGAAACAGGTCAAACCACACTGGTCAACGGAAGTGTCTTGTTAGGCGCGGCCTTCATCGTCCCGAATATCTATTCGAATATCACGCCGACTGGAACAATGACATGGTCGATCGGTTCAACTGTTATCGGAAGCGCCCCAGTCTCCGGCGACTTCATTGACGCCCATCGAGTGGACGCAGGAGCGAACCTTTCTTCTCCGCCCAACGTCTTCAAGCAAGGCACGAATACTTTTACAGTCAATTACTCCGGTGACGCGAGTTATGCAGCGTCGACGGCAACCGGCACGATCTTGGCGCTGTTCCAGACTGCCACGGTAGTAAGCTCTTCAACCACAACGATTCAGGCCGGCCAGAATGTTACTTTTACTGCATCCGTCGTCGCGACGCCCACAGGGGGAGCTCCGATTACTGGAACCGTACAATTTCTGTTTGACGGCTCCAATCTGGGCGCTCCGGTGGTGATCGTGGGCGGGCAAGCCGTGCTAACTACCTCGGCGCTGCCATCCGGCATTCATTCAATCGGAGCTTCTTACTCAGGCGACGGAAACAACTATCAGTCCTTTAGCGCAGGCATATTGGAAACCATAAATTCACTTAGTTCCATGACGTCAGTAACGGCTTCGAGTTCGTCAATCCAGCAGGGGCAAACCGTCACCTTTACAATAAAGGTTGCCGGTGTGCAGCCGGGAGGCCCGGTTCCAACTGGATCCTTAATGGTTCAAACGACGGCAGATGTAGGCGTCTCTGCGCCCGATCTCGATGCCAACGGACAGAGCAGTTTCGCGGTTATCAATTTTCCACCCGGTACTTTCACGGTGACGGTTGTTTATCACGGAGACAAATTTTTCACCGGTTCTTCCGGAAATGCTTCGATAACAATCACTGCAGCGCCGGATTTCTCGATTGCGGCGAATCCGGCGTCGATCACTGTCGCTAGCCCCGGGCAAACGGGGAGCACATCGCTGATGCTCACGGCGATGAATGGCTTGACTGGCACGTTTACTCTGGTTCCCCAGTGCTCCAATTTGCCATTCGAGAGCACCTGCGCCGTGTCACCGGCGAGCGTCACTTTTAGCTCAACCATGACGACGGCTACAGTCATGCTGACGGTCTCGACGCGAGCTCCGTCGAGCGCTCCCGCTGCCCGGCGCTTCCAGCCGACGAACAATCGGCCGGGAGCATTATTCGTAATTGGGCTTTTTGGTCTTCTGTCGCTACTGGGCCTGCGGCGCGGCCGTCGCGGAATGCAAATCGCTTTCACTGTCATCACGTTCGCGGCGCTACTGACATTTGCGGCGTGCGGCGGGGGCAGCGGCGGTGGCGGTGGCGGCGTTCATGATCCCGGGACGCCCGTTGGAGTGGATCCCAACGCGAGTGTTTCGTTCACGATTGGAACTGCGACGCACGCGGTGCCGATCTCGATCAACGTGCAATAAGAAATAAATCGACGCGCGCGGCATGACTGCGGGAGTTTCGGCGCCGGCTATTTTTTAGTGGTTTCCATTGCAGGGCGAGCTTCGCGCTTCGGGCCTCCCCGCATTTCAATCGCGGCGGCTTCCGCGAATTCGTTCCACGCTGAAATCTGTTCGGTGAGCCCCAGATTCTCGAGGTAAGCCGGATCGGGCTTCAGATACGAATACGAATCTGAATTGCCTTCGGCGCGAGGACGCACAGGATTCTCGTGCGCCAGATAGTTCGCCACGTGCACCACGGCCACCGCGTCCAGGGTCGTTTGCGGAACGCGCTGCGGATGATGATGGTGCGCCACCGCTTCCACCACCGGGCATGGCAATCCCCAAATGCCCAACAAATACGCGCCCACCTCCGCATGCGACACACCCATCAAATCTTGTTCCACGGCGAACAAGGGCCGCTTTTCCTCCTCGGCGCCCACAAGCGCGCGAGCGAAATGCTTCGGCGACCGCGTGGCCAGGACCAGCTTGCCAACATCGTGCAATAAGCCCGCAACCACCGCCGCACTGTGCACGGCCGCCGGTACGGGAATGTGCGACGCGATCTTTGCGGTGAGTTGGGAATGCTCGTGCAATTCCTCAAACGAAAACCCCGGTAGCTTAGCGGCGTTTTCAAAAACGCGAAACACCTCCGCCGATAGCACGAGGTTCTGGAGCATATCGATTCCCAGATAGCTTACGGCGGTGTTCATCGTGGAAATTTCGCGCGGCAACCCAAAAAAAGCCGAATTCACCAGCTGAAGAATTTTTGCGGAGATCGAAATATCCTGTTCCACGAGCTTCACCACCTCTTTGACCGACGCATTCGGATCAGCCAGCTTTTCGCGAAGCGCCATGAACGTGCGCGGCAACACCGGCAGATCTTTCACCGACCCTACGATGCTCGCGAGCATCTTGTTGCTGAGAACGTCCGAAAGGCTGGTGGCGCGCTCCACCGCCACCCGCAGCATGTGCGGATCGCAAGGCTTCAGCAAAAACTGGTGCGCCACCGGCACGGCCCGGAGCGCTCCATTCATTTCTTCCTGGTTGCAAATTACGATTCTCACCGCGGCGGGAAAGCGCTCGCATACAATCTTCAGCAGCGCGGCGCCGTCCATCTCCGGCATTCGAATGTCGGAAATAATCACGTCGAACGGTTTTTCCGTCATCAGATCGAGCGCTGATTTCCCGCTGCTGGCGAAGGCTGCCTCCCACGGAAATTCCTGCACCTGCAGCATGAGCTTCAGATCTTCCAGGGCCTTGCCTTCGTCGTCTACGAAAAGAACTCGTTTCATCCCCGCTCCATTTCCTTACTCGTTTGGAACCGCCCGAAATCGACGCGCCTGAAATCGAACCGGCTGAAATAAAAGGCGCAAGACACGCAATTCGGCGAGAAACACCGCCTCGCAGACGCGCCAGCGCGCCCGGCAATCAAATTGGAAGAGGATGCAAATCTAAAGAGAGGGATTTTCGCGAAACGCCAACCGGCAGCAAAACTCCGCGAGCCTGAATACAGCGTACATTATAGTGCATAATTCCCCGCGGCGCAGGCTGCGCGTGCCGCAAGAGTTAAAGGCGGCAATTCGTACGGAGGAATTCAGATCCAGCATGACCGCTTCTGCAGTCTCGCCGTTCATCCCCGACGGTCACACCCTGACCGCCTTGCTGGTCGTCATCTGCTTTTCGTCGGGATTGAACGTGTACGCTACGGTCGCCATGCTGGGCCTGCTGTCGCACTTTCACGTCGTTATACTTCCGCAGTCCCTCGGCGTCGTCGAAAGCTGGTACATGATTGGAGCTTGTGTGGTTTTGTTTCTCGTGGAGTTTGTGGGCGATAAAATTCCGGTTTTCGATTTGCTATGGAACGCGCTGCAGACCTTCGTTCGCGTACCGGTGGCAGCCTTGATCACTTTCGCCGCCACTTCGCAGTTACCGCAATGGCAGCAACTGCTCGCAACGCTGGCCGGCTCGCTGATCGCACTCGCGGCGCACGGCGGGAAGACGGCGGCTCGCGCAGCGGTGTTGCATTCGCCGGAACCGATTTCGAACGCTGCGTTAAGCCTTAGCGAGGATGCCGCGGTGGTATTCCTGATCTGGTTCGCGACCAAACATCCTTACGCCGCAGCTACGATCGTCCTGATCGCGACGGTCGTAATCATATTCATGATTCGCGTGGTGGTACGCGCGTTGCGGAATTTGCTATCGGAAGCTGAGCGAACGCTGACGCCGGGACACTAGGCGAGCCTTTGTGCGGGGGCCGGCAAATCAAATTCAAAAACGCCGGCCGGAGGCCGGCGGTACGAAAGACGGCGCCGGCTGTCGACCCTTGAGTTTGAGAAGTGGCGCTTGCTATTTCTTCTTGCCCAGCAGGCCGCCCAACGCTCCCGTTGCGCCACCAGCAGCGCCACCTGCTGCGCCGCCAAGCGCCTTACCTCCGCCGAGAGCTGCGCCCGCTCCGCCTTTCGCCAATCCTCCCGCCACTCCGGCGACATCGGGAACGAAAACTGGATTCGAAGTAGTGCCAGTGATGTGGAAAGGTATGCCTCCTCCGCTGCTGTCCCCTTTGCCACCGCCACCCAACGGCAGCGACGCCACCTTGGACACGCCTCCCAACGCGCCGCCGCTGACGTGCGCCACCATTTTGCAATCGAGTTTTCCTGCAGCGTCAATGTTGGCATCGCCCGTGATCGAGCCGATTCCCTGAATCACCACGTTGAGATCCTGCGCATGCGTGCCCGCGGGCTCCACGCGCACATTCGTCGTCAAACTTTCAATCACCGTATCCGAACTCTTGTTACCGCCCAAGCCCGCGAAGGAACCGAGCGCTCCCAATTTCGAGCTCACGCTGAAACCCTTGATCGTGCCATTCACCAGCTTGACCGGGCCCGTAATCACCAGCTTGTCCGCTGGCCCCGCAATCGCCAGATTCGCGTCGAGTGTTCCGGTGGTCAGCGCCGAGCCGGATGGCAGCGTGACGCCCACGGCGGGCAACACGCCTTCGAGGTCCGGCACAGACATCGCCTGCCCGTTCAATTTCAATTGCAGCGTCGGCGTCTCACCCGCGATGTTGTAAGTTCCAGTCAATCGCGCGAGCGCTTTGCCCACGTGAATGTCGCCCTGTTTCAGCACACCCGACTGCGACTTCAGCTGATAATCCGTGTCGTAATCCACGTTCACGGGAACTGTCGAAGGACTTCCTGACGCCGAGAGTTTGAGCTTTGTCGTCTTCACTGTTCCCTTCGAGCTCATTTGCTTCCCGTCTGACGTGAGCGTGCCATTGAAATCAACCACGCCTCCAATTCCGGCCGACGGGCTAGCAAGGCCTCCGAAGGTGGCGACGTCGAGATGCTGCACGTCGATAGTGGCATTAAGCGGCGTGAGCGACGCATCGGCCTGATCGATTGGCCCCGCTTTGCCCTCCACTTTCAGCGCGCCATTGCCGGGATCCTTGGCCGTGAGCTTGAATGGAAACTGCGACGTGGTCGAAAGGTCGGTCACCGTGAGATTCACGTCCTGATACACCAAAGGCTTCGCGCGCGAACCGAGGTTGCCCACGGAAATTTTTCCGTTCGTGATTTCGATCTTACCGATAGAAAGAGCCTCCGGACTCGAGGCTGGGGTGGAGGATTTCGCCTCTGTTTTCGACGAGCCGCCCATGCTCGAATAGTTCCACACGCCGGCATTGTTGCGAAGCAGCGTCACTTGCGGATCCTTGATGGTGATCGACTCCACCTCAAGCTGCTTCGAAAAGATCAGCGGAATCAGATGCACTCCTACGGTCAGTTCTTTCGCCGCGAGAAACTGTGAGTGGCTGAAGGCGGGATCGTCGGAGATGGCAACGTCGTCCACCACCACGCCGCCCGAAAAAATGGATAGTTTGATATTGCCGATCTGCACGTTGCGCCCAAGCGCAGTGCCAAGCTTCGACTGGATCTCCGGCTTGTAACGGTTCGCGTCGATCAACGACGGAAGGATGAGGATCACGACGAGCAGAACGGCGACAATAACGCCGACAATGGTAAGCATCTTCTTGTTCATTTGCGTGCCTCCGAGGGGAACCACGAGCTGCGAGGCGGGTCGCAGCTTGAAGGAAACAAATACCACATTTCAGCGTGAATTACTCTCTGAAATAGTTGCCGCAACGGATATGCTCATGCGTCTACTGCACTCAGATTTCGCTAGGCATCCGCCCTAAACCATGCTATGTTGGTGCTGCGTTTGTTGCTCTTGTAACACCTTTAGATTCGATTGAAGGGGCTGCAAGTTCAAACTTGCGGCCTCTTTTGCTTTACGGCTGGAGGCGGTCGAGAAGCACAAATAGCTTAAGAAAAAGGAAGTACATCAGTGAGAGAACAAGGAACAGTGAAGTGGTTTAATGCCAGCAAGGGTTTTGGGTTCATCCAGCGCCAGTCCGGCGAGGACGTTTTCGTCCACTTTTCCGCCATCCAGGCGGAGGGTTACAAGTCGCTGAACGAAGGCCAGGCGGTTGAATTCGAAGTTACCCGCGGCCCCAAGGGTCTGCAGGCAGCCAACGTCACTAGCCTCTAGTCGAAAAGGGCGGATCAGCTCACGCTGATCCGCCTTTTTTTTGTCTGCACGCGATTCGAAGTCCCTCCACAAGCTTTTCCAGATTCGATTCCACGAGCCCCCGGGAACCCTGTGCGTAGCTGAAATATCGGTGTGCGGACTAGCTGTCCAGAATTTTTTCGAGGCCGGCTCGATCGCGGATCACCAGCGTCGAACCCTTGATCTGCAGCAGCTGCTTTTTCTTGAAGTCCGTAAACAGGCGGGTCACTGTCTCGCGTGAAGCTCCAATCATCTGCGCGATTTCTTCATGCGTCAAAGTGAGCTTCACTTTGATCTCGCCATTTCCCGTGTGATGCTCGGCAATCCAGTCCAGCAGGAATCGCGCAAGTTTCTCGCCTGCGGAATGCGAAAGACCGATTGTCCGCATTTCGCTGAGGGCGTGATGGTAGTTTTCAGCCAGCTGTTGCGCCACTCGCACCGCAGCTTCCCCATGCTCGCGCAAAAACTGAAGAAACTCATTGCCACTGATGAAATTCGCCTGGGTCGGCTCGAGCACCTCGGCCGTCGCTTGAAACGCCTTACCCGAAACCACTGCCGCTAATCCGAGAACTTCGCCAATTTCCGATATGCGCAGGATCAGCGTCTTTCCATCAGCGGACGAGGTAGAAAGCTTCACCTTGCCGCTGCACAGAATAAAAACGCCCCGCGGCGACTGCCCTTCCACGAAAAGGGTCGCTCCCTTTGGATAAGTAGCGGGAGATGTGATCGAGGCTAGCTTCTGCACAGAAGCAGCCGGAAGATTACAGAAGAGCCGCTCCTCCCGATGGGGACAGTTCATGCAGCTCTCGATAATTTCGAGTCCGTAAGGAGCTCGCATTGTCTTGTGTGCCGCGATTATAGCCCTCTCGGGTGGTTGCGAGTACCAGAACGATTTGGGTGACATATTCAGGCCTGTGAGCGAATCAATCCGCTCGTGAATATGTTCCCTGAAATCACACATGGAAGCTGTAGCGCGCGTCACGCGACTTCGTGACGTTCGTCACAAAGCACCGCAGCGCTTGGCAAGTCCGGCTTAGAGATTCAGGACTGCGATGATTACAGCTGCGTCGGGATTCGGACGGACCGTGAATTGGAAGCGTCTGGCGAGCGCCATCATTCCATAATTTTCCGGCAGGATCACCGCAATGATCCGTTCCAGCTTTTCGTCGCGCGCCACTTCAACCAGGCGCCTAACCAACTCCGCACCCAGGCCCTGCTTCTGCGCTCGATCGCTCACCAGCACTGCGACTTCCGCCTCGGGTGAACCGGGTTCCTTCGTCAGCCGGCCCACTGCAAGTATTTCGTGCTCGCCGGTTGAGGGATCTTGCCGGTCGGCTACCAAGGCCATCTCGCGGTCGTAGTCAATGAAGCACTTCCGCAGCAGCCGATCGTGCGCCACCCGCGAATCCAGTTTCTCCATATGGAAATATCGCAGGTATACGGATTGCTCGGACAGCGTTTCATGAAACTTCACCATCAGGGGCTCGTCTTCCGGCCGTATGGGACGAATCATCACCGGCGTTCCATCCTTGGTCGTCCACCGGCCGATATACCGGGTCGGATAAGGACGAATGGCCGGCCTTGAGAGCCTTGCTGCATCCGTGTCGCGGGGATACGTCACGATCCGCGCGTCCAGCGCAATGATCTTTCCTGGCGAGGCTAGCAGCGGGTTGATGTCAATCTCCTTGATCCATGGCTGGTCGACGAGCAATTGGCTGAAGCGGACCAGAATTCGCTGTAATTCCGCGATATCGATAGGGGCGCGTCCTCTTACTCCTTTCAACGCCCCAAAAATGTTCGTTTGCTCCATCAGCCGCTCGGCCAGCGTGGCGTTAAGCGGTGGCAGTGCGAGAGCGCGATCTTTGTACACCTCCACCAGTTGGCCGCCCGAACCAAATAAAATCACAGGCCCGAAATTCGGGTCCACGCTGCTGCCGAGGATGAGCTCGTACCCCTCCCTGCTTACCATCGGCTGCACCGTAACTCCCCGGAACTTTCTTTCCCCCGCCTTTTCCCGCACCGCCACTTCGATTTTTCGATACGCTTCCGCGACCGCTTCTTCACCGGTGAGATTGAGAACCACTCCGCCGACGTCTGTTTTGTGCGTAATCGTGTCGCTGAATACTTTCAGCACCACCGGGAAGCCGAGAGCCCGCGCTATCTCTGCCGCCTCTTTTTCCGA
The DNA here is from genome assembly GCA_963815265.1 of uncultured Acidobacteriota bacterium. Lineage (GTDB taxonomy): Bacteria > Acidobacteriota > Terriglobia > Acidiferrales > UBA7541 > Palsa-295. The sequence goes on along the minus strand of CAWFGI010000003.1, from coordinate 80,352 downwards.
GGAAGCCAGGCGCGTCTCAACCACCGGGATTCCATAGCTGGCGAGAACTTGCTTCGATTCCACTTCGTTCAAGAGCGTGCGTCCGTCCCGCCGGGCACTGGCCAGAATCTCCTCCGCTTTGGCGCGCGCGCTGGTGCCTTCCTCCACTTCCATCGCCAGGCTCGGTGTCTCATACAGGCCGCGCAGGTTGTACGTATATCGCCACATGTAATCGAACGCGCGCGCCGCCGTGTCGGGATAAGAAAAAGTAGGAATTCCCGCCGCATTCAGCGCCTCAACGCCGGCCGCAACCATTTTGCCGCCCATCCAGCTCGCCAATACCGGCTTTCCATATCCCCGCGCATAAGGCTTCAGTCTTTCGGCCACGCGCGCCGGGTCCGTCATTCCTTGCGGAGCCAAAATGGCCAGCAGGCCGTCGCTGTTGGGGTCGCGGATCGCAATTTCCAACGTTCGCGCAAACTCATCGGGCCCGGAATCGCCAAGTATGTCGATCGGATTGGAATGGCTCCAATGCGGCGAAAGGAATTCGCTCAGGGAGTCAATCGTCGCTGCAGAAAGAGCCGCCAGTTCGCCGCCGTGCGCAATCAGGGCGTCTGTCGCCAGCACGCCCGGCCCGCCTGCATTCGTAATGATCGTCAGCCGTGGGCCGCGCGGCCTCGGCTGGCGCGCTAGCGTTTCCGCCATGTAGAAAAGGTCGGCAATGCTCTGCACGCGCAACACTCCGCAACGTCGCAACGCGGCATCAAAAACTTCGTCGCTGCCCGTCAGCGCGCCGGTGTGCGACGTGGCAGCTTTGGAAGCCTCTTCGGAACGTCCCGCTTTGATGATGATAATCGGCTTCCTTAGCGCCACTTCCCGCGCCGCAGACAGAAACGATCGCGCGTCGCCCACCGATTCCATATAAATCAAAATACTGTGCGTATCCGGATCTTCTCCGTAGTAGTCGATCAGGTCTCCCCATCCCACATTCAGCATCGAACCTGTCGAAATAATCCCGCTGAATCCCACCTGCTCCTCGATGCTCCAATCCAGGATTGCCGTTTCGAGCGCCCCGCTCTGGCTTAGAAATGCCACATTTCCAGGGCGCGCGATGTCGTGCGCGAATGTTGCGTTCAGCCCTGCCAGCGGATTCATAATCCCCAGGCAATTCGGGCCGATGAGCCGCATCGTTCCCCGGCTCAACTGCTCCTGAATCTCCATCTCAAGCTTTGCGCCGGCTTCACCCATTTCCCTGAATCCGGCGGAAATCACGATCGCAGCGCGCACTTCCGCCGCCACGCATTCGCCCACCACTGCCGGAACACTGGGCGCCGGCGTGACAATCACGGCGAGGTCAATTTTTTCAGGAATGCTACCGATATTTTTGTAGCAATGCAGGCCGAGAACTTCGTGGCGCTTCGGATTTACCGCGAACACCTTGCCCTGATACAGGCCATTCAATAGATTCGCCAGCAGCGTCCGGCCAACGCTCGATTCGCGGTCGGTCGCTCCAATCACCGCCACGGATTGCGGCACGAACATGCACTCGAACGTGGATCGTCGGCTCATAGCACTTGAATCGGCTGGTGAGGATTTTACGAGCAGAGAAGCGCCTGCGCCACCTAGAAGTCGGTGAGATGCTTGGTTGGAAGCGCCACACGCACGGCGTTGAGGACCGCGACAAGATCGATGATCTCTTGCGCGATTGCTCCTCCTATCGGTGGCAAGTACCCGAAAGCTGCCGCGACCATGCCGAGAACGCTTAAAGCCATGCCTCCCACCGCGCTCTGAAGGGCAATCGATCGCATTCGCCGGCCAATGTGAATGAGCTCATCCACCTTACTGAGGGAAGGCTGCAGAATCACGGCGTCAGCCGCTTCGGCCGCGATGTCGCTTGCCTGCCCGAACGCCACGCCCACGGTGGCGGCCTGCATGGCTGGCGCGTCATTAATTCCGTCTCCCAGGAAGAGCGTCTTTTGCTGTTTCGTTTCGGAACGGACGATCTCCACCTTTTCTTCCGGACTCTGGCTGAAATGCAGGTCCTTGATTCCAACCTGTTTGGCGATATGACGGACTTCGGATTCCCGATCACCAGAGAGAAGCATCAGTTTGCGTACGGCATGGCGGGGCGCCAGGTGTTCGAGAAACAGGCGGCTGTCAATTCGAGGCGCGTCATGAAATCGGATGGCAGCAGCGAATGCGCCGTCGACAAGTACCAGGCATTCGAGGCCTCCCACGACAGGAGGCAGATCCCACTCCTTCGCGTTCACCTTGCCCCGGCCGGTCAGAAAGACGTTTCTGCCGGCGATGATGCCGTGTAATCCTTCGCCGGGCCGCTCGCTGATTTCCGAAGCCGGTTCCATCGGCAGAAGAGCCTTCTGCGCAGCCTCAATCACTGCCCCTGCCAGAGGATGCTTCGAGTAGAGTTCGAGGCTGGCGGCCAGCATCAAGACGTCTTTTTCCTGAAATGCAGGCGAGCAGACAATCTCAGTTAGGGCCGGCTTGCCGTAGGTAAGCGTGCCGGTCTTGTCGAAGATGACGGCACGGCAACGGTCGATCTGCTCGAGCACCCCTGGATTCTTGATGATGATGCCCCGCCGCGCGGCCAAAGAAATCGCGCCGATGATGGCGACGGGAATCGCCAGGAGCAGCGGGCACGGAGTGGCAATCACCAATACGGCCAGGAAACGCTCGGAATGTCCACTACAGACGGCGGCAAGAATGGCGATGCCCACCGCGAGAGGCGTATACCAGGCTCCAAGTGTGTCCCCCAAGCGCCGCAGTCGCGGCCGGCGCTGCTCGGTTTCCTGCATCACTTTCATAATTCGAGCGTAGCGGGAATCCACCGGCAGCTTTTCCGCTCGGATGGTGAGCGCCGTTTCACCGTTGACGGCGCCGGAGAGCACCGGGGAACCAGGAGTTTTGGAGATTTCGAACGGCTCGCCGGTCAAATACGCCTCGTTCATCTTGCCGTGGCCTTCGATGACGACTCCATCCACTGGGCAGATCTCATGCGGAAGTATGGCCAGCCGGTCGCCCACCGCAATTTCGGAAAGAGGGATGTCCTCGATGCGATTTCCCGATTTGCGGTGCGCGCTGCTGGGCACCCTCTTGGCCAGAGCATCGAGCGCGGATGAGGCGCGTCGCGTGGCATATTTCTCGAGTGCAGTACCGCCCGACAACATGAGCACGACGATGACGCCTACGAGAAACTCGCCGAGAAGCACGGCTGTGACGATGGAGATTCCAGCGAGAAGGTCAGAACCGAATTCACCGCGCAAGAGCTTACGGGTGAGAGTGAATAACAACGGAACGCCGCCCGCCAGAAGCGCAAACCAGAGGGGCGCGAAAGTCAGGTTGGAAGATACAGCCAAGCCAAACCGCAACAACAGATGGAGACCGATTCCGAGAAGAGAGATAAGCGCTATCCACGTTTCGCTGCTCAACCACAGCTGCATGCTCGGTCTTCGAGTGGTTCCTGAGGGAAAAGGGAGGCGAGGCCCTTGGGTCTCTACCCAACCTAGCTCAGGTCCCGTCGCGGCCATGAGGCCGCGACTGACCTGAGGCCCGCGCCTCCCCTTCCCGACAGGATTCATACAGCTATTCGTTAGCTTCGAACCGTGAGAACCGGGCAACGCGCTTCCGCGATGATCTTGTGCGCGGTCGTCCACGGAATATGTGTCACTCCCAGTGCGCGATAAACGCGCTTCACTCCCAGCACGATTAAATCGGCTTTGCTCAGTTCGGCGAACTGCAGGATTTTTTGCGCAGGCTCGCCGATTTCGGCCAGATACCGCGGCTTGCACCACGCCTCTGCTTCCATAGGAACAAGCTGCTTCATCTGCCTCACCGTGGCGTCCATCAGCTCGCTCGGATGCACCAGCTCTCTGCTCTTAGGCGGCGGGACAACCCGCAAAATATCCAACTCAGCCTGGTTCTCCTCCGCCAGCGAGATGGCGTAAGGAAGGGCTGCCAGAGATGCTTCCGAGAAATCCGTCGCGAAAAGAATGCGCTTCATCTGTTTCGTTGTTTCCGGCTCGGTCCGAACGTACGGCCCTACCACCAGAACCGGCACGGGTGAGTGGCGCAGAATATTTTCCGCGTGGGATCCCATTACCAGTTTTCCCAATCCTTCGCGGCCATGCGTTCCGGTCACCACCAGATCCACTTTCTTTTCTTCGATCCTTCGGGAGATCACATCCCAGATGCCGCCTTCGGTCACTTCCACTTCGTTCTCGACTCCGCGAAAGAGCTCCTTCAGGTGTCCGGCTTGTTTTTTCGCCTGCATTACAGCGGCCTCGTGAATTGCAGCCCATGATTCTGGAGGAACCATGCCGTTCACTTCCGGAGGCCGAACGTGCAGAGCGATTACCTTGGCGCCGTACCGCCGGGCAAGCTCCCATGCATAAGGAGCGGCCGCTTCCGCAGTCGGCGAAAAATCGGTTGTATAGAGGATATTCTTAAGAGAAATTCGGGTGACAGTTTCAAGTGCTTTCACGGCCCACCTCCTTCTTTCTATTTCTTGTATAGGCTGGTTCCCGCACGGTCGCGGTACGCGGCGTCACCGGAAGATGTGACCTGTATCACAACTTCTGATCGCTCCCCAACCTTCGGCCTCGATGGCATGGTATGTTTATTGAACGAAAGGCTTTGTACAGGCTTCTTGATTTGAATCGCTCCGACGTGCTGATCTCCGCTCCTCAGAAAAAACTGGAATCTTCAGTCGAAATCCGGGCGAACCTTCGCGTCTTGCCGGCGGCTGCCACGTTCGTTGCCAAATACCGGGTGCGATTGCTCGCAATCTCGGGGCTGATCCTGATTCCTTGCTTCTGGCATCGCCACATCGAAGCCGGCGACCTTGGCAGCCACGTCTACAATGCGTGGCTCGCTCAATTGATCGAGCAGGGACATGCGCCCGGACTGCGCATCGCTCACCCTTCGACGAACATTCTGTTCGATTACCTGCTCAGCGGCCTCGCGAAAATCTCCGGCTTGCAGATCGCCGAGAAAATTTCGGTCGCCCTCGCGGTTCTGATTTTTTTCTGGGGAGCTTTTGCCCTCATCACGGCGGCTACAAGGCGCGCGCCGTGGCTCTTGATTCCGCTGATCGCCATGGTGGCCTACGGCTGGACCTTCGAGATGGGCTTCTTCAACTATTACATCGCGCTGGGGCTTTCCTTTTTCGCGCTGGCAATTCTCTGGCCAGGAACATCACGAGATTCCGTCCGCGAGTGGGCGATTGCAGTCGCGCTCATCCCTTTGATTTACGTGGCGCACCCGCTCGGCGTCATCTGGCTCATCGCCGCCGCTGCCTACATTCGCGTCGCATCATTTATTCCGCCGCGTTTTCAAATCTTCCTCGTGGCCGTCGCGGCCGGTGTCGTCTTCTTGCTGCATTTATATTTATCCCGCAATTTCGTCGTGGATAGAGCATTTGACCCGCTCTACCTGTTCAATGCCGGCGATCAACTCGTGCTGTTCGGCGACCGATACAAGATTGTCGAAGCCCTCTGCGGAATGTTTGTTGCCGTCGCAATTGCTGCCGACGTGATTGCTCGGCGCCGCGAGCGCAATTTCTGGCACGCCTACCTCATTCCTCTCGAGCTTTACGTGATCGCGGAAATCGCCGTGTTTTTGCTGCCCGACGGTGTGCGTGTGCCAAACCAACCGGCGGCGCTCGCACTCATCACGGAACGGCTCACCTCAATTTCAGCAGTTCTCACCTGCTGCGTGCTGGGCGCCATGCTGCCGCGCAAATGGCACCTGCTCGCCCTCGCCGGAATCGCGCTCGCTTTTTTTGTGTTCCTCTATCAGGACACATTGCTCGTCAACCGGATGGAAGCAGAGGTGACAGCTCTGGTGAAAACTCTGCCGCCAAATCAACGCGTGCTCGCCACGATTCTCAAGCCGGATGAATCGCGCGTCCTGGTGCAGCACATCGTGGACCGCGAATGCATCGGCCATTGCTTCAGCTACGGAAATTATGAACCGGCTTCGGGTGTGTTTCGGGTTCGAGCGCTGCCGGGAAACAAGTACGCGATGACGGATTTTGAAGACGTGGCCTCGATGGAAGAAGGAGACTACAAAATGCAGCCCGAGGATCTGCCGGCCTACCAGATCTACCAGTGCAACGAGGATTGGACCGAGCTCTGCATTCGCCCACTCGCAGCCAGCGAATTAAATGACCGGCTCGGCGTCCATCCCGACGATTGAATCAATGACTGAGCGCGACGCACCGAGCCGCGCGGTTCGGAATTTTACGGCAGCTCACCGAAAACAATCACGCCCGTGGGAGTGCCCACGAAGACTTTGCCATTGGCTATCATCGGAGTGATGAATTTGTTGCCGGCGAAACTATCGCGTCCGCTTGCAGCCTGGCTGCTGTTGTAAAGTTCAGTGGCGAGATTTCCAGCGTCGTAGGCGTGGAGCACTGCCGTTCCGCCATTCTGCACGGTCCAGACGATTCCATTCGATGTGCCGTTTGCTGAGACGCTTGGCGTCGAGCCGGGGTAACCGAACGAGGCGGAAGAACTGGACGAGGCTGACGCTGCGACTTTCGCGTTCGTGATCAGAAAAGCTTGGAGCGGCGCGTTCACGGAGCCGTAGTAAATCGTGCCGTTGAAATAGGCGGGCATCGCCCAGACGCCGCCAGGCAGGGCGCCGCTGAGCTGCTGATAAATCGCATTGTCATTCTGCACGTTGAATTTGCCCATCATGTCGCGATTTACGATGTACATGTTCGAATCTTTGCCGGCACCCACTGCGAGATGCCACGTGTTTTGCGCGCTGTCCTGCAAATCGGGAAGAACCATCGCGCCGCCCGAACCGAGATCCGTATCGCCTGACGATTCTGAATCTGTGTTAAACATGTTGAAATAATCGGCGACCGCAAGCTTGTTACCCGTGGTCGAGAGTTTTATGAAGCCGTTGCCGTAATCACCGTTCTCCGGAAAGCCGCTGGAATTCAGAGTGTCATCGAAAGTGCCATTGCCCGCGAGGAAATAAATGTTGCCGGTGGAATCGGCGGCCAGTCCTGCGCCGGCCATCCAGATCGCGGCGAGCGAACCATTGGGCGTGATGTCGATCACGCTGGTTTGTTGCAGCGAACTCTGGCTGTATCCCATCACCCAGCCGGTGTAAGGACCAATGTCGCAGTGCGAAGCCCAGCTGGTATAAATCACGTCATTCAACAAGAGCAGAGCGGCGCGTTCTTTATATTGCTTGGGAGCGAATGTGGTGGTCCCGCTGTTGTTCGGGAATGTAGCTTGAATCGTCACAGGACTGCCTGCCAAATCCGCGCCGGTGGTGAGATCCAAGGCGTGTAAGCGCTGAAAGTAGGTGGAACCGTTCTTTGTCATCGCGACGAGGTAGATGGTTCCGTTCGGCCCGGCTTTGAGATCGATCACGGGAGTGGAAGTGATTCCAATTTCCGGCGAAACCTGGCCGCAACCATTTACCGGATCGCTGGTGGTTTCGCCCGAAGGGGTCATGGAAACTTTCCACAATTGGGCAAAAGTATCGGCGTCGAAGGCATAGACAGAATTGTGCTCGCTGACGACGAATACAACGTTGTGAGTGGCGCCGCCAATTTGTAGATTCGAAACGTAGAGCGGCTCGGCGTCCACCAGCCCATCGGTGGTGAGAAAAGCCTTCTTGCCGAAGCTGGTTGAATTCACGTTGCTGTGAGTCAGGATGGTTTCGTTCAGATTCTGGCCGGTGCGGCTAATGTCATTGTGGTAAGTGAGAATATTGACGCTGCTCGGCGGGGGCAGAGTAGTTGTCACGGTGAGCGTGACTGTATTGCTGGGCGTGCTGCCGGCCGAATTGCTCACGGTTACTTGAATCTGCGCGCCGTTATCGGACGAGGTGGTCGCGGCTGTGGTGTAAGTCGCTGAGTTCGTTCCGACATTCGTTCCATTCTTGGTCCACTGGTAGCTGAGTGGCGCGGTTCCGCTTGCCGCGACGGTGAATGTTGCAGGATTGCCGGCCGACACTGTGGTATTCACCGGCTGCGTCGTGATCGTTGGTTTCGTCGCTGTGGCATTCACGGTAAGCGTAACGATGTTGCTGAAAGCGCTTCCCGCCGAATTGCTAACTTTCACTTGTATCTGCGCGCCGTTGTCGGCCGAGGTGGTCGCGGCAGTCGTGTAGGTCGAGGAGTTCGTTCCGACGTCCGTTCCGTTCTTCGTCCATTGATAAGTTAGAGGCGCTGTACCCGTCGCAACCACAGTGAAGGTTGCGGTCTGGCCGACCGTGACGGTGACGTTCACCGGCTCCGTGGTGATTGACGGTTTCGTTGCGGCGGCGTCCACAGTGAGAGTGACGATGCTGCTCGGCGCGCTTCCCTTCGAGTTGCTGACGGTAACTTGAATTTTTGCGCCGTTGTCGGACGAAGCAGTCGCCGGGGTGGTGTATGTCGCGGAGTTCGTTCCGACGTTCATTCCATTCTTTGTCCACTGATAGCTCAACGTTCCGGAGCCGGACGCAGCCACAGTGAATGTTGCGGGCTGCCCAACTGTGACGGTCGCGTTGGCGGGCTGCGCGGTGATGACAGGAGCAGTGGCAGGCGCACTCGAAGTACCGGCGCAGGCGGAAAGCAGTGCGGACAAAACCAGGAAAATCGAAACCGGTAAAATTGCGAAAAGTGCGTTTTTGTCCCTATTAGGATTTGGTGAAATGCCTTGTTTACAGGAACTTACGCAAATTTCTAATAATCGATTGTTCCTATTAGAGTGCGCTCTCTCTCGGGCATGAATTGAGGCTTGAAGAGTGGAAGCGCCGCGATTTGGTGTCGCGTCAAGTTTCGTCATGGGCTTGATGAGTTTTGTCATGAATTTGAGATGATCAACCGCCTGGGATCTATTGTAGAGGAAGGGCTGTTCGCGACACACCTGTACTTAGGACTAGTTGCGGGCCAGCGACGTTCGGGCGGCAAAAGCCAGGCGATTAGGAATCAAAAATAAAATTCAGAAACGCCGGCCGGAGGCCAGCGGTACAAAAACCGGACCGGCGTTTCCGACTATCCGGTGCGCCCCGGTAAGCAGGGGCTTATGAAAGCGGCGGCGAGCCGTCGCACTCCAAATGGAATGGCGTTTAAATTTTGTAGCGAAGGATGACGTAGAAGAGAACGGCGAAGTAGTGGCAGGCGCTGTCGGCGATGACGAAGACGTGCCAAATCGCGTGGCCGAATGGAAGGCGGCGAGCGGCGAAGAATGCAACTCCGATGGAGTAGAGGAGACCGCCTGCGAGGAGCCAATAAATGCCGTGCGAGGGGATGGAGGAAAGCAACGGCTTCAGCGCAATCAGCGCGATCCAGCCCATGGCGAGATATACGGCGGTGGACAGAATTTTGAAGTGATCAACGAACCAGAACTTGAAGACGATTCCAGCCATGGCGAGCGCCCACACAATCGAGAAGAGCGACCAGCCCCAGCCGCCGCGGAGAGTGACAAGGGTGAATGGCGTATACGTGCCGGCGATGAGCAGATAAATCGCGCAGTGGTCGAAGATCTTCAGGGCGCGCTTGGTGCGCGGCGACGGCATAGCGTGGTAGAGCGTGGAGGCAGCGTAGACGCAAACCAGAGTGCTTCCGTATACCGCGCAGCTGACGATTTGCAGCGCGCCGCCGCGCAGGATGGCGAACACCAGCAGCACAACGAAGCCGGCGATGCTAAGAACCAGGCCGATTCCGTGGGTGATGCTGTTGGCCAATTCCTCGAGTTGCATTGCGGAACGAGTGGGGCGCATTTCGATGCTCGATTCCATTTTTCGCTGTTGCGACGACCGGCGCAATAGGCAAATAGTAATGGAAAGCATCAGCGGATTTTATGAACGGTGGGTCAAAAGCCTACGCAGTTTCGGCGGTGGTTGGCTCTTCCCGGCGCATGGTTCCGGGAGCATCAGCATCGTGGCGGCGGCTGTTGAGCCATGAGCCAATTCGCCACGCCAGCAGGACTGCAACTACTGCCGCATATTGCAGCGGTTTGCGAACGTCGGATTTCACGAGCCAGTAGTAGTGGATTACACCGGCGATTGCGCTGAGGTAAATCGCGCGATGGAGCATTTGCCAGCGGCGGCCGCCGAGGCGGCGAATCCAGCCGGCTGTGGAGGTAACGGCGAGCGGAATCATGAGCACAAAACCGGTGAAGCCGACGGTGATGAAGGGGCGCTTGGCGATGTCCTTCAGCATTTCGGGCCAGTTGAAGTAGCGATCGAGCCAGAGCCAGGTGGTGAAATGGAGGCTGGCGTAAAAAAAGGCGAAGAGACCCAGCATGCGGCGGAAGCGGATCAGTTGCGGCAGGTTCAGGATTTTGCGGAGCGGCGTGACGGCGAGGGTGAAGATCAGGAAGCGCAGCGTCCAATCGCCGGTCCAATGTTCGACGAATTGAACGGCGTTGGCTGAGAGATTATTGTGCAGGCCACGCCAGACGAGAATTGCGAGGGGGAGAAGGCAGGTGAGGAATACGATGATCTTCGTCCATTTGCTGGTGAGGATTGAGTTCAACGAGCGCTCCGGTTGGACAACGTCAAGGGCCCGGGGCTAAAGCCCCGTTTAGTGATTGATGCCTTTTCCGCTGGACTGAAGTCCAGCTCCCCCCTGCTAAAGCAGGGGGCTCCCACCGAACTGCACAGTCGTAAGGCACGAGGCAAAACGTCAACGGCCTCAGGTCAATTCCGGCTTACGGCGGCCGGAATGGGACCTGAGCTACGGAAAAGCGAAAATTCACGACATCGAAGCAGCCCCCGTCGAAGAATACGTTCGGCGTGGCTACCGAGCCGGCATCGCTTGCCGGCTAATAATACTTGCGTAGATCCATGCCGGTGTAGAGGCTGGCGACCTGATCGCCGTAGCCATTAAACATCAGAGTTGGAATGGGCTTGTCGAATAATCCGAGGCCACCTTTCAGGCGGTGCTCGTGGGCCTGGCTCCAGCGCGGATGATCCACGGTGGGATTCACATTCGAATAGAAACCGTATTCGCGTGGATTGGCGATGTTCCAGGTGGTGGGCGGCTGATCTTTCACGAAGCGGATTTTTACGAGCGACTTGATGCTCTTGAAGCCGTACTTCCAGGGGATCACCATGCGCACCGGGGCGCCGTCCTGATTGGGGAGAGTTTCGCCGTACATGCCGACGGTGAGAAGCGTGAGCGGGTTCATTGCTTCGTCGATTCGCAATCCCTCGACATAGGGCAACTCGATTCCTGCCGACGGGCCCTCGGGCATCTGTTTCACATCGTAGTAGCTCTGGAATGCGACGTATTTTGCGTTGGCAGTTGGCTCGACCAGCTTTGCGAGCGCGCTGAAGGAATATCCGATCCACGGAACGACGATGGACCAGGCTTCGACGCAACGGTGGCGATAGATGCGCTCCTCGAGCGGCGCGAGCTTCATAATTTCATCCATCGAAAATTTGCGCGGCTTCTTTACTTCGCCTTCGACGGATACGGACCATGGGACGGTGACGAAATTTTTCGAGTTATCGGCAGGATCGCCTTTCCCCGTGCCGAATTCGTAGAAGTTGTTGTAGTGGGTGGTTTTCTCGAGCGGGGTCTGTTCTTCGGTGGTGCTGCCCGGCCATTTTGTGTAACCGGTCAATTTCACAGGGACGTTTCCGGCGGCGGATGCAGACGGAAGATGGGACAGCTTTTTGTAGCCTTCCACCGCGGCGCCTGTGGCCAGCAAACCCAGCAAGAAATTGCGCCGCCCCATGTAAACGCCTTTGGGGGTCACATCGGCGTAGGTCAAATCCGAGGGTTTCTTATTCGGCATGAAAGATTCCTGACTCGATTCTATATCCAGATCCAGTCATTTTCCTGATCGCATTCCATATGCAGTCAATCTAAGTACGCATTCGCTACAGAGTTGGATGCGCATTCAAGCCACTTGGAACCATGCGTGCACCGCTGCGATAGCGCACGCGCTTTTTTGTACCGCTGGCCTCCGGCCGGCGTTTTTGAATTTGGTTTCGAAGTTGCGCGCCCGCAAATGCAAAGTCAAAGACGCCGGCCGGAGGCCAGCGGTACGAAAAACCGAGGCCACGTGAATATCGCGGTGAATGGCGCGATCGAGCCAAGTTCGCTCGCCGGGCACGGCATGCCGTGCCCCTACTGAAAACAGGTCGCTGCCCGATGGCGCGCCGCAATGCCTTGCTGTGGCACAGGCAAGAGGCTGCCTTCAGGGGGCTTAGGAACAATCCTGGTCGAACTCCGCAACTTTACCCGCGAGGCGGTGTTTCATCGGCATACGGCCTTTGTGGTGAAGGCGGAAGGCCAACCGGAAATTAACGCACTTATACACGGGGAGGAAGAGATGAAAGTGATGAATGCAGTTCTAACGGGTGCGGCGCTCTGCGTTCTGTCGGCGCCAGCCATTTTCGGGCAATCGGCAACGACGAACGATCCGCCGCAAACGATCCAGCAGCGCAAAGAAAATCAGCAGGATCGGATCGGGCAGGGCATGCAGAGCGGCCAACTGACCACCGGCGAGACAAAGAACCTCGAAACCAAGGAAGCCGGGCTGAACAAGGAAGAGCGCACGATGCGTTCAGAAGACGACGGCCACCTTACGGCAGCTGACCGATCCAAACTGAACAACCAGCAAAACCACCTGTCGAACCAGATCTACGACGACAAGCACAATGCCGTCGCGCAGCACGACGGGCCGGGCGAAGTGGGCCAGCGCAAGGAAAACCAGCAGGACCGCATCGCGCAGGGAGTGAAGAGCGGCCAACTGACGCCGGGCGAAACCGCCAAGCTCGAGAAGCAGCAACAGGGCATTAACCGCGAAACGGCGGGAATGCGCGAAGCAAATGGCGGCAAGTTGACGGCTGCGGACAAGAAGGCGGTGAACCAGCAGCAGAATCAAGCATCGCGCAACATCTACAACAAGAAGCACAACGGCCGCCGGCAGTAGGCCGGATTCGAAGCAATTTAGAGAAGCTCCGACTTCACGCCGGGGCTTTTCTAATTTCGCACCTGTTTCTCTGCGCTGATAGTGAAATTGACTTCGGACGTGTCTCCCGGTTTCACGGTGACTTTTTTCGCCCAAGTTTCCGGCGGACTATAGACGGGCCGTTTTACCCTCACCTGAGCGGCGACATCGAGAACGGATTCTTCGGACATGTTCTGCCAGCCTTCGTGCCACGCTTCAATTTCATATTCTCCAGCAGGCACATCGGTCAGCTTGAAGAAACCATGGTCGTCGGTGACAGCGTAGTAGGGATGCTTCACGATGAGGATTTCCGCGTTCATCCAGACGTGCCCGGCATTGCACTTAATCTCGACGACGCCCGCGCGCGGCAGATTAATCGGTATCATCTGATTTTGCATGGGAAAGGGAATGTTATTGGACGCGGCGCCCGTCATGTGGACAGTGTGCAGGACAGGATCGCTGCTTTTGACATCGAGGTTGCCGCCTTGCGGAACGATCATGATGTGCGGGACATAGCGGCAACTCTTTTGGTCCAGATGCTGGCGCGAGTCGGGAAGGTCCATGGCCTTGCCCTTGGTAATGTCCTTCAGAAACACGACGGTATTGGCAACGCCGCCGTCGGGTCCGACCTCCAGTCGTTCGAGGTCGCGAATCTTGTGAGACGCGGGGTCACAAACGCCTGGATCCTTCGTTATGGGAAGTTTTGGGGTTTTGGGAGCGGGACCGGACCATTTGACCGTTCCGGTGATGGTTCCGCCGTCCTCCACCTTGATTACGGTGTAGTCGGATTGCGCGGAAGCACGACCGGCGCAGAAGATAAAGAGGGATGCGGCGGCCACGAGTCTGACGCAGAAAAGATAGGTTGCAGTTTTCATCATGCCTCACAGCTATCAGACAAAAATGTGTGGATGATACCCTTCGTGGAAACCCGGACTCGGCAGTTCACGCGCCCCTTCGTGACTGCGAAATGTGGTTGAGCGTGCGACGAAGTGGAGCGCTTGGAAATTCGCCTTTCGGCGATTCATCGAGCCGAGCTAGGCCCCCAATTCAAAGATACTCTTGCGAACTGTGGCGGGGAGGAACTTTGGGGAGGAATTGTCCTAATAGTATATCGAGGCTAGAAAGCTGAGGATGGCGCTACCTTGTGCTGGCGAGCGATTTGTAACCGTAAGGAAATTTTTTCCGCCAATCCCACGCCGATTGGATGATCGAGGGCAAATCGGATTTAGAGGGAGACCATCCGACTATGGATTTGGCGCGCGAGGGATCGGCGACCAGACGCGGCGGATCGCCCGCGCGCGGAGCCTCAATTCGAACACGGATGGGGAGCCCCGTGACGCGACGGGCTGTTTCGACAACTTCGAGAACGGAATAGCCTCGGCCGGTGCCGAGATTCAGCGCGTGGGATGCAGAGTCCTGGCGAAGATGATCGAGAGCGCGAATGTGCGCATCGGCGAGGTCGGCCACGTGAATGTAATCGCGAATGGGAGTGCCATCGGGCGTGGGATATTGATTGCCGAATATTCGGACTTCTTTGTGGGGATCGGCGGCGGCGGCAAGCACGTTGGGGATCAGATGAGTTTCGGGATCGTGATCTTCGCCGCAACGCTGGGTGGCGCCGGAGGCGTTGAAATAGCGGAGGCAAATTGATTTCAGGCCGTAGGCTGTGTCGTAGGTTTCGAGAAGGCGCTCGAAAGTGAACTTCGTCCAGCCGTAAGGATTTTTCGGCCACTGCGGGCAGTCTTCGCCGATGGGCATTTTCTCGGGCTCGCCATAGACGGCGGCTGTAGAGGAAAAAACAAAACGGCGGATGCCGGCATCCAGCAGAGCGCCCACGAGCGAAATTCCCTGGCCCACATTGTTCTCAAAATATTCAGCGGGATTTTGTTGGGATTCGCCGACGCTGATGAATGAGGCGAAATGGATGCAGGATTCGATGGCGTGCTCTTTCACGATTCGAGCGACGAGGGCGCGATCGCCGGCGGAGCCCTGGTAGAACGGGATAGCGGCGTCGAAGGATTCGCGATGGCCGTGGGTGAGATCGTCGAGGACGACGACACTTTCACCTTTACTCGTGAGTCGCTCGACAGTGACGCTGCCGATATAGCCCGCGCCGCCGGTGACCAGGATCGCCATTAGCTTCCTTCCGCCATGTTGACGCCTACTTAAATCACTCTAGCACAGACTTTTTGCCGGTCTTGGCCGCCTGCGGGTCGTGTGCGGTCATATAAACTGCTCGAACGGCGCTGCTAAATTGACGATTTCGATATTCGGTTATGCGTTGACGTCGATTACGACGCGGCCGCGAGTCTTGCCTGCCAGGATTTTTTCAGCTAGATCGTAGATCGAGGAGAGCGGCTCCGTGGTTGTGAGCGAGTCGAGCTTATCGAGTGGCAATTCGCGGGCGAGGCGTTCCCAGGCTTGGATGCTGAGGGGTCTTGGCGTGAGGACGGAATTGATGCCGAGCAACGCGACGTTGCGCAGGATGAACGGAAAAACCGTGGTTGAAAGTTCGGTGCTGCCCGCCAAGCCGCAGGCTGCGATTGCGCCGTAGGATGCGGTAGCTGCAAGTAGCGATGCGAGGGTTTGTCCGCCGACTGAATCGACGCCGCCTGCCCAGCGCTCGGAGGCGAGTGGCGCGGTTTTTTGCGTGAGCTCGGCGCGATCGACGATTGTGGTGGCGCCGAGTTCGCGCAGGAATGCGTGCAGCTCTGGCCTGCCGGTAGAGGCAGCCACTTTGTATCCCTTGGCGGCGAAAAGTGCGACAGCGGTGGAGCCGACGCCGCCTCCCGCTCCCGTGATGATGATTTCTTTTTCGCCGGGCTTTACGCCGGAGTGCTCAAGCGCGATCAGGCAAAGCATGGAGGTGAAGCCGGCGCTGCCGATGGCCATCGTTTGCTTGAGCGTGAGGCCTTTCGGGATGTGAACTAGCGCCGCGGCGGGAACGCACTGGCGCTGAGAATAGCCGCCCCAGCGCGTTTCGCTGAACCCGTGCCCCACAGCGAGGACTTGATCGCCGGCGCGGAATTCCGGCGAAGTGGATTCGAGGACGCGCCCCGCCATATCGATGCCGAGCACCATTGGAAATTTCCGGATGATTTTGCCGCGGCCGGTGACGGCGAGTCCGTCTTTGTAATTGAGCGACGAGCATTGCACTTCGAGAAGGACTTCTTCTTTAGGAAGTTCGTCGTCGGTGAGTTCTGTGAAGGCGACTTTGTACGCGCTGCTGTTCCCTTCTGCAATGAGAGCTTTGAATTTGTCGGCAGGCATCGAGGCCTCGTGGAGGATCTAGGTGCGGCAAGTTGCGATTCGCCGGTACGAGTATAGCGCAGGGATTGGGCAGTCCAGGGTCAGAACGGGCGTGCGGAATCTCGGGCGGTTGCCCTCAAGAAAACTATTTCCCGCGCGCTTGTTTTTACGGCGTGACAGTAACGGCCACATTCACCGTGTGCATTTCGGGTACCGCACCCACATTCCCCGAAGAGGTCACGGTGATGGTGTAGTCGCCCGGTGGCGTCTTCAAGATGGCGGATGGCGGGATTCCTGCACAGCTCGTTAATGTGATAAGCGCAACGACGGTGATGGCGCCCCATAGCATTGCCGGGCGGCGGAACGCACGCGGCCGGAGTGCGGCGAGGAAGATCATTCCCGCGGCCGCGAGGATGCTGATCGGCCATCCAGGATTCCACGGATATCTTTCGCGCTGCTGAGGGACCTGCGCCTGAAACATTTCAGTTTTTATTACCAGTTTCGAAGTGATGGCCGTGCCGTTGGGCGTTACTACGGCCGGCTCGAACTCGCACGAGGCGTACTGCGGCAAGTTCGCACACTGCAGCGTGATCGGCGATGAGAATCCGCCGAGCGGCGTGGTGGTGATCATGAAGTTCGCGGAGTGGCCGGTCTTGATGCTGGCCGAAGCTGGCATGACCACGATCGTGTAGTCCTCCACGCGCTGCGAGACGATTGACGACGTGACAGTCGTGAAGTTCGCATCGCCGCTGTAAACGGCAGTGATCGGATGCGTGCCGGCCGCGAGAGTGGCTGTGCTGAATGCCGCGACTCCCGAACCGTCCAGCGGCAGCGCGATGCTCAGCGCCGTCGAGCCGTCGTTGAAGATCACGGTTCCGGTAGGAGTGCCGTTGGACGAACTGACTGTGACGGTAAAGGTGACGTTCGCGCCTGGCGTGGACGGATTCAGGCTCGAAACGAGTTGGATATTCGGCGGCCCGATTATTTTCTGAGTCAGGTTCGCGGTGCTGCCTGCGTACAGCGTGTCGCCGCTGTAGGTTGCAGCGATCGTGTGGGTCCCGGCGGTGAGAGTCGAAGTGGTGAAGCTCGCAGCGCTGGCGCTTACATTGACGCTTCCCAAATTCGTCGCGCCGTCCGTAAATACAACGGTGCCGGTGGGTGTCGGCGCTGTCGTCGGCGTGGTGGGCGTAATTGTCGCGGTGAAGGTCACCGTCGAGTTTACGTTCGACACTGGTTGCGATGAAACAAGCGCCAGGGTGGTGCCATCCTGCAAGCCGGTGCCTGTCACCGTGATGAAATCGGGGCTGCCGGCGGCGTTGTTGACCACGCTGAAACTCGCATTGATCAACCCGACCGTAGCCGGGTCAAAAACCACGTCCAGTGTGCAACTCATGCTCGCCGGAACGTTGACCGGGAAACTGACCCCGCATGTGCCGCTCGGTGCAAGGGCAAAGCTCGGCGAAGACGGCGCGACGGAAGAGAGCGTCAATGCAGCATTGCCGGAATTCGTCACCGTGACGGTTTGAACCGCGCTTTGCGTGCCGACAATCTGATTCGCAAACATCAGCACGGTCGCGCTGGTGCTTCGGATGCGTTGATTGTTCAAGTCGGCGATATAGACATTGCCGTTGAGCGGGAGAACGCCCGACGGCGAGCACGGCGGCATTGGGGCCGCCGGCATCGCCGAAAAATCCCTGCTCGCCTTCGCCTGCAATCGTTGTGATCGTTCCCGTGCTGCCGACGCGGCGAATCACGTGGTTATTCGAATCGGCTACGAAGATGTTGCCCATCCCGTCGAGCGAAACGCCAAGCGGAAAAGCGATTGCTGCGCTTGTGGCGGCCGCGCCATCGCCGGAGTACGCAGCCGTGCCGTTGCCCGCTAACGTTGAAAGCGTTGCACCGCTCAGCAATCTCACGCGGTGATTGTTCGAATCAGCGACATACACTTTTCCTGTCGCGTCTACTGCGATGCCTGTGGGAGTATCGAGCCCGGCAGAGCTGGCTGTGCCGTTGTCGCCATAAAAGCCCTGTTGTTGAGCGTTCCCCGCGATGGTTGAAATTGTTCCAGCGCTTACTTTGCGCACCACGTGATTGTTCGTGTCCGCGATGTAGACCACGCCGTTGGCATCCACCGCCACGCCGCGCGGCGTGTAAAGGGATGCGCTTGTTGCCGCACCGCCATCGCCCGAATAGCCGGCGTTGCCGTTCCCCGCGAACGTGTTGATGTTGCCGTTTGCAACCACGCGAATGCGGTTGTTGTTGCTGTCTGCGATATAGACGTTGCCGCTTGCGTCGACTGCGACAGCCGTCGGAGTGTTCAAGCTGGCGCTTGTCGCCAAGCCGCCATCGCCGAAAAATCCCTGCTCGCCGTTCCCTGCTACCGTGGTGATATTTCCCGTCGTGTCAATTCGCCGGACGCGATGATTGTCGCGATCAGCGATATACACGTTGCCCGCTGCATCAGCTGCCATGGAGAAAGGATTGGCCAGCGCCGCGCTGATGGCCGCGCCGCCGTCGCCTGAGAATCCCTTGACGCCCGTTCCGGCCACGGTGTCGATCGTGTCGCCAGGAGAAAGCGAAATGATGGGAGCCTGCGCCGCAGTTCCGAGGGCGATGCCGAGAACGGCGACGCACAGAGCCAAGGGGGCCCTCAGCTTGCCGATGCGCTCGATCGTTATCGCGCTCTCCCAGCTGCGACCAATCTTCATCGCGCTCTCTCCGCTGCCTCGATCGTCATCGCGCCCTCCCCGGCTCACGCGGTTACTGGCAGACCAGTGCAACCACAACGTTGTGTGGAGTTGGCGGCGGATCTCCGTTGACAGTCACGCTCACGTCAAACAAGGCATTGGCGGCGATGGGAATAGGAGGGAGCGACGAGGAGCAAGATTGCGTGTTTGCGGCCATCGTGCATGAAAGCGCGGTGTCCGCCAGATCGTCCACAGGAACGGGCAGCGCGCTGACATTGGTCCCCACCCTTAGCGTGTACACCACCGAATCTCCCACACCCACAGGTGAGTCGGCGCGCACCACGAGTGAGGTCATGGTGCAGGCTAGGGGAGCCATCGCTACGCTTGTTCCCTGCTCGGTTGTGTCCTCCACGGTCTTGCTTGCGACAGGGTTCAAAAACACAGAGGGCGCGCCGTCGGAAACTGAGACGCCCGACAGAACGTGGAGCGATTGCAGAACTGCAATGGCGCCGCGTTGCGCGAGAAGCGCCCAGTTGCCGCCGCTGTTGGCTACGTCCGTGTCCGGTTCGACTCCTGTGTTCGGCAAGAGTGCAATGTAGGTCGAACCGCCGAAGGAAACGCTGTTGGTTGCAACGTAGGGGACCGCGATATTCCACGTGCCGAGGAAATTAAGTCCCGCAGGTCCTTGCGGCCCGGATGGTCCCTGCGCACCTGGCGCGCCGTCCATGCCATTCGTACCTGGAATGCCCTGAAGACCCTGCAGGCCCATTGGGCCCTGAGCACCGTCGGCTCCCGTCGCACCTTGCGGGCCAGCCGGGCCCGTGGCTCCCTGTTGAGCGAGCAAAGCCCAGTGCATTCCGTTGTCGGTGTCCGGTTCGTTTCCCATATTTCCAGCGACGAGCGAAATGTAGCTCGAGCCGCCAAAGAACACAGCCGCTCCGACTGCATAAGTGGACCCGCCCAGCCAGGTTCCTTGGAAGGTGACGGGAGGACCCTGCGGTCCGGTGGCCCCTTGCGGTCCCGTCGCACCATCCGCGCCAGCAGGGCCAACTGCTCCTTGTGGCCCGGTCGCACCGGTTGCTCCCGTGAGTCCTATCGGCCCCTGAATCCCTTGCGGTCCTTGCGCACCTGTCGCTCCTATTGCTCCAGTGGCACCGGCCGTGCCGGCGGTGCCTTGTTGCGCAAGAAGCGCCCACTGCGCGGGCGAAATATCCGGCTGGTTATTCAGGTTGCTGTTTACCTTCGATATGTAACTCGAGCCTTGAAAGAACACCGCGCCGCCGATGACGTAAGTCGTTGAGCCGCTCCACGTTCCTTGAAAGCTCACCGGCGCTCCCTGCTGTGCGATGAGCGCCCAATTTCCGGTGTGGTTGGTGACGTCCGTATCAGGCTCGTTGTCAAAATTTCCGTCGACAAGCGAAATGTATGTCGAGCCTTGAAAGAAAACTGACTGTCCAACTGCGTAGGTGGTAATCAGATTCCAGGTGCCGACGAAGCTGATGGATTGGCCTTGCGGTCCGGTGGCACCTGTGGCTCCGGTGTCTCCCGTAGGGCCTTGTGGACCGCTTGGGCCCGTCGCTCCGGTTGCGCCTGTCGCTCCCGCTGGGCCCACAGCCCCTGTCGCTCCGGTCGTGCCTGTTGCTCCAGTGGCGCCGACAGGACCTTGCGAACCGGTCGCGCCTGTCGCTCCCGCTGCACCCATAGGACCCTGCGGCCCGATAGCCCCCTGCGCTCCGGTGGCTCCAGCGGGACCCTGTGCCCCGGTGGCGCCGGATGCGCCCGTGGCGCCTTCCTGAGCGATCAGAGCCCAGTGGCCACCCCCGCCGCTAACGTCGGTATCCGGCTCATGTCCCGTGTTCCCGTTGACCAGCGAGATATAACTAGATCCCTGGTAAGACACCGTCTGGCCGACGCCGTAATTCGAAGCAAAATTCCACGCTCCGATAAAAACGAACGACTGTCCTTGCGGACCTGTTGATCCCGTCGGACCAGAAGGGCCTTGCGGGCCTGTCGCTCCAGTTGCTCCCGTGTCTCCCATCGCTCCAGTAGCGCCGGTGGCACCTGTCGGACCCGCTGGACCAGCGGCACCTGCCGGTCCCGCCGCGCCCGTGGCACCCGTCACTCCGATGGGTCCTTGTGGTCCAACCGGTCCCGCCGCACCGTCAGCGCCCGTGGCTCCTGTCGCTCCCGTCGCTCCTTGTTGCGCCAAAACTGCCCAGTTGCCGGAGCTGTTCGCAACATCCGTGTCCGGCTGATGCCCGGTGTTTCCCATCGTCAATGAAATGTAACTCGTGCCTTGAAAGAAAACGCTGTCGCCGATCGCGTAGGTCAACTCGATGTCCCACGTCCCGCGAAATGTGACAGGCGGCCCCTGTGGACCGGTCGAGCCAGTCGCACCAGTTGCGCCAGTCGCGCCTGTGTCTCCCGTTGGACCTGCTGGACCTAGCGGCCCGGCTGGCCCCGTAGCTCCCGTCACTCCGATGGGCCCTTGTGGTCCAACCGGTCCCGCCGCACCGTCAGCGCCCGGCGCTCCTGTCGCTCCTGTCGCTCCTTGTTGCGCCAAAACTGCCCAGTTGCCGGAGCTGTTCGCAACATCCGTATCCGGCTGATGCCCAGTGTTTCCCATCGTCAATGAAATGTAACTCGTGCCTTGAAAGAAAACGCTGTCGCCGATCGCGTACGTCAGCTCGATGTCCCACGTCCCGCGAAACGTAACGGGCGGCCCTTGTGGACCGATTGAGCCAGTCGCACCGGTTGCGCCAGTCGCGCCCGTGTCTCCCGTTGGACCTGCTGGACCCAGCGGCCCGGCTGGCCCTGTAGCTCCCGTCACTCCGATGGGGCCTTGTGGTCCTGCTGCGCCCGTAGCTCCCGTCACTCCGATGGGGCCTTGTGGACCAGCCGCGCCCGCCGCACCGTCAGCGCCCGGCGCTCCTGTCGCTCCCGTCGCTCCTTGTTGCGCCAGCACGGCCCAGTTGCCGGAGCTGTTCGTTACATCCGTATCCGGCTGATGTCCGGTGTTGGCAGCTACGAGAGAAATGTAAGTGGTGCCCTGAAAGAAAACGCTGTCGCCGATCGCGTACGTCAGCTCGATGTCCCACGTACCGCGAAACGTAACGGGCGGCCCCTGTGGACCGGTTGACCCAGTCGCACCGGTTGCGCCAGGCGCGCCGGTGTCTCCGGTTGGACCTGCTGGACCCAGCGGCCCGGCTGGCCCTGTGGCGCCCGTAACTCCGATGGGTCCTTGTGGTCCCGCAGCGCCTGTGGCACCGGTGGCGCCAGTTAGACCCGTCACTCCAATAGGACCCTGAGGACCAATGGCGCCCGTCGCTCCCGTTGGACCTGTTGCGCCAGTTGTTCCTGTTGCTCCGGTCGCGCCCGTCAATCCGATAGGACCCTGCGGACCAATTGCGCCGGTTGCTCCCGTCGGACCTGTTGCACCGGCAGCGCCCGTGGCTCCTGTTGCGCCCGTCATTCCAATGGGCCCCTGCGGACCAACAGCGCCAGTCGCACCGTCAGCGCCCGTGGCTCCAGTTGCGCCAGTGGCTCCTTGTTGCGCCAGCACGGCCCAGTTGCCGGAATTGTTCGTTACATCCGTGTCCGGCTGGTGTCCGGTGTTTGCCGCTACGAGCGAAATGTAACTGGTACCTTGAAAGAAAACGCTGTCGCCGATCGCGTAGGCTGGGACCCCACTCCAAGTCCCCTTGAAAGTAACCGGGGGACCTTGCGCCCCAGTGGCTCCTGTGCCGCCGGTCGCTCCCGTTGCTCCCGTAAGACCAATTGGTCCCTGCGGGCCGACTGCGCCGACTGGCCCCTGTGCACCGGTCGCGCCCGTTGCGCCTTGAGGTCCTTGTGGCCCCGCTGCGCCTTGCGGCCCCTGCGGCCCGAACAAAGTAATGTCGAGCGCCGGCGGGCGGCTCGTCTCTTGATTTTCTTTACTGTCGAGCAGCACGAACGTGGACGCCGCCGAAGCGGAGGCCGCGAGCGCAATTCCGTTATTCGATGAAGGAGTGGCCACCCAGCCCTGCACGAGCGAAGTGACGTCAACGAGAATTACCGTGTCCGCCTGCGTGACCGCGATCGGCGAACCAACCACCGCGCCAAATGACGGCGCTGAACTGAACGTCACCGAAAGCTCGTTCCACGCGCTCGTCACTGGTTTCAAATCGAGCGCGCCTGCCGTGTTGACGCGGTTCACGTACAAACGCAACGTCGCGGCTGCAATTTCACCGGAAGTGGTTCCGGCCGGGAGCGATCCAAGATTGAACTGAATCAGCGCCGTGTTCCCGTTGCCGACGGCCAGGTTCGTCAGGCTGCCGAAATTCGTGCTGGGGTGCGCGCTGCTGATGTGCGCGTCGCTCAGAAGCGGAGCGTCGGTCGCGCGCGCCGTCAAAGCCAGCAAGATGGTGAGAAAGAGCCCGACAGCGACAGCCTTGCCATTGCACAGCAGTGCCTGCTTTTTCATGTATGCGCTCCCGCTTTTCTATCAATCGGCGGCAGCGCATAAACCTTAATCAACTGTCTGAGCGCCGTTTCGGTGGCGCGATTTGTGAGTGACAGTTTTAGTACGCCGCGATCTAAGAAAAATCTAACGATTGGTTTGCTCACGCGCGGTTAAGCGAGCGTGTGGCCATTCGTGGGAATAAAAAGCGAAGGTGCGACTAAGAGTGAGAGGAGCCGCGGAGTATTGTTTCAATCTGCTTCAAATGGTTGAGATCGTGACAGGCGAAGTGTTTCGTTATCGCTGCGATGCTTTCGATGCCTCGTTCGGCGTGGACTCCGTGCTGCTTCCATTGCCGCTTGTCGAGCGACTTCAGAAGCGCGAGGTTTGCTTGTCGGAGAGTGCGAAATAGCTCGAGAGACTGTTTCGGATCGCAGCGAGCGTACTTGCCGGTAGCGGCCCATTTGTCCTGGTCAAACGACTGAATCGCCGTACCCGGCTCTTCCAGTATCTTGCGAATGCGATAGGCGCCCACAAGCTCGGCATCGGCAAGATGCGCCATGATTTCGCCAATCGACCATTTTCCCGGAGCCGGCCGCAGCAGCAGCTTCCGGCGCGGCACGCGTTTCATTAATTGCTCGAGTTTCTTCGGTGTCGCAGCCTGCACTTTCAGCGGATCTCGATCGCCCAGGTAGCTTTGCAATCGCTTGAGGTACTCTTGCAATGTCTCGGGCATGCCCAAATCCTCTCGGCTGCGAAATCCTTTTGACCAAATCTACGCGGACGAACTTCCTTCGTTTGCGGGGGTGAATCGCGATTGATTTTGCCACAGCACAAGAAGCAGAGTAAAATCGCCGAGTAAGCTTCCCACTTGCGTGCGCGAAGACCTTCGCGGCGCAACTTGCGCGCCCGTAGCTCAGATGGATAGAGCGTGTGCCTCCGGAGCACAAGGTCAGAGGTTCGAATCCTCCCGGGCGCGCCATTTTTTTGCGGCGCCGAGGTTTACGCTAACATAGGCGCGACCCCGGGGCGCCTATGGGTTCCCTGATCCAAAACTGAGTGGGAAAAACGCACATCCAAACCAGAAATGGCAAAATCCAAAAAAGCTCGACTTAAAGAAGCCGCCGCGCATTTAGCGCGAGCTAGAGATCAATGGAACCGTGCGTCGGTTGATTCTTGGGAGCCGGCAGAGCCAGCAGAATGCGTGACGAAGTGTTTCTATGCATACGAGAATGCGTTAGTAGCGGCAGCGACCGCGCTTGGCGCGGCATGGACGAAAAAGCACTATGAAAAAGCGGGCCTGGCGAAGAGTCTCTTCGAGCAGAACAAAATCAAAACTGATATCAGCGATTTACTCGTGAGCTTGAATGAGCAGAGGAAAGATGTTTCATATGGTGATCCGGGTGAGGAAGTGTAAGGCTCCCCGCTAAAACTGGACACCTTAGTTAGGTAAGATCAGGGCCTCCCCACAGGAGGCAACATGGGCAGGAAACCACGCGTAGATCGATCCCCGGAAGAGAAGTGGCAGATCGTGCAGGAAGGTATCAAGAGCGGGAACGTCTCGGAGACGTGTCGGCGTCACGGGATCGCTCCGAATCTGTTCTATCGCTGGAAGGATGAAGCCGAGCAGGGAGCAAAGGCAGCGCTTGGGGGGAGAAGCGCTGCCGGGGCCGAAACCGAAAAGGACCATCGCATCCGGCAGTTGGAGAGAACGCTGGGGCGGAAGTCGCTGGAGATCGAAATCCTAAAAAACGTCGTGGGGGAGTGAGCTGCGGTGCAGTTCACTCCCAGGCGCGGGAGATGCTAACGCAGGGCTACACGGCCACTTTGGTAGCGGCGACTCTGGCCATCAGTCGATCGAGTCTCTACTATCGAAAGAAGCCGCGAGGCAGCCGGGCCGATCGACAGTACGACGAACAGATCGTCGTGGCGTGCGGGGAAAAACCCGCGTATGGATATCGCCGCGTGACTTGGTGGTTGCGAAGAAAAGAAAACCTCCCGGTGAATCGCAAACGTGTCCTGCGGGTGATGCGAGAACGTGGGTTGCTGGTGCGTTCCCGCCGTTTGCGGGCTCGCAGGAAGAAAGAGTGGGGCCGTGTGGAAGCAGCCGAGCCGAATCAGATCTGGCAGTCGGACATGACGAAGATCTGGGCGGGGCCGGCAGTGGGCTGGGCGTATCTGGTGTGCGTGATCGACTGCTGCACGCGGGAGATCGTGGGATGGAATCTCTCACACCGTTGCCGAACCGAAGATGCACTGGCTGCGGTAGAGCAAGCCGTCCTGGCGCGGCTGCCCGAGGGCAGCCGTGCAGCGAACGTGACGCTGACCACCGACAATGGAACGCAGTTCACTTCTTCGCGCTTCCTGGAGACGTTGGGGAGACTCGGCATCACCCATCGGAGGACGGCGTATCATCACCCGGAAGGCAACAGCTACATCGAACGGTTCCATCGCAGCTTGAAAGAAGAGGAAGTCTGGACGGCGGAGTATCGAACCTTGGAAGAAGCGCGAACTTCGATCGCTCGTTGGATCGAGGAATACAATCACGACCGGCCTCACCGCGGAGTCCAAAATCGCACTCCGCACGAGGCCTTCTTGGCTTTTGCAACTGACCTAAACTCGGAGGCCCTGACTGTCTAAATTAGCGGGGAGCCTTACAGGAACTCTCTGAAGTTGACTTAGAAGATCTCGTTTCTCAGCTCGAACAGTTTCTAGACGAAGTTGGCGAACTCGTGGCGAATCTCGAAGAGGACTGATCAAATGTTGCCGGAACCTACCTACACATCACTGACGCAAGATTTCGTGCGCGAAGTTTCTTCCGCGAATCAGGAGATGCAGATTTCCGTCATTCTGATTGGTTCTGTGGCCCGATCCACTCATACATCCCAAAGCGATCTGGATCTACTGGTAATAAGCGACCAGTTGCCGCTGGTTGAGCGACATGCCGACCGTCTTCACGTACAGGCATTAACAGCACAGCAGTTTACCGAGCGACTCCGTGCAGGCGATGATTTCGCAGCGTGGTGTGTGCGGTATGGTGTGCCCATTGCCACAGCCAAACCATGGCTCGATATCGTCAGCTCTGCAGAAGCGGCCATCTGGCCCGACTGGCACACGAAGGTCCACCACGCCGCTCGGCGCCTGGCACTTGCTGCGGTTTTATTGCAAACAGAGGACATTGCAGCAGCCGGGGAAGAAATGCTGTACGCGGTTTCGCATACTGCTCGCGCAATTCTTCTGAAAGCTGGAGTCTTTCCGCTATCTCGACCGGAAATCATCAGCCAGCTTAGAGAGACCAATCACGAGCGATTGGCAAAGATGCTAGAGGATCTGAGCTATCAAGAACCAAGTAAAGCAGCGCTGAATCGGTATTCTTTGTATATCAAGCGGCTCTTGGTAACCATCGACAGGCCTGCCTATCAAGAGTTCGTGCAATTGCGCAGGCAGCACCTGTTGGCTAAAAAGAACCGCACATCGAATTTGATCAATCCAGGAAATGGCCGATTACCTGTCAAACGTCGATAGCGACTCGGAGAAGCAGTGCCACACTTGAAGTTTACAATAATTTCCAATTCATTAAGGATTGGTGGTCTGAATGGCTGAGGATTTTCGCGAACTCGAAGAGCAGGCCGAAGAAGCTGCTCAGCACAATCTTGCGCCCGTCACCGTGACCATGGCGATTCTCGCCGTGCTCGTCGCCGCCGTGTCGCTGCTCGGCCACCGCGCGCATACCGAAGAAATGTTGATGCAGACGAGAGCAACCGATCATTGGGCCTACTACCAGGCCAAAGAAATCCGCCGGCGCAATTACGAGCTTTTTGTCGATGAAATGTCCGTGTTCGCGCTGCAAAAATCCGAACAAGCCGACAAAATCAAAGAAAAGTACGAAAAGGAAATCGAGCGCTACAAAGAAGAAGGTCAGGATATTCAAGCCGAAGCGAAAAAGCTCGAAAACGAAGTGGCAGCCGAGCGCCGCCATGCAAATTATTTTGATCTCGGCGAAGTACTTCTCGAGGCTGCTCTTGTGATCTGCTCGATCACGGTTCTCACACGCAAGCGATTTTTCTGGTATCTCGGTTCCGCATTGGGACTCATCGGAGTCGGAATCGGCATCACCGGACTGTTCGTTCATTAGTCCGGCGCTAGCCCGCCACCACCTATCCGGCACTTTATCCCACCGCCAAGGTCGCGATCTGCTTCGCCAGTTTTTCCACTTCCTTCGCTTTCTGAATCATCGGCAGCGAAAGCGTAATAGTCGAATCCGTTTTTTCCACTTCATCCTTCAATTCGCCCGCCAGCTTGTAGAGCCTCTGGATGTCCTGCACGATCGTCTTCTGGTTGTGCTCTTGAACCTTCTTGGGGTCGAAAGGCGGCGGCTGGTTCATCGGATCGGCTAGCGGGTCAGGCGGCCCTGACCTTCGTCCCATCTGCCGCGCGGCGGCGCCGCCCGCGAATAGGGCGCCAAACGCCGCTGCCGCGGTAAAAATCGCGCCGAGAAAATCGCGTTTTTGATGGTCCATGTTCCTCACTCCCCGCTACAAAAGCTCCGGCCACATCTTGCGCCGAGCCATCGCAGCGCGAATGGTATAATTCCGCCGCTCATTCAACCACCCATGACCGAATCGCTCAAAAATTGGACTGAGATCGCGCAAACGCGCGGCCTGCGAATTCTCGCGATTGTCATCATCGCCTTCATAGTAGCGCGGCTTCTCAAAGCCTTCACCAATCGCCTGGTGGAAGCCGCCAAATCCTCCACGCGCATCGCCCAAATGCGCGAACAGCAGACTCGCACCATGGCCGGCATTCTTTACAGCGCCGGAATCTTCATCATTGTTGCAGTTTCTATTTTAACCGCCCTTCCCGAATTCGGTTTCAACGTCACCCCGCTCGAAGCAGCCGCCGCCGTCGCCAGCCTTGCTTTCGGCTTCGGCGCGCAGCATCTCGTGAAGGATCTCATCAACGGCTTCTTCATCGTCTTCGAGGACCAGTTCGTTGTCGGCGACCTCATCCAGGTGAATTCCGAACTTGGCCGCGTGGAATATCTCACCTTGCGGCGCACCATGATTCGCAATACCGCTGGCGCGCTCGTCACTATTTCCAACGGCCTCATCGGCCAGGTTTCCAATCTCAGCCGCGATTGGTCGCAGGTTTTTGTAGACGTCACCGTCCCATCCGAGGAACACATTGGCCGCGCCCTCGCCACCCTCGAAAAAGTCACCGGCGATCTGCGCAACGATCCGGATTGGTCGCCCGCTCTTGTCGATGGCCCGCGCGTGCTTGGCGTCGAATCGCTTTCGCTCGATGGCAACGTGCTTCGCACTCAGGTCCGCACCGTACTCAATCGCAAAGAGGACGTCGCCCGCGAACTCCGCCGCCGCATCAAACTCGGATTCGAACAATCGCGCATCCCCACCAGCCAGCTTCAGAGAGTTACATTGCAGGGCGAATTGCCGCAGCCGGCCCCGCAATCCAGTGAGATGCCGTCCAGTCGGATAGGTTGACCGGCGGAAAATCGAAGCGATCGTGAATCTTGAATCGAACTTCAATCTTGAATCGAACTTCAATCTTGAATCGAACATACTCGAACAGGAGGCTTCAAAAATGTCTGACGTTACTCACGACCAGGTAAATCTGATGCTGCGGCTCTACGACATTCGTCGCGAGCCACGCCTTCGCGAAGCCCGCGAATGGTACATGTCGCATTTCAATCCGAAGACGCCGGAAGAAGTAATGACCCTGTGCCCTCCCGGAAGCCAGGAGAACGCCTTTATGCGCATGGTCTTCAGCTACTGGGATATGGTGGCGAGCATCGTAAATCGCGGCCTGATTGACGAAGAATTCTTCTTCGAAAATTCCGGCGAGCAATGGGTCGTTTGGGAACGCCTCAAGCCCGTCGTTCCTGCCTTCCGCACAATGTTCAAGAATCCGCTGGCCTTCTCCAATCTTGAAAAGCACGTCGCGGCGATGGATCGCTGGCGTGAAAAGCGTGCCCCCGGTTCCACCGAAGCCATGCGCGCCATGAGCGCCCAGATGGAGCAGCAAGCCGCGCAGAGAAAATCCGGCGCTGGCTTCTAGTTCCGCGTCGATTTCGTCAGGAGGGCACGGCGTGCCGTGCCCTCGCGACCTCCGCACGCGTATTCCATCAGCTGTCTTGCTTGCGCTGCCCGGAACTTTAAGTTACTATCCGGTTAAAGTATTTATGAAAAAATTATCCATCGGAATGAAATTCGCCGTTGCCTCGGGCTTCTTCATGTCCGGCGGTGCCCTCTACTGGCTTGTCGCGTCGCCCCCAAAACCTCACGAGTTGTTGTTTCGTATCGGCTATGTTTCCGCAGTTTTTTGCGCACTCGCTGTGCTGAGTTTTTGTTGGGCAGCTTTTGTCGCAGATTTGGCTCTAAAGAGACACTGGTCGCCTCGCACCTGCATAAGGGCCGGAGTTCCTCTCTCCATTCTGGTGCTCGTTTCGGGCGCTGTTGATTCCCGTTTCTGGTTGGTGGCTCCCCTCGTCGGCCTTATCAATCTTTTGGCCGGTTTCTTTGCGCGGCGAATCGCTTACCCCAATCTGACTGACGAGGAAGCTGCAGCCCCGGAACCACCGCTCAGCCTATTTCAAAAGTAAACTCTCGAACCCACTGCTTCGCCCGGATTTTTTCTAGCCGCTTCGCCCGTTCTGTGATAGCTTTTCGCCCAGTCCCCACGAATAAGTTTCCAACGGATTCATAAGCACTGGGGTTGGATCGAACTCGCCGCCAGCGCCGCACGAAATCCGCGGAGGAAAAGCTCGATGAACGCGCGCCATCCATTCTCAGCTGTAGTCGCAATTCTAGTTTGTCTGCTTCTCGCCGTTCCCGTGGGCGTTTCGGCCCAGGTGGCGCAAAGTGCCGGAAAAATCACGGCCGTGGTGCCGATCGTCAACGTCGTGCGCGGCGCCCAGCAGGTAGCCGCCTCCACATCCCAGCAGGTTTTCTGGGGCGACGTGATCAACACCGGCCATCTCGCCCGCGCTCGCGTCGCGCTCGATGACGGTTCCATCCTCAGCGTCGGCTCCGATTCCAATCTCACCATCGCCAAGCACGATACCGGTGAGCAGCAAACCGATCTTGATCTCGCGTACGGCCAAGTCCGCGCCCGCGCCGTGAAACTCGTCAAGCCCAACGCGCGCTTCCAGATTCGCACTCCCGTCGGCGTCGCTGGCGTCGTCGGCACCGAAATGGTTGTCCTCTTCGACGCGGCCGGCAACATGCAAGTCGTCTGCATGGAAGGTGCCTGTAAAGTTTGCGACCTTTCTGGCTTCTGCGTGCTGATGAAGGGCGGCGAAGAAACTGGAATCCACGGCAATTCCTCGCCCTCGGCTCCCGCTCCCGTGAGCCCCGCCACTCTCACCGCCGCTGTGAGCGCGACGAACACCGCAGGAGCAGGCGCTGGCGCAGGTGCAGCAGGAGCCGGAGCCGCCGGAGGTGGCATCGGCGCTGGCACGGCCACCGCAGTAGGCGTCGGTGGAGCGGTCGCAGCCGGCGTTGCAACTGCGGTAGTCCGCAGCGTGAGCAAGACTCAAACTTGTCCGCCCCCGACCTCAGGCGGCGCCCGGCCTCGAGCCGAATGCACCCAAATCACCACGGGCGCACGAGTCAACGGCCAGCGCCAATAGCCACCAGCGGACGCAGGATCACCCCCAGCGCCAATAAAGTCGTCTAAGGAAACGGCGTCATCCTGAGCGAAGAGTCGCCCGATTCTTCTTTTCGTCCCGCTCCCGCGGGACGGCCGACTCGCAGTCGAAGGATCTCTCCCTCGACTCGAAGGCCAACGTTTCCTCACTGTTTTCGAATAACGACGAACGTTCTAAAATCGGATCGTCGGGCCAAACGAACACGGAAGGCTGCATCCAGTTGCGGTACTAGGCCGAAAAAATGCAGGGCTTCGTGTATGGAGCGACGCCCAAAAGCGCGGTCAAATGTGAGTCAAGCAGCAGATTGATTCAGGAGGCGAAGAATGGCACGTCAGAAAACGAATCGAGTTGTGTGTGCCCTGTGCGGAAAAGAATTTGGCACGAGCGCAGAACACGAAGAGCACAAGAAAATCGTTCACAACGTAATGGACAAGAAAACAAATCTCGGCGCACAAAAAACCAATCCGCGCGACCTCGAGCCCGCTGATGACACTCCGACCACCGAGCTTCCGCCCGGCGCCGAGAACACCGTGAAACAGGGCGGTTCGCGCCCGTCAGGCACAGCCACGCCCGGCAAATCAAAAGGCGCAGGCAGATAAAATCGATCGCCTTTTTTCGCGTCGTGCGGAAATCAAAAAACGTTGGAGGCGCGGGTGGGAATCGAACCCACGTATAAAGGTTTTGCAGACCTCTCCCTTACCACTTGGGTACCGCGCCCTCGAGCTAGCTAGTATAGCGAAAGTCGCGCGCGGTTTCAGCCGCGAAGCGTTCCGCCGACGGCGAAAGTCATAACCGCGAGTTCGGCGTTGCGCGTCGCCACGAAAACAAGAAAAGCCCACGACGAAAAATGCGTCGTCGTGGCTACCGCGCCGTTCGAAGGCGGCGATCGCTACTAATTAATGTGCAGCTCGTAGGCTATGCGGGCTTGCACGATGTCCATGCGGCCGATGATGCGGCGGACGATGGCATCTACCGTTTTTGCATCGGCGGCGGGCAGGCCGTATGCCGAGCTGCCAGCTTCCGCTTCGACGGCTGCTTCGCCGCTTGTCATTTCACGCTCGCGCTCGAAGAGCTGCTCTAAAAATGATTTTTCTTGCGGGAAACGCACGATGTTCACGCGTTCAGCGGCCGGAATATGCGCGAGCTGTTTGGCGATGCGAATCGCCGTATCGACGCCTCCCAATTCATCCACCAGCCCCAGCTCTTTCGCTTGCGCGCCCGTCCAGACGCGGCCTTTGCCGATTTTGTCCACGGCCTCGACCGTCATGCCGCGGCCCTGGGCAACACCTTTAATAAACTGATCGTAGGTGTCGTGCAGCGATTTTTCGACCCAGGCGCGTTGCGCTGGCGTGAAATTCTGCTGCAAAGAA
Source organism: uncultured Acidobacteriota bacterium (assembly GCA_963815265.1). Taxonomy (GTDB): domain Bacteria; phylum Acidobacteriota; class Terriglobia; order Acidiferrales; family UBA7541; genus Palsa-295. The sequence goes on along the minus strand of CAWFGI010000003.1, from coordinate 48,031 downwards.
AAAAGCGTGGCGTTGTCGCTGGTCATCACCGAATCGGTGCTCAGGCCGAGCATATTGTAAAGGCCCGACACATTGAATTTGCCGATGATCACGCCGATGGAACCGGTGATCGTGTTGGGGTCGGCCACGATTTTATTTGCCGGCGCCGCGATCCAGTAGCCGCCCGAAGCCGCCACGTCCGACATGGACACCACCACCGGCTTCACATCGTGCGCCAGCTCCACTTCGCGGCGAATCACTTCGCTGGCCACCACCGAGCCGCCGCCCGAATCCACCCGCAGCACAATCGCCTTGATGCTCGAATCCTTGCGCGCGCGCCGCACGTCGGCCGCTACCGTGTCGCCGCCCATGATGAATCCCTGCGTGGGCGATTCGTGTGATTCGCCTGAGAGGATCAGGCCAGTGGCATGAATTACGGCGATGCGATCGCCTCCGAGCGCGACGCTGCTCGTCTTCAAATAATTGCGGTAACGCACGAGCGGCACCGGATTCCAATCGCCATCGTGCGCTTTGAAATAATCCTGCACCTGATCCCAGTAAGCGAGTTTGTCGGCCAGCTTCGCATCCAGCGCCGCTTTGGCCGAAAAGGGACCCTGCTTTACGAGCTCTTCGAATTTCGCGCGATCGATTCCGCGCGCGGCAGACGCATCCGTCAAATACTGGTTGTAGAAGCCGTTCAGCAGGCCTTCCACTTCTTCCTTGTGCGCGGGCGTGAATTTTTTCTCGGTGAAAATATTTCCGGCAGTTTTGAACTCAGCGATGTGGTAATACTCCGGCACGATTTTCAGTTTGTCGAGTGTGCCGCGCATGAAAAGCGCCTGGGCCATCATTCCGTGAATGATCACGGACGACTGCGGCACCACCCAAACCTGCTGGCACGCGCTCGCCAGATAGTATTCGGGATTGGCGACGCCGTCGTAACCGAGGTAGCAGATGCTGGGCTTGCCGCTCTTGCGAAATTCGATCAGGTGCGCGCGAATCTCTTCGAGTTTGGCCCAGCCGGTAGCGAGCGGAGCGACGCGCACTACGATCCCGCGAATGTGCGAATCGCCGCGCGCTGCGTCAATCGCGTCGAGATAATCGTGGAGCACGGGCTGGCCGCCGCCACTGAGGTCGGCGAAGAAATCAGGCGCTCGCTGCTCGTTGATCTCGCCATCCGCGTCGATCACCAGCACCGCATTCGACGGCAGCCGCGCCGGCTTCGAAGCCGCCCAGATCACGATGATGAAAAACAAAATCAAGAATCCGATAACGAGCGCTCGCCGTTTTCCCCAGGTCATCGTCGTTCCTCTCGAACCGCCCGCTTCATTTTAACCATCGTTCGACTTGCCCCAGCGGCTGAAGCCGCATCGATACTGCCTCTGTTGCGGCACGACTGAAGTCGTGCCCTGACGAAAAACCGACTCTATGCCTGCGCGCGCTCCGCACATTATCGCGTGGTCATCATTGCGTGCCATCATCGCGTGGTCATCGTCGGCGAGCGAAACACGAACGCGACGACCAACTTCGAGATGATCGCTTTACCGTTGAATTTGGCCGGATTGATGGTCCAACGTTTTACCGCGGCGATTGCTTCCGGCGTGAGCGAGGGCACATCGCGAATCACGTCAGTCTTTTTCACGGCGCCGTATTTGTCGATGGTGACGTCGAGCACCACCGTGCCTACCCCAACGCTATTCGGCTGATACAGTGCGAACGATCCGACCGAAACCTCGGGCGGAAGATAACCGGCTGGAAACGGCGGCGGCGTGGGCGCGACAGGCGCTATCTTCATACTCTGGTTGAGGGAATCTCCCGGGTTGAACACCACTTCGACGGTGATCGTTGACGGAGCGGGATTGCCGTCGAGCTTGCCGGGCGTGTAGCTCCAGCCCTTCACAATCGAAGAAGTCAGCGACGTGAGTCCGGGAATGTCGCGCAGCACCTGCACATCGGGCGGCTGGCCGGCGACGCTGATATTGAGCGCGAGCGTCACGAGACCGGAGGCCACAGCTTCGACGGGAAACGGAATCTGGCTCGCCGAAGTGATGTCAGGCGGGACGAAGCGGTCGCGCGCGGAAAGGCTGGCTTGCGGCGCGCAAAATAGAGCGATGCCGAGCAGGAGCGCGGCTGGCGCGATCGGCTTCGATTTCATTCTCATTTTCATGTTATTCGATTCTCGCAGGTTTCATTTGGGCGCTCTCGGCGATGATTGCCTCGTTCGGTTGGCGCAAACAAAGTAGCACCCGGCGGGGCGAAAAGCCAAATGAGAGCAGTAGCGAGTGATGGGTGATGGGTGATGGGGATAGCGGGAAGTGGTCCGCCACGGAAGGATCTTCGCGGAAGGATGGGCGACGCGATTGCCAGACCCCCCGTTTGCCGCCTATTAGAAAATTGCATGTCGCTGAATCCGGGCGAGTTAGCGGAAGTTTTAATCGCGCTGCCGTGGATTAAAACTGCGGGCGTGGAGGTTTCGTGTCGCTGGCTAGCCGGAGTCGCGGCCGACAGTGTCATGTTCGTCAGCATATAAAAACGTACTAGGGTAGCACGTATTTGGGGCGGTTGGGTATGCAAAAAGACGGAGACGGCCGTCGAAATTTAAAAAGAGCCACAAGAGCGAAGATACAAAAGGCAATTTCAAAGACGCCGGCCGGAGGCCAGCGGTACGAAAAACGACAGCGAAGAGAGAAGAGAAAGGAACGATTGCGCGGGTTTGCCGAGCATGACGGGGCGAGTGGTCGTTACTTGGGGCACAGGCAGGAATGAATGCCTGTGCTGCTGGAAGGCGAGAAGCGGCGCCGCGCAACGGTGACTCGTTACGGATGAGTGCTGCGGGGGTCGGCGTCGGCAAGGTAGGGAGGGATGGCGTCAGGTTGATCGAGAAGGAAGGCGAGGATTACGCGGTGCATTAGTTCAGGTTGTTCGAACTGGATGTAGTGGCCAGCGCGAGGAATGTAGAAGATTTTCAGGTGCGAAAATGTTTTGCGGTAGTCGAGGGAGCCCGCCCAGGAAATGTAGTTGCACTCACCGAAGAGAAGTATTGCAGGCGTGGAATTACCGCGCAGGGAGGCGTGCGGATCGCCTGCCGGAACGGCTGTTTGCAAAGCGATCGCCTGCAACACGTAAGGATTGAAACCGGGGTTGTCGGTGAGGCGGTTGAGCTGCGTCAGCAGAGGCGGGAGCTTGCTGGAATCGCCTTTGCAAGCCAGCGTTCCGATCGTGGACGTCATGAGTGGCGCGAACATCTCTTCGACTTCTCTCTGCGGAACGAGATTTTCGGCAGCGTCGGGATTGCGAAGCTGCAGAAAGAAAGCGGCGAGCAGGCGTAGGGGAGGAAATCCCTGCTGGCCGCCGTCGGTGCGGCTGAAATCGATCTTGGCTGAAGCGAGATTCCAGATATCGCCGGGGGAGTGGAAGACGACTTTCGCGACGCGGTCCGGATGCTTCGCCATGTAGCTGGCCGCGAGGGTGGAGCCCCAGGAATGACCGATGAGGATCATGCGATCTGCGTGAAGCTCGTTGCGAATGGCTTCGAGATCGTCGACGTCGCGCGCAATCGTGTAGTCGCGAATGTGAGGCAGGAAGGCGGAGAGGCCGCTACCGACCTGGTCGTAGAGAATGACGCGAAAACCGTCAGCGGCGAAAGAACTGTAGGCATCGCGGTCGAAAGGAGCGTTGCGCAGGCCAGGTCCACCGTGGAGGAAGACGATGGGGTCGGGTTTCAAGGGGACGCCAGGAGGGGGATTGAATTCTGAATAGGCGATGCGAGAGCCGCTCGGCAATTGCCAGTAGCGCGTATCGTCGTAAGGAATGGTTTCAGCGAGCCGCGGCGGGTGAGGCCGCAGGATCAGAGCGTAAAGCGCGGCGACGAAGAGTACCGCGCTGATTCCGGTCGAACGAAAACGGAACCGCGCGGGCTGCAATGCGGGCCAGACTTTAGCGCTGAGACATGCGCCACACCATGTGATGACGGTGAAGAAAAATACGGAACTCAGTGCGAGGAACCAAATGCTCGCAAATCGCGCGGCGAGAAAATAGGGAATGAGTGCCGCTGCGCACAGCGCGACGCTGAGAAACAGGACGAAGACGAGTATCGCGAGCGTACGCCGCAAAGGTTTCGCGAGGGCCATATGGGGTGTTGGCAGCGGGAGTATAGGCCTGGATAACGGAATTGCCGAATTTTTTGTGGCGGACCAGCGGTACGAAAAGCAAAGGCGGAACTGCAGATCTCTCTCTGCGCTCCCTTCCTGCGTCAGGACAAACGGGATGATAATTGTTAGGCAGAGGCGAAAATTCAAAGGCGTCGGCCGGAGGCCAGCGGTACGAACGACGAACGGCAAAAGCAGATCCCTCGCTTCGCTCCCTTCCCGCGTCAGGGCAAGCGGGATGACAATCAGGTGCAGCGGCCGGAAAACCGGCGGCCGTCACTCCGCCCGCTACTCTGAGCGGAGGGCTTGGATGATGTCGACGCGGGCTGCGCGCGATGCGGGGAGGATCGAAGCGATCACCGCGGCGGCGAGCAGCACGAAGGCCGAGACGAGCACGGGCAAGGCACCAGGCATCTGCAGGTCGCCGAAATAGCTGCTGGCAACACGAGCCACGATGAAGCCGAACGCGGCTCCGGCAAGCACACCCGCCGCGGCCATGATGGCGCCTTCGCTAACCACGGCACGCAGAATATTTTCCGGCTGAGAGCCGAGGGCTAGCCGAATGCCAAATTCGCGCGTGCGCGCGCTAACGGAAAAGGCCAGCACACCGGCGACTCCGACGACGGCGATCGCGAGCGCCACAATCGCAAAAACTCCAAAGACGAGCGTGTTCAAGCGGTCGGGCGCGAGAACTTTCGCGCGAATGTCTTCGAGCGTAGCTGCGTGCTCAACGGGCTGATCCACGGACATGTCGCGAATGATGCGGGTAACCGGCGTAACCAGCGAGTAGGGATTCGCAGTCGTGTGGATGAAGAGATGGCCTCCATACAGGCCTCCACCGTCGGCAAACGTGTCGTAGACGGAAGGTGTCGGTTCAGGGACGACGTGGATGTCGTCTACGTCGGCTGCCACGCCGATGATGCGGTGCGGCGCTTTCACGCGTGCCTTTTCGGCATCATCACCGGGAAGGAATTCAAGGACGGGATCGGTCCAGTAGACGTGGCGTCCAACAGCACTTTGACCGGGCCACATGCGCTCAGCCAGAGTCTTGCTGATGATCACGACGGGCTCGCTCTTCCCGTCGTCGAGGTCGTTGAAATCGCGCCCTTCCAATAAGGGAACGCCGAGAGCGGCAAAAAAGCCCGGCGAGATGGTGCGAATCATGGCGCGAGGATCTTCGTCGGTGTGCGTGTGACCGTCGCCAGAATATTGAAGGCCGGGGCCAAAATTCTGCGCGTCGCGCCAGGGCGCCGTCTCAGCGAAGGCCGTGCCCGTGACACCCGGAAGGGCGTCAATCTGACGGATGGATTCCTTGTAGAAATCGAGGACTTGCTGGGGCGTTTTACCGTACGTCATCGCCGGAACATCAATGGCGAGGACGCGGCGCATCTCGAAACCAGTCTGGGTGGCTTGAAGAGCGAGAAGCGTGGTGATCAGAGCAGCAGCGCCCGCGAGAAGCACGAACGAGGCGGCGATTTGAGTGATGGCGAAGGCGCGCTGGCGGCGGCTGGTGCTGCTGGTCATGCGGACGCTGCCGCTCGATACGTTGAGGCCGTTGGCCTTGTCAACGGAAGGCAGGCGCGGGACGAAGGCCAGAATCACGGCGGCAAGGATGGCGAGCGCCGCACCGACCCAAAGCAAGCTGGAATCGACCTTCAAATCCATCGCGCGAACCGAGAAACGCGAGGCGTAGCGAGCGAGGATCGAGACGAGCGGCTGCGCGCTGATCACGCCGATTGCCGCGCCAGCGCCGCACAGAATGAGGCTTTCGGCTAAGAGCATGCGACGCAGCGCGCCAGAGCTGGCGCCGAGAGCCGCGCGAATCGAAAGTTCACCTTCGCGGCGGACGGTGCGCGCGAGAATCAGGTTGGCCACATTGCAGCAGGCGATTATGAAGATAAGACCCGAGGCAGCGAGGAGGACAAGCAGGACGGTGCGCGCGCCCGAGGTGATCTGGTCGCGAAGCATTTTGGTGCTAATGGTGAACTGAGCGCTGGCGGGATAGGCCTCGGGGTGGTCCTTCATCATGGAGGCGTAGGCGGTGCGCAACTCGCTGCGCGCCTGATCGAGAGTGGCGCCGGGAGCGAGCTTGCCGAAGAGCTCGGTCATACGATGGACGCGGCCGGTAACCATCGTGGCAGACATGTGATGCGGGCTGGTGACGATATTGGCGATGATGTCGGTATCGGCGGGATAAGGGGTGGAGGGTTCGAGGACGCCGATCACCGTGGCGGTGCGGTCGCCAATGCTGCCGAGGCGGACCGTTTTGCCAAGCACGTTGGGATCTTGTTTGAGGACGGTCGACCAGAAGCGGTGGGTGAGAACGACGACACCAGCGGCGTTGGGACCATCGTCCTGTGGGCCGATCAAACGGCCGAGAACAGGGTGGAGGCCCATCACGTCGAAGTAGGTGCCGCTTACCACGCCTCCCTGAATTTCGCGGGGCTCGCCGAGGCCGATCATCGTAAAGCCGATTTCAGAAAAATCACCGAACTGCTGGATGGAGTGAACGCTGGACTCAATGTCCTTGATTTCGGGGACGGAAAAGGTGGTGTTTTCGTCGCGCAGGCCAGGCGCGCTCTGGCGGATGTAGACGAGCCGGTTCTCGTCACGGTTGACGAGAGGCTTGAGCAGGACGCCGCGAACGAGAGTGAAGATGGCGGCGTTGGCTCCGATGCCGAGGGCCAGGGTGAGGACCACGATGACAGCGAACCCTGGCGTGCGGCGGAGGGAGTGGAGTGCAACTCTTAGATCGCGGAAGAATGACATGTTTCTTGTCCCCTCTCCGTCATGGTTTTTCCTCTCCTGCAACTACCTTGGGAGGGCCGGTGCCCTGCCTTCAGTATATAGACGAACGGCCGAACCGGAATTCGACAAATCGCCCGAGAAATTTTCCTTCGTCGTATCTGCACCACGCGTGCCAACGGAAAGACCCACATTGTAAATCACTTACCGACAATTGCGTCAGAGGGGATGGTCGTTTTCGGCAGGCAACGTCCAAATTCGGACAGCGGCGTGCGGTGCTGAAGGAAATGCAGAGGCGGAGTTCAAAAACGCCGGCCGGAGGCCAGCGGTACGAAGGCAAACGGCAAATGCAGATCCCTCGCTTCGCTCCCTTCCTGCGTCAGGGCAAGCGGGATAACAAGCCAGCTATGGAGTTGCTGGACGCTTGCGGAGGTGGGCTTGCAGGAAGTAGATGGCGAAGCCTGCGCCCATTACGAGCCAGAACATCCAGATGCGCTGGGTTAGTACGAAGGCCGTCATGCCTATGGCGATGCTCCACATGAAGATTTCGCCGGTGAGGCCGTCGCGCCAGTTGGGTTTGGCGCCGCCGGAGGGGATGCGGGGGCGGAGCGAGGGCCACAGGCGGGGGACGGCGTTGAAATAGCGGCGGTAGCTTTCACCTTGTGTGGCGAGCAGGCCGGCTTCTTCGCGGAGGATAAGCCGGTACGTGAAAATGAACATGCCGACGACCATGACGACGAAGCCGAGCCGGCTGGCGAGGACACCGAGGCCGATGGCGAGCAGGTCGTTACCGAGATAGAGCGGATTGCGAACGTGGCGGTAGGGGCCTTCGGCGACGAGCTGGTCGGAGTGGATGGCTGCGTCGTGGACGATGGAGCTGTGGAGGTAGGATTCGGCCCAGGAGCGCAGCAGCGCGGCGAGATAAACGAAGAGCGAGCCGATGGTGACGATGGCGAGCTGGTAGCGGTCGAAGATGGGAGAGTCTGGGTTGACGGAGGGGCCGAGAATTTTCTGGGTGAGGGCGAAGGCGATGTTGGTGTGGTCGAGGTTGTAGCAGCCGAAGGCGAGGAAGATGACGCCGCCGATGATCCAGAAGCGCTGCTTGAATTCGAAGTCAGTGGCGGCGAAGGGCATTTTCGTTGGCCTCGGGCGATGCGGCGGGCGCGTGGTGATTGTTGCACGGCGCCGTCGTGACAGTTGAGATTCTTCGCTTCGCTCAGAATGACAGGCTAAGAAAAAACAGATTCAAAAACGCCGGCCGGAGGCCAGCGGTACAAAAGACAAAGGCAACGGCCGCAAGACGACGCGGCGGTATGCCGGACACGGCAACGGCCTCAGGTCATCCCGACCATGGAGCGGTGGTCGGGGGGGGACCTGACCAATGTTTAATAATTCCAGGTTGCTGCGAAATGATACGGGCTGGGAGGCGGGAAATTTCAGGTGTTTTTGGGCGGCTGGGTGGGAGAGGCCAGGTCGATGCGCTGGGCAGGGGCATTGAGGACCGCGATGATTGTGTTGGATGAGAGGTGCATGATGCGGAGTTCGTTGGTGGTGTGCCGGGCTAATTCGCGAAGTTGCTGCACGGCGTTCTCGTGGCCGGCGACGGCGCACTTCCAGATGGGCGAGCCGTCGGGAAGGATTTCGAAGAGGTCGTAGTTGCGATCCACAGGGGTTCCTTTTTCCGCGCATACGCGGGTTGGAATTTTACTGAGAGGGCGGAAGAGGGCGATTCAATTATATCATGGCCTTCCCTTCTGCAGCATGAACGATAAAAAAACACCGAATCGCGAAATTTGCCGCGCAACTAAATCAGCGAAGGCGTGTTTAACGTTAGGAGGGGGTGTATTTCGCGGCGGTTTCGGAGCAGTTCGCGCCCCGAGCGAAGGAAAGGTAACGGTCACTGTTACCAGGAGTTGAAAGCTGCAACCATAATCACGTGCGGGCAATCTAAGAAGGTGTAGAATCACCGGTAGCAATAGCGGAGCTGTCCCCGGCTCCCAGTTATCCGGTGGAGGATATATATGAGGCGTTCCACCTATATTAAATTCATATTTGCATTTATCGCGTTGGTGGCATTGGTGTGTGCTCCGAAGTCTGCATTCGCGCAACATGGCGGAGGCGGACACGGAGGCGGTGGCGGAGGCGGTTCCCATGGAGGTGGAGGCGGAGGCGGCTTCCACGGTGGCGGCGGTGGTGGCGGATTCCATGGAGGCGGCGGGAGTTATGGCGGCGGAGCATATCGCGGCGGAGGCGGTGGTGCGTACCGCGGCGGATCGCCGGGTGGCTCTGCTCGCAGCATGGGTTCGTACGGACGCGGCGGTAGCATGTACGGCGGCGGTCGCTCGTACGGCGCGTACGGCGGTGGACGATCGAGCGGCGCGTATGGTGGCGGCCGTTCAAACGGCGCATACGGCGGCAGCCGCTCCTATGGAGCGAACGGAAGCCGGGCGGGCGGAAGCTCGTCGTCGAACGCGCGGAACGGCGCGGGCTCGAGTGCGGGGCGTTCGAATTCATTGAACGCGCGCACGTCGGGCTGGCCGGCGGGACGCGGAGCGACACGGGCGAATGCGGATGGCAACTGGCATTCGTTTTCCGGTAATACCGGAAGCGCGCGCGGTCCTAACACCGGAAATACAGCCGGCACGCACGCGGGCGTGAATTCAGGTAATTCGTCGGCCGCGGGTGGATCGACAGCTCGTTCGTTTGCGGGCAACTCGGGCGGTTCAGGCGCGGCGAGCGCTTCGCGAGGAGCGAATTCCTCTTCGGTAGCGTCGAACTCACGCGCGGGAAATTTCAACAGCGGATCGGCAACTTCCGGACGCAGCAGCATGCTGGGAGCGACGCGCAATTCGATTTCGCCGAACCGCGGAGTATCGAACATTGAAGGCTCGCACTTCGGCAGCTCCTCGACCGGTTCGCATTTCGGGTCGAGCGCTTCGACGAGGAGCAGCTCGATGAGCGGGTCGCGATTTGCGTCGAACGGTTCATCGTCCTCAGGCGCGACGCGATCGGTGAGCGGAAGCCACGGGTACACCGGGCACATCAACTCCGGTCACACACTCGGAACTTCCTTCGGTCATAGCGGATCGTCATCCGGTAGTTCGCTTAGCGGCAGCCGTGGATCTACCTCCAGCAGCGGCTTTCATAGCTCAACAACAGGAATGCGCAGCACGTCGAATGGCGGCGCATTCCACGGCAACAGCTTCCACAACGCGACGTTTAACGGTTCGCATAACGGATCGTGGAGCGGATCGGGCTGGCACGGCAACTCCTGGCATGGCGGCTGGAACAATGGCTGGCATGGCGGGTGGGGCGGCTGGCATGGCGGTTGGGGCTGGGGCGGCGGCTGGGGATGGGGTGGCTGGGGTTGGGGCTTCGGCTGGGGCTGGGGCTGGGGCGGATGGTGGAATCCCTGGTGGGGACCTGGCTGGGGGCTCTGGGGCCCGTCATATGCGTGGGGCTACCCGTATGCGTATCCCTACCCGGTCTATCCCAATTACAACGTGACGTATCCTCCGCCGTATTCGGGCACGGATTCGGACAGCGGCAATTACAACGACGATTCGTCGAACAACGCGGCGCCTTCGGATGATTATTTCCAGCGGCCGTCGTTCGGCGGATCACTCGACGCGCAAGTGCCGGACGGAAGTCCGAACACGAACCCGGATACGGGAAACGTGGCGACTTCGACGCCCACCGCGCTGATTTATCTGAAGGACGGCACGATGTACACGGCGAGCGATTACTGGCTCGTGGACGGAAAACTCCATTACATGACGAGCTATAGCACGGAGAGCGTCGTGGACATGGACGAGGTGGACTTGCAGCGCACAGTGGATGAGAACGCGAAGCGCGGCGTTACGTTCACGCTGAAGCCATCTCGGAATGGTCCGGGGCCTTCGCCGGATTCAGCTCCTGCGCCTCAGCCGAACGGCACTGGCACGGCTTCGAGCGATCCAGGTGCGGGTCGCGACGGCGGTGCTACTCCGACGGCGAGTCCTGCGCCGGAGCCGATACCTGCGCCGATGGTGCAGGATGCCGCGGAGACGCAGACGTAAGAAAATAGCAAACGCAATCTACAGCGCCCGCGAAGGATTGTTCTTCGCGGGCGCTTTTGTTTGAACAAGGGGCAAAAGGAAAGAACGCAAGCGCGTTGATTGGTGCTGGGGCACAGGCAGGAAACCAGATCCTTCAGCGGGCTTACGGCTAATGCGCCCGCTTCAGGATGACGATCCTGGTCGGATCGTCATTTCGCTTCGCGGAGAAAGCGAGCGGCTTCTTCGGGCGGAGTAGGGTTGATGTAGAAGCCGGTGCCCCATTCGAAGCCTGCGACCTTCGTGAGCTTGGGCATCATCTCGATGTGCCAGTGGTAGTGGTCGTTGATTTCTTCGCCGATGGGCGAGGTGTGAATCACGTAGTTGTACGACGGGAAGGCCAGCACGCTGTCGAGGCGCGCGAGAAAGTCGCGCAGAATTTTGGCGAGGCTGCCGTAATAGGGCGTGGGCATATTTTCAAATGCGCTGCTATGGCGGCGCGGAAGAATCCAGGTTTCAAACGGGAAACGCGGCGCGTAGGGCGCGAGGGCGATGAAGTAGTCGTTCTCGATGATGACGCGCGTGGTCGTCTCCACTTCCTGGCGAATCATGTCGCAGAAAATGCAGCGCTCTTTTTCATCGTAGTAGTGCTTGGCGCTATCGACTTCTTCGCGGACGCGCTTGGGAACAATCGGCAGCGCGATCAATTGCGAATGGGTGTGTTCGAGCGTGGCGCCGGCAGGCTCGCCGTGATTTTTGAAGAGCAGGATGTAGCGAAAGCGCCGATCGTTCTTCAGGTCGAGCATGCGATCGCGGTAGGCCCAGAAAACTTCTTCGACAGCTTTCTCGCCCAGGTTCGCAAGCGTCTTCATGTGGTCGGGCGTTTCGACAATCACTTCGTGCGCGCCAACGCCGTTCATGCGATCGAACAGGCCTTCGCCCTCGCGATCCAGGCCGCCTTCAATTCCCAGAGCCGGAAACTTATTCGGCACAACGCGGAGCGACCAGCCCGCCGTATCCTTTCCTGTGCCGTTGCGGCCGTAGGCGAGAATTTCAGGAGGCGTCTTGCCTTCGTTGCCGGGACAGAACGGACAGGCGGGAGTTCCTTTGATTTGAACGCTTTCGCGAACGAAATCGAGCGGCCGCTTCCCACGCTCGGTGGAAATGATGACCCAGCGCCCGGTGATGGGATCCCTGCGAAGCTCCGGCAAACTTCCCTCCTCGTCCAGATTTTTGCCTCGAAGCGAACCGAGGCCAATGTTTCTGCCAAGTTGCGGCTATTTTACTACGCGATATTACGGGCCAAGCGAGGTTATAGCAAATCGTGTGCCATTTTCACGGGGCGTCTGTTGTTTAAGGTAAATGTGTTACGAAGCATATGGACCGTTTCCTCCCTTACCCAGCAATCGCGCGCAGAATGTACTATGAACCTCAACGGGTGGTCGGGGTAGCAGAGCGCGCCCGGATGGTCAATATGCGCAAGTGCGGCATCGTCGTTGCGAATCTAGCTTTCTTGTGTTGCGTCTCTTGCAGCACCCGTCCCTCTGACGTAAAGGGCGCGGCTGCGGGCAGGTCGGCGGTTGATCGGGCGGCGAATCCTCCCGCCACGCTTCCTCCATCTGCCACCGGCGGCTTCGACGGCTCCCAAGCTTATGAACATGTGCGCCAATTGGTCGAAATCGGACCGCGACCGCCCGGCTCTGGCGGAATTCGTCGCGCGCAGGTCTACATCGTTGGCCAGCTGAAGAGCTTTGGGTGTGAGGTCGAAGAGCACGATTTCCATGCCTCGACACCACTGGGTGACGTCGCGATGAAAAACATCATTGCTAGGATTCCCGGCGGAGGTAGCGACATAGTCCTCTACGCGGCGCACTACGACACTCTGCGCATGGTGAACTTCGTCGGTGCTGATGATGGAGGTTCAGGCACGGGCACACTGCTTGAACTCGCACGAGTATTCTGTGCTCGCAAAACCGAAACCACCGCGAACCTGTGGATTGTGTTCTTTGACGGTGAAGAGGCGCAGGGTCAGTGGAGCGACAAGGATAGCGTCCAGTGGACTGATACGAATAACACTTATGGCAGCCGCGAGATGGCGGCGAGCATGGCACTCTCTGGAGATCTTAAACGCCTCAAAGCAATGATTCTTGCCGACATGATTGGATCATCCGATCTAAAGATCAAGCGAGACACCAATTCGACGCCGTGGCTCACGGACCTCATCTGGGCGACCGCTGGGCGACTTGGTTATGGGAATGTCTTTGTCAACGAAGGCACAGTCACCTCCCTTGACGATCATCTCTCGTTCATCCGGCGCGGCGTGCCGGGGTGCGACGTGATCGATTTCGACATCAGTTCTACTTATTGGCACACTCCTCAGGACACGTTGGACAAAGTTGATCCACGCAGTCTTGGTATTGTTGGCCACGTTTTCATCGAAGCCTTGCCAGCGCTGGAGAAGAAATTCCACTGAGGTCGCAGCGATTAGGTCAATTCAGCAGCCATGCCGAAGGCGGATTTGTGCAGGCGAACGACTGGCTTTTTCCCGGCGTGGGATTCGATGGCGAGCACGTCGAAGCGGCAACTGGCGGAATCGATGCGGCGCGAGCGAAGGAATTGGCGGGCCATGCGGGCGAGATTGCGTCGCTTGTCGGCATTGACGGCGTCTTCGGGTGTGGAGTGGGCTTGCGTTGTGGAACGGGTTTTTACTTCTACGAAGGCCAGAGCGCGGCCGTCGTAACCGATGAGATCGATTTCACCTTTGATGCCTGGCACGGTGTAGTTGCGGGCGACGAGCGTGTAGCCCTGGCGGCGGAGATACCAATAGGCGAAGGTTTCGCCGCGGACGCCGGTGGTGCGGGCTTGTTCTTTACTGCTTGAGTTCGACTCGTGACGCGATTCGCTTAGTCCGTTGCGCGCGGCGAAATTAACGGCAGCGAAGATTAGTCTGGCTAACATAGCAGGTTGATGGCGGGATTATAACGCTGGTGGCCCTTCGCGAACAGGTGCTCGTCAGCGCCAAAAATTCAAAAGAGCCGGCGAGACGCCGGCGTTACGGAACTGCATCCTTGCTACAGCATGACTGCGGAGTCTGGGGCGCTGTTGCTTCTCGACAAACAGATGCAGAAGCCGAGACAGATCTCCACGCATCTCGATGGGAACGCTGCCATTCCGTAACGCCGGCTCGTCCTGAGCTTCGAAGGGCGTCTCGCCGGCTCTTTTCGCGGTTGCCTACAAGCTGCGTTCGAGTTCGGTGATGCAGGCTTCGAGCGTGTTCAGCGCGAAGTCGGCTTGAGCTTCGTCGATTACGAGCGGCGGGCAGAGGCGCAATGTTGTGTCGCCTGAGCCCAGGACCAGCAGGCCTTTGTGAAACGCCATCTGAACCAGCTTGTTGCGCAGGGCAGTGGCTTTTTCTTTCGTTTTCTGATCGCGGACGAACTCGATGCCAATCATCAAGCCCTTGCCGCGAACCTGGCCGACGATTTTATGTTTCTCGGTCCAGTCGGCTGTGCGCTTCATGATGTAGTCGCCCATGCGGGCGGCATTGGCCATGTATTGCCGCTCGAGCAAGCCGAGAGTGGCGATCGAAGCGGCGATGCAGACGGGATTGCCGCCGAACGTGGAAGCGTGCGCGCCGGGAACCCAGTTCATCACGTCCGCGCGAGCAATGATCGCGCTGAGCGGCATGCCGGAAGCGATTCCCTTCGCGGTGCAAATGATGTCGGGTTCGATTCCTGCATGATCCGATGCCCACCACTTGCCAGTGCGGCCCATGCCGGACTGCACTTCGTCGGCGACGAACATGATGCCGTACTTGCGGCAGATGCGCTGCAAACCCTGCAGAAAATCCGTGGGCGCAGGAAGGTAGCCACCCTCGCCTTGAATCGGCTCGATGAAAATTCCGGCCACTTCTTCGGGATCCACGCGGCGGCGGAACAGTTCATTTTCGAGATAGCTTAAGCAATCGGCCGAGGCAGACTCTGGCCGGATGCCATAGGTGCCGCGATAGGTATCCGGAAAAGGCATGTGGAAGACGCCGGAGAGAAGCGTGCCGAAACCTTTGCGTTGAATGGATCGGCTGGCGGTAAGCGAAAGCGCGCCCATCGTGCGGCCATGGAAAGCGCCATGGAAACCGATGAGCTTGTCGCGCTTGGTGTGATATTTCACCAGCTTGATGGCCGCTTCAATCGCTTCCGCGCCGGAATTTCCGAAGTAGACGCGCTTCGGCGTTTTGCCGGGCGCGATAGAGGCGAGCTTCTCGGCGAGTTCGACGAGATTCGGATAATAAAAATCCGTGCCCGACATATGGATTAGTTCCGAGGCTTGTTTTTGAATCGCGGCAACGACCTCGGGATGGCAATGGCCGGTGGCGCAAACGGCGATGCCGGCGGCGAAATCGAGGAACGTGTTGCCGTCAACGTCCTCAATCATGGCGCCGCGGCCGGTCTTTGCGACGAGCGGGTAATCGCGCGTGTAGGACGGCGACACAACGGCGGCGTCGCGTTCGACAAGCTGCTTTGCTTTGGGACCGGGTAATTCGGTGACCAGGTGCGGCAGTTTCGCCGTGGCACCATTTGATTTTGCGGAAATCTTTGAATCAGCTTTCGTATCGATCGCTTGCATGTCTTCCTCCAAAAATGGATTTTTGTTCGGCGCCCGCACGGATTCCTGCCAGCGCATGCCGGAAACAAACATCAGAGGAAGAGGACTTAATCTACGCCGTAGAGGTTGGGGCGTTCGTGGGACGGCTGGCTATGGAGCGAGAGCTCGTGTTTTTTGGAGATACTCATTTATATTTCCAGCGAACGGTGCCGTCTTTTACGTCTTCGACAATGATACCAGAGTCTGCGAGTTGTTTGCGAATTTCATCGGAGCGCTTGAAATCGCGGCGCTTCTTGGCGGCCTGGCGTTCCTCGATGAGTGTTTCGATCTCTTCGGGCGCCATGCGCGGTCTAGACGAGCCGAAACCGAGCTTGGCGAGGCGCTCGGCGTCGTCATCAGTGAGCACAGCGAGGATTTCATCGAATTTTTCCATTGCCGCGACCAGGCGAGGCGCATCTTGCTGAAGAAATTCGCCGCGATCCATGGCCGTGTTCACGTCGCGGATCAGATCGAAAACAGCGGCGAGGGCAACAGCCGTGTTCAGGTCATCGGCCAGCGCTACGGCGAAATCTTTTTCCGCTTCGGCGGCGCGTTTGGGCATTTCGGGATTCGAGCCGGCGCCAAACCTTTCCGCTTTCAGGCGAGCGACGAAATTGCGCATGCGCTCGACCGAGCTTTCCGCCTGCTTCAGCCCGTCCATCGTGAAATTCAGCTGGCGATTGTAAGGAACGGAGAGAAGAAGGAACCGGATGGACGACGGCTTGTAACCCTTGGCGAAGAGATCGCGCAGCGTATAGAAATTGCCGAGCGACTTGGACATCTTCTCGCCTTCGATAATCAGGTGCTCGGCGTGCAACCAGAGTTTGGCGAACTGTTTCCCGGTGGCGGCTTCGCTTTCGGCGATTTCGTTTTCGTGATGCGGGAACGCGAGGTCAATGCCGCCGGTGTGGATGTCGAGAGTCTCGCCCAGATATTTCATGGACATGGCGGCGCATTCGATGTGCCAGCCGGGACGGCCCGGGCCCACGGCTGTCTCCCAGAAAAATTCGCCGGGCTTGGGAGCTTTCCAGAGAGCGAAGTCGCGAACGTCGTCTTTTTCATAGCGGTCCGTATCGCCGCGGGCGCCGGCTTTCATTCCGCTGACGTCGATCTTCGAAAGCTTGCCGTAATCAGGAAATTTCGCGATGCGGTAGTAAATGGAACCGTCGCTCGGATAGGTGAACCCTTTCTGCGAGAGGCGTTCGATGAGGGCAACCATGTCGTCAATGTGATCGGTGGCCCGCACAAGCTCTTCGGGCATTTCAAGGTTGAGCGAGCGCATGTCCTCGAGAAAGGCTTCGATGTATTTTTCGGTGTACTCCCGGAGGGTGAGTTTCGCGGCGGCGGCATTGGCGATGATGCGATCGTCAACGTCGGTCAAGTTCATCACCTGCAGGACGCGATAGCCGGCAGAGCGCAGGAAGCGGCGCAGGATGTCCTGAAAAACGAATGTGCGGAAATTGCCGATGTGCGCGAAATCGTAGACCGTAGGCCCGCAAGTGTAGATGCGGACTTCGTCTTTGTGGACGGGCTGGAGCGGCTCGAGCCGGTCGGTGAGCGTGTCGTGGAAGCGAATGTCGAGATGATTTTGCGCAGTCACAGAACCAAGCATTCTAGCTGACGCTTCGCGTGGCAAGCAATTGCGCCGCGCGGGTGGTTTCTGAGTGGCGCGCCGTACAAAGGCAAAAGAGCCGGCGAGACGCCGGCGTTACGGAAGAGCATCCGCCACGTGAACAAACTGCTGAGTCTCTCGACGGTGTTGCTTGCAATCGCGCGAAAAGCAAAATCGCCCCAGATTCCGCAGTTCATTGCCGACGAAGCTGCCATTCCGTAACGCCGGCGTCCCGCCGGCTCTTTTCGTATCGGATGTCACGGCTTGCGACGAATGGGCAAAGCGTCCCAAGTATCGAGTTCGGGCGCGGATGCCGTAGCCCTACTGCGGAAATAGCGCGTCGTGGTAGGCTTTCGCGCATTGGGCGCCGGAAATTCAATTTAGGTACGAGAGGTGAACCATGTCGTGCACGCCAGAGGCATTGAAGCAGGTCCCGCTGTTCGCGTTGCTGGATGACGACGAAGCCGCCGTCCTTGCCGGACAGGTGGAGCTCAGGCGATTCGCGCCGCGGCAGCGCGTCTACAAGATCGGCGACCCGGGCGACAAGGCCTACATCCTCGTCTCCGGCGCCGTCCAGGTGACGACGGTGGACGAGGATCATCAAGAAGTGATTGTCGATCAGCCCGCGGCAGGAGAATTTTTCGGGTTCGCTTCGATGCTCGAACAGACCCCGCACCAGACGAACGCGGTGGCAACCGAAGACACGGTGGCGATCGAAGTAGACCGCAATGACATACTGATTTTACTGCAGCGCAAGCCGCACGCAGGAATGGACATGCTCACGGTGCTGGGGCGGCAGTTTCACGCGTCGCAGCAACTGGTGCGTTTGCGTGCGAGCCGCAACCCAAACGTGCTGATCGAAGAGAAAACGACGTTCGGCGAGCGGATCGCGGATGCGGTGGCGGGTTTTGGCGGGTCGTGGGCGTTTATCATCATGTTTGCAGCAGCGATCATCATCTATTCCGCCATCAATATTTTCCTGCGCAATCGGGCGTGGGATCCCTATCCATTCATCCTGCTGAATCTGTTCCTTTCGATGCTCGCGGCAATCCAGGCTCCCGTGATCATGATGAGCCAGAACCGGCAGGACACGAAAGACCGTCTGCGCGGCGAACTGGATTTCGATGTGAACCGGCGGGCAGAGTCGGAAATTCAAGGCCTGGCGCGAAAGATGAATCTGCTCGGCGATAAGCTCGGCGATCTGGAGGACTTGCTTCGCTACCGAACCGCCCCGGACAGCAGCGCCGGAGCGGAATCGCCGCAAGAGTCACGCCCCTGAGCTATATTTTCAGATTCGAGCGTTCTAGCGCGATGGAAGGCTCTCAAGAAGCACCCGCATATGGCCGATGGAATAAAAAGGCTCTGCCTAGTCCTAGTGGAGTTGCGGCGGAATTTTGTTAGTACCCATGGTACGGACGGCCCATTTTCTCTCTGCTGTGTTGTTTTAGTATACGAGGAGATGTTACGGGCTTGCCGGGCGTCCCCGGCGGCGGAGCCCCGAAAGGGGCGCAAATGAAACACCTAATTGCGGTGGCAGCTTTTGTTCTCTGTTTCGGAGTGGGAACCGCACACGCGCAACGGACCGGTGGCACCAATAATGTGGCGGGCGGAGGCGGCGTCGGCCCTACGAACTCAGGCGGTGGCGGGCGGTGGCGGCTTTACTGGTGCTGGCGGCGGCTCGGCGATCGCCGGCGTAACGCATCACCCGGCGTGGGTCCCTCCCGCGAATGTGAGCGCGAAGAACGACGGGCCATTCCTTCCGTCTACCTATCAGAATTACGATAAGGCTGTAGAAATAGGGAAAGCGGAAGTAGCTGTTCACGAGCCCACCGTAGTCGAGGTGGCAAAAGTAACGCAGGAGCAGAGAACGTCCGCGGCAAAGGCGCGATTTGTGGTGGTGCAGGACGTCGAAGGAAAGCTGCAAGAAGTAAAGGCGCAGCCGTAGCGGGAAGTGCGCGAGGTCGGTGGCGAGACCGATCGCATTTCGGTCTCGCGCCGGCTATGGATTGAGTTCCACACGACGGCTGACGAGCGAGATGTCGCCGTCGCCCGAAGTGGTGGCCGTCAGCGGGCGCGACTTGATCAGAAAGGTGCCCTCGGGTGGAAGTCCGTACGTTTCGTCGAACGTCTGGACTACAACCGATTTTCCGATCGGCAGCGTAAAGCTCAGCTCCACGCCTTTCGCAGGAACCGTCAGGCAATTCAGGAAGGTCCAACCCTTCAGATATCTTCGAAGGCGCTCGGATTGGGGCGGAATCGGTTCGTCTTCCATGCGCACCGATTCGACGCCGGAATCGGGCGGAAAGAAAACCATCACGTTTTGAGCGCCCCGCTCGGAACGCATCAGCGTGCGATAGGCGCGTCTTGAACCCTCCTCGGATGATTCCAGAATTGTAAACGTGGGCGGAGCGAGATCCTGATGGGGCGCGTCCGCGACGAATGACGTGGTGGTGCTCCATGGAAACGGTCCCGCATTTTGGCGCGTGGGATGAGCGGCCAGCTGGATTGGTTCCGGCAGGCGGTGCGATTCCGGCTCGACAATCCAGACCGATTTTCCCGAGTCGCCATCCTGCCAGAAATCGATGTTGATGCGTTCAGGCGACTTCGCCGAAAAAGCGGGCACCACCACGGACGCAAGAGCGGCCAGAACGGTGGCGATGATCGCAACTGTCTGCAAGGCGATGCGCGAAAGGCCGCGAACTTCCAACAGATCCGCGCAGAAGGGAGCGAAGGGCGTGAGCAAAAGAGCGACAACCACGGCGATTCCCACGAGGAGACGATTGCCGAGCGCCGAGTAGAGAAGGATGGCGACCTCAAAGCCGGTGACCGTGGCGATTACCAGCGGCACAAGTCCGGCCGCCAATCCCTGGCGGAAAGTTTCCGTGCGACTGAAAACGAGCGGTATCGCCGACAGGACGGCGGCGCACAAGACCAGCGGAAATAAATAAGCGATGCCGTGCGTGTAAATCGCGGAGGCGATCGAGAGAATCGCCCAGCCGATCCAAACGCCCGCCCAAAGACTCAGAAATCCCGCGTGACGGCAAAATGCAAACGCCACCGTGGAAACGACAGCGAGCGCCAGAAACCAAAATACCGCCTGAATCGCGACAGGATGGGCGACCCAGTTCACCTGCATCGCACCGGCACGCGTCAATGCGCGATTGATAACAAACGCATTGAACGCAGTAACGGCGAGGATGGCAAGCCAGGCGAAAATTCCCCACAGCAGCGCCAGGAACGAGAGGCGCTGGCGGTAGATGAGCCAGGCGATTTCAATTAGAAGAAATAAGGTGGCGATGATGGAGATCGTGAGTGTCCACGACGCCGGCCAGTAGATCGTCCAGCGCTGAAAGATGTCGAAGTATGCCGCTTCGCGCGAAGGAAAATTGGAAAGGTCGCCATTCGCGAGAGCGAGAAGCATGGGCAACGCGTTGTCGCCATCGTGCTGGAGGCTGGCGGGACTGGAATTCTGAAAGTTATCCAGTGGCGTGTGGTATTGCGTGACGTTGCCGATGAAAGCGAAGTTCGCGCCCTGGTAGCCGGCGGCTTTGAACACCGTGAAGTCGGTGTCGTTGGGGAGGAGTTTGTACGCGAAATATGCGAATGCGTTCGTGGCTGGAAAGCTCGCGTGCTTTGCGTAGAGCTGCACGATCGAATAATTTGCGGAGCCGGTTTCGAACAACAGGCTGGGGCCGGAAGTGCCGCGCGTATCGACGTTGACGACCGCGACGATTTCCTTGGCCCAGCGATGCTGATTGACGAACACGCGCGCGCCAATCAGGCCCGCTTCTTCACCATCATCAATCAAGAAAATTATGGAATGGCGCGGCCATGGCCGAGTCTTCAGCGCCCGCGCACATTCCAGCACGGTCGCGGCGCCCACGCCGTCATCAGATGCGCCCGGGCCCGCGGCCACGGAGTCGTAGTGCGCAGCGATTAGAACGGACTGTCCGGGCTCAGAGCCATCGAGACGAGCGACGACATTATTCACGGTGGCGCAGGTTCCATATTCGTCGCAGGCGAATCCGGTTTGCACTTCCGGGGCGTAGCCGAGCTTTGAAAATTCGTCGAGGATTCGCGCGCGAACGGCATCGTTCGCAGCGCTTCCGGTGGGATGCGGAATGCCGTCGCCCACGAGACGATCGAGCACGACGCGAGCGCGAGCCGCGGAGAATTCTGATTCGGGGACCTTGGCGGATTTGGGCCAAGGCGGGCGAGACGCGAGCAGCGAAAGAAGAAAGACGCCAGAAATAACGGCGACGCTAGACAGGACTCGGCGAACTCCCGGTACGCTTCTGGGCTCCAAGCGGACCTCCTGTGCGCGCCATGCTAGGCCGTAAGTGCTCGGCAAGTCAATGTGTTGCGTGAGGAAGGCAGCGACGAGTGACTCGTGATCCGTGAAGAAGGAAATCGCCATCCGTTCTCGATTAGAAATTTGTAGTTGGCTGATTTTCAAAGGGCTTAGGTGGGATCTTAATCGCGCATTCTCGATTAGAAATTCCGTGGCCTGCGACTCGCGTTCCGCGACGAAAAGAGACCAAGAAATCGTCAAAAATTTGCGATTAGAAAATTTTAGTTCGCTGATTCTTATGGGGGTTACGCGGAATTCTAATTCCAGATTTGCGATTAGAAGGAGACCCTTCGACTCCGCTGGTCGCTCAGGATGCCGATGCTGGACGCATCGGCATTTGCGATTAGAATCTGAGAGTGGAATCCCGAAACGGGACTGGCGGCTGATGGCTGGGGCCGGGTCGAGTTGTAGTCAAATCGCACGACTGATGTTAGCTTAGTGGTAATCATTTGTCAAGGTAAAATGAGGCACCATCGCCTTTGAAATGACGGAGAAGAAACAGTTTCGCGGAATCGATCTCCTTATTTGCAGTTCGTTTCCAGTGTCATTCATTCTGTTTATATTGTTCGCTGCCATGGCTCACGGCCCATGGCCGCGATTTGTTTTTGTGGGGCAAGTGATTGTTCTATCTTCGGTGCTTGCTTTACCGCTATGGGTAGTTCTTCACATAATCTTTCATCACCGGCGTACGGCAACGGTGGCACTGTGGGTAGAGAGCGGATTGGCAGGAGTGTGGCTGGCTATTGGTGTGTATTCGCTGTTTATCAACTTTCTCGGAGGGACTATTAGTTCGTTGATTGCCGGCCTGGTTGGCGCGGCGATTGCGATGACTCCCTATGCAGTGCGATATCTGCAACCCTGACAGCCGCGCAGCGGCTTGAATAACCGGCGAACTGTAAGTCGACGTGTGCATCACACCGAGGGGACAGCCCGCGCGATCACAACCCATTACGCGAAGCGAGGGAGAATCTCTAGCGGACAGGGCAATCCCACAATAGCACATCCTTCGCAACGTGGGAGTCGGCGGGAGTGTCATAAGTCACTATGCTTCGGTGACTTATCACTTTTGCAGGCATGGCGGCTGACTTGCCCACCACTATATCGCTAGACGACATAGTGAGCGCCCTGAGCTACAGGAGCTTCTGGGCGATCTGGTCGCAGCGGAGGAAGAACATGAAGAGTGGCGTTTGGTTCATGGCGGTGGCGTTGTGTCTTTCTGTGCTGGCTGCGGCTGGGGCGGTGAAAACGCGGTCATCGGGCTCGGGTACGACCGACCGGCCGGAGTTTACGGGGACAAAAGATCTGATTCGCCCGGAAAACTATCGCGCCTGGGTCTTTCTCTCGGCAGGCTACGGTATGACCTACAGCACCGGCGGAAATCCTCAGTTCACCAACGTCTTCGTGCCGCAGTGGGCTTATCGCGAGTTTATGGGCTCAGGACGTTGGCCGGAGCAGACCATGTTCGTGGTCGAGGAGCGTAGCGCGCAGAGCAAGGGTTCAATCAATAAGGACGGCCACTTCCAAACGGATCTGGCGGGTATTGCCGTGGAGGTGAAGGATGCGCGCTTGCCGGATAAGTGGGGCTACTTCGCCTTCGATGAGAACAGCAAGACTGCACGGATCAAGGCCAAAGAAGGATGCTTCGCCTGCCACGATGCGCATGCTGCGGTGGAGCATACATTTGTGCAGTTCTATCCTACGTTGAAGCCGGTGGCCAAGAAGTTCGGCACCTACAATCAGGAGCGGGAAAACGTGGTGAGCACGGCGGCCGCTTCTTCGGTTCCAGCGAAGAAACAATAGTTTGTAATCAGTCCGACGCCTCGTGTAGAGTCCTGCCAATTGCGGGAGGTGAAATGTGGCAACTCGCCGAAGCTTTCTTGAAAAATCGACGCAATTGGCTGCTGGGGTACTCGCCGCCGGGGCCGGGGCTATTACGGCTTCCGCCAGTGAAGCGCAGACTCAGCAACCTCAAGCGCCCAAGAAGAAACTGCACATTTTGATGAGGAGTTCCTGGGGAACCGATGAGCCCACCCGCGCATCTTTCGCCTTTTCCCACGGGCTCGCACTGGCCGAGGCCGGGCATGATGTGCAGATATTTCTCACTCACGACGCTACGTACCTCATGCGCAAGGTGACGGTTGATGTGGTGAAACCCATCGGATGGCCGCCCCTGAGCGAGACCATGGCGAAGGTGGTGGCCAAAGGCATCCCGGTCTTTTCTTGAGGAGCCTGTTCCCGGGCCCGTGGGGTCACGGAAGCGGACTTGAGCAGTTGGAACGCGCAATGGGGCACGGTTCCGATCTACGTTTCTCTGGTGGAATGGGCCGACCACGTCATTAGTGAATGAAGCCGTGAGGCTATCGAAGAGCCGCCCTGTCTGGCGGCTTTTCTGCTTTCTGCGCTCGTGAAAAACCCCCACCTTTCGAAAAGCGCGAAAGATGGGGCGCCCTTAAAATCTAAGGCGGGCCACATCGAACTGGCGGAGTGCCCGCCCTTGCGCACATTTATGAACTGCGAAGAGAAGCGGTAAAACGTCGCTTGAGCTCTTCGGGAGATATATCTTCTTTGTGGGTGGCGATCGTCCAGGCTTGCTCGAATGGGTCGGCGATACTTCCGGCGCGGTCTCCGTAAAATTGATCTTTGATGGGCAATAGGATTTTCGCGCCGAGGGCCACAGCCCGCGCGATCACCGCGTCCGCATCGGCCACGTAAAGGTGAACGAATGATGATGCGCCGCCAAGTGTCCGCGGGCTCTTCGCAATGCGCCAGGGCGCTTCATCCCCGACTCGGATAACCGAGTCCCCAATCATGATTCCGGCGTCTAGAACTCTTCCCGCTGGATCCGTAAGCCTGCCCGGCAGCTCGGTGGCCCCAAAAGCTTCGCGATAAAATGCGATCGCTTGCGCCGCCGTGCCGTCGAAGATCAGGTACGGCATGGCGGTATGAAAGCCAGCGGGTAACGAGGATGCGTGCGGCAGTGAATCCATTCTTGTCTTCGGAGATCACGGGTGGTCAGACGCAATTGGTGAGGCATCCGCATTATCATGTTTTATCTCGTTTTGAGATAGCTGGTGCGAAGACGATTTCTCGACATCTCTAACGAAGTCGGCCTCGTCAAGAGTGTTTCACTCTTTTTTTATTCCTTTCGCACACACTCCTACAGTTGTGCAGCCCCGTTGTTTCTCGGACCAGCGCTGCGCCGCAATTTCTCGGGTTGTTTTCCCTGTCCAACCTACGGGCTCGGTTCGTGTCACTTCATCGACTCGGTGTTGCCCACCAGACATCTCTCCGATCACGTGCGACCATGATGATTTCTTCGAACTCCCCGTAAGGGGGGAGGCGGGTAGCCTATTCACTTGATCCGGTCACTGCGCTGCAGGACCACTGTCGAGATCTGGCATCCCCGCATGGACACTACCGCTTTCCTGCCGCGCCTTTCCGCGACGGCAGAACTCTTGATAATCAATCTGGTCACGCATCATGATCCAGAGTCGGATCCCGAGTTTCCTGGCTGCTGCGACTCTCGCTTTGCCTAGTCCCTTCTGCACTAGTTTGCGCCGGTAGAAGCGTTTCAACTCCGGATCCCCCTCGACCGCGTGCATCGCCGCTTCGCACCACAGATAACGCAGCAGCGCGTTCCCTTGTTTGCTCATCGCTCCCAGCCGCTGCCGGCGCCCGCTGGAGTGTTCGCTCGGGATCATGCCGATGTAACTGGCCAGTGCTTTCCCATCGATGAACCGCAGCGGGTCGCCCAGGAAAACTTCGGTGGCTAACGCGGTGATCGGCCCCACTCCCGGGTGCGTCATTAACCGCCGTGCCTGGGGATGTTGCTGGACCTGCTGGCCGACCTGCTGATCCAGCTCGTCGATGGATTCCTGCAGGCCGGGATACAACGTCATCAATGCTTTCCGTCGCTCGCTGGCGTGAGGAGCCAGAGGCAACGCCCGGAGTTCGTCCTGGCCCGCTTGGCTCCATAGGGAGCGGCCTCTCCTGAGACCATGGTTGAGTGCCATCGATTGTAGTGTGTGCTGGACTCGAGATCGCAGGCGCACCCACTGATGACGGTGACGTAGCAACGTGCGCAGATCGCGCTGCTCGGTCGAGGGCATCCAGATCGTTGGAAAGCGATTCTCGGCGAGCAACGTCAGCAACAGTCGAGCATCCCGCCGATCATGCTTTTGTTTGCGTGTTTCTGCTTTGCGGATCTTCTGGGGATGACCGACGCGGCATTCGATTCCCAGCTCCTCCATCAACTCTAGGAACCACTGCATCGAGCCGGTCGCTTCGATCCCCACTAGAATCGGACCAGGCAGTGCGGAATAGAACTCCCGGACGGTGTCGCCTTCATGTTCCAGGGTCTTTTCTTCCAGCTCACCGGTTTCGGTATCCAACATCGCGATCGTCTGTTGTCGAGCATGTAGATCGCATCCTATAATTCGCATCTCGGCCTCCTTCGATCCGAGCTCTGTTAGGTTTGGACACCGCACAGTTTACTCGGCTCGTCGCGAGGCCGACTTCGTTATGTCATCACCTATCCCGGAGTAGTCTTCAGGCCAGACTTTCAACAAATCGATTCCGTTTGGACTCAATGAACTAGCCGCGACATGTCACTTTTGACGATAGACTGCCGAGAGTCTAATGCCTATCGTTCGCCCGTCATCGCCCGCATCGACGGATTACAAGGTTGAGGGGGAATAACAATGAAACTCTTCTTGAAGAATATTGCCACCGCGGTCGCCACGATTGGCCTAACCCTGTTGCTTTTCGCTGGAGTGCCCGCCCTAGCTCAGACCTCAGCACCCGGCTCGGGGTCCGCCTTGACGGAGGACCAAGCGCACGCAATCGGCGTGGACGCCTACCTCTACTTCTATCCGCTCATCTCGGTAGACATTACCCGGAAGCAGTCGACGAACGTTGAAGCTGGCAAAGAGTTTGGCAAAGGGCCGATGAATATATTCGTTAATATCCCTGCATATCCGCCCGCCGATTTGAAGGTTGTTGTGCGCATTAACTTCGACACGTTGTATTCCATTGCGTGGCTCGATCTCACCAAAGAGCCGATGATTGTTTCCGCACCTGACACCGCCGGGCGCTATTACCTTCTGCCGATGCTCGACATGTGGACGGACGTTTTCGCATCGCCGGGCTGGCGCACCACCGGCACGCAGGCGGGCAATTTCCTTATCACTCCGCCGGGCTGGAATGGAACGGTGCAGGCCGGCTTCACGCACATTGCCGCTCCGACTCCATACGTCTGGGTCATCGGACGCACAAGGACGGATGGCCCGCAGGACTATGAAGCCGTTCATAAGATTCAGGCAGGCTACAAGGTCACGCCGCTCTCGGAATGGGGCAAGACGCCCAAGCCCGTCGAGGTGAAAATCGACCCGGCCGTGGACATGAAGACACCGCCGAAGATACAGGTGGACACAATGCCGGCCGGCAAGTACTTCGCTTACGCGGCCGAACTCATGAAGCTGCACCCACCTCACATCACGGATGAGCCGATCATCGCGCAGATGAAACGAATCGGCATCGAGCCCGGCAAGAGCTTCGACCTCGACAAGCAAAGCTCCGCAGTCAAGAGGGCGCTCGAAAGCGTTCCCCAAGACGCGCAGGCGCTGATGGCATGGAAGATTCCCACCCTCGCCCGGGTGGTGAACTACTGGTCGATGAATACGGACACGATGGGCGTCTATGGTAATTATTATTTGAAGCGGGCCATAGTTACCCAAGTGGGCCTTGGCGCAAACCTACCCGAGGATGCGATTTATCCGCTCAATCTCGCCGACGAGAATGGCAAGCCGCTGGACGGAGCGAATAGGTATACGATTCACTTCGACAAGGGAGCCACGCCACCGGCGAACGCGTTTTGGTCGATCACGCTTTACGATCCTGAAGGCTTTCAGGTCGGGAACGTCCTGAATCGTTTCGCCGTCAGCAGCTGGATGCCCTTTGAGTTCAACGCGGACGGATCGCTTGACCTCTACTTTCAACACGAGGATCCAGGCGCGGACAAGGAATCCAACTGGCTCCCCGCGCCGAAAGGGGCATTCAATCTGACTATGCGGCTCTATGCGCCGCAATCCGATGCACTCACGGGTAAGTGGAATCCGCCACACATCAAAAAAATTGAGACAGTTGTCCCCCTGGTCACGCAATAGGGCGCTTCGAAACAGAATCCCGGATCTAACGCTTTCCAACCCGGTAGCCTTCGCGGAGAGCCACGCCGCCGCCGTCAAACATACTGTAGTCACGGTGGAGGAAGCGATGGACAGGATGAAGAGGTAGCTTCAGCTCACAAGCCGTGATGGCGCCAAAGCAAAGGCACGAACGAATGCTTTGCGCGGGTGAGGCTACGCAAAAGGAAGCGCTGACGCGCGATGGTCACCCCGGCCTTACGGCCGGGGCTAACTTGTGCCGCGCCTACGGCGCTGGATCGAGAGGGACTTAATTGAGCGACCTGGTTTTTAGGACGCTTTGTTTTGAAACGCTTTGTTTTGAGGGATCTCTGCACTTCCGTGCCTGTGTGCCTCTGCGTCTAGGAAGCTAGAACGCCTTCGAGAAATGCGCGGCCGTGATTTCTGCGTTGCCTTCTTAAAATACCCCTCGAAAAGTGATCTTCGGTAGGGATTTCTGTGTTTGGTTTGCTGCCATGCGATGGGCCAATTTGGGCGCAAATAACGGATAGCGGCAGGGGGCGGGCGGAGTCTAAGTTCGGTGGAGAGCATAGACAATAGTGGCGGCGCCGGGAATGTTTGCGGCGCTTTGGAGCAGCCGGATGCACGCGCTCGATAATCCGATATTCAATGCGCTGGCGAGTTGCCAGGCGAATTTTGCTGAGAGTTATGGGGTGCTGCGGCGGTTTCCGCCGGAGGTGACGCCGCTGGGTGGGTTTCCCGAGCCGAATGCGGAAGGATTCGCGGCGGTGCGCGGGTTGCTTGCGGCGGGCGGTGGGTTGGGTTTGTTTCTTCCCAAGCGGATCGATGCGCCTGAGGGGCTTGAGATTGTGCTCGACGGCGGTTTGCTGCAGATGATTCTGGAGAACGATGCGCGGCTTGAGCCTAATCGCCACTCGTATAATTTCATCGAACTTGGGGAGGCGGATGTGGCGGAGATGGTCGAGCTGGCTACGTTGACGAAGCCTGGGCCGTTTGATACGCGGACGCGGGAGATGGGGACGTATCTGGGGATACGCAGGGATGGAAAGCTCGTCGCTATGGCTGGCGAGCGGCTGAAGCTTCCCGGTTATACGGAGATTAGCGCTGTGTGCACGCATCCTGAGCATTTGGGGCATGGGTATGCGGGTTTTCTGATGACGATCCTGGCGGAGCGGATTCGAGGGCGGGGGGAAACTCCTGTTCTTCATGTGCGGGCGGAGAATGCGCGGGCTGTGCAGCTTTATGAGCGGTTGGGATTCAGGCGGCGGTTGCTTTCTTATTTTGCGGTGTTTCGGGTGGTGGGTGTTGGTGGGGCTTTTGAGGCCCGGCGCTGAAGCGCGTGATTTGGAGTGGGAGCTTTTTCGGGGCGCTGACGAAGAACCTAAAAGCAGATCCCTCGCTGCGCCTGCCTGCGGCAGGCAGGCTCGGGATGACAACTGGAAGGTCAAAGGCGCCGGCCGGAGGCCAGCGGTACGGAGTGCAATTCAGACCCGCAACAGCAAAGAGAGACAGGCCCAGCGCTAAAGCGCGTGATTTGGGCAGGGGATTTTTCGGAGCGCTTAAGCGCTCCTCCCCTGCATGAATGCAGGGGCTCCCACCGAACTGCAAAAAGAAACTACAAGGTCAAAAGAGCGGGCGATTCGAGGGGAGCTTTTTCGGAGCGCTGTAAGCGCTCCTCCCCCGCATGAATGCGGGGGCTCCCACCGAACTGCACAGAGAAACTACAAGGTCAAAAGAGCCGGCCGGAGGCCAGCGGTACAAACGGCAAAACCCAGACGCAGAACAAAAGGGCGGTCTTGCAGCGGCATAGTTCTATGGCGTTAAACATTTCGCTATTCGCGCTTTACACGCTTTGCTGCGCGTGTTAACTTTTGTTCCCGTAACCGCCGATCCGAAGCGCCAGGCGGCAGGGCCATTCATACCGACCCTTCCAGCGTTGTTGTCTCAAAACTCCTCCCGAGGAAGATTAAACTGAAGCTTCTCCAGCCGATGAGGCTAATGGAGCAAACTGTGCGAGGGTACGGGTGCTAAAACTGCGTAAGGTGGAATTGCTGGGGTTTAAGTCGTTCTGCGAGAAGACGCCTATCACGTTCAGCGGAAGCGGGATCACTTGTATTGTGGGCCCCAATGGCTGCGGGAAGTCGAATGTGGTGGACGCGATCTCCTGGGTGCTGGGCGAGCAGAGCCACAAGATGCTGCGGGCCGAGCGGATGTCGGACTGCATTTTCAACGGGACGGCGAAGCGGCCGCCGATGGGGCTGTCCGAGGTTACGCTGACGCTTGTGGACCCGGAACTGTCCGAAGCGGTTGCGAAGGTGCTGGCTGCGCCGGAAAACCACACCGTGGGGGCTCCGTTTACGGTAGCTGAAGATTCCGAGTCCGCGCCGAACCATTCCGCACCAAACGGGGGCACTCTCACGATGCCCTCGCCGGTAAACGATTCCTCCGACACATTCTCCGGCACTTCCTCCGACACATCCTCCGACACAGGCGCGCCTAGTGAGGGACTTGCGGCCACCGAGCCCGAACCGGCCGGCAAGGGCAAGCCCTGGAAGAAGCGCGGCGCCGAGAAGCCGGCGATGCACTTGAAACCGGGCGAAGTGGTGGTGGGGCGGCGGCTTTATCGCTCTGGGCAGAGCGAATATGTGATCAATGGGCGCGTGGCACGTTTGCGCGACGTGCAGGAACTTTTCATGGGCCTGGGCCTGGGCCCCGACAGCTACGCGATTATCGAGCAGGGGCGCATCGGTCAAATTCTGAATTCGAAGCCGATGGACCGGCGCGCCATTATCGAAGAAGCTGCCGGCGTCACGATGTACAAGACGAAGCGGCGGCTGGCGGAGGCGAAGCTCGAAGCATCGAAGATTAATCTTTCGCGCGTGAACGACATTCTGGTGGAAGTGGAGAAGCAGCTTGCTTCGCTGAAGCGGCAGG
This sequence comes from uncultured Acidobacteriota bacterium, assembly GCA_963815265.1. Classification (GTDB taxonomy): domain Bacteria; phylum Acidobacteriota; class Terriglobia; order Acidiferrales; family UBA7541; genus Palsa-295. The sequence continues at coordinate 17,426 of CAWFGI010000003.1, read as the reverse complement.
CTTCGAAGGCGCGGCGTTATGCCGAGTTGCGCGAGCAGATGCGCGGATTGCTGCGAATTGTGCTGGCCAGCAAGGCGGAGCATCTTGATATCGAAGCGGCGCGGCTTGAAAACCTGCTGCGCGATATGGAAGCGGCGGAAGAGCGTGATGCGCGCTCGGTGCACGAACTTGAAGCTGAACAAGAACGGCTGAACGCACGCACGTATGAGCTGGATGCGGAGTTGCGCCAGACGCACAACTTGCTGGGGCAAACATCGCTCGATCTCGATCGCGCAGAAAACCGCATCACTTTCAATCGGGAGCAGCTGGCGCAGCTGGCATCGCGTTCGACGCGCGTGACGCTCGAAATCGAGCAAGCCGAGAGGCAGGCGACCGATTTGGCGGCACGCATGGATGCGCAGCGGGACGCGGTGACGCAATTGCGGGAGCAGTCTGGCGCGGTGGAGTCGAGCTTGCGCGAGGCCACGGAGAAGGTCGGACTCAGCACGACGGAACAGGAACGGCTCGAAGCGAGCATTGCGGAATTACACACGCTGGCCGGAAAGCTGGTGGAAGAATCGGCGCGGATGCAGGCGGAATCGCTGCAAGCTGAAGAAGCCGCCGCACGTCACACTGCTGCCGAAGAGCAGCGATCGGAAGCAGCGCGGACGATGGGAATCGAATGGGCTGCGTTGGCCCTGCGCGTGAAGAACGAAGAAGATTTCTATTCGAAAGCGGAACGGCGCGCTGAGGAACTTGGCGCTGCGGCGCGGGATGCGCAGGCTCGGCTTGTCGCGCTACGAGGCGCGCAACAGGAAACCGCGCAGCAGCTGAAGCAGACACGCGAGGCGCTTGCGGCGGAGCGTGCGCGGCACTCGTCGGTAGAGCAGATTCTGAGCGAGCGCGCTTACACGGCTGACGCAGTGCAGAAGCTTTTCAATGCAGGCGGCGAGACGGAGACGCAGGGGTTTCATGCGGTTGGTTTGCTGGCCGATTACGCCGAAGTGCAGGAGCAGTACGAAGGCGCGATCGAGCAGTTCCTGCGCGACGAGCTTGAGTATGTAGTGGTCGAATCATTCGACCAGGCGCGGGCTGGCATTGCGTTGCTGCGCGACGAGATGGGCGGGCGCGCTACCTTTTTTGTCGATTCGCTCAGCAAGCTGAACATTCAGATACCCGAAGCGGATGGCTCCCTGCCGATGGCGGCGGGCGTGATCGCGCGGCTCGACCGGTTGGTCGATTTCCGCGACCCGCTTGGTCCGGCGGCGAAGCATTTCCTCACGCGTCTTCGTACCGCATACCTGGTGGAAACGGGCGCAGCTGCCGAAACTTTGGCGCACGAGAATCCGCACAGCTATTACCTCACGCTCGATGGCACCTGTTATCACGGGCGGATGGTTTCCGGCGGACGCCAGGGCGATGCAGGCCCGCTGGCGCTGAAGCGCGAATTACGCCAGCACGAAGCGGAAGCCGTGCGGCTCGATCGAGTGGCTCAGGAGCAGCAAGAGGAATTGACGCGCATCGAAATGGCAATCGCGGGAGGAGAAATTGAAGTCGCGGAGGCGAGCGCCAAGCATGTCGAGGCCGAGAAGTCATTTGTAGGAGCGTTGCACACGCGCGATCAGGCGCGAGCGGAGCACCGCCGTGTGGAGCAGCAGCTTGCCGCCGAGCAGCAGGAGATTGCGTGGCTGCACCAGGAAGCAGAAGCGGCGCGCACTCGCGTGGAGCAAGCGCGCAACGAGCACGCTGAGGCGCTTCGTTCCCGCGCCAGCGCGGAAGCCGACGCCGCAGGCGCGGCCGAGAGGCTCGCTGAGTTGCGCCGCGATTTCCATTCGCTGCAGGAGCAGGTGGTGGCGCAGCGCGAAGCACTTGCCACGATGAATGAGCGTTTTGCGAGCGCGAAAGCCGCCGAGCAACGGCTCCTGGAGGAGATAGCATTGGCGGGCGAGCGAACGATCGTATTGCACCAGCAGCACGGCACGCTGCTTCAGGAAAAGACCGACCTTGAAGTCGCGTGCGAGCAGCTTTCTTTGCAAGTGGAAGATTTGCGCAAGGAAAAGGTACGTGCCGAAGAGTTGAAAGCATCTCTCGAAAAGGAATGGGACGAAGCGCGCGCGCGCGCCGGCCAACTCGATGAATCGCTGCGCGGCAAACGGAAGTCGCTCGACGAGCTGCGTTCCGAGCGAAGCCAGCGTCAAATCGAAAAAGCGCGCAATGACGCCGACCGCGACTATCTGCGCCAGACCTGCGTGGCCGAACTCAACGCGCAGCCGGAAGAATTGATGGCTCAGGAAAGCCAGCTCCTGATCGGCGAAGAGTTGATCGCAGCCGAGACGAATTACAACGAAATGAAAGCGCGCGTGGACGCGATGGGTCCCGTGAACATGATGGCCCTCGAAGAATTCAAGGAATGCGAAGAGCGCGAGATTTTCATGCGGCGCGAACGCGACGATCTGGTGCAGTCCATCGAGAACACGCAGCTGACGATCACCGAGCTCGACCAGGTCTCACGCCAGAAATTCGAAGAAGCCTTCAACTTCATCAACAGCCAGTTCGCGGTCGCCTTTCAATCGCTTTTCGGCGGCGGCCACGGCGAAATGCGCCTCGGCGAACCCGACAGTTCCGGCGAAATGGGGATCGACATCGTCGCGCAGCCGCCGGGCAAGCGCCTGCAGAATATTCTGCTGCTGTCAGGCGGCGAAAAAGCGCTCACGGCACTCGCGCTCCTCATCGCGGTATTCCGTTACCAGCCCAGCCCCTTCTGCATCCTCGACGAAGTGGATGCCCCGCTCGACGAAGCTAACGTGGGCCGCTTCAACAAAATGCTCGTCGATATGTGCGGCCAAACGCAATTCATCGTCGTGACGCACAACCGCAAAACCATGGAGATGGGGTCGGTGCTCTACGGCGTCACGATGCAGGAGCCTGGCGTCTCCAAGCTCGTTTCCGTGAAATGGGAAGAAGCGGAACAAGCCAGCACGCCGAAAGCTGCCAGCAATGCTGCGTAATATCCAAGAAGCAGCGCATTGCGAAATTTTTTCACCGCATTCATCTGTGGAAAATATTTCTTCCACCTGTACCTCTTAGCGGTTGACAAGCCGCGACTCTGCGCTAGAATACCGCCCTCTCAGTAAGGAAAGATTAATCCCGTGGCTTCTCCACAAATGAGCGCTGTGATTTCGCAAACGGATTTTGCCGGGCTGAACCTTCGAGCTCGCGGCAAAGTGCGCGATATCTACGAGCTGGGCGATGAACTCCTGATCGTCGCCACCGATCGGCTGTCCGCTTTCGACGTAGTACTTCCCACGCCAATCCCGGATAAGGGCCGAGTACTCACACAACTATCGCTTTTCTGGTTCGATAAGCTGGCAGGCATCGTGCCGAATCATGTGATTTCCGCCAGCGATTTCACGGGCGCGCTTGCTCCTTACGCCGATGCGCTTAAAGGGCGGGCAATGCTGGTCCGGCGCACCGAACCTGTTCCGATTGAATGCGTTGTGCGAGGCTATATTTCCGGCTCGGGATGGAAAGATTACCAAAAGACAGGCGCCGTCTGCGGGATTGCGCTGCGCTCAGGCCTGCGCGAGAGCGACCGCCTCCCCGAACCGATCTTCACGCCGTCGACAAAAGCGACCACGGGTCATGACGAAAATATTTCCTTTGATGAAACCGTCGCGCGGATCGGCCGTCCGCTTGCTGAGAAATTGCGCGACACGAGCCTCGCGATCTACAAAAGCGCAGCCGAGTTCGCCTCTGTCCGCGGCATTATCATTGCTGACACGAAATTCGAATTCGGTTTGATCGGCGACGAACTCATCTGGATTGACGAGGCTTTAACTCCGGACTCGTCCCGATTCTGGCCGGGAAACCTGTACATGCCCGGCAAGCCGCAGCCTTCGTTCGATAAGCAATACGTTCGCGATTACCTCGAAAAGATTGGTTGGAACAAGCAGCCTCCGGCGCCGGCATTGCCGCCCGATGTCGTCGCCGCTACAACGGACAAGTACCGAGAAGCCTATCAACGCGTTACCGGCCACGCACTCGACTGAGCCCAGGGAAGAGCTCATTCCGAAGCACCATTGCGGAGCGTGCAATCGTGAAAGATCAACTGGAATCTCTGGTCGGAATGATGGTCGAGCGAGGAATCCTGCTCGAAGAGGCAGTGGGCGAATTCGAGAAGAAATTCATCCGCCGCGTGCTGGAACGTTGCAAAGGCAATCAATCCCGCTGCGCGAAAGAACTGGGAATTCACCGCAACACGCTGAGCCGCAAAGTAGGCGAGTACAAACTCGAACGCGTAGGCCGCAACGGCCACCGAGGCTAGCGGAATCGCCAGCCATTCAATGCCCAACTAGAAATACCTCGATCGCATCCTCTGGGCCGTCATTCTGAACGAAGTGAAGGATCTCAGCTCTGAAACGTAGGCCCCTGGACTAAATGGCGATCAATACTCTCTCGTTCCGACGACCCCGAAAATAAAAATGGCCGGCTCTTGGTGGGCCGGCCATTTTCATTCCAGAATTTTCCAGTGAAGTTAGTTCTTCTTTGCCGCCGGTTTGTGGACTGGCTTCTTAGCCCCGCCCTTTTCCGTCGGAATATCCTCAGGGTTCACTTTCGCCTTGTCCCAATGCAACATGAAGTTCGGATCAGGATCGTAGCCAACCAGCGTGCCGCTGAAGCGAACGCCCTGCTCTTTCTCCAGCCGCGACGCTTCCGGCTGGCCAACCACTTTCACATCCAGGTTCGCAGTCGTAGCGGCCTGAATTTCTTCAGGCGTCGCGCCGGTGTAAAGCTTCAATTCCACGAAATCGGTTCCCGGCGTGATGTCGATCAGCTTTCCGACCACTTCCGGAAACTCCGCGCCGCACAACGCCAGCCAGGTCATTTTCGCCTTGTCTCCGCCAGCCTTGAGGTCGGCGAGAACGGTAAGGATATTGCTCGAAGTGCGGATTTTATTCAGATCGTCCGCGCTCGGAATTGTGTATGTTGCGGGACGCTCGGGCGAATTCGCGGATAGCTGCAGCAGTTCACTGAGCTGCGCATCCGCAAGCGAATCGCAACCAGGCTGCTCATACGCCAGGATCTGGCGGCGCAGATAATCTTTGATCTTGTCGCTGTCTGGAATCTTCAGGTTGATCGCACGGCCCAGAGCCCAGAAACCGTCCAGCGGCTGTGGCGGCTTCATTTCGAGGTAAGCAACTCCCATGCGATAGGACGCGACGGCATCGGTAGGCGTCAAGGCGAGCACGGCCTTGAAAGCGGTGATCGCACACGGATAATCCTTCAGCTGATAACATGCAAATCCGGCAGCATTTTGGAAAAACGCAATTCCCGGCTTTTTCTGCTCTTCAAATTGCGCGTCCGTCATCGTGGCGCCAGCCGGCTTGGGAAAAGCGGCCAGCAACTTCGCGCCTTCCTGGGCGGCGTCACGCTCCTTATTCAGCTGATCTGCGGCGTCAGGAGCCTTGGCATTGAATGCGTAGGGGAACACCTGGCAACGCGCCTGCAGCGCCTGCAGCTTTCCGCCTGCGTCCACTTTGTCGCCGAGCGCGATCACTTTGTCCGCGTATTCGATCGTCTTGGGATAATTCTTAAGGTCGGTGTAAGTCTTGATATAAAGCTGATACACGTAGGGATTTAGGGTCGAGTTCGGAAACTTGGCTACGAAATCGTCGAGCAGCTTGAGCCGCGCCTGCGGGTCCTTTTCTGCGTTGGCGGCCTGGAACGCATTGTATTCTGGGATCGTGTAGGTCGGCTTCGCCGCCTGGTCCTGGGCCTGTTGAGCGCGGGTCGCGACCGGGTGTGCGAGCATACAGGTCCAAACAAGAGCACTGAGCAGAATCGCCTTCGTGAGTAAACACTTTCGTATCATCTCTTTCCCTGCCTCCTGGACCAGTTTACATCAGGCGAGCATCGACACTTAGGACCGCGCCACCCGTCGAGACGCGCGAGCGCAACAAAATCTTCGGGATTATAGGGAAAAGCATCCCGAACGCGCAAGGTGAATTGCAATCGCGGATTGCGAAGATGAATAGGGCCTACCCCTGTCGTGACGCCAATGCCTCGATGATAAGATGGTGAATAGAGGCATTTTTGTCGCCTCGCTGGAGCAAATTATGGGTGAAAAAGTTCTCGCAGGAAAAACGGCGCTCGTCACAGGCGCAAGCCGCGGAATCGGATTTGCAATCGCTCGAAAACTGGGCCTCATGGGCGCCAAAGTTGCGATCTGTGCCCGCGACGCCAAAAAATTGGACGACGCTGCCGGCTGCTTGCGGAACGAAGCCGTGGAGGTGCTCGCCATCGAGGCGGACGTTACCAGCGCCAGGGACATCAGCGCTCTAGCCTCCCAAACAGAAAAATCGCTCGGTTCGATCGAAGTTCTCGTAAACAATGCCGGCGTCGGTTACTTCGGTCCCGTTCAGGAGGCCGATGAAAAGAACTGGGACTCGGTGTTAGACACCAATTTGAAATCCGTGTTCCTGCTTTCGAAAGCCGTGGCACCCGGAATGATCGAGCGGCGCGCCGGCCACATCATCAATATCGGCTCGCTGGCCGGCAAAAATGCCTTCAAGAACGGCTCGATTTATTGCGCCTCGAAATGGGGCTTGATGGGTTTTACGGAATGCATGGCAGAGGATCTCCGGGAGTACGGCATTCGAGTGAGCGTGATTTGCCCTGGTTCCGTGGCCACCGAATTTGGCTCGCCCGCCAGCAAGAAGAATCCACAGAAGATGTTGCAACCCGACGACATTGCCCATGCCGTCGAGATGCTTGTCACCCAGGCGCCGCAAAGCTTCATCAGCGAAGTCCTGATTCGCCCCACCCAAAAACCCTGATTTTCTTGGAGTTAGCTCGCCTGAATCCTTTGCTGCGACGGGGCATCGAATCATTCAAGTTCAAACGATTCCATGTTGAACGATAATGCCGACTCACTTCAAAGGCCGCGAAGACACGATCCGGGCGCTGAACGCCTACGTGAACCTCATCCGCGCCTCGGATTCGGTGGCGGCGCACATGAGCCAACAGATCGAGGAGAGCGGGCTCACGATGGGCCAGTTCGGTGTGCTCGAAGCCCTGTTGCACCTGGGGCCGATGTGCCAGCACGCCATCGGCGAGAAGCTGCTGCGCAGCGGGGGCAACGTGACGCTCGTAATCGACAACCTCGAAAAGCACGGTTGGGTGAGGCGCGAGCGGCAAAAAGACGACCGGCGGCTTGTGAAGATTTACCTGACGCCAAAAGGAAAACGCCTAATTACTCGCGTGTTTCCCGAACATGCCGAAGCCGTTACGCAGGAGATGAGCCGGCTAACGCCGGAGGAACAGGAGACTTTGCGGCGGATCTGCCGAAAGCTGGGCACGAACGGCGCGGAGAAACTCTGCGAGGAAAGACGCAAGAAGGAGCATTCACATGATTCAGATTCGACCCAGTGAAGAACGCGGACGCAACAAGCTTTCGTGGCTCGACACTCATTTCACATTTTCTTTTGACCAATACTACGACCCCGAGCACGTTCAATTTCGCTCGCTGCGGGTGCTCAACGAAGACGTCGTCGCCCCGGGACAGGGCTTCGGGATGCATCCGCATCGCGATATGGAAATCCTTACCTGGATTATCGACGGCTCGCTCGAACACCGCGACAGCATGGGCACCGGCGCGGTGATTCGTCCCGGCGAACTGCAACACATGAGCGCGGGAACCGGGATCATGCACAGCGAATTCAACCCCTCGAAGGAGAAGCCGGTGCACCTGCTGCAGATCTGGCTTCAGCCGGAGCGCAACGGACTGAAGCCGGAATACGAGCAGCTTTCGTTTTCGGATGCCGAGCTGCGCGGAAAATTCCAGCTCGTCGCGGGACCGAAAGCGCCCGTCACGATTCATCAGGACGCGAATCTTTACATCGCGCGCCTCGATAAAGGCCAGGAAGCAAAGCACGAACTCAAGAAGGATCGCCATGCGTGGCTTCAGGTGGCGCGCGGATCGGTTCGCGTGAACGGAACGGAGCTGAAGCAAGGCGACGGTGCGGCCATTTCGAAAGAAAGCGAAGTTCGCGTGGAAGCGCCGGAAAGCTCGGAAGTGCTGCTGTTCGATTTGGCGTAATTCGGCCCCGTTTTAGAAATCGAGAAACGCAGCGCCCAAAAAGGAGCAGTCGAATGAATTCTTCGAACAATGTGGTATCGCTTTCCGGCCGGATTCTTCTGAGCGCGATTTTTATTTTCAGCGGCATTAACAAGGTCTTCGCGTTCCAGATGTATACGAAGTGGGCGGCCGGAGCGCATTTGCCGCTTCCATCGATAGCAATCGCCATCGCTGCCGTGATTGAAATTTTCGGCGGCCTCGGGATTCTCGTCGGCTTTAAGACGAAACTGGCGGCATGGATCGTGTTTCTATACCTGATCCCGACCACGCTCCTTTTTCACAATTTCTGGGCGATGGAGGGAATGAACCGAATAGACAACCAGATTCACCTGCTAAAAAACGTCGCGATTATGGGCGGATTACTCATTTTGGCGGCCAATGGCGCTGGTGGTGCATCTCTGGATGCGACGCGCACGCGGAAGGCTTAGTCGAATGCTTCGAGCGAGAGGCGCGGTTAGCCTCTCGCTTTGTAGCACGAACGAATCTGAACAACCTATCTGTATCCTAAGGAGGAATCATGGCAGTTCTTCAAAAGCACGCTGAAACGAGCGCACCTGTTCACGACATCATCGGCAAGCGTTGGAGTCCACGCGCTTTCGATAGCCGGGCAGTGGAACCTGCGAAGCTGCGCAGTATGTTCGAGGCGGCCCGCTGGGCGGCTTCCTCATACAACGGGCAGCCCTGGCATTTCCTCGTCGCCACCAAAGACGAGCCCGAGAGCTACAAGAAAATCCTGGAGAGCTTCGTCGAATTTAATCAGAGCTGGGCGAAGGGCGCTCCGGTTCTGGCGCTCAGCGTGGCTGCGTTGAATTTTGCACACAATGGCCAGCCGAATCACCATGCGTTTCATGACGTTGGCCAAGCCGCAGCCACGCTCGCGCTTGAAGCGGCCAATCTCGGCTTGCAAGTTCACCAGATGGCCGGCATCTTGCCGGACAAGGCCAAGCAGCTGTTCCACATTCCCGACGGCTTCGAAGCTGTCGCGGGCATCGCGATTGGTTACCCCGGCGATCCGAATTCATTACCCGAACAACTTCGCGCGCAGGAGCACAGCCCCCGTCAACGAAAGCCGCTCGATTCGTTTGTTTTCGATGGCGATTGGGGCAAACCATCGCCGATCGTCGCGAAGAAGTAATTTTCGACGCCTAGAGCGCGTCCGCGATCGCATCGGTTCTATTGTTTGCGGCGATGTATGACGTGAGAGGTAAACGTATACTGGCATAAAATAACGCCGTGTCATTACCGCGTGAACTCGACCGCCTGCGCGTCGTTCTCGTTTCGACGCGAAATCCGCTCAACATCGGCGCGGCTGCCCGCGCGATGAGCAACTTCGGGTGCTCGCACCTGCGAGTGGTGAATCCGTTCGAACGCGCCTTTCGCGAGGCGCGTTCCGCCGTGGGCGGCGCTGCGGTCCTGGCCAACGCCGAGGAATACACTTCCGTCGCGGACGCTGTGGCCGACTGCACGCTCGTAGTCGGCACCACGGCAGTGCGTCACCGCGATTTGCAGCATTCCCTGCGCCGCCTCGAGCCGGGCACTCGTGCGATACGCAAGCATCTCGCCGCAAGTCCCGTCGCGATTCTGTTTGGCTCGGAGAAGTTTGGCCTCTCGAATGAAGACCTCAGCCATTGCCACTGGCTGCTGAATATCCCCACCAGCGAGAAGAATATTTCACTCAATCTCGGGCAGGCAGTCGCTGTCTGTCTCTACGAATTGATTCGCGACCAAAAGGCGGCAGGGGGGCAATCGGAGAAGGTGACTGTCGCGAGCGCTGACGAGCTGGAGCGAATCACGACACTGCTGCTCGAAGTGCTTCGCGAGAGCGGCTACATCGATCTCCGGCGAGTAGCGGACGTGGACGAAAGAATCCGTCGGCTCGTTCGCCGCCTGAAATTGCCTGACCGCGACAGCGAACTATGGCTCGGCATGTTGCGGCAAATCCTATGGAAGATGAAATCCGGCGAACACTCGCCGAAATAACGCGACAGGCGCTGGCTAAATCTTGGGCAGCACAATTCCCTGCTGCGCCTGATACTTCCCCTTCTTATCTTTGTACGAAGTTTCGCATTGCTCGTCAGACTCGAAGAACACCACCTGTGCGAGTCCTTCGTTGGCGTAGATCTTTGCAGGAAGCGGCGTCGTATTGCTGATTTCCAGCGTAACGAAACCTTCCCACTCCGGCTCGAACGGCGTCACGTTCACGATAATCCCGCAGCGTGCGTATGTAGATTTACCCACGCAGATCGTCAGCACATTCCGTGGAATCCGGAAATATTCAATCGAGCGGCCCAGCGCGAACGAGTTCGGCGGCACAATGCAAACGTCGCCCTTAAACTCGACGAACGACTTCGCGTCAAATTTCTTGGGATCCACGATCGTGGAATTCACATTTGTGAAAATCCGGAACTCATCCGCGATTCGCAGGTCGTAGCCATACGACGACACGCCGTAGCTGATCACACCTTCGCGCACCTGCGCGGCCGCAAACGGCTCAATCATCTTGTGTTCCTGCGCCATCTTGCGAATCCATTTGTCAGACTTCACCGACATTCTTGGCCTCCCGAAGCTGATACCGCTGGTAATTCGCGCAAAGCAAGGGCGAAAAGCGCGAATCGCGTACGCTTTTTGAGTCGCCGCTAAAAAGGAATTGTGGAGTTTATTACAGCGCTCGATGCTTGACAACCCGCAAGTCCCTGTCTAGCATGGGCTTCCGGTGCAGTCGCGGGAGGTTAGCGTGATCAAGCTCGATATCGTCAACGCCATCGTTCAAAAAACCAACATCACTCGTACCAAAGCCGAACAGGCCGTAGAGACCGTCTTCGAAGCTATGAAGAACGCGCTCGGCCGCGGTGAACGTATCGAGCTGCGCCGCTTCGGCGTCTTTAACGTGAAGCCGCGCAAGACCGGCATCGGCCGTAACCCGCGCACCGGACAGCAGGTTAGCATCCCGCCCGGCAAAGCGGTTCGCTTTAAGCCGGGCAAGGAACTGCAAGCACTGCCGGCGCCGCCCGCTTCGAAACCCTGATCCAAGAGAACAAGCGCAGCGTCCTGAATCACGCTACGATAGAAGTGTCGGCGGGGCACGAATCGGCGCCCGAAACATATTTTCACGCCGCACATCTAATTCCCATGAGCCACGGCAACGGCCACAGCCGCCTCCCGATCGACGTCATCGACCTGCAATTCCCGCAAGTGGTCGATATTCCGCCGCCGCTGCCTCCTGAGCGCCCACTCTGGCCGGCGATCGTCATGTTCTTCCTCACAGTCCTCACTACGCTCGCGGTCGGCTCCCAGCTCGCAGCTTCCTACGCCAACAATCAGGCGCCATTTTCCAACGTCGATAATCCGCTGACGATGATCTGGCAGCCAATCGCGCACCCGAGCACCCTGCTGCTGGGAATTCCCTTCTCATTCACGCTGCTCGGAATTCTCTTCGCCCACGAAATGGGACATTACATCGCGTGCAAGCTGTACCGAATCGATGTGAGCTATCCAATGTTTATCCCAGCGCCGAATCTCTTCGGCACCTTCGGAGCGTTCATTCGCATTCGCTCGCCGTTTCCCACGAGACGTGCGCTATTCGATGTCGGCATTGCCGGGCCAATCGCGGGATTCATCGTCGCGATTCCCGCGATTGCGTACGCAGTTGCGGCGGCGAAAATCGTGCCCGATATGCAAACGAACGCCGACATATTGCTCGGCGTCCCGCCGCTCGTGAAAATTTTCGCCGCGCTGTTTCATCCCAACGTGCCCGTGGGATGGTTGCTGCTTAGTCCAGTCGGCTGCGCGGCGTGGTTCGGTCTTTTTGCGACAGCCCTGAATCTGCTGCCAATCTGGCAGCTCGACGGCGGCCACATCCTTTACAGCCTCGCAAATGAAGGCCATCGCAGAATTTCGATCGCGCTGTCGCTGGTGCTGATTGCTCTCGGCTTTCAATGGCTGGGCTGGGCGCTGTGGGGATTTATTCTGCTGGTGCTCACGCTGCGCTTCCGGCATCCGCCGGTGATGAATCGCTGGGAGCTCCTCGACGGCTCGCGGCGGCTGCTCGCCGTGGTTGCGATCGCGATTTTTGCGCTCTGCTTTACGCTGGTACCGCTCATCACCCCGCAGTAAGTCCGGAAACGCCCGGCTCGCACCGGTTCACGACAAGCTTGCGGGATCGACGTCTACAATCACAGCTGTCTCCGGAATATCTTTCGAGGCGCAGAAATCCAGGCACCCGCTGAGCGCGGCAGAAAGCGCCGAGCGCTTGGGCGATTTCAGCACGAATTGAAAGCGGTATTCGCTTCGCAAGCGCGCGAGTGGCGCAGCCGCAGGGCCGAGGATTTTCACTCCGCGACTTTCAAATGGCTCGAAAAATCCGGCGAGCGCGCGCGACCAGCGAATCGCGTTCTCGATCTTGCGATCGCGAATCAGAATGCTGGCGAGCGCGGCGAACGGCGGGTAGTGCAGCATGCGCCGAAAGTGCGCTTCCTTCTCATAGAACGAGACGTAGTCCTGCTTCACCGCATACTGAATCGCGTAGTGCTCGGGGTAATAGGTTTCGACGAGAACTTCGCCTGACAGCTCTCCGCGGCCGGCGCGTCCCGCCACCTGCGTCAAGAGTTGAAATGTTTTTTCGGCAGCGCGAAAGTCAGGGCGGCCCAGCGCCAGATCGGCAGCCACCACGCCCACTAGAGTCACGCGCTGGAAATCGTGCCCTTTCGCGACCATTTGCGTGCCGACGAGGATGTCGATCTCGCCACCCGCAAAAGCGCCCAGCACTTGCTGGTATTCACGCTTCGTTCGCACCGTGTCGCGGTCGAGCCGGGCGATTCGCGCCTTCGGAAACTGTTGGCGCAAATATTCTTCCACGCGCTCGGCCCCATCGCCGACGAAAAACAAGTACTCGGCCTTGCACTTCGGGCACTCTTTGGGCGGCCGAATCGAATAGCCGCAGTAGTGGCACTCCAGGCGCTGGCGGCTTTTGTGATATGTGAGAGCAATGCTGCAGTTCTGGCACTGAATCATCGCGCCGCAGCTGCGGCAAAGCAGCGACCAGGAATATCCGCGGCGGTTGATGAGTATCATCGCCTGCGTGCCTTCTTCGAGGCGCAGCTGAATTGCGGCGCGCAGTGTTTCTGACACGGGCGTGGCGCGATGCTCGCGGCGAAATTCTTCGCGCAGATCAACGATGCGAACATCCGCGAGCGAGCGATTCTCGACGCGGGACGTCAGTTCGAGCAGGTGATATTTCCCTGCGCGCGCGTTGTGATAGGTCTCGAGTGACGGCGTCGCGGAGCCGAGGAGCGCGACCGCGCCTTCGAGTTGCGCGCGGTAAACAGCAGTGTCGCGCCCGCTGTAGCGCGGCGTTTCTTCCTGTTTGTAGCTCGACTCCTGCTCCTCATCCACGATGATCAAACCGACGTTTTCGAGCGGCGCGAAAACGGCCGAGCGCGTGCCGACGACAACTTTCGCTTCACCGTGCCGTACACGCCACCACTCTCGCGCGCGCTCAATATCCGGCAGGCCGCTGTGCAGAACAGCGACGCTTGCGCCAAATCGCGCGCGCACCAGGCGGCCGACCCACAGCGTGAGCGCGATTTCGGGCACGAGCACGATTGCCGTTTTCCCTCGCGAGAGCGCTGCTTCGGTTGCGCCAAGATACACTTCCGTCTTGCCGCTGCCCGTGACGCCGTGAAGAAGCGCGGCGGCGAATTTGCCCGCTACGATCCATCGCCAGATTTCTTCGAGCGCGCGTTTCTGTTCGGCGTTCAGGACATTCGTAGGCGGGGTGAAATCCGTGTCCCAGGAATCTTCCTCGATCGTGAGCGGCTCTTCCCAGGCGAGCAGGCGGCCTTTTTTCTCGAGGCGCAGGATTACCGCACTCGAAACGCCTGCTTTAGCGGCGAGGATTGCAAGTGGCAGCGGACCGCGCACAGCCGTGAGGACTTCTTTGATTCTTTCCTCCGCGTCGTTTCTGGACGAATCATTTTGCGAGGGCGAATCCGATTGCGTGGGCGAATCTGTCTGCGCCGGATTCCAGGCCAGAATTTTCTGGGTGCGAGTGCGACGCTTCCGAAGCACTTCGCGAGCGCTGAGGTAGCCTCGGCGAACGAGCCGTTCGGCAGCCGCCTCTCCGCCGGGCCAGCGGCGAATTTGAACGGATGATGCGGCGCCGTCTTCGTCATTCACTCCCTCGAGCAACGCGCGTTCGGTGGATTCTTCTTCGGTGGCTTCGGCGCCGGAAGTTAACTGCGCGATATACGCGCGTCCCGCATCGCTCAGCGAATATTCGCGATCGTGGCGTACTTCGATTTCCGGCGGGAGCATGGAGCGCATCGTCTCGCCAATCGGCGCGACGTAATAGCGGCTGATCCATTGCCCGAGCTCGATCAGCTTCGGCGGCAGGGCCGGAAGCGTATCCATCAGCTCGACAATTTCCTTAATGGATTTCTTGCCGCCGGCGATTTCCGGCGCGCGATCGGAGAGCGCGAGGCCTACGCCGACCATTGCGCGATTCCGGAACGGCACCACGAGGCGCCGTCCGATTAATTCTTCGCCGTTGAACGACGCAGGCACCGCATAGGTAAACGTGGAGCGCAGGGGAACCGGCAGCGCTACTTCGCAGAAACTTTGAGCCATGGAGATTGATAGTGTAACAGTCCCTGACAAGCGGTTCTCATCGTACACGAGCGAATCCTGGGCGCATTTCTTGGCGGCCTTAACGGGAAAGGCGATAAACGATGTGAGCGCTGCCTAAATGCTTACGAGCACGATTCCAGCGAAGATGAGGATGATGCCGAGCCACTGGGTGCGTTCGAGTTTCTCGCGCAAGAAAATCCAGGCGAGGAGGACTGTGACTGCGCCGTAGAGCGAGGCCAGGACGCTGACGACGGAGACTTGGCCGGTGTGCAGGCCGGCGTTATTGGCGACGAATGCGGCCGTGTCGAGGAAACCTACGGCTGCTAATAGCCACCAGACGCTGCCAATCGGAAGCTTGAGGCTCTGGCGCGCTGGGATGGCGGCGAGCGCCAGTACCGAAAAAGAGGTGAGGCGGATTACCCACACGGAGATTGTGGGGCCGACGGTGGGGCCGACGGTGGGTACGACGTAGAAGCCGAGAAACCAGAAGAGCACGCCGAATCCGAGAGCTGCGAGGAGAGCCCAGCCGACGCCTTTCGACAGATGCGCGTTTTCTTTCGTGGCGGTTTCCTTCGTGGGGCTTTCTTTCACGGTATTGGCGTTCACGGGACTTTCGTTTACGGGACTGGCGGCGCTGGGCGTGAAAGTGGTTGCAGCCAGGATCACTCCCACCAGCGTAGTGGCTAAGCCTGCTCCACGCAGTGCCGTGATTCGTTCGCCACTCGCGATCGCGAGCGCTACGGTGAGCGCCGGATACGCTGACGACACCGGCGCGACGATACTCATCACGCCAATCTGAAACGAATAGTAGAGCGAGAGCGACGCGATCATATTGATCACGCCGACGAGCGCTGCGAGAGCCCACGGATGCCATCCTGGCGCGATGCCTTCGAAAAATCCGCGACGAAATTTCAGATAGACGCTGAGAGCGATGAAACCGAAGAATTGCATGAAGAAAAGTGTGCGGTAGGCGCCGACGCGACGGGACGCAAACCGCGCTGCAAAATCGGCTCCGCCCCAGCACACAGCGCCGGTGAGTCCCAGGATGATGGCGAGCGATAGTTGCACGGAAGGGCGCTACCGTTTCTTCGGTTGAAGCCCGAGGAACGCCATCACTTTCTGCAAATCCTTCCAGACTTCGCCTTTTGCGGGCGGATTGCGCAGCAGATAAGCGGGGTGATAGGTGGCGATTAATTTCGAGCCGCGAAAGTCAAACCACTCCCCGCGAAATCGCGAGATGCCTTGAGTCGTAGCGAGCAGAGTCTGCGCCGAACATGCGCCGAGGCAACAAATCACTTTCGGCTGAATGGCCGCAAGCTGCCGTAGCAGGAACGGGGAGCAGACAGCAATTTCGTCTTTGTCGGGCAGGCGATTTTCGGGCGGGCGGCATTTCACGACGTTGCAGATGTAGACGTCCTCGCGGCGGAGCGACATGGCCTCGATCATCTGCGTGAGGAGCTTTCCTGCGCGGCCTACGAAAGGCTCGCCCTGGATGTCTTCATCATGCCCGGGGCCTTCGCCGACGAAGACCAGCTCGGCTTTGGGATTGCCGACGCCGAATACGAGCTTGGTGCGGGCTTTGTGCAGGCGGCAGCGCGTGCATTCGCCGAGGTCGGCGCGAATGTCGTCGAGCGTTTCGTTCGGCATCCGTTCGGCCGCTTCAAAAAGCGTGGGGCCGGACGAGACGGAGATAATCGGTAGGGATGGGGCGGCTTTGGTGCCAAGCGGGGATGACGCACCGCCAGCTGCTGCTGCTGCTGCTGCTGCTGCGACGGACTTGGTTGCAGATTTCGCGGCGGAGGCCATATTCATTGACGTTGATGGAGGCGGGGCCGATACCTGCGGCGACGAAACCACCGATTCCGTTCGAGCGACAAAATAAGGCCCGAGGCCGAGATCGTTGCCGTACTGAAGCCAAGCTTCCACACGGCTACGCCTCGCTGAATCCATCAATTCCCCACTTTCCGCCGACCGAAAAATTTCTCGCCGCAGGGAGTGTAACCGATTGCGTGGAAATTGTGAGCAGGGAAAAACGAACAGATCGCAGCGCTGTCGAATCTAACGAAAACTTTTGCTACCGAGCAAGAATCAGGACTTGATCGAGGATGCGGTTGGCCACGTCGAACTTGGTCATCTTTGGCAATGCAATTTCGCGGCCATCGCGCAGGTACATGGTGACGATGTTGGTGTCCGTGTCGAAGCCAGCGCCTTCCTGCGTCACGTCGTTCGCGACGATCATGTCCGCGCCCTTCCGCTCGAGCTTGCCGCGCGCATTTTCGGCGACGCGATCGGTCTCGGCGGCGAACCCGACCAGGATGCGTTGGTGGTGTGGGTCCTGCGAGCCACGGCCGAGTTCCGCGAGGATATCGGGAGTGGGCTCGAGATCGAGCGTGATGCTGCTCTCGCGCTTCATTTTCTTGTCATGCGAGGTGGCCGCGCGATAATCGGCGACAGCCGCCGCCATGATGACGATATTCGCATCGCGCGCGCGATCGAGAACGGCGCGGCGCATTTCTTCGGTGGCGCGCACAGGCACCCAATCGACGCCGTCTGGAATTTTCAGATCCGTGGGGCCGCTCACGAGCACCACTCGCGCGCCGCGGCGGCTGGCAGCTTCCGCGAGGGCGTAGCCCATCTTGCCCGACGAGCGGTTGGTGAGGAATCGCACCGGGTCGATGTCTTCGCA
>CAWFGI010000002.1:0-298067 GCA_963815265.1 uncultured Acidobacteriota bacterium | reverse complement strand
TACGTCGACAATCCCGATGCACCAACGCCCCTACGCGCAAATATTGCCGCGTGAGCGACAACGTGATCGAGAACGAGCTCACCTACGAAAATACCGCCCAACATTATCGTACTGGTCGAAGGGACGATGGTGAAGGGATGGGATTACATGCGCGGGATGCCCCCGGGCGGAACTCTGGTGATCAACGCGCACTACTTTCCGGAATACATGATTCGTTTTGTCCCGGGCCCGGAGCGGGTCGCTGGACTCGTATGTGTGGACGCCGCTAAACTGGCCGACCACAAGTGGCTCTATTACCGGCTGGCGAACTCGGCCTCGATCGCCTTTCAACAGAAGGCGCTGCCGAGCGCAACGAATCAGTAGCGCCTGATATGGGCTCCTCTGATTGCAGCGGTCGTCAAGACCACCGGCATCGTCAGTATGGCTCGATCGAGCGGTTGATTGCGAACAAGCATGCGTTTAATGGCACTCCAAGAACTCCAATGATGCCGCTGAATCCAGTGGCGGCATCGGACAGGACATCTGCGACTAAAGGCACAAGAATCCCCGAGCGGCTCCAAATCCCGTCGCAGGTATCACGCCTGCGCCTTTGCAGGAAAAGGGGCAGGATCTTTTTCCCACGGGCAACTGGCGCGCGATACGGCCCGTGTATCGCGACAAATTGCCGCCCTGCAACAATGCTTGTGGAACCAACGAAAAAGTTCAGGGCTATCTGGACCTGGTGAAGCGCGGCAAGTATCGCGACGCCTATGCGCTGGTGAAGGAAGACATGCCGTTTCCGTCGGCGACGGGCTGCGTGCGCTACCACCCGTGCGAGCAGGCCTGTAACCGCGGGAAATACGATGAGGCCATCTCGATTCGCGCGGTGAGCGATTCTTGGTTATCTCGGGCAGGCATGAACACGATGTGGTGAAGCCAGGAACCCTTTACGGCAAGAAGGCCGCCGTCGTCGGTTCGGGGCCAGCGCACAGCGCTACGTACCAATTGGCGCGGCTCGGTTACAAGGTAACGATCTTCGAAAAGTCGCCAAAAGCGGGCGGCCTGAATCGCGGCGGGATTCAGGATTGGGTTCTGCCGCAGGACGTGCTGGATCGCGAGATTGAACGGCTGCTTGAACTCGGAATAACGATCAAGACGAACACGGGAAATGGGCAAAGACATCACCTGGGATGATCTGAAAAAGAACTACGATGCCTGCGTCCTCGCAGTAGGCCTGATTGATCCCAACAGCGTCCGCGCCGAGGGCGAGAAGAGGAAGGCGTGCTTATGGACTTCAGTTCTTGCGCGACATCGGCATGGGTACTTCGAAGGTGAAGCTGGGCGCACGAGTGGCCGTAATCGGCGGCGGAAACCCGCCATTGATTGCTCCCGCGAAGCGCTGCGGCAGGGCGCCGTGGAAGTAACCATGATCACGGTGGAGGCTCACCCTGAAATGCCGGCCGTGCCGGAAGTTCCGCACTACATGCTCGAAGAAGGTGTAGAGCTGATTCATGGGCGGGCGGTGACCGCAGTACATGGCAACGGAAAGGTGGAAGCGCTTGAATCGCATCCTGCGCGTTTTTCCGCGCAATCAATGCGTCTCGATTAATGTGGATCACGAGGCGCCTCCGCAACGATTTGCGGTTGACCACGTCATCATCGCCGTTGGCAACGGGCCTCGCTCACCTGGTTACGGCTGAGTTTAAGACGAACGCGGAACCATCAGATGAACCGCTTGCGCCGTCGGCGACACGAATTCTTTGCGGCAGGCGATATTGCGCAAGTAGGTTCGGGTCAGCCGTTTATGGTGGTGAATGAGGTTGGCGATGGCAAGCGCGTGGCCTTCAACCTAGATGAGGTGTTGCGCGGAGTGGCGCTCGAGCTCCGGTCGATTCCGGTCGACGTAATCTTCGATCTGAACCGCATGAACATGACCTACTTCCCGCACTTCCCGCGCGTGCAGCAGGAATTGCTGCCGCCGAAGACTCGTAAAAAAACGCAGGATGAGGTGATTCAGGCATATACGGAAGAGCAGGCCGTCGAAGAGGCGAGCCGCTGCTTCAGCTGCGGCACCTGCAATGCTTGCGACAATTGCTATCTAGTCTGTCCGAGCCGTGCATCGTTCGCGACGTTCGTTCGAACGGCTTGTACAAGATTCTGGTGGATTACTGCAAAGGCTGCCGCGTGTGTATCGAAGAGTGCCCGACGGGCTGCCTGGAGGGCGTGCCGGAGCTCGACTTCGATACAGGCGTGGTCCGAATGGATACCGCGTTCGCGATTTCGCCGGGATTGCACGGCCGGCAAGCGGAAGAGTTGAAGCATCTCGGGGACCGGGCCGCGAAGAGTATTTAGGATTTGCGAATCAGCTCAAGGTAGAACAAAACATCGAGCGGAGTGAAATATGCCAACGGTTACGGAAACAAAAAAGAAGACGGTCCGCATAAACGGGTGCGTCGCGTCAGCACAGGCGGCCAAGTATGCCGACGTGGATGTGATTGCGGCCTATCCGATCCGGCCTTATACGGCAACGATGATGGCGCTGGCGCAGATGGTGGCCAATGGAGAACTCGACGCCGAATATATCGTGGCTGATAGCGAGCACTCGCAGTTGAGTATCGCGCATGGAGCCTCGTCGAGCGGGGCGCGCGTGTTCACGGGCAGCTCAGGCGTGGGCGTGCAGTTCGCTTATGAACTCTATTCGCCAATCTCGGGCAGCCGCATGCCGGTGCAGATGATGATTGCCGACCGTACGCTCGATCCTCCGGGCGATTTCGGCTCCGAGCATACTGACGCGCTTTCGACTCGTGATATGGGCTGGCTTATGGGCTGGTCGTGTGACGCCCAGGAAGCGTTCGACAATCACTTGATGGCTTATCGCATCGGGGAAGACCGGCGGGTGCTGCTGCCGCAAATGGTGTGCCAGGACGGATTCTTCGTTTCGCACATCACGACGGACGTTGAACTGCCGGACTCGGGCCAGGTGAAGGAATTCCTGCCACCCTACAAGCATCCGTATCCGCTCGATCCGCGGCATCCGGTATCGCATGGGCCTCAGATCATGCCGGAGCAGGGACCGCCGCTCCAGTTGGAGCGTGCCCGCGCGATGGAAGAGTCCATGGCGGTGATTGAAGAGGTTCACGACGAGTTCGCGAAAATTTTTGGTCGCCGCTACGATCCGTGGGTCGAGGAATTCATGACGGACGGCGCCGACATCGTATTTTTCCTGCAAGGCGGTCACGGAGTAACGGCGCGTTTTGCGATTCAGCATATGCGCGATCAGGGCTTGAAAGTCGGCATGGTCCGGCTGCGTACCATCCGGCCATACCCGACCGATCGAGTGAAGGACATTCTCAGCCAATTCAAAGTGGTCGGCGTGATTGAAACGAATATGGGGCTCGGCAGCGTGAGCAGCGGCGGTTCGCTCTATGCTGAGGTTTGCGCGGCGCTTTACGAAAGCCCCAAGCGTCCGTTGGTACTCTCCTTCATGGCTGGAATGGGCGGTGAGGCCATTGTCCTGAAGGAATTCTACTGGATGGCCAAGAAGATGACGGAAGCTCAGAAAAGCGGAAAGATCGAGAAGCGAACGCATTGGGTTGGTTTCGAAGAGTAGAAAGTAGAACGAGCTCTAATAGAATTCCTGCAGAGCCGAGCTCTGCGATTGAGAGGAGTGGTTATGCCATCGATCGAAGTTCAGAGACAAGTGCTACCGATTCTTGGGAGCCCGAATCAAGGGGCGCGTTTCTATAACCCCGAATTGCCATCCAGCGAGCCATTCGTTCCCGGACACCGCACGTGCGCCGGGTGTGGCCCTTCCATTCAGTACCGCATGACGAGCAAGGCGGCCGGCGATAATACGATCCTGGTGGGGCCCACCGGTTGCATGTATGTGGCCAACAGTTCGTATTTGTGCACGCCCTACAATGTGCCCTGGGCGCACACCCAGATTGGCAGCGCGGGCAGCTTTACCGCAGGCGTCGCAGCGGCCTATGAGGCCATGATTCGAAAGGGCAAGTGGAAGGGCGCCTTCCCGAACATTATTTGTGAAGCCGGCGACGGCAGCGCTTCTGACATCGGACTCGCGTCCATTTCCGGCGCGCTCTATCGTAATCACGATTGCCTGATCATCTGCTACGACAACGAACAGTACGCGAACACCGGCATCCAGGCATCGTCGCGCACGCCGTACGGCGGCATGACAACCTTCTCTCCGCCGGGACCGGAAGTCCCTGAAGGGAAGAAATTGTATCCCAAGGATCTCGCCCGCATGATGGCGGCGGGCCATCCGCACTGCTATGTGGCCACCGCAAGCGTGGGCTATCCGATCGACCTGATGAATAAGGTGCGCAAGGGCCTCAACCACAAGGGCGCGGCCTATCTGATGATTTACACACCATGCCAGAAGGGCTTTGTTTATGAGACGCCACGCTCGATTGATCTTGGCCGGCTGGTCGTCGAATGCGGCCTCTATCCGATTTGGGAGTGGAATCCGGAGAAGCGTGCATACGATTACAGCTTCCGCCCGCAGAACATGCGGCCCGTATCGGAGTACTTAAAGTTGCAAGGCCGCTTCGGCCATCTACACGCCGAGCACGTCGCGAACTTGCAGAAATTCGCCAACGAGCAATGGAAAATGATGGGTATCCAGCTGCCGGAGGCTTTAGTTCAGGCGGCTGATCCGAAGAACGTGGTGGCAATGGCCTCGGCAGCAGCTGCCGAGCAGGTGGCGCAAACTCTATGAACACCAAAGAAACA
This sequence comes from uncultured Acidobacteriota bacterium, assembly GCA_963815265.1. Lineage (GTDB taxonomy): Bacteria > Acidobacteriota > Terriglobia > Acidiferrales > UBA7541 > Palsa-295. The sequence continues at coordinate 293,336 of CAWFGI010000002.1, read as the reverse complement.
GTAACTCCGCCCGCGGCTCCCGAAGCGCAGGAAAGCTACATCGTCAGCGAAGGAAAGAAGCGTGGCTCAACGCGCGACGTGCGGCCCGAAGCGGCCTTTGACCGCTATTACACCGTGATGCGCGTACACCCCGGTGACGCCATTTTGACGGACAACTGGCATACCAACGAAGTGCTGAACCACGCGCGTAACAATTTCGAGGGAGTCACGTTTGCGATGCGTACGCTCGAAGCCTGGGGTGCAATGATAGAGAACGATCACCGCGCTTATTACACAGCGGGCGGACGGATATGGGTGATGGACCTGGAGCCCTGCGAGGGCAAGAAGAAACGGCTGCCGGGAACCGGGCCCAGCAAGAAGTAACCTTCGCTTGCGCCGCATCCTGCTCATTGACGACACGCCGGAAATAGCCGAGCTTCTTAGTTTTTCTCTGCGCGACGCGGGCTATGAAGTCTTCCCGTCGGGCTATTCCGTCACCGTCAACGAATTGATCCGGGAGTATCAAGCCGACGCTCTTGTACTCGATTGCACCTCCTTCGATATGAGCGAAGCCCTTTTCGACGCCGTGCGCCACAGTTCGGAACATGCCGAATTCCCGGTAGTTATCATCAGCGACACACCCGAGGTTGCCGATGCGAGCCTTCGTGCGCGAAAAGCCCAAAGAGTTCTGCTGATTCCTAAACCTTTCACCGGGTCGCAGGTGGCGAGTGCGCTCGGTCAGCTGCTGGGATAAATATGCCACTGTGGAGCATGGATGAATGGCAGTACCTCGAGCGCGAGGTCGTCACTGATCCCAAGGGCGGGCGGTGGACGGTGGCGCTGATGGACGTGTTGGGACAGGAAGGCGATCCTGACATGCCGAACAAGCTGCTCGAGATTCAATATTCATCGGGCCGCTTTTTCACGCTCATCTACTCGGATAGCGGAGCTCTGCAGCGGGAACGCGGCTATGCGTCGCTCCCAGAGGCGACGAACGCATATGGAGACATGGTCGTGGGCGTCATCGATGGCAGCCTCGATCCGTCGCAGCCTGTTTTCCGGCAAGACCTCGAAGATTAACGCACAGACTACTGGTCAGCCGGCGTTAGGGCCTTTTTCGCGTCGCGACTGGTGGCTGTCCCGACGCCGCTTGTTTGCGCCAAGATACTTGCAAGATAGATCGTGCGGACCTTCGAATTCTTTTTCCGCAAAATGCCGTCGAGATGCAGCAGGCAGCTCGGGTCGGTAGAAGTGATGTACTCCGCGCCGGATGTTTCCGCATTGCCAGCTTTTGTGTCCCCCATCGCGCCCGAGATCATCGCAAACTTTGTGGCAAACGTGCCGCCAAAGCCGCAGCAATCCTCGCTATAGGGCATTTCGACCAACTCAAGGCCGCGTACGTGCCTCAGTAAATCGCGCGGTCCTTCCTTGATTCCCAATTCGCGGAGAGCGTGGCACGCGTCGTGATACGTCACGCGATGCGGGAAGGACGCGCCGACATCCGCAACTTTGGCCACTCGAATGAGAAACTCGGAAAATTCGAATGCTTTGCGCCCCACTTCGATCGCTTTTTCTCGCTGCGGCGAATCCGCGAGAAGTTGCGGATAGAAGTTTCGAACCATCGTGGTGCAGGAGCCGGAAGGACAGACAATAATTTCCGCGGGACTAAAGACACTGACAAATCGCTCCGCGAGCGGCTTCGCATCGTTCCAGTAGCCACTATTGAAACCGGGCTGGCCACAGCATGTCTGCGCTTGCGGAAAATCGACATCGTAACGAAGCCGTCGCAGCACCCGCACCATATCCAGCCCAACTTCCGGTAACAGTTGGTCGACAAAACAGGGGATGAACAGCGCGATTCTCATGGGCGAAAACCATCAACCGCCGCCTGATCAAAAATAGAGCGGCGCTGACCGGCAAGCGTTAGAACTTTGTACCCCGAATGCGGAAAATGTCCAGCGGTTTCGAAATTTTCACAAGTCCAGGGAAGCGGATCAACTAACGTGACAATCTTACAGCAGAAATTCCAATAAGGTTTACGCCGGGGTTTGCCGATTCGACTGCCTTGTTAGGCATTTACGCCAAGGCTATAATCCGCAGCCGAATAAACTCCGTGGACGCAACGCAACCAAAAAGTAAGGTCCCGAAACCACTCCAGAGGCTGCACGCACTGGCCGAAAAAGAGACCATCATTGCCGTGTTGATGTCTCTTGTCGCCATGCTGGGTATGGTGACGGCATATCGGACGGCAACCTCGGAAGAAGATGTTTCCCTGAAGGAAAGCAAGCTCACACAATCGCGTTTCCTGGAGCTCACCAAACGCGAAGAGCTGCTCGTGCGCTTTAGCGACAGTGCACGTTTTGAGGTGGCAAAAAAGCGCGCACCTGAAAAGGGCTAGAGATTTACAGGAGCGCGCTGAAAAGATCCGAGCGACGGACCGCGGGAAGGCTTCTCTGTTCGAGTTGCAAGCTCAAGAGGAGGTTTCTCTCGCCCGTATCCAGCAGCCATATCTTGATTTCACAGAAGTGCCAGGGGTGGGCAACAAGAGTCTCACCATCAACCAGATTGTTGACCGGCAGGTCGCTGAGGAATTGTCGGAGTCCGGCCTGGGAAGCAAATGGCAGAAAAACGCCAGCATCTGGCAAAGCCTAGAACAGCAGATTGGGACATCGCGAAGAAAATTGAAGTGGCTTTCCTTTGCGGTCGTTGTGTTCGTGATCGCGCTGGGTTGCCTGTCGTTGGGTGAACTGTGGTGCCAGCGCCGCGGCTTGAGATTAAGAATGATGGTGTCGGGAATGATCGTCGCTCTGGCCGGCGCTGTTTGCGTGTCAATTCTCGACCATACGGGGTTCTGGTACGTCCTTGGCTGCATTGTAGTGTTTGCCGTTCTCTGGCCTTTCAGCAACTTGACGCATGGACCGCTGCAGCGGCTTTCTCAAGTGTTGGCCACGAGAATGGGGTTCATGTCCGTGGAGGAAACGGAAGAAAGTGAAAGCCTGCATCCTGCGGAACCGGAGCCGCGGCTTTTCGCCGGCGCCAGAATACATTCGGAATTTCCAAAAAGTCCGTTCACGTGTTTTGTGGTGCTGCTGATTGTAATGGCCGTTCTGCTGAGCGCCTGGGTCGGCTTTCGCTACACCGTGGTAAGCATCGAGGCGGACAAAAGCGCGGAAAATGCGGTCGAAAACATCACCAATGGCCTCAAGAATAGCCACACGACGTCGGCGTATTTCGAATTGGGGATGCTCGCGGCCGTGCAAGAGCGGCGCGCACGGTATCAGGCTGCTCTTCAAGAGCGCGAACTCTCCCAGAACCCCTCTTTTGGAATCGACAAGCGAGTTGCAGAAGAAATTCTCGACAACGCCACCCAGGATGTAGCCCCAAAGGATGATAACGACAGGGACGATGCAAAAATGCTCGACGGCGAAGACGGACCCGAGCATGCCCGTCACTATCCCAAAGAGATGATATTGGGGAGAACTATATTTGGGCCCGAATGCGGTTTTGCCCTTCCCGACGCGATCAATGAACAGAGTTTGCGCTGGCACGACAAGGCCCACTGGTATTTGGCCGGAATCACTATGTTTGCGATCGCTCTCTACCTCTTTGGCCAATCGCTTAGTATGGGACGCAACGAGGAGGCTTGGACGCTTGTCTTCTTCGGGCTGATCGTGGTCATCGTTGGTGTCGGATTAGCCGGGTTCGAGGGTTCACGGAAAATTCCGGCTGTGGCCTACGATGCGGACGCGTGCAATACAGGCAGCTCGAAATCGGAGGACGCAGCTCTCCGCTCTGCCGTGCAATATGCCTGGGGGGTGAGTGACCTCCAAATCTATGACTATGAAAGTTCCGTGAAGGAACTGGAAAGTGCAGTCGCTTCGCGTCCGCGGTTCTTGTTCGCCAATCTTTACCTTTCCCAGGCAGCTAAAAACCTGGGAAACCCGCAAAGCGAAGAAGGCTTCATGAACATGATTCCGGAAAAGAGAATCGCGGAGGCGGTGAACCACGAAAAAACCGCGCTCGATGGGTTTGCGAAGAATGGGCTGGAGGAATCGCCCGTGTTGCTGGGCAACTACGGGTTCGACACGTATCTGTATGGCCTTGTGGAGAAGGATCGCGCGCTGCTGAAAAAAGGATTGAACAGCACCGAGGCAGCAATTAAGCACGACCATGATGAGCAATTCTTATATTTGCACTACAACCCCGCTGTGGCGGAACTCGCCCTGGGAAATATAGGTAAAGGTTTAGAGATGTACTCAGAAACCGCGAAAAAGCCGGGAATGAAGGACGCCGGAGACTTGGTTGCAGGAGCCGTGGGCGACCTCGAAACGCTCTATCATTACTGCGAAGGGCTGAATTCCAAGGATTACTGCTGGGATATTCAATCGAAAGAGCCCGCGATTACTCTTGAGTTGGCTGCAGCGGCGTGGCCTCCTCCCAAAGATGCCAATCAGTCAACTGGCAAAGCGGCATTACGAAATGTCGTACTCCAGGTGGACCCAAGCGGCCTTCGATGGGAAGCTCAGCCGGTGAATTTCAGGCTGGACGATGGGACTACGACACTTTCCGTTCTCTGGTATACACGCGACTCCGGTAGCAATGTCTGGAGAGTGCTGTCAAAAGTTTCAGGAAAAGTGGAAGCCAAGGACGTCACGCAAGACGAAAATGGAACAATCCATCAGCTCCAATCGTACCTCGAAGCCACAGGGACAGATGCTTGCCTGCCCGCAGGAGACTATCGCGCTGACTTTTATCTGAATGGCGTTCCTTTTTACGTAACGTCGGAACCGCTGCACGCGCCATCAGCCATGAGGGCTTCGCCTTTTAAGGATTTGAACCTTGCACTCTGCCGCCCCAACGGGTGGAGTCGCTGGCGGCCCAATTTTGATGAGCCAGTCATCGCCGGCGGGTATGTCGACGATAGAGATCATCCCACGCAAGGAATTTTTCTCTTCAATTTTTACTATCCAAAGACAATGTGGGACACGACTCGCGCCAAGGAACTGGTTTCCCGCGTGCGCGCGTACCTGGCAAGCAAGAAAATTATGTCGGCGAGCGAATTCCAAGAGGCGCCGAACACGTGCACGATTGATCTGAAGGGTCAGACAATGATCCGGCAAACATCGCGATCCACGGGTGAGACGATACTGGCAAGAATCTGGCCCGCGAAGGACGGCAGCGTGCACGTTGCGCTCGGCTATACACGGAAACCCGCTGAGGTCGATGCTTCCGACATGTTGGGCGGTAAAGGCGTGGAGTGCAATTCCCTGCGGTCCGTAAGAGAAATCTATGACGTGGCGCCCTAGCGTCATCGTGTCCGTAGTTTTTCGATTGCTCACGCGAAATTCACCGGCCACTCTAATCTTAATAGCCGCCGCGTTTTCGCCGCAGCCGGTCGAGCTCGCGCCTTACACAATTTAGTGCTGTTGCACCAGAGCCTGAACGCGGAACTCCTCGGTGTCGATGCGACATTCAAGAATGAATAAGCAACGAATGAGCGATCTGTACGATCGGTTTAGCCTGCCAATGTTAGAATCTACCTTTACGGAGGGGTAGGAAAGTGGTTGACTCCGGCGGTCTTGAAAACCGTTAGGCCCGAAAGGGTCTCGTGGGTTCGAATCCCACCCCCTCCGCCACACAACAAACGTTTTATTGGCTTTTTGCTTGTTTTTTGTGGCCGCGACATTTTTGTACGGATTTTGTACGGGGCTTGTCCAGATGCTTGAAACCACTGGCTGCTAAGACCGCTTGGTCCAGAGCTTCCTGCCGCTCTTTAACCCACGCTGCATAGTGCCGCCAGACGATTTTGGGTGAGTTTCCCAATAGCGCGGCTACGTTTTCAACACTCGTGTCATGGCTCAACAGTTTGGTAGCAAATGTATGACGGAACTGGTGCGGATGACCCTTCACTTTGGCAGCTTTGAATACCGGAACCAAATAAAAATCTCTGTACAGGTTCGTCAAGGATTTCAGGGACAATTGACCATCCCAAAAGAAATAATCTTTGCTGACAGGCTTGAAGCTGCGTAGAGCCTTAACCACCGGAGCAGGCAACAATACGGAAATGTCTTTGTTGGCCTTCTGCGTTCGAAGCGAGAGCCGATTGTCTTTGAGTTTGTCAATCGCCAGCATCGTAGCATCGCCAATGCGAAGACCTGAATAGCGCATCAGCAGTATTAGCGCATATGCCTGTTTGCTGTGTTCACGCTCTTTATCGCTACGATTTGTGTCTGCTATGCGCGATTTAGCAGCCGACTCGATAGATGTCATTTCGTCATCTGTAAACGGAACTACCTGCTTGGATTTGACAGAAATCTTGCCTAATTCTAGAGCCGGATTATGCTCAGCCATCTTGTGATTACGGGCGTACCGGAATACCGTTCGAAGTCGCTCTTGTTTTTTCTGACGCGCTAAATCTCCATCCGGCCATTTACTTCTGAATTCTTCCAACAATGGCAGGTCAAACTCAGGCACGAATCTAATTCCTTTATCCACCGCAAACAGATTCATCTGCTTAAAAAGTTGTTCGTACTTGCGAATAGTCTCGTGGCCCTTGCCTTCTGTCCGCATGTTTGCAATAAATTTGGTTCGCAAGTCTTCAACGGTCGTCAGTGCAGATGCAGTTTTTGGCTTCTGACCGTTGTTTTCCCATGACTGCTTAATTTGTTCAGCATGCTTCCAATCGCGAGTCTTTAGGGACTCACGCACATACGCGCCATCGGGTTTTGTTCCAGATACCCAAATTGGACAGGGATGCCTACGATTGGTGCAAACCACCGTATCGGTAGACGAGCATTTTTGAGGATTATGGCGGCGGTATATTTCCAGAGACATTATGAAAGTTTCCGCTGAACGCGTTCTGCAACTTTTTCAGGTATTCGCAGAGTGACGTATTGGCGTTTTCCTTTCTTAGGCGGACTCTGAATCTTTTTCACGTCAGGTTCAGTGGCAAACAACTCCCTAATTTTGTCTATGCCAAGACCCCACTCAATTGCTAGTTCCTGCGGCTTCCAATCGGTGCCCTTAACGTGAGTATTCCCGGCTTTCGTGGTCGTGGATTTCTTCTCCGCAGTTTGTTCCACCAGCTTACGTAATCGAGCGATATCCGCATCTGTGAAAATCCAATTGGTAGTCTCGTCGCGATGCGCCCATTGTTGAGCAGCTTTACGACTAGCCGCGTCCTGAATGCCAGTAAAGTCAACGGTCATATCAACAGATGGTTTGATTTTTCCTACGCTGACCCACAAATGGAGCAATCCACTGCTAATGCCTGCTTTGGCGGCGGCTTGTTGAATATTGAACACTAACCGTGGCTCCGCGACCGTTTCATTTTGGGTTTGGACAAGTAAAGCTCAACTGCGCGGCGGATTAGCCAATTAATCGATGCGCCGGTTTCTTTGGAGATTTCTCGAAGGTGCTCAAGATGGTCTTCCGGCAAGTTGACGAGGATGCGTGGGTTTCTAGCCATATATCAACATTATACCACGGATATCCAAGGCTGTCAAGTGATATTTGAGGGGGCACGAGCTAATCAGCGTCTGTATACCCGTCAGGTCCGCCAACATAGAATTCAAGAGGATAGGGATGATTCATATCGTGGGATTTTCTAGCCTCAAAGCAGTAACGAATAATATGCGAGTGTAAGGCTCCCCGCTAATTTAGACAGTCAGGGCCTCCGAGTTTAGGTCAGTTGCAAAAGCCAAGAAGGCCTCGTGCGGAGTGCGATTTTGGACTCCGCGGTGAGGCCGGTCGTGATTGTATTCCTCGATCCAACGAGCGATCGAAGTTCGCGCTTCTTCCAAGGTTCGATACTCCGCCGTCCAGACTTCCTCTTCTTTCAAGCTGCGATGGAACCGTTCGATGTAGCTGTTGCCTTCCGGGTGATGATACGCCGTCCTCCGATGGGTGATGCCGAGTCTCCCCAACGTCTCCAGGAAGCGCGAAGAAGTGAACTGCGTTCCATTGTCGGTGGTCAGCGTCACGTTCGCTGCACGGCTGCCCTCGGGCAGCCGCGCCAAGACGGCTTGCTCTACCGCAGCCAGTGCATCTTCGGTTCGGCAACGGTGTGAGAGATTCCATCCCACGATCTCCCGCGTGCAGCAGTCGATCACGCACACCAGATACGCCCAGCCCACTGCCGGCCCCGCCCAGATCTTCGTCATGTCCGACTGCCAGATCTGATTCGGCTCGGCTGCTTCCACACGGCCCCACTCTTTCTTCCTGCGAGCCCGCAAACGGCGGGAACGCACCAGCAACCCACGTTCTCGCATCACCCGCAGGACACGTTTGCGATTCACCGGGAGGTTTTCTTTTCTTCGCAACCACCAAGTCACGCGGCGATATCCATACGCGGGTTTTTCCCCGCACGCCACGACGATCTGTTCGTCGTACTGTCGATCGGCCCGGCTGCCTCGCGGCTTCTTTCGATAGTAGAGACTCGATCGACTGATGGCCAGAGTCGCCGCTACCAAAGTGGCCGTGTAGCCCTGCGTTAGCATCTCCCGCGCCTGGGAGTGAACTGCACCGCAGCTCACTCCCCCACGACGTTTTTTAGGATTTCGATCTCCAGCGACTTCCGCCCCAGCGTTCTCTCCAACTGCCGGATGCGATGGTCCTTTTCGGTTTCGGCCCCGGCAGCGCTTCTCCCCCCAAGCGCTGCCTTTGCTCCCTGCTCGGCTTCATCCTTCCAGCGATAGAACAGATTCGGAGCGATCCCGTGACGCCGACACGTCTCCGAGACGTTCCCGCTCTTGATACCTTCCTGCACGATCTGCCACTTCTCTTCCGGGGATCGATCTACGCGTGGTTTCCTGCCCATGTTGCCTCCTGTGGGGAGGCCCTGATCTTACCTAACTAAGGTGTCCAGTTTTAGCGGGGAGCCTTACAGAGTACTCGTCAAAATCCTTCTGTTATTGTCCGCAGTGCCGAAGCTTTTGACTTTGGCTCCTTGTAAGATGCTCTCGGGTGCTCCTTGAATACCGCATGAAGTTGGGATTTACAGGGCACTTCAAAAAATGTTTTATTTTTCTTCGAAATCATCAAAAAATGGTCATTTTTAGCATATTTTAATCCTTAATTACTTCTAAGGTACTAGAAACACGTTAGTTATGCGATATTTATGCGGTACGATTACGTTTCCTTTGTCCGCTTCTACCGAAACGGCACGGGCAAGGTAAAGAAGGCTCGTAAATGGTCAATTATCGTTATTAGGGCGGCTCTGGAGCGACGCAGGCGAACAAATAGAGAAGATGGCCATAGCAGGCTTTAAATCGTCTGAAGGGCTAATTGGGCAGGGGAACGCAGGGCGGGTCAGGTGCTACAGGCGACTCCGACGCTAGGAACGCATCACTTGCGTGGACTTTCGCCTTTTGCGCTTCTACAAACAAACGACATGCAGACGCACATGCCGGAATAACGCATCACTTTGAGTAGATTGGTGCGTTCGGCAGGGCGAGATAGGCTACGGCGATTACAGCGTAATCCGATAAATGAGGTAGAACCACAGTCCGTTCCACGCGGCTATGACTACGTACGAGAACAGACGGACGCGAGGCGTGGGCTGTCCGCTTGAAAAGCCCCATGCAAAGGCATTCGCGCCGTAGATTGTCCCGATTATTAGCAGACCCAACGCGAGCTTTCGTGCCCATGCATGGTGCCAGAAAAGCCCAACCCCGGTGACAACCGATACGGCGGAGAAGGTCAGTGCGCTGGTTTGTGCGCCGATTCTGTATGCAAGGGTTTGAGCCTGAAATTCTGGATTGCTTGGGCCTACGCGTAGCAATGGCCAGATTAAGCCGAGGATACCGGCGGCAGCCAAATATCCAGCCGCGATTCGAAGGGTCGAGGGCGAGGAAGGATTCACGATTTTATAGCGCGCATTCTATATGCGTGGTTTGGTCTGTGCCACGCTAAAACAATTCGAGAAGTGTGGCTTGAACGGCGTGGTCAACCTGTTCGCGGGATGGCTGAGCATAGATGCCTGTGGACGCGACCGAGCGATGTCCCAGAGCGTTCTGAACGGTAGTTAGACTCCGATTGGCCGCAACCATGGCAAATCCTAGCGAGTGCTTTAAGCAGTGGCAGTGGCGTTTATCCTTCGGCATGCCCGCTTCTGCTGCCACGGCTTGGAACATCCGAAAGAACGCCGAGCGGTCGAGCCTGCCACCCTTTTGGGACGTAAAGACGTATTGACTGGCGTCATCTCGCTCCTCAAGCCACGCCTTTAAGACGCGAGCGACAGACAGAAGGGGCTGACCGGACACATTCGTCAAAGCCGCAACGGTGGTGCGAGAACCTTTAAGCCGACGTATCGTGATTGAGCCATTCCTAGCGTCAATGTCGGAGAGGCGAAGGTTGCAGACTTCGCTTGCTCTCATACCGAAGCGGAAAGCGCACAAAATCATGGCGTGATTGCGTTTAGATGTGCTGGCGACCTTCAAGACTTTTAAGATTTCATCTGGCGTCAGTGCTTGCATGCTTCGCATCTTCTCAATGTAATGTTGCGTTGTCCATAGTACGCTGGTATCAACTTCAGCTGGTACGACCATCCACCGCCCATCACCCGCTAGCCCACCTACTCGTGCGTGAGGGTCGGAGCAAAATGTTTTTCGGGGTTCTGTAGTTTGTGTTCCTCCGGTCTGCGAAAAGTTTTTTAGCATAGGGCAGAGGTAGTCGTAACCATCCCTTTTTTCCAGCCGTCGCCAGTACCCCAAGGTTTTGGAGCCACGCTCCGTCGCAATCGCCGAGTGCGAGACAGCCTCATCATTTCTTCTTTTACACGATTGTATTTTCTATAGGGGAGGCTCAAAGCACCCGCCGTCACCCTGTTTCAAAATCGGTTCCATCCAGTAGCAGCCGCCAGTAAACCCGACATCTTCTTCCAGAGGATTAAAATGACGCACAAAGCATCACGACGAACCTTGTTTCATCTCTTGCGATTGGCCGCTTCTTCACCCAAAGGTTTGCCTCGCAAGCAAATCAGAAAAAATAATCTCCTCGCTAAAGAATTGAACCGTGTCCAAGCGTCGCATTGGGAAGACAAAGGATTATTCGGTCTACTTCATGAAGAAATTCTGCCCACGAAGGGACGTTCCGCCAAAGTGTTTTTTATAACCAGTGCTGGCCGTGATTTTCTTCGCCGGGTCAGCGTCAATCCCTATGCTTTGCCCGAGATTGCAGTAGGACGCCAGCCATACCAGAGTTTCGCCGCCAAGAAATACGCCGAACGCAAGAACTATCAGAAGTGCCGTAGACGCCGCAATCAAAGGAAGTATTGGGCAAGAAAGGCCAACCCAAGATATACGGCGGCAGTTTATGACGCTTACATAGATGCATCCCGTTTCCCAAGTATTGGCGGCAAGGGATGGAGCAACTTGCCCGTCGTTACGAAAATCAGGTTGTTGCGTCAACGAGTTCGCCAACGAGCACTACGAGAAAGATTCCAGCAAATTGCACAGGAAGTCTCATAAAATGCCACGCAAGCCCAAAGCACCTAAACAAACATACACGCCGCAGTTCCTTGCCTTTGTTAGCGGCGACGATGTTCTATCGCTTGAAGTTTTAAAAACATTCACGGCATCCGAGCAAGAGCAAATCAAGAAGTTCCTATTGACCGATACTTGGTTTGCGGCGAATCGTATTTTTCGTAACCCGTCGTTACCTGCCTTGCAGAGCTTTCACGCCGATATTGGGTACTCGTACCCGCAACCTGACCCTACGAAGAACTTTTCAGATTGGAGTCAAACGAAAGAGCGGGTTTGTTTAGCCTTCCGAGGAGCGGCAAAATCTACGATAGAGTCAGCCTACATTGCCCAAGTCATATTGGCTTTTCCTGATGTCCGTATTCTGGTAGTTGGTGCGACTCTACCCAAAGCGGAAGTCACAGTAGAGGCTGTTCGCCAAAATTTGAATTACAACCCAATCGTTGCACATTTCTTTCCATTGGCCGCTAATGTTCCCAACGGCAAATCGTTTACAGTTCCTAGTCGCACCAATCTATCCCTTCGTGAAGAAACACTGACAGCGACATCGTTTAGAGCCTGTTCAACGGGATGGCACGGCGAACTAATCCTAATGGACGATTGTATTCACGAACAAAACCAAACCTCAGATGCGGCCATATCAAAGAGCATCAGTCGTTACGAAGACTTGTATCCGATGCTAGAACCGTCGGGCTACCTGTCATACACAGGGACACGCCACGCATTAGGCGATATTCCAACCCAAATGATACGGGCGGCTGCGACGAACGGTACGCCGCTAAGTGTGGTTCAAGTCCCAATCTTTACGGTGAAAGAGAACCAACCCAACCAAGCGGAAATAGATGCTCGAAACAAAGCACACAAGTTGGACTTGCAAAATGACATCATCCCAACTTGGCTTGATAGATGGCCGTGGCAGACGATTGCCAGCAAGTACGCATTGGAGAACTTCGACCGTAATTTTCTGTTGGAGATATTTGAAGCCGAACCCGAGCCAGAAATCCAACCCATCACGCCAGAACTTCTCCATTCGTGCCTGACCAAATCCGTCAACTGGTTGGACGAAGTTCCAGTAATCAACGCCGACTTGTCGAGCATCTCCCCAAGGGGCGCAGATTGTTGCGGCGTCATCGGCGGGTTTTGGAATCCGACGACGAAGGTTTTAACGGTGACTCGTATCCTGCATCAGAAATTTACGGAGCCATCAGATTTCTTGCGCCAAATACGAACATTTTACGGCGATTATTGCACGAGTCTCAATCGTATCCGCTTTCGTGTAGAGAACAACCGTGATGAGGAACAGTTGTTTGAATCAAATTTCGAGAGGCAAGGAACCGTGGCGGAGTTTCTTCCAAGCACAGGGCATAAATACGAACGAGTTTCTACATTGTGGGATGCAATTCGTTCGGGCAAGGTAAAGTTCGCCGACGACTTGAAGTCTCGCAAGGAATGGCAAATCCTCGTATCTCAAGTTTGCAATTTTAGCGGGGTAGAAAGTGGAAAGGACGACGCCGTAGATTCGTTGGCACAACTATGGTTGTTCGTGCAGACGATTACGGCGGCAGAACCGAGTTTGAATGTTCCCGACTTCGGCGATGATATTTTTAGCAACGGAACCCGTATTGACTTGCCGCAACATACGCCGCCAATTAGCGACGAAGAGTACGCCGACGTGGACTTCTTGAGTAGATTTACCGTCCAGTGAAACCCCAAACAAAGATTAGCGGGAGGCGCGTTAAGGAATATTGATGGAATTGAAGCGGTCACCCTCATCCGCTGACCACATTCTCCGAATACTAGACGGCACGGGTTGGCTAAAATGGCACTTGCTATGTTTCGTTTTCCGTAGGAAGATTTGCGAGAAGCGGAGCAACGATGTTCCATCCGCGGTTAAACGCCGTCGCCCTCGCAACGTGTCCGTTGTTTGTGTGTACGATGATGCTAACCGGTGCGCCGACTCGGACAACCGAGCACCTTGGACGAGTGTCCACGACGCAGGATAGTCGCCCCGCGAATTGCCAAGTCACCCTTCCTTCGGATGGCCGTTTTACGCCGCCGAAGCCCTATCCCGCTGAGCCTGATAGCAAGGGCGTCTTTTCGTTCTGGTTCGGGACCGAGAAGCTGTGGACAGTTCTCCCCACCGACGGAACGTGGAACGGTTTGCGCCCCTACAGTCCGGCGGAAACTTCACTCAGACAAAAACTTTTCTGGTGGCGAGCGGGTTATAACTGGAACAGCGAAAGGCAGCCGCCGTTGAAGGTGACGGGGCGACGACTAGATGGGATGGCTCCCGCTTTTCAGGTCTCGCACGCTAGCAATGGCCACAACGGAGAGGATTGGAACTCTTTTATGGTCGTCGGAATTGATATACCGACTCCCGGTTGTTGGGAGATTACAGGTGACTATGAGGGGCAAGAACTGAGTTTCGTCGTTTGGGTCACAGCAGCACAACCACCCGCGCCACATATCCATTAGGTGGAGCGTTCCCTCGGACAAAGCACGCCCCCGAGACGCAATTGCGATTACCGGATGAGTATCAGACAGGTCATCACCAATCCCATTTTGAGATAGCTGGTGAGAAGCGGATTACTTGACATCTATCCGGGAACCAGCTCTTTCGTTAAGGTCGAAGTTGAACGACCACTACGACTGTGATACCTATTCTCGCGGTGACACCGAGGCGCGTAAAGTGAAAACCATCTCATTCATAATTGTCGTTTTGCTGGTCGGCGTTCCGTGTTTGGCTCAAAATAGCGACCAACCAACCAAACAAGAAATCGTCGCATTGGCTCACAAGGCCGATGAAGCGGTCACGCTTTTCGAGCAAGCAAACAAATCTGCTGACCCATTCATTCCTGACAGTGCTGTTAAAAAGGGAGCAGATGCTGCATCAACGGCGCACCAGCTAGTCGCTGCCATAACGAAGAACGGACCCTCTGCATATGCGCTGGTGTCCTTAGTCATTGCTTTGAATGACGTGACATTTAATGCGGCCGTTGACGCACAAATCATCTCGCGAAAGGCCATGTCCGCGGCAACCGCAGGACAGACGGTTAATTTGAATGCCTTGGCCGCAGCGGACTCCCTGAATGCGACCCAATCATCATGCAAGGATATTTCCGAGCAGATAGGGCACGCTGCACTGCGCCTAATCAAGGCGGAAAGTGGACCGATGCGCAACGGTGCGAGATAGGAGTCGAATCGGGTGAGATTGGCGGTGAAAAGAAGATTTTCTTAATGAATTCGTTAAAGCCAGTCTCGCAGACTCCCATGCAAATAGAGCGTCCGAAGGGAATTCGCGCCAAGGGCCGCAGGCATTTCATCCTCTACACCGGTATCTTGCGTTTTGGCGTGCCTATGGTCGCGATTACGACACTCTGGCGATGGCACGACACCTACGGTTGGCATGCACCTCCACCTGAAAACCTCTACGTTGAACTCGTTTATCTCGCAGGTGGCCTGATTATCTGGACTGTAGTGGGCTACTTGTTTGGAGCTGCGTTGTGGAGCGGACTCAACCCCAAGGAATCCACACGAGGAGACTCGAACCCATAATTGTCCGCGAAACGGCTTATCACCATCTATCTCGGTCTGCGACGGCTTCGTGCAATTTAACGACGGCATTCTTGTCAATACAGGATTTGACGATTCGCTAAAGACTTTCAAGCACCCTCTCTGCTTGAAATGGGTTTGGACTAGAGACGGGCGGAGAACCCCGTACAGGCATTCCCCAAGTGCCAGCATTTAACACCGAACCCTGTAATTTCTCGCGGATTTTCAAACCATTACCTTGGCCGTCCGCCGTAAGACCTTCTTGGAGGAACAAATGCAGGAAACGCAGCGAATGCAGGAAGTCCAATAAAACAGGAGAAAATGAAAATGAACTACACAGATAAGCAGCGAGAAGACTCCGCAGTCAAGGCGTGTGCCGAATGGCTCACGACAAAATGGGGGAAACACTATGGCGAGATGGTTCGTTATTTGCCAGCGGAGGATGCCGAGGAAGTCCGCCTAGTGTTGCAGAGAAGTATTCGCCAAGCGATGTCGCGTCGTCCCAATGAGTTGGTGACAAAGGAAGAAGTCAACCGTCAGTATTGCAATCTGCTTGATTCGCACAAGTTGGATACTTTTGAACGAAGAATGGAGATGTTCAAGTCGGCTGCATTGGCTGCCGAGGAGTTGGCAACAGAAGCCAAGAAAGAACGGGCAGCAATAGCGGCTATTCTCGCCGATGCAGAACAACAGGCAGCGTTTCAGCAGAGCATCGCCGACAGAGCAGCCGAGGATGCCGCTAACAAAAAGGTAGACATCAAAGAACTTCGCCGACGAGCATTATTCAGCGAGCGTGTAAACGGCCGAATCAAGACCACACCCATGCCGCCATCGGTAAAGGTTGTATAGCGATAGCCACGGACGAAATACCCCGCAGTAAGCAACACCCGCGGTAAGCAGTACCTCAGTAGAACCATCGCAGTAAATCCGCCGATAAATCCAACAGAAACATTTTCTGCTATTGGCGTTGTACCAAGAACGAAGCACTAAAGAACGACGAAACTAGGAGAAAAAGAAATGTTCAACTCACGTAGATTTGAAACACCAGCAACAAGCAATGATAACTATATGTTCGTCACGATTCACAATCCCGCCTGCAAGCCAGCAAAGGTTATGCACAGCGAGGTTGGAGGCGGAACCTGTTATGTCAACTGCATCGCTATTGTTGGCCGAGATGGAAAACCAAACACGAAAGAGATGATTTCATTTCGTGCCCAAAACAAAGCGGCCTTGAAGGAAGTCATTGAGAAGCAGTATCAGGCATCCTTTAGCAGCACGGGTGTAGAGGATGTTACCGATGCTGCCAAGGCGACTCTAGCGAGACTTCGGGAACAGGCAAGAGAAGAAACACGAGCTGTCAGCGACCAAGAAAAGCGACAAGCAGCAGCACGGTTGGTTCGTGTATATGGGCACTCCGAAATTACGCTAGAGAAGTGTCTGAGAGAGGGCATATCGGAGCGAGTATTCAACGCCTTGCTCAAGCAGGAGACTACCAACTACATCGGTATGGTAACAGCCGAGCATCGCCGTTTGGTTGGTGAGATGTCCGAAGCAGAAAAAACCGAACTTACCCAAGCGAACATTTCGGCGTTCGTACAGGAATCAGATTGGGCACCATGGTTCAAGCAGTTTGACGGGAATTTCTTTGGGTTTCCAGATTATACCAACGCCAACTATAAAACCTTGGTTCGTTATTGCGAGGCACGAGGTTGGCATGCACCTATGTTCGGGGAATTGGATGCGGCCATGAGATATCTATTGGCTCACTCGCATTTCTTTTTGCAGCATACATACTTCAGAACCCAACGGGATGCTTACAGGGCTGTCCGTCCGTTCACAGGCGTCATAGAAGAAACTCCTACGCCTAACAACGAACATCAAGCCGCTATGGAGTCTATGAAGGGGCTTTCAGCACGGCAACTAAAAGAAAACATGCAGCAAATCCGCAACCGCAGTCTATCGAACGCTGAACTTCGCCGACGAGGTTCGTTATTACGGTAAATAGTAGGCAGGACAGGGCGGTTTCTTTTGCGGACGCCGCCCTATCATTTCAATTCTTAGGAGCCAACAACATGCAAGAACTTAATCCATCAGGACAATTTGAAAATCTTGGCGCGGTTGAGGTAGTTCCAGCACCGTCCATATCTGAGACGCCACAAACACAATTTAGTCATCTTGGCGCAATCCAAGTTGCTGCCCCAATCGCACAAGAGGCAGACGCAGGAGCAGACAGTGAATAGCAATGCGCTAAATCTCAAAGATTGGCTTCAACAGTATGACTTTCATCAGGCTGAACAAGCAGCACAACGAGAGAAGGAGCCGAAGCGTGAGTGTGGGATATGTTCTAAGAGCAGTACAGCGTTTTGCGGCGAGTGTTTTCGAAAATAGGCGGTTTCGATTCTTGTGCTCGGCTCATCGCGGGCCGTCCCCGATTGACTCCTCTAAATTGGTCGCCGAACTACCGTTGGGCGAACAAGCGGTTCGTGCATCATTTTTCACACTGTGGGAAACATCCTTGTCATGCTCCCTGGTTTTTAGTCTGAGACGCAGCGTCCCGCCCGCCCGTATCCACTGTGCTGGCATGAGATTGCGCGAACCACGTATTTTGGCTCCTTAATTGCGGACGTAAGGATGCGGGCTACAACCGGCAAGCGAACTGTCCCCCAGCCCACGGACGGATAACTCTGGGGATTCCCAGACCAGCCACGTAGCCCGTCCACTCGGCCATGGACAGCCACATCCACGCATTGCGCGATACGCTGCTGATGCTGGTTTTTCAACTAATCTTTCGGGCGATACTGGTCTTGGGGCGGTGGAATTATTAATCCGAAATTTCCCTTTTGAGTTTTCCCCTCGCCCGAAAGCCTAGGAGTTCCCAAATTAAAGTCGTTTGTCCCAGAAACCGGGTGTCGGCATGACAAATTCAACCGCAACCTGCGTCTTACCCATGAAGCTGTGACCTAAGCTGGTGACTCGGCAGAGTATTTCCTCCCCCGAGTTCAGGTTTTCGAGGCGGACAATTTGATTAATCTTTACTGAAGCTGCGAGAAGTATGAGGGCTCCGTGGTCGTTCACAATTATGGTGTGCGTCCTTTCTGATACGTAATGCTTATCGGCAGTCTGGAATCGGACTACCACTGGAATGCGAACTTTGACGCGCAAGAGGCACGATGGTAATGAGCAGAACCTAGCAGGTCTTCCGCTGGTTCTCAAATCACGGCTGGATTGGTCGCGAAGGCGACGGAGTCTCTTTACTTGCGTGATTCATCACAGCAATGACGGACTGGGTGGGCAAATGAACTAGGCGAACTTCGTTGTAGGTTGTTGCCGAGAGTTCTCTCAATTGCTGGATTGCATTCTCATGGCCGGTGACGGTCATTCGCCACAGCACCTCCCCGTTGGAGAAATGCTCGAATAGGTCATACTCGCGTTCCATTGAACCACCATATCTGCGAGGGCAGCGGCCCACAACAGTACCAGCGGGATTGTTTCGAAAGCGTACACGTTCCACACTACTTCGGGGATGACGGGGCCGGACTACTGCGCCATTCCAGCATCAGCCAAAGCAAAAACTTTCGAGCGCTACACTTTTCGCCGGATGGCAACCGGAACGTCATCGTGGAAAATACGTTCGGGATGCAGAGCAACGACCCAGCAGAAAAGACGAAACAGTGGGACTTTTTCATCTCTCACGCGAGTGAGGATAAGGAAGAAATTGCCAGACCACTGGCCGACCGCCTCAATTCCAGAGGGCTAATGGTTTGGTACGTAGACTACTCTTTGAAACTAGGTAGCAACTTGCGCGAATCAATTGATTACGGCTAGCCCGGTCGAGATTTGGCATAGTGATTGTCAGCAGTCACTTTTTAGAGAAACGCTGGCCGCAGGAAGAATTGCATGACTTGGCGACTCGTGAAGTGAATGGGCAAAAAGTAATCTTTCCGGTCTGGCATAAAGTTGGATTCGGAGAAATATACGAATACTCGCCGGTGCTAGCGGACCGAGTTGCGATAACCACGGATGAAGGATTGGATTACGTCGTCCAGCGGATGTTGAAGGCAGCGGAATAGAATTTCCATTAGCGCCGCATCAACTAGCGAGCGAAACCCATTCCTGCTAAGATTCGGCTCACCGTTGCTCTTTTCCTGACAGTCTCAGCAGTAATCACCGGCAAGAAGGTGTCATGGCTCACAAAGAGCCCATTCGCATACTCGTGGCTGACGATTCAGCCGTGTACCGCAAACTGGTTGAGCACGCACTTCCAAGCGCGCTGTTCTCGGTCCTTCCAGCGAAGAACGGACTCGAAGCCATCAAGCTTTTCCACGAGCAGCGTCCTGAAATGGTGATAACGGACTGGGTGATGCCAGATATCACCGGCATAGAACTACGCAGACGAATCAGAGCGAGTTCTGAAGGTTCGTACACATACGTCATTATCTTGACCAGTGTGTCCGAGACAGAAAACGTGGTGAAAGGGCTTGCCGCTGGTGCAGATGATTATTTGACGAAACCATTCCATGCCGAAGAGTTACTAGCTCGGGCTCAGGTCGGTCAGCGAATAATCAGTTTGCAGCGACGGCAATTAGCATGTTCTTTGCCCCGAAGTCCGGTGAGGGAACCCGCAGGTATCTATCGAAAAAATTAAATCAGGGTAAGAAGCAAGCTCGGAAGGCGGCGCGTGAACTGAGTGAGCGGGCTGATGACTTGCTCGAACGTGGCAAAGAAATGGTTAACGAGACAAAAGAAGAAATTGCAGCGCAATTGGATGAGGCAGGGAAACCCCAGACGCCAGAAAAGTCAAAAGCCAAGGGTGTTTAGATTCGAACATTTTCGGGCGAATCGTCGCCAGTAACCACGTTTCCAGCTCGTTCGCGGGGAAACTTGTCCAGCCTTGAACGCTGCGGCCCTTTGAACCGACTGCTAGGAAGATTGCAGCATCGGGTAGAATCCGCGCCTGACCTTTCAAGGGGTTGTCCAGCAGTCAGAGCGGTCTAAAAAACTGCCAGTAGATGCCAAAGCACAATAGGGCGGCGGGATGGACCTCGTTTTGTAAGTCCATTTTTCCCGACAGTGGTTCGCCGTGTCTCATCGTTAGAACATTAAGAGAGACCCGGTACCAGTCATCAACTCGTTGAATAAAACAATCAGCCCTGAGCACTCCATCACCGTGCCAAAGGACAAGCCTATCCCCGGAAAGTGGCGGATTGGAGATGCGAAATAAACGAGCTAAACCGCCTTCTGATAGAATCGCTTGGCGGTAGTGTTTCATACCCACCCGAACCTTGGCTCTAACCCCCGCAGCCTGCGAAATCGCAACTCGAATGTTTCAACCAGCCAGAACCTGGCTTATTTTTCTCGCATTCGCGCTTTACTTTGCTATCGGGAGTTGCGCGTTAGCCACTACCCGCCACTGACCATTGACCTTCTGGAAGACGTGTAGGCTGCGGTGCGATTCAGTGACCTCTTTGCCATTCTCCGTGCCCTTGATGGTTCCACGGTGCGTCATCACTACAACGTCTGGGGTTAGCATCTCGAACTTATATTCGTCCGCATTGTATGAGGCGTTCTGCACATTGGCGCTGATAGCTTTGTTATCGGCAATCAGCTGCTGTTTGTCTTGCGCTTCGCCCTTGGAACCGATGGACAGCGTGTTGTCGCCGATTATTTTGTCGAGTTTGGCTGTATCCCCCCCAGCTTCGCCCCACTGTTTGTCGAGCGAGATGAGAGCCTTTTGAACGTCACTGGGTGGGTCCTTGGCTTGTGTGCTGACAACCAACGCAACGGCGACACACAACAGAGTAATCGCGAAGATTCGCTTCATACTTAAAGCTCCTTAACTGAGATTTGAGTTTTGATTTCCGTACCGACGTGCAACATACATCTGACCGTCTCAGAACGCAATGCTCTGGCACAGTCAAAAAGGCGTTCTCTCCCATTGAGGCGGGGATTTCCGCGCCCTTGTCCAATCGCCGTTTCCACAGCCTCGCGGCAGAGTGTTAACGGTCATATAATGAAGAAAAGGTTAAAAACATCAATTCTATTGGTAGACCTAGTGTCGCAATGAAGGTATGGATTTTGATTTTCGGCCTGATTCTCTGTTTAGGCACTCTAGCTCAACAGGTTTCACCCGTCCTGCTTGGTTCATGGACGGCGACAGCGGGTCCCAACCAGATTTTCCGTGGCACGTGGTCTGCGCAGGTTTCACTTCATAGTCCCAATCGTGCAATCGGGTCATGGGCGCTTCTCAACGAGGCTGGTGACGTGTTGCTGGAAGGGACGTGGTCGGCGCAGAAAACGGGCAGGGGCTGGCAAGGCACGTGGACAGCTCGCCCCATGACAGGACAGTTGCTCTCTGGGACTTGGACCGCTGATGCGGCGAGCTTAAATGCGGAATCCTTGGCAGAGATGCTGAAAAGCACGGCAACGAAGGAAGTCAGCGGCTCATGGCGAAGCGGTCATTACCATGGCAGTTGGTCGCTGAAGGGTTCCCAAACCAAGAAACTTCCGTGAAATACCGTTAGAAAAACCACGGCGTTTCGCTCGTGCTCTCACACTTTCGCGGACTTGCGTGCCGTACGTTCAGGCTGGCCCGAACTGCCGGAAGTAGCTGACGTAAGCACAGGGATTGCAGAATATGTTATGGGTTTGGCCTTGAGGGCTATCGATTCGGCGTATCGTGGTGCGGCATAACAAACAAAGTGCTCGACACACACGTAGTATTCCAAGAACCTCGGCTTACCGCAGTTTCTGCTGAAGCAAGTGAGCGTCACATTCATGAACTGTTTTCGGCGCGGGTTCTCAAGAACACCGTCTGATGTGTTCTGTTCACTCGCCCCTCCATTCAGCCACGATAGTGCCGGTGACGGCGGCAGGCAAATAGCGCTATTAAACTGGTTTCGTAAGTGTAAACGTTTCACACCATCTGGAGATGACGGGGTGAAATTGCGTGCGAAAACACCGCAAACTGTTCGCAAATTACAAACATCTTGGCCTGTCCCACGGGACAGTAGAGTTTTGGGCAAATGAGCGTGCCATACGCGTGACCCGTTTGGATAGCTAGCGTTAGTCTCCAAATTGAAATTCGAAGCTCGTCTTTGGGGGAACAGCCACATGTTAGACGAGATGGGGCCGCACGCGCCGACTGGTTTAGGGCTCGCAGAATTCGCGGAGTGCCTCAGACACCTTTATGATGAGCACAAGGGCATTGCACTCGCGCACATCCGCCGTGCTCTAAAGGCGGAGCCGCAGAATCCGTTTTTTCTCTCGTATGTAGGCATGCTCTCTGCTGTGGCTGAGAAGCGTTATCTTGCTGGCGAGAAGCTGTGTCGGGAAGCTCTTGAAATAAAGTGGAACCACCCCCAACTCTATTTAAATCTCGCCGAGGTATATCACCAAGCAGGACGTGACGGCGAAGCGCTGGCAACGCTCCGAAGGGGGTTCATTTCCGCAGGCCGCGACGCACGCATTCGCAGAGCACTGGAAAAAATTGACGGACGCCGCCCGCCTATCCTGTCAAGTCTTGGACGCAGCCATCTTTTGAATCGAATCTTAGGTCGGTTGCGGCACCGAATGATTGGACCCGCAGTTTAGAAAGGGCAAACCACTTATTTCAACTTGGCGTATTCGGATTTCGCACCAACGAGCACGGGAATATCGGCATCCGCATCTTTCCAAAGCGTTAGGAAATCCTGATATGCGGCCTTGGCTTTGGCGGTGTCGCCCTGCAAGGCATAGGCACGTGCGAGGCCGAGATGTGCGAGTGCTCCGATAGGTCCGTTCACTACGACCCCGCGATGGTCAAGGATTTTCTGAAACTCAACGGCGGCTTCTTTGCTCTGACGCGCGGCCAGATAGGCTTCGCCGCGCACGTAGGCGGGATAGAGAGTGGCCTTGGTCCCTAGCTCGTATGGTAGGACGGGCTGAAGAACCTCGATTGCCTTCAGTGGGGAATCGCGGTTGAGGGCGAGCTGAGCTCGCAAGGTCGGCAGATAGCTGAACTGAACGATAGTATCTTGTGGAAAGCGCATGGCCAAATCGTCAGCCAACGATTGTCCACGCACCGTATCTCCTATGAAGGACAGCGCTAATGCCGCTCCATTCTGTTCATCCTGGCTCATCGAAGGCCCGAGTGCGGAATTGACGCGCTGACGGGCTTCAGTCGTGTTGCCAAACAGCGCTTCACGCAGTGCCGCATTGATTTTGTAACTCTGCGCAGTCTCTTTTTTTCCCGCACGCTCGGCTGAGACGGTCGCTTGACGGGAAAACTCCCGGGCCTTCTTAATCTGTCCTAAATAGGCGGCTGTATCAGCTTCGTTCGCCAGAAACACGTCTTCCACACCCGGTTTGCCCGCACTCCAGCGCACTTGCTGTCCCATCGCCGCTGTGTCGTCCTGTAGGAAGGCAAGCATGTACAGGCTAAAGCGCAGAAGAGGAGAATCCAAATTCTTCGCTATCGCTTCCTCAATGGTGGTGCGAGCCTCGTCAAGGCGATTCAGGAAAATGTCAGCGCCAACGATGTTCGCGTATGTTAAGCCGCTCTGAGATGACAAGCGGAAAGATTCGCGGAATTCTGCAAGTGATTTGTCATATTGCCCAACCAACTCGTAGACAACGCCCAGCAAGGTCCGCGGCAGCCAGTCTCTTGGATATGTCTGCGCCCAGACTTCAAGGCTCTGTTTTACTTTCTCGGTGTCGCCGGTGGTAACGAAGTAGTAGTTAGCCTCGATGGCCAATCTTTCTCTCTCGCTCACGCGACCACGCAGTTCGAAGGCCTTCCGTGTGCTCTCAATCGCTAGGCTGGATTCGCCGAGATTGATGTAGCACACCCCGAGTTGGCGATAAGCCATGGCGAAATTTGGGTCGAGTTTGATGGCCCGTTCAAACAACGGTACGGCGGCAGCGGAATCACCTCCTACCAAGGACCTCCAGCCCGAGCTGAAGGCCTGAAGAGCCTCCAGTGATGGCGTAGTGGCCTGTTCGAGGGGGGTATCAAATTTCCGGACCGTGCTCAGAGATTCGCCAAGTTTGTTTCGAATGTCCGAAGCTGTTTTTCCCAGTGCGTCAAGCACACGATTCTTGTCGCTGGCCTGAGCTCCCGTGCTCGCCAGAGTTTCCCCGCTGGAGCAGTTAACGGCCTTCAGGGTCAGAAGATATTGCGTCCCAATCTGCGCTATCGAACCGTTTAGGACAGCAGCACTCCCTGTCCGCTGGCAGAGTTCCCGTGCAATCTCCGGCGTGAGTTTCGCATCCGGCTTCTGGCCCATCCCGACGAAACTCTCGTGGTACGAGGAAATGCTCGACCGCGAGAGGGAAATTCTCAGCAAAGCGTGTAGGGTCTTGGATGAACCAACTCTGACTTTGAAGAAATGGCAGCCAATCGCTCAGCATGACGCGGGAATCATGGACGCGGAGGCCCAATTTGACCCGCGCATATGCTGCCTGTGCAATCCTGCGGACAGATTCCTCAGCGAGCGGGATTCCAGAGCGAAAAGATGCTCCCGCACCAAGCAACATGACTGGTCGTACCCTGTTGCTGGCCCTGAATAAATAGGCAAGATTCTTAACTGCGTCCGACACGAACGGGTTTCGCTCTCTGGCTGGAATTATAGCAAGGAGGGATTTCCCTTCAACAGCCGCTTTTCGACCGCAATTCAGTGCCGCTCAATCGTAAATATGGAGTGTCCCGTGAAGCAGTCACCTGAATGCGCTCTTGCAAATGGATGAGCAAGACCGAAAGCTGCTGCTTAGCATGGCAGAGGGTATGGCACGACGCGGCCAGAGCCGCGACCCGTTCCGGGCGATGCGTCCGGGTGTATATTGGCGGCGAGCAGCCAAAATCGAATTCCAGACTGCGCGAATCCAAGGAGGGCAAGATGAATAACGCAGGCCATATCTTCGACATCGTGTTCCTCATCGGTCGCATCATCGCGGGCGGCTTTTTCCTCATGAACGGCTTCAATCACTTCGCCAAGCTTGGCATGATGTCCGGGTACGCCAAGAGCAAAGGCACGCCACTGCCCGGACTCGCAGTGGGCGGAAGCGGCGTGCTGCTCGTTCTGGGGGGAGCGAGCCTGCTCCTCGGCTATCACCCGACAGTCGGTGCAGTTTTGCTGGTAATTTTTCTTTTGGGCGTTTCCTTCCCCATTCACAATTTCTGGGCGGTTCAGGAGCCGCAAGCCAAGATGACGGAGATGGTCAATTTCATGAAGAACATGGCACTGCTCGGCTTTGTGCTGATGACTGTCGCCATCCCGCGACCTTGGCCGATGAGCCTCGGCCATTAGTGGCCGGATTTGCGCCCAAAGGCACGCCGGGCGCGGGAATATACGATATTGACGACTAAGAATGAAGTTTCAGTTTAATGACGGCGGGAGAGTCGCTGCTGGCTATAAGGGAAGCGCTGGAGATTGTGTGGTGCGCTCCGCAGCGATTGCGACTGGGCTGCCGTATCAGGAAATCTACGACCTTGTTAACAAGTTGTCGGCCCGCGAACGAACGGGCAAACGCAAGCGGGGTACAAGCAATGCACGAACCGGAGTTCACAAATCCGCAATCAAGTGGCTGATGGAATCGCTTAGATGGAAATGGACGCCCACGATGCAAATCGGTTCCGGCTGCACGGTTCACTTGCGAGCCGATGAACTTCCTTCAGGCCGACTCATTGTTAGCGTTTCAAAACATCTCACTGCGGTCATTGATGGCGTTATTCACGATACGCACGATTGCTCGCGCGGTGAAACGCGATGCGTATACGGGTACTGGCAACAGGCGAGCCCGAAGACACAATGTGAGAGCGTGTAGACCGCGACGGTAGCCCACGTACATGGCAAGTCTCGCGCCTGCAGAACTCATTTTCCGTAAACGAGACTCTCCACTTTGGAAACCAGACTTTGAAGCGGTTCATCCTTGGACGCCACGAAAGAGATGCCCATGCTTGAAATATCTGTCTTCGCCAGCTTGGCGGGTTCGTGGAGCGTGTACAGCACAATCGGCGTTTCGGGAAGAATACGATGTAATTGAGGTGCGGCTTCCAGCCCGTTCATGACGGGCATTGAAAGGTCCAAAATAATCACGCTCGGTTTGACCCGCTCTGCTTCGACAAGCGCATGCGCGCCGTTCTCAGCATGTACGCAGAAATCAAAACCAGATGAGACAAACGCCGCGCAGACCATTTTCCTGATGAGCGGGTTATCGTCCACAACGAGAATGGTTCTGCCTGCTTTTGCACCGGTAGCTGCAGATGACGTAGATACTCCTCGCAAACCGCTTTGCTATTGGGGATTCCAATCGGGGTAGTTGAGCGTGTCGCGTTTCAGGACATATAGAGCATTCACTGCGTCGGCAATCGCCGACCTTTCCCCATGGTGGTCGCTATCGGCGGAAATCGTTTGAAGGCGCTGAAAGATTTTCCACTCAGCAAGGTGAATCTTGGCTTCTAATTTTTGTTTGTCTACTTCTACAAGAGCCTCTTGATAAGCCGTCTGCCATTCCGGGTAGCTGAGTTCGCTCACGGGTTAACCTCCCATAGTTCGATAAGCCGTCCATTTATGTTGTTCGTGAAGAGGGACGGCGGAAGTCTTCCACCCACAATAATAAAATATGATTTTTCTTGTTTCAAGAGCTTTTTTGCAATTCAGGTCACGCAATCCAAGTACTGTTGAGTGCCTCCGCGCAGCTCGTTCCGTACGAAGAGCACTGACAGGTTTCTTGGCGCTGCTTTAACATGATATACATTTACGCCTCCCGCAGAATCGGGGAGGCGGCTATGCCTATCACCGTTCTTCTGACCGACGACAAAGAGGTTGTTCGCACGTCAATTCGGCTTCTGCTTGATTCCGACCCAGACATCCACACGGTTGGAGAAGCATTCAACTTTAAGGAAGCGATTCAACGTGCTACCGAGCTTAAGCCGCAGATTGTCGTTATGGACCTACACATGCCCGATACCTCATCTGTGAATCCTCAGGAAATCAAATCACTGTTGAACACATTAGGGTCGCGATTGATTGCAATCTCTTTCTGGAAAGATGAGGGGACGCATGCGCTTGCTAAGAGTCTTGGGGCGGTGACTTTGCTGGATAAGATGACGCTCACTACCGACCTAATTCCTGCTATAAAAGCTGCAACTACTCAGCAATGAAGCGCGAGCGGTTGAGTGCCAAACCGGTGCGTGTTTTTGGGGTAACGGGAAGGTCACGACTGGGCGGCACGGCACTCGCTTGCTCTTTAGACCTTGGCTGGTTTCAAGGTGGACTCCGGCTGGTCAACCACTTGAGATGACTGCGCCTTGGCTGAGCTGCTCCCGTAATTCCGAATGGATGATAAGTGCCTCCACGCCTCTCTTCGCCGAATAAATGAAGCAATCTCCGGGAGCGTTGCGAGCCACTTCCCTTAAGCACTCTCTTGCGTCTTCGAGGGTTTCAGCCGATTCTATCCAGAACGGCTGACCATCCGGCAGCATTGCAAAAATCGCGAAGGTCGGGTGCATTTTCCCCCCGTTAAGTCTGGTCAGGCTGTGTGCCAACGAATCTTCAAAGGCAGGTAAAGCTCGGCTGGCTACAGGATTTAACTTGTCGCAGAATAAAGCAATACAGCAAATTATTTATTTGTCTTCCCAAATCGGTGAACGACTCTGTAGAGCTAGGCATGCCGAAAGAATCGGCAACGGAGATTTAAACGTTCGCCGATTCAGTGGTTGCAAAAGCGGAGGTGCGTGAAAGTTGATAGCTGTCGCAAAACGCCGACTTCTCGGAGCGTGAACAGGATGGCGCTAGAGTTGGCCGCGAGATATTACTAAGCTACCGAACAATACCCATTTCTCTGGCGGCATCCTCGCAAACACAAATCGGCTCGACACCGTTTTCGAATTTCTGCCAACGCCTGTCCCAGTCAATCATTGGCACGAAGCAGTTGAACGTTGAAGGCACGGATTCCGGTCCGCCATTTCTCAGCCACACGCGGAACCTTGCTGGATGTTCCCCTTCATTGGTGCAGGAGGTAGGTCTGCGCATTACTTCGCTCTCTGGGCTGTGCCCCCCTAGATTTAAAGTGCGAGCGGCGGCCTGTCGGAGTAACACCGTTCCCACAAAAATAGTGATGTAGCGTTTACTCGGGCCCTGTCCACAGTCGATACGGCGAAGCGCAATTTGAAGACCAAACAGCCCTCGAAGATTGCGCTGTAGTTAGAAGGCAGAATTTAGCTAATCAAGACCATTGAGTTTCCCAATATGCGCAATGTCATGCACACCCGGCGCGGGGCACACGACCGTCCGCTATGAACGAAAATGTCGAAGTTGGGCGCAGCAAGAAACGGTCTGCTTTCGCCATCCCTTTTTATTGCTTCGGTTTTTCCTCGGGTTTGCTCTGCGGTTTCGGCGCAGCTTCATGTTGTGGCTGCGGTTTTGGAGCAGCTTCGTGTTGTGGCTGCGGTTTTGGAGCAGCCTCGTGTTGTGGCTCCTGTCGTGGAGCAGTTTCATGCTGTGGCTGCGGTTTCGGTGCGGCCTCGTGTTGTGGCTCCTGTCGTGGAGCAGCTTCGTGTTGTGGCTGCGGTTTCGGTGCGGCCTCGTGTTGTGGCTCCTGTCGTGGAGCAGCTTCGTGTTGTGGCTGCGGTTTTGGAGCAGCTTCATGCTCTGGCTGTGATTTTGGTGCAGCTTCGTGCCTTGGCTGGGATTTCGGCGCAGCTTCATGCTCTGGCTGTGATTTTGGTGCAGCCTCGTGCTTTGGCTGGGATTTCGGCGCAGCTTCATGCTCTGGCTGCGGTTTCGGTGCGGCCTCGCGCTTTGGCTGGGATTTCGGCGCAGCTTCATGCTCTGGCTGTGATTTTGGTGCAGCCTCGTGTTTTGGCTGGGATTTCGGCGCAGCTTCATGCTCTGGCTGCGGTTTCGGTGCGGCCTCGTGCTTTGGCTGCGCTTTTGGAGTGCTCTCTGTGCGGGTCGTATTCTCATGCGCTGGCGGTTTCGCTCCGGCGCTTGTGTTCTTGTGTTCACTTGTCGCACCGGGGTTTGTCTGTTTGGCGTTATGTTCGGGCGCAGTCGTACGTTCTGGAGCGCTGGTGCGGTTAACAGTCGTGCCGCCACCAGCTGTGTTCGCGCCCTTAGCGTTTGCCGCGCCTTTACCTGTTGCGCCTTTGTATGGAGCGGCGGCCTTGGCTGGCACCACGCCCGCGCCCTTGAAGTTCCCCGGTTTTGCCGTCGCCGCGACCGCGGGTTTCCCGTGGTTCACGGAAGCAAATTGACTTCGGTCGGAAGCCGCTGCGTGCTGGTGTTCGGTTTGTGCTGCTGTCGCCCGTGTATGTTGCTCGTGCGCGTAAGTTTCTTCCTGCGGCGTCGGTCTTCGGCCCACTCCACCCGGACCGTTGAAGCTAGCGCGGTTTACCGAGCTGTAGTTGTTGACCACCGTCTTGTTATACACATTATGAATCTCGGTGACGTTCACGTTGTTCACAGTCCGGTTGTAGTAAAAATTGTCTCCCCGCCAATATCCGCCCTGATAACCTTCTCCCCCATATCCATAGCCGTAATTTACTCCGCCATAGAAACCCATGTGGGGGCCCCAGTAACCGTCGTTCCATAGATACGCTCCGTCGTTCCATCCCCAGTATCCGGGTGTCCACAGGTAGCCGGGCGTAGGCGCAAGCACCCATGTGCCGGGCACCCAGTAATAATCTTCGTCGTCGGCGCTGTAAGCCCAATAGCCGGGCGTCCAGATATAATTGTCGCCGGGACAAACGGGCTGTACGTAGACCGGCAGCGCGGGAGGCGCGACAGTAATAGATATTCCAACACCTTGCCCGAACGATACAGGTGGTATGAACAGCATCACTACTGCTAACAGTAGCCACCGAATACAGCGGATTGGGGGCAGCGTCTGCATGAGGATTACCTCGCTAGAGCTTCTTTCACTCAACAAAAAGACTGAAGCGTTTTGCATTCAGAACCTTTGCGATGATGGTTTCTTTACAGAGATGAGCAAGGTTACTGAATGCTAGGCTTCTCCACGCTGAAAAGTCAATCACCTGCAGCCCAAGCGCTCGCCGACCGCTCCGCACAAACTGTTCTGTAAGAAAAACGACACGAAAACCACTTCGCCTTCAGTGAGTCAATTACCTGTTAAACTTTGGGCAGGAAAGGCACATGTCCATGAACAAAATCATTCTCCGCAATCGTCATGGCGCAGAGGTAGCGGCTATCTTTCTTGACGAAGATTCGCGTCGCTGGCGCATCGTTTCCAAAGGCGAACCAAAATTCAAGCGCGATTTCGCAACGCAGAAGGAGGCGTTCGATACATGGCACGCGAATTTCAACGCCGAGACGGGAAAACTTCGCAAATAACGAAATTTGCTGCGGCGTCAAATTCCACATGCACCGCACCGACTTGACATCCTGCGCGCACGGCGTCTAAATATCTGATGCCGGAGAAAGTGAAGTTCTCCAGTCCGGCGAACCCACCGCCCAGCAAATCCTTCCAAAAGGAGCCAAGGATATGTTGACTACATCTAGACCCACAGAAAAATCCCCGCTAGTTGGGACCGAATCACGCACTGCCGAAGCACATCCCACACAAGAAGAAATCGAGCTGCGCGCTTATCAAATCTACATTGAGCGAGGCGGCGCTCATGGACACGACGTGGATGACTGGCTGCAAGCGGAACGTGAGTTGTCTGAGAAATACGCGAACACTGGACGGATGGCGAAAGCGGCGACAGGATAAATCCGCGCCGCAGTACGAATCGGTGCCCAGAAATGCAAAAGGGGAACTGGGACCAGTTCCCCGTTTGCTGTAGTCCGTAGCCCGCAGCGAAGTTACTAGCGTCGCTGTAGTAGCGCACCGCGAGGGCGGTGTGTAAACGGATGTCAAGAGTCTAGGCAGGTGGAGTTATCGTCCCCTAATTTCCTCCTTGCACTAGCCACTTCAATTTCGGTTTACTCCCGTGCAACGCCGATTGCAAGCGAAAAGTATTTGGAGAAAAAACTGTAGCTCACGCAGCGCGGCTTCTCTTTGCAAGCGAAGTGTCCGCAATCGTTTCCATACGCAGATGGATTGTTCGGATTTGGTGTTTCACGAAATGCAAATGTGCTCGTTGCATCGTAAGCACACCTGTCCCTTTAAACAGGTAGTCGCACGATAGGAGTGTGTGCCAGAGAGCGGGTGGCCCGTTTTGGTCGAACACCCGGTAATAAAGTGTTTTACCCTGCCCCTTTTCCTGCGAGAGCGACTTTCCATACAGGATTTGTGAGATTCGAGAAATTCCCGAATTGTCAAAGCTACGGCGTCGGTTGGTCTAGTTCCGTGGCGCTCTTGGAATGAAGGGCTTCCCTGACCAAGCCGAAGGTTTCTGACTATCTGAACCCCAAGCAAAATTTATGCGCTGAATCGCTCCGTTGACGCAAAAGTACAAGAAATCATTCGTGTGCGCTGTATTCGGGGATGCAGGACGGCTAACAAAACGTAGCACGGGATTCTTCGGGTTGTCTTTTTCGTTCTCTAGCACGAACGAAACATCCTCACCACTCGAATGAATGATGCCGAAAGTTTGAACCTTTAGCTCAAGACCATCTATTTTAACGGTCACTGCTCACCATCCCTTGTGGTCACCAACAGCGTAAGCGTGACGTGGTTCCTGACGTGTTGCAAGGTACTGTCGCTAATCAGACATCAGGCTTTGAAAAACTAGCTAGGTTGCTCGGCTGTATTTTGTCGGACCAGCCGGATTTTTATTCAAGCTGGCTATTCACGTCTTGATGCTCTCCAGCACCTTGCGAGCCTGCTCAACGTCGTCTTCCGACCACATCCGACCAATTGAGTTAGTCTTGGAGTCAAATGTGACAGGCGGTGCTTTTATTTTTCCCTTACGCATCAGCAGCCGCAGGGTTGTGAGGTCAATTCCAAGAAGCTTAGCGACTTCCTGCGTGGTAATCCTATCGGACATTTCGCGTCAGTTTAGCTTATTTGCGTCTACGCCACGCTCTGCACTCATCGCAGACCGCTTGCCTCCCACGATGTATTCCTCTTTGCCACATCTCTCACACTCGGTGAGAACTTTGAGCAGCGTCATCAACGATGGCTTTGGCGCGTTTTTTTTTGAGGTTGGGCGGGGGCTTGGGCATGGGGAGCCGGATGTTAGGATTTTGACTGGCAGAGCCATATCGCTAGAATGAGCGTAGAATCCGCTGGATGGTAAAGGAGCGCGTGATGAGTGATAAGCCACGAAAGTCTGAAGATGCTCCCGAAAAGCCGTCGGTCACGCTTCCCGGAAAAGTCGAAAAAATCATACCGGGGCCGCTTCCAGCTATACCCGATAAAGCGCAAATTGCAGTCGAAGGAGCGGATGACCTCTACAAAGAGATTCGCGTCGAAAATACACTGCAAGACGAGAATGGCAAGCCGGTAGCCCTGAAGAAGGGTGCTGATGTAGAAGTCACTATCGAAGCTGAAAAACATGCGACCGAACCCAAGAATCCTGAACCGCCTTCCGATAAGCATCCTAAGAAGTGAAGTATTCTCAAGCCCGATAAATAAGGTCAGTGCGTTGATACGTCGCGGTTTGTCCACAGTTAGGGCATTGAAGTTCGCTACCACCCGCCGGAAAATCAGGTTTGATAGGGGAAAAGAAATTCATCACTGTCGCTGCGATAACCGAATGTTGGAACGGCAATCCGCAGTTGCTGCATTCCAGAGTCCAGCTTGCCATCTGACACCTCAATGGCACTTTAGGAGTGAACGGAGACCGGGGAAATACCCGGAAATCCTTAAGGTGTGTGGGTTGCAACTCCACGGGTCTATGAGGTTTGCTCAACCTCGCGCCGGTTAATGCTCTTAGGCGAATTCTTCAAGTGGTCCGCATCCAAGAGTTGTATCTTGTAAGGCTCCCCGCTAAAACTGGACACCTTAGTTAGGTAAGATCAGGGCCTCCCCACAGGAGGCAACATGGGCAGGAAACCACGCGTAGATCGATCCCCGGAAGAGAAGTGGCAGATCGTGCAGGAAGGTATCAAGAGCGGGAACGTCTCGGAGACGTGTCGGCGTCACGGGATCGCTCCGAATCTGTTCTATCGCTGGAAGGATGAAGCCGAGCAGGGAGCAAAGGCAGCGCTTGGGGGGAGAAGCGCTGCCGGGGCCGAAACCGAAAAGGACCATCGCATCCGGCAGTTGGAGAGAACGCTGGGGCGGAAGTCGCTGGAGATCGAAATCCTAAAAAACGTCGTGGGGGAGTGAGCTGCGGTGCAGTTCACTCCCAGGCGCGGGAGATGCTAACGCAGGGCTACACGGCCACTTTGGTAGCGGCGACTCTGGCCATCAGTCGATCGAGTCTCTACTATCGAAAGAAGCCGCGAGGCAGCCGGGCCGATCGACAGTACGACGAACAGATCGTCGTGGCGTGCGGGGAAAAACCCGCGTATGGATATCGCCGCGTGACTTGGTGGTTGCGAAGAAAAGAAAACCTCCCGGTGAATCGCAAACGTGTCCTGCGGGTGATGCGAGAACGTGGGTTGCTGGTGCGTTCCCGCCGTTTGCGGGCTCGCAGGAAGAAAGAGTGGGGCCGTGTGGAAGCAGCCGAGCCGAATCAGATCTGGCAGTCGGACATGACGAAGATCTGGGCGGGGCCGGCAGTGGGCTGGGCGTATCTGGTGTGCGTGATCGACTGCTGCACGCGGGAGATCGTGGGATGGAATCTCTCACACCGTTGCCGAACCGAAGATGCACTGGCTGCGGTAGAGCAAGCCGTCTTGGCGCGGCTGCCCGAGGGCAGCCGTGCAGCGAACGTGACGCTGACCACCGACAATGGAACGCAGTTCACTTCTTCGCGCTTCCTGGAGACGTTGGGGAGACTCGGCATCACCCATCGGAGGACGGCGTATCATCACCCGGAAGGCAACAGCTACATCGAACGGTTCCATCGCAGCTTGAAAGAAGAGGAAGTCTGGACGGCGGAGTATCGAACCTTGGAAGAAGCGCGAACTTCGATCGCTCGTTGGATCGAGGAATACAATCACGACCGGCCTCACCGCGGAGTCCAAAATCGCACTCCGCACGAGGCCTTCTTGGCTTTTGCAACTGACCTAAACTCGGAGGCCCTGACTGTCTAAATTAGCGGGGAGCCTTACAATCTCCCGCCACATCAGACTTAGCCTTCGCGATGAATTCGTATCGTTGTCCGTTCGGTGCTTTGTACCTAGTGCGAATGTGCACTTACGCCGAGACAGCCGCTCTGATGGTCTGCTGCTTCCAATTGGATTTTCATTCAACTACACTCCGCAAGTCATGCCTCATCACAGAGCTACCATTCCACAGGTTCTGTACAACACGCCAGACCCCTTCACGGAGCCTTCTGAACTGTACAAGATAATCGCTGAAGTTCTCCCGAGTGCGACTGACCCCATCAAATGTTGGCTGGTGACCGAGGAACATGGGTATTGGAATGAGGCGATGAAGTCATTTGAGAACAGGGCGACCACGCTCAAACCAGAAGACCCAATACACTGTGTTTCGCTTGACGAGGCTTTCAAAGCGATTGAGGCTCAGGTGATGTTGCGCGTCAGTTCAGGCTTCAAGTATCAATTTGAATGGGACCCAATGAGTCCCACGCACTTCCGCAAGTTCGAGATTCAGCCGGACGGCGCGAAGAAGGAGTACTGAGGGCAGAGAAGCAATGAACGTGGTGTATGACTCATAACGACAAAATAAAAATGACGGCGCGGTCAAAGCAGTCTTGAGGGCAGCGCGCCGATATCGCTGTTCGGGGAATTCCATGGCACCGCTTCACCAGTTTTGACGCTTGAGCAATATTTATTCTTCACGTTCACCTTCTTCGTCCAGTCCAAACTCCCGCAGCTCTTCTTCATCCAACTCCATTCGCTCGATAGGTGACAGTTCCCCATGACAAATCTCGATAGCCTCGATGCCAAAAAATACGTCTTGATGCCCACAGTCAGGACAGCGCGCTGAGAAATCCTTGTCTTTGAGTTCATTAATTGCGCGAATGTCCCACCATATCGCTGAGACGCACCTACCTTGCTGACATTGGCGGCATCTGAAGGTGAGAAATATGCTCGGCATGATGTGGGTGATTTTCTATCGAGCCGCCGATGGACGCAAGGTCGGACACTGCATTGCTGTGGCTTGCTAACAAGACACGGAACGCGGCTGAAGACTTGCTAACAATTAAGCCGAACTTTCAGCCGTGAGCTGCCCACAATCGCCTCACTCGGCGCTGGGCGCTCGCAGATATGCGCGTTTGGGTGGTACAAAGGGCTCTGGTCTTATTTTGAGATGCGGAAACGACCGCTAATATCAACTTCGAGTGCAACGCGCTGGGCGGGCTACCGGCGCAATTTCAGCTCAATCAGCATCGGGTGGAACTTTCCTCAGAACGGTGTATCAAAATTTGTGACGCCGGTGTGACGCTAAACCTGCCCACACTACCAAAACTGACATCTTTGACACTCAATGCTGATTGATTCTGAACAACTTGTTTGTTTGCAATTTACCCCGGAGAATCCGGCTTACAGTCTCTTCCGTCAATTTCTCTTGAGCACAGATGCTTTAGCCCTTCATTAACCGATGTTCTCGAAGAAGGCGGTATAACTGGAGTCCACTTTGACGCAAAATCAGTCAGTACCGGAGATTGTTGCCAGTGTTGCCGATGTCGCCCAAAAATCTAATCATCTAGTTTTGCAGTCTAATTTGCAGTGTGACCAACAATTTCGCCTGTTTTGCGTCCAAAAGTTAATTGGCGGTATAGGGACCCAAATGGTTTTTGTACAAAATTGTACGGAGTAGTACCAATTCTGCCGTTTTGGACGTTTCTACCGGCATTAAAAATCAATAACTTACGCATTATCAATGTGGGTTCGGGGTTCGAATCCCACCCCCTCCGCCAGCCCATGAACGCCTCGATCTTTCCCTCACTGGGGCGAAATGCCTTCCACTATAAACATGCGGCCCTTCGTCATTCGTATCGCAAGGCCACGATCGGGTCGACCTTCATCGCTCGCCGCGCTGGAATGTAGCAGGCAAGCAAAGCAACAGCGATCAGGAGGAGAGCGACACCCGCAAACGTCAGCGGGTCAGTTGGCCGTACGCCGTAAAGCAGTCCTGCCATTAAGTGCGCCACGATCAGCGCACAAGTAAGCCCAATCACAGCACCAGCAATCGCGAGCCCCAAACCTTGACGCAGAACCATCCGCAAGATGTTCCGGTTCTGCGCCCCGAGTGCGAGCCGAATGCCAATTTCGTGGCGGCGCTCACTTACGATGTACGAAATTACTCCGTATATTCCGAGCCCTGCCAGAAGCAATGCCGTCAGCGCGAACAGTCCAACTATCTCCATCGAAAATCGCCTTTCGGAGAGAGACGCGGACACTGCTTCGGCGAGGGTTTGTGCGCCAAAAACCGGAAGCTCGGGATTCACGGACTGCACCTGCCGCCGCAACTCGGCGGGTGTGGTGGCAGGATCGAGCTTTCCGCGTAAAAATATTGCCAGGTCTTTAGGGTGCATCTGATACAAGCTCAGATAAATCTG
Source organism: uncultured Acidobacteriota bacterium (assembly GCA_963815265.1). Taxonomy (GTDB): domain Bacteria; phylum Acidobacteriota; class Terriglobia; order Acidiferrales; family UBA7541; genus Palsa-295. Next base: position 256,805 of record CAWFGI010000002.1, on the reverse strand, counting down.
TGGCGTGCTCTCTTCTGCCAGCGATTCTGTTCGAGCGTCCGCGATCACTCCGACGACTGTCGTCCACGGAGGATGCCCTCGGGAGCCGCGCATCCTGTTCAGCTGGACGTGCTTGCCGATAGGATCGCCGACTGGCCAGTACGTACGCGCGAAAGCCTGATTAATCACGGCCACGGGAGGCGCTTTTTCGTTATCCATTTCGGCGAACAAACGGCCGCGCTGCAGTGGCATGCTCAGTAATTGAAAATATTCTGGAGTCACTTCTGAAACTTCGACGAGGGGCGCCTGCTCGCTTTGGATCTCCTGCCCTTCGAGAGTCATCCGGTATGGGTTTAAATCGTTTCGACCATGACCTAATGGAATGGCCGCGAGGTCACCGACGGCTGCTTCTTTCACGCCGGGCATGGTCCTGCTGCGGCGAATCAGTTCGCGTACGAACGGCGCCTCCTGAGCGGTCGTCCCGTAAATATCGGTGGCCGGATCGTTTGGCACGGGCAGCCACGTGCGAACAGCCATTACGTTCTGCGGGTCGAAGCCCGGTCGCACATTCAACAAATCCGCAAAACTGCGGAGCAAAAGACCCGCGGCAATCATCAACACCAGAGACAGAGCAAATTCCGTGATCACCAGCACGCGCCGCGTGCGCGCCTGTTCCCCGGAACCCGTCGAGCCGCGTCCTTCCTGTTTGAACACGCGGGTCAAATCCGGCCGCCCGATATACAGCGCAGGAGCCAAGCCGAAAATCAGGCCGGCAGCGATAGTGGCTGCGAGCGCAAAAAGCAAAACGGGCCAATTGATGGATATGTTGTTGAGCCGTGGCAGGCTGTCCGGCACAAGTCGCACCAGAAATCCCCTGGTGCAGAAAAGAATCGCCAGTCCGACGATCCCTCCCCCGAGCGAGAGGAGCAAGCCTTCGGTGAGCAATTGCGCTATCAACCGCGTTCGCGCGGCTCCCAGCGCCTGCCGAACAGCCATCTCGCGCCCTCTCGCGCTGGCGCGAGCAAGAAGCAGATTTGCAACGTTCACGCACCCGATCAGCAGCACCAGTCCAACAGCCGCAAGCAGCAGAATTAGCGACTGGCGGGCATTTCCCACCACGGTTTCCTGGAGCGGCTCCAGCCGCACCCTCCACGCGCTCTGCTCCGGATAATCGACAGGGAACTGCTTTTGCAGCGATGCGACTAACGCATCCAGCCGGCTCTGCGCCGTCTTCACCGTCAGCCCCGGAGCGATCCGCGCGATCGTGTTGGGAAGAATCCTCAAGTTGCGCTGCGGCAGTGGGGCAGGCGCACCTGCAAAACCCGTTGCCAGCCACATTTCGGTGTTTCTTTCTTCGTTTGTTCGGCCCGGGTCGTGATAACCAGCCGGCATCACGCCGATGATCTGATACAAATCGTTGTCGAGACGTATGCTTCGTCCCAGAACCTGCGGGTCCGCCCCGAACGCTCGCTTCCACAACCCGTCGCTGATGAGGCATTCCAGAGTAAATCCGGGCGTGCGATCTTCAGGATTGAACGAGCGGCCCAGCTGCGGGTTTACCCCTATTAGAGCAAAATAATTCGGCGGCACAGCGGCAAAGAAGATCCTCATAGGCTGCGATGATCCCGTGAGGTTCACAGACCCGCCACCGATCGGCGAGACGTGTTGAAAAATTCCGGAGCGCTCGAAATCCTGCCACTCAGGAACAGATATACCCACGTCCTGCGCGCCCACGCCGGGAAGATCATCCTCGACGCTCACGAGCTGCTCCGGTTGCGGATAAGGAAGAGGATGCAATAGCGTGGCATCAACGACGCTGAAAATCGCGGTCGTCGCTCCGATGCCGAGGGCAATCGTCAAGATAGCCGCGAGCGTGAATCCGGGAGACTTACGCAGCATGCGAAGACCGTAGCGAATGTCCTGCGCGACGTTCTGGAGCCAATTCACCTTGCGAGTCTCGCGGCATTCCTCTTTGCGCCTCTCCACTCCGCCCATCTCGAGCAACGCCGCGCGCCGCGCCTCTTCCGGAATCATTCCTTTAGCGATGTTTTCCTGCGTCCTGCATTCCACGTGATACTGCAATTCCTCATCGAGTTCCTGGTCCGTCACGCGCCGGCGAAATAGCGAACGCAGCGTAAGTGGAACGGTGTAGATCCAATGTTTCGGCCGCATGTGTGCCTCCTTGCGCCCCTCGCGGGTTCAAGCCTCCTTCAGCTTGACCACTCGCGAAATTGCACTCGACAGCCGCCCCCAGTTGTCGGTTTCCTTTTCGAGTTTCTTCCGTCCCAACCGCGTAAGCGAATAGTATTTCGCGCGACGGCCGTTCACGGTCGTCTTCCACTCCGCGGTAATCCAACCTTCCTGCTCGAGCTTATGCAGAGCGGGGTAAAGCGAACCATCGCTGACTTGCAGCACGTCTCCAGAAATTTGCTTCAGACGCTCGCTCACCGCGAAGCCGTTGAGCGGCTCCAGGGCAAGAATCTTCAGTAGCAACATGTCCAGCGTGCCCTGAACTAAATCGGATGGTTTGCTCAATGCGCTCCCCTCTCGGTTACCGAGGAAGCATACGACTACTCCTCTCGGTAAGCAAGGGGAAAAGGCAAACGCCATTGGTGTGAGTTAAATTCGATACGTTGCAGAGGAGATTCGATACCGGTAGGAGGGTTTCCCTTATTCGCTGACCTGCGTGTCCTGTATGAGAACAAGAAATGCCCAGGGGTTTAATAAAAGCGCCGCTTCGCCGTTTGACCGAAGTACCGTGGTTGCAGAACCGCCTCCGCCGCCCCAGCGTTCCTCATTCGAATCGAGAACCGTATGCCAGCTCCCTGTGAGAATTCGCATATTGACGTTTCTTGGAGCCTGATCGAAGTGATGGATAATAAGGATCTGAAGACCCGCATCCCACCGCCTGACCAACAGTACTTTCTGATCGGGGAGCGGCGTGACCTCCATAGCTTTCTTATCAAGATTCGCCAGAGGCAATACGTCGCGTCGCAAGCGAAGCAGCTCCCGGTAGAAATCCCAAAGGACGCGATGCCGCCCTTCGGCCTGCAAATCCCAGTGCAGTTTGCAACCGAGGAATGTTGCCTCACTCTGAGGATCGGGAATGTCTCCAGCCCAGCCAAAATCCGCAAATTCTTTCTTCCGTCCTTCGCGCACCGCCTCAATCAGAGCCGGGTCTCCATGGTTGACGAAATATTTGAAGGGCGCTGGCTCGGCGTACTCTTCACCCATAAAGAGCATAGGAATGTACGGCGAGAGAAGCACAGTCCCGGCGGCAAGCTTCAATTGCTCGAAAGACAGCGATTGCGGCAGCCGGTCACCATCGCGCCGATTTCCGACCTGATCGTGATTCTGCGAAAAGACCACGAAACGCTTAGCCGGAATCTGCTCCGACGAACTTCCATAACGCTTACGGCGGTATTTGGAATAGCGGCCGGAATATAAGAAGCCTTCTCGATAAGCTCCCGCTAGATCGCCTACTCCACAAAAATCTTCATAGTAGCCGTCCCGATCGTCCGTCAAAAGCACGTGCAAGGAATGGTGGAAATCGTCATTCCAAACCGAGTCGAATCCCCATCCACCTATTTCAGGAGATTTCACCACTCGCGCATCGTTGCGATTGTCCTCCGGGATCAGGTAAACGTTCCGCCCGAGTTCCTTCGCCTTCGCATGAACGGTTACGCTCAGCTCTTCGAGAAATGTTCGCGCGGAGGGATCGACAATCGCGTGGATGGCATCCAGCCGAAGAGCATCGATGTGGTAATCGCTTACCCACTGCAGCGCGTTATCGATGAAATAGCGCCGTACATCGTCGCTCTCGGCATCGGCGAAATTAATCGCCTGTCCCCAAGGCGTTTTGTAAAGATCTGTGAAATAAGGAGCGAAATCGGCTAAGTAATTTCCTTCCGGGCCCAGGTGATTGTAAACGACATCGAGCGCCACTGCGATTCCATGTCGATGACAGGCATCGACAAGTCGCTTTAGTCCGGCAGGGCCGCCATAGGATGCTTGCACTGCATACGGATAGACTCCGTCGTAGCCCCAGTTGCGATCGCCTGGAAATTGCGCCACCGGCATCAATTCGACTGCGGTCACTCCGAGATCTTTCAACCTTGCTAGCCGCGAAATGATCGCGTCGAAGGTTCCCTCCGGCGTGAATGTGCCCACGTGAAGTTCGTACAGAACATACTTTTCAAGAGGAATTCCTCGCCACCGGGAATCGTTCCAGTGAAAGCCGCTATCTATGATTTGCGACGGCCCGTGAACGCCTTGCGGCTGATATCGCGACGCGGGATCGGGTCTTTCCTTTTCCCCGTCGAGACGATACCGGTACAGCGCACCAGCCGAAATGCCTTCCACCACAGCGTGAAAATACCCGCATCCGGCAGCCTGCATGGGAACGGCACGCGCCCTGGGCTCGACAATGCATACCTCAACCCTTCGAGCGCGCGGCGCCCATACGAGAAAGTTGCACGAGTTCTCGCCTACAAGCTCCGCGCCCAAGGCTCCATCATAAGCAGTCACGTCTAGTTGAGTCCCTCATCGAGGATTTTGTTACCTCACGCAGGACAACATGTTATCAGCCACAATCAGGTCTGGCGCCCTTAAGAAAGAGGGGGAATTAACCTGATTGCGTGGTTCCTCCGCACAGGAGAATATTTTAGTGATGATCGCAGTGCTGATCCGGCCATTTCAAAACAATCTTAAGTGGATAGCAAACCCATTGGGATGCTTATATTAAAGATGGGGAACACGGGGCGGATGCATGCGCTCCAATCAGGAGCCAAAAAGCAAGTGCCAGACCGGCCAGTAGACCAGCAAACAGAAGGCAGGCGTCGTGTCGTTATCGAGGGCGTAGCTCCGGAAATCGATTGCGGGCGATTTCCCATCAAGCGCGTTGTGGGTGACACGGTGCGTGTTGAAGCCGCTGTTTTTGCAGACGGCCATGACCAAGTCGCCTGCCGCCTGCTCTATTGGCAGGACCCAAAGAATTTACTTACATCTCCGATGGTGGCGCTAACCAACGATCGGTGGCGCGGCGAATTCTTCGTGGCGAAGCTCGGCCGGTATCAGTACACGATCGAAGGATGGATTGACCATTTCCAGACCTGGCGCAGCGCTCTCGTCAAGCGTGTAGCTGCTCAGCAGGACGTCCATGTCGAGCTATTGATAGGAGCTGACCTGATCGAGGAAGCCGCGGCGCAAGCGCCTGCCAACAACGCCGAACTTCTCCACCAATGGGCGAAACGGTTGCGAGGAGCGAAAGACAAGCCGGAAGGAGCGGGTATCGCTCTCGAAGAAGAGCTGCTCGGTGTCGTCCAACAATATCCGGTACGCAGCTTCTCGACCCGCTACGAAAAAGACCTGAGTGTCACCGTCGATCGCGAAAAAGCGCGTTTCTCCACCTGGTATGAAGTATTCCCCCGCTCGTGTTCGCCTCAAGCAGGACGTCATGGAACATTTCGCGATTGCGAAAAAGTTCTTCCCTATATCGCCTCGATGGGTTTCGACGTCGTATATCTCCCGCCAGTTCATCCCATCGGGCGGTCGTTTCGAAAGGGTAAAAATAATTCCACGGAACCGCAGCCCACAGACACCGGCAGCCCATGGGCAATTGGATCCACCGAGGGCGGCCACAAATCCATTCTTCCCCAACTCGGCACCCTCGAAGATTTTAAGCACTTTCGCGCAGCGGCAGAAAAGCAGGGACTCGAAGTCGCTCTCGATATCGCGTTTCAGTGTTCGCCGGATCACCCATACGTCCGCGAACATCCGGAATGGTTCCGCAAGCGTCCCGACGGCACCATACAGTACGCCGAAAATCCGCCAAAGAAATATCAGGATATTGTCCCGCTGGATTTTGAAAGCCCGCAGTGGCGAACGTTGTGGGACGAATTAAAAAGCGTTTTCGATTTCTGGATTGAGCAAGGTGTCCGGATATTCCGTGTGGACAACCCCCACACAAAGCCTTTCGCCTTCTGGGAATGGGCAATCGGCGACATCAAAGCTCAGCACCCCGATGTTCTTTTCCTTGCGGAAGCATTCACAAGACCCCACGTAATGTACCGGCTCGCGAAGCTGGGTTTCTCTCAGTCCTACACGTACTTCACATGGCGCAACACAAAAGAGGAACTCACCGACTACTTCACCGAGCTCACGCAAACAGAAGTGAGAGAGTTCTTTCGCCCCAACCTATGGCCCAACACTCCGGACATCCTTTCACAAATTCTTCAGGCCGGGGGACGCCCCGCCTTCATGATCCGTCTGATTCTGGCGGCCACGCTGGGATCAAGCTATGGCATCTATGGCCCCGCATTCGAGCTTTGTGAAAACCTCCCGCTGCAACCAGGCAGCGAGGAATATCTGAATTCAGAGAAATATGAACTCCGGCACTGGGACCTGCACGCCGCCGGCAGCCTCAGCGATCTGATCGCCCGCGTAAACCGAAGCCGCAAAGAAAATCCAGCTCTGCAAAGCAATAGCACCCTCCGCTTTCACGGAACGGACAATCCGTCGCTTCTCTGCTACAGCAAGGTCGCCAGGGATTTCTCTGACGTAATCGTGGTCGTGATCAATCTCGACTGCTTCCACATGCAATCGGGCTGGGTTAATCTCGATTTAGCCGCTATCGGCGTGGGCGCCGACCACGAATTTCAGGTTCACGATTTGCTCGGCGAAGGTCAGTACATGTGGCACGGTTCACGAAATTATGTGGAGCTTACGCCGGAAAGCCTCCCGGCTCACATTCTGCGCGTTCGCCGTCTGGTTCGCACGGAGCGTGATTTTGACTACTACCTCTAGTGCGCAAAAATGCGCCAGAAAAGTGGCAATGAAGTTGGGTTTTTACGGGCGAATAAAGAATAAGTACCAGGGAGTGCGAAGTTGCAATCGACGATAAGCGAATTTGACCTCTACTTGCTCGCGGAAGGCACTCACTACCGCGCCTACGAAAAGCTCGGCGCTCACGTCACCGAGATGGACGGCAAGCGCGGCGTCCAGTTCGCCGTCTGGGCGCCCAATGCGAAGCGTGTCTCAATCATCGGTGACTTCAACAATTGGAACCCGAATACCGCGGTCATGCAGCCGTCCACCGCAGGAATCTGGGAAGGTTTTGTTCCGGATATCGCTCAAGGCGCCAGCTACAAATATCATATCGAATCGCGCTATCGCGATTACAAGGTCGACAAGGCGGATCCCTACGGCTTCGCCTCGGAAATTCGTCCGCAGACGGCTTCGCGCGTTTGGAATCTGGAGAACTATTCCTGGCATGACGAAGCCTGGATGAAGAATCGCACAAACAGCAATTCTCTCAGCTCTCCGCTATCTTTTTATGAAATGCATCTCGGTTCCTGGAAACGCGCACTGGACGAAAATAATCGCTGGCTCACCTATCGCGAATTAGCCCCTCTCCTTGCCGATTACGTTCACGACTCTGGTTTCACGCACGTCGAATTGATTCCCGTAATGGAGCACCCCTTCGACGGTTCCTGGGGATACGAGACCCTCGGCTATTTCGCGCCCACCAGCCGGTTTGGAACGCCCGACGACTTCATGTACCTCGTCGACTATCTTCATCAACGGGGAATCGGCGTAGTTCTGGATTGGGTCCCGGCACATTTTCCAAAGGATGAAGCGGGACTCGGTTACTTCGACGGATCGCATCTCTACGAACACGAAGATCCCAGGCAGGGCGAGCATCCGGACTGGAACACCTTCGTCTTCAACTATGGCCGCAACGAAGTCCAGAATTTTCTGATCGGCAATGCGCTATTTTGGCTGGACAAATATCACGTGGACGGCCTTCGAGTCGACGCCGTCGCCTCAATGCTATATCTCGATTACGGCCGCCGCGAAGGCCAGTGGATACCCAACCGTTTCGGCGGAAAAGAAAACCTCGACGCAGTTCATTTTCTACGCACTCTGAACGAGCACGTCTACGGCGCCTACCCCGATACGATGATGATTGCAGAAGAATCCACCTCCTGGCCCCAGGTATCGCGTCCCATTTATCTCGGAGGGCTCGGCTTCGGTCTGAAGTGGAACATGGGCTGGATGCACGATGTGCTGAACTACATGTCGCAGGATCCTGTATACCGCAACTACCATCACAACGAGATCACCTTCAGCCTAGTCTACGCCTTCGCCGAAAATTTCGTCCTGCCCTTCTCGCATGACGAAGTCGTCTACGGCAAGGGTTCCATGATTCGTAAAATGCCCGGGGACGATTGGCAGAAATTTGCGAACCTCCGCCTTCTCTACGGCTTCATGTTCGGCCATCCAGGAAAAAAGCTTCTATTCATGGGCGACGAATTTGGCCAATGGTCGGAGTGGAACCACGATGCCAGCCTCGAATGGAATCTGCTCGAACACCCTTCTCACTCAGGGCTGCAGCGCTGGGTTCGCGATCTCAACACGCTATATCGCGGCGAGCCGTTGCTGCATACCATGGACTTCAATTCAGCCGGCTTCGAATGGGTTGATTGCAAGGATTTTCAGCGAAGCATCATCAGCTTTCTTCGCCGCGGACAGAACCCAAACGAACAGCTTCTGTTTGTCTGTAACTTCACGCCGGTCGTACGCCAGAATTATCGAGTCGGCGTTCCACTCGAAGGCTATTGGAAAGAAATTCTGAACAGTGACGCACCCTTATACGGCGGCTCCGGGCAAGGAAATTTCGGCGGCCTATCGACGGTGCCTCTCCCGATTCACGGCCGCCCCTTTTCACTGAATATGACGCTTCCGCCTCTTGGAATCGTGATTTTCCGGCCAGAATCTTCAAGCGCCACCTGACACTCGGGGAAAAGCGACATGGCAAAGCTGCCCGGCAGCGCATCGGATCCTCTCTGGTACAAGGACGCACTCGTCTACGAGCTGCACGTGCGCGCCTTCAAAGACAGCAACGCCGACGGCATCGGCGATTTTCCCGGCCTGCTTCAGAAAATGGATTACCTGCAGGATCTTGGCGTCACCTGCATTTGGCTTTTGCCTTTCTTTCCGTCGCCTCTCAAGGACGATGGCTACGACATCTCCGATTACATGAACGTTCATCCCATGTACGGCACGCTCGACGACTTCAAGGCCGTCCTGGGCGCAGCTCACGAGCGTGGTCTGCAGGTGATGATCGAACTGGTCGTGAATCACACCTCTGACCAGCATCCCTGGTTTCAGGCCGCCCGTCAGGCGCCGATTGGTTCACCCGAACGAGACTTTTACGTTTGGAGCGACACCGAAGAGAAATACAAGGACGCTCGAATTATTTTCTCCGATACCGAAAGATCGAATTGGACCTGGGATCCCGTCGCCAAGCAATTCTTCTGGCACCGCTTTTTCTCTCACCAGCCGGATCTCAACTACGACAATCCAAGAGTCGTCGCCGAGGTTCTGAAGGTAATGAAGTTCTGGCTGGACATGGGAGTCGACGCCCTGCGCATCGACGCCATTCCCTATCTCGTCGAGCGCGACGGAACCAGCTGCGAAAATCTGCCGGAAACTCACGCCGTGATTAAGAGCCTCCGGCGCGAGATTGACGCTGATTATTCCAACCGCATGGTCTTGGCTGAAGCCAACCAGTGGCCCCCTGACGTTCGCCCTTACTTCGGCGATGGAGACGAATGCCACATGGCATTCCATTTCCCGCTGATGCCGCGCATCTACATGGCCCTCCGCCAGGAAGACCGCCTGCCAATCACCGACATCATCGCCCAAACTCCCCCGATTCCCGACACATGCCAGTGGGGCCTTTTCCTCCGAAATCACGACGAACTCACGCTCGAGATGGTCACCAACGACGAGCGCGACTACATGTATCTCGCCTACAGCGCCGATCCCAGGATGCGCATCAATCTCGGCATTCGCCGCCGCTTAGCTCCTCTCGTCGACAACAATCGCCGGCGGATCGAGCTTTTGAATAGTTTGCTTCTCTCATTCCCCGGAACGCCCATTCTCTACTACGGTGATGAAATCGGAATGGGCGACAACATCTACCTCGGCGATCGCAACGGCGTCCGCACTCCGATGCAATGGAACGGCGACCGCAACGCCGGATTCTCCACAGCTGTGCCTGCCCGCCTCTACAGTCCCGTGATCATGGATCCAGTCTGGGGCTACGAAGCGATCAACGTCGAAGCGCAGCAGGGCGATCCCTCTTCGCTCCTGAACTGGATGCGCAACATGATCGCCCTGCGAAAACTTTTCAGCGTTTTCGGGCGCGGCGGCATCGAGTTCCTCAATCCGTCGAATCGCAAAATCCTCGCATATCTCAGGACGTACGAAGACGAACAGGTTCTCTGCCTCGCGAATCTTTCGCGCTTCGCTCAGCCCGTCGATCTCGATCTCTCGAAGCTGGAGGGCTTGGTACCGGTCGAGATGCTTGGCTATGTAGAATTCCCGGCCATCGAGCGCCAGCCGTACCGCTTCACGCTGGCTCCCTACAGTTTCTTGTGGCTCGAACTTCAGCAGCGTGCCGAATCCGCGGAACCCGCCGAAGATGTCGTTGAACAGTCGCCGCTGAACGTTGCTGCAGGCTGGGGAAGCATCTTCGACGGCCCGAGCCGCCAGCGACTGGAAACCTTTAATCTTCCGGAATTTCTTGTTAAGCAGCGCTGGTTCGCGGGGAAGTCTCGCCATCTCAAATCCACTCGAATCATCAACTGGAGCTCTTTAAACGACCAGCGATTTGCCCTGGCTTTCGTTGAGGCTTGTTTCGACACCGGTAATCCCGACGTATATTTCGTGCCTCTGGCGATGGTCCTCGGCGACACCGCGAGCGAATTGCGCCACGCCGCGCCCAACGCCGTCGTCACCTCCATCGCATCGGCAGAGCTCTCCGGCCTCCTCTACGACGGAGTCTTCGACGACTCCATGTGCCGCGAATTTCTTTCGCTGATTGAAACCGGGCGCGAATTACGCGCGAGCGAAGGGCTCATTCGAGGCCTCCCGAGCAGGGCCTTCCAACAAATTCTCGGATCCCCCGCTGAACCGCTGCCCGTAAAGCGAGGTTCAGCCGAGCAAAGTAATACGTCCATCATTTTCGGCGATCGCCTCATTCTGAAACTCTTCCGCCGCCTGGAGCCCGGAATCAATCCCGATGTCGAAATCGGGCGATACCTCACCGAAAAAGCAAAGTTTGATCACATTCCTTCCTTCGCCGGCTCCATTGAACTCGAATCGACTACCAACGGCTCCGAAGTAACGGCGCTCGCGATGCTGCAAGGTCTGGTGGAGAATGAGGGCGACGGTTGGAAATGGACAGTCGAAGAGCTTGATCGCTACTTCGAAACCTCTGCGCCTCTGAAGTTTCCTGAAAATGCGAGTGCGGAAATCGGCGATCCTCTCGAGATGTCGGAGCATCCGGTTTCTCAGCTAGCTCGCGACCATCTAGGCATCTATTTTGATGCCGCCGCCACGCTGGGACGCCGCACCGCCGAAATGCATCTCGCGCTCGCTTCTCCCACGGATGACCCGGCGTTCAAGCCAGAGTCGTGGACGCCCGACGATCTCCAAGCCATCCTCACTGATTTTCAGCAACACGCTTCACAGGTCTTGGACATGCTGAAAGAACGCGTATCCTATTTGCCGGACGAAGTGATCGAAATTGCCGCCACAGTGCTCAGCCGCCGCCGCCGCATCCTCGATCATTTCGCAATATTGAAATCAGCCAGCTTTCAGACGCAGCGAATTCGAATTCACGGTGACTATCACTTGGGCCAAGTGTTGCGCGTCAAAACCGATTTCGTAATCCTCGATTTTGAAGGGGAACCAGCGCGGCCGCTGGCCTATCGCCGCGCCAAACAGTGTCCTCTCAAGGATGTCGCTGGTATGCTGCGCTCTTTTAGCTATGCCGCCTACGCGAGTCTCATCACCTACACAGAGCGCCACACCGGGGATGTCGCTCGCCTCGAGCCGTGGGCCCAACTCTGGGAACGATCCGCTTCCGCAGCATTTTTACGCGCCTATCGAGAAACAGCCCAGGGCGCAGCGTTTCTGCCGTCTGATAGCGCGGAATTTCGAAAGCTTCTCGATTTGTTCCTGTTGGACAAGGCGCTCTACGAAGTGCTTTACGAGCTGAACGCCCGTCCCGACTGGGTACGCATTCCGTTGCTGGGCATCATGTCGCTCTCGATATAATTTTTTTCGCTTATAGGTCACCAGAATCAGATTCAACGGTGCCACAATCGCTATAGCAGCACCCGGCTTCGCACGGCGAGTTTGCCACTCGGAACGAAATAAGGAACATAACGTTGGCAGTCGAACCCATCGCAGAGCAACCGGAGCACAAAGTCGAACCGGTGAAGGCTGCCGATTTGGTGCTCGGCGTCATCGCTGAGATCGACCAGGAAAGCCTCATCACCCTCTGCGATTCTCTGCGAACTCTTCCCGGCTCCCCGATCGTTGCGGCCTTGCGAAATGACCATGCCGCGAGTCCGGCCGGCGCCGCTTCAGCAGCCTCCGGCAAAAGCCCGTCCCCCTATGTCATTCCCTGGCCGTCGTCGAAAACAGATAATCCCGGCACCCCGGTCGTCAATATGGCCACCGCATATCAATCCGCCTTCGCCGTCAGCGATCAGCTCAATGCAAGAGCCTGCTGCATCGTCGCCTCCACGATCGAGAATGCAGAGCCGGACTGGGTTCGCCAGTTGATCCAGCCCTTGCTGGAAGAAGATTTCGATCTGGTCGCGCCGCAATATGCCCTGCGAAAATTCGAAGGATTGCTGAATAGCAGCATCATTTCCCCGCTCACACGTTGCCTCTACGGAAAAAGAATCCGCAACCCCATGGGACCGGACCTCGGCATTTCTCGCCGCCTCTTCACCAAGATGCTCGCATCAGAAAAGAGCGCCGGCTCCGGAAACGGCATACATCCGCTCGCATCCATCGCTCCCGCCGCTCTCTGCGACAATCTCAAGGTCTGCCAGGTCCACGTCGGCCCGCGCACCTACCCTCCGCCGGATTGGACGAACATTAGCTCTTTGATCGCGCAGGTATTAAGCCCCATTTTTCTCGATATGGAAAAGCGCGCGGCCTGCTGGCAAAGAACGCGCTCCTCCGTTCCACTGCCCGCGTTTGGCCAGCCGGTTCTCTTGCCTCAAGACACCGGCACCGTGGACATCAGCCGCATGGTCGAATCATTCAAGCTCGGCATCCGAGACCTGCAGGAGATCTGGGATCTGGTGCTGCCTCCCTCCTCGCTTCTCGAACTCAGAAAGCTCGCCCGCCTGCCCCTGGAACAATTTCGCATGCCCGACGAACTATGGGTGCGCATCGTTTACGATTTTGCGTTGGCTCATCGCCTTCGCACCATCAATCGCGACCATCTGCTCAAATCCATGACGCCGCTTTACCTGGCCTGGGTCGCCGCTTTTGCCCGCGATTCGGAAGCGGCCGACGCGGCAGCGGTCGAGCGCATACTCGAGCGCCTGGCCGTCGCGTACGAATCCGCCAAGCCTTATCTCGTTTCGCGATGGCGCTGGCCCGATCGATTCAACCCTTAGCGTTCTCCGCGAACGTCGGCGGAGAAAGAAGTCGGAATGGAGGTACCTATGTGGGGAGAAATCAAGCAAGCATTAGCCCAATCCACCGAGCGATTCCTAACTCGATTTGCAGATCTCTTGCCAGGTACCGCAGCCCTTTTAGTGGCGGTGCTGATCTCGATCGTATTGGGCCTTGTTCTCGCCGCAATCGTCCGGCGTTTGCTCACCAGCATGCAGTTTGACCAGCGCCTCGCCCAGTGGGGTTTCCGCTCTTCCTCCGAGTGGCCCCTGCTGAAAAGCCCTACTCTCCTGATATCGCGAGCGATTGCCGCCTCGATCATCGTTGCTGGATTTCTCATTGGAATCGCCGCGTTCGATGCCGAATGGACATCCCTGCTTGCCCGCAGCGTCTTCGCCTACATCCCCAACATGCTCGGCGCTGTGCTGGTCCTCGTGGTCGGCAGCATCGTCGCCCGTTATCTTTCGCGAAGCGTGCTTATCGGCGCCGTGAATCTGAACCTGACGTACGCTCGCTTGTTGAGTCTGGGTGTTCGATGGCTAGTGCTCGTCCTCGCCGTGGCTATGGCCTTGGAACACTTGCGAATCGCCACCGGCATCGTCGAGCTAGCCTTCGGCATTCTCTTCGGAGGAATTGTCTTCGCGTTGGCGCTTGCGGTGGGCCTGGGCTCCAAGGACTTAATCACCAAATCCCTGGAGCGCGACGCCCAAAAAGTCTCAGGCGAAAAAATCGAAGAACCCTTCCGCCACGTGTAGTTTTCTTGCAAGCGACATTTGGAGTGCGAGAGCTTGCTCTCGCTTTTGCAGTTCGTTGGAGCCCCCTGCTTTAGCAGGGGGAGCTGGACTTCAGTCCAGCGAAAGAGCGTCATAGCAAGAATGGGCTTCAGCCCTGGGAATCCAACTGAATGAGCCCGGATGTTTCTTCGGACCGAGGCTCCGCCACTCCCCTTCTTACTTGGGCGGGAAATTCTTCGATGGAGTGCTATTTTTCCTGAAGCGATTTGATGTAATTGCTCAGGTTCGTAATCCGTAGCGTCACTTGGGTCGAATCCAAATGCTCTCTGGTTCGAAAATCGGCCCCCCACGTCGGCATCTCCGGCGAGCCGTGCGCTGGTATCACCACTCCGTTTCGCAGCACATCCTCGAAATATCTCTCCGGAAATTTCCCTCCGTGACTCTTGGCGAGTTTGGTCAGGTCGGGCGGCACATCCTTGAATGGTGGTGGAGCAGGCCCGTTTCCCTTCAAGTCATTCCCATGGCACACAGCGCAGTCTTGCTTGTATAGCTTCTCGCCAGAAGGTCCAACTTCTTCCACCGGCTTCTTGATTGGCTTTGTCTCTGTGGCGTGAACACGAGAATGATCTGTCTGTATAGATTGCAGGTAGATAACCAGATTTTCTACCCTCACGTTTCCCCGGTCCACGTCCTCCTCAATCTGATGAAAGATCGGTCCCCAGACTGGCATCTCGCGCGACCCGTGCGAAGCGATCATTCCTTCGCCCATAATGATCCTCTTCATCCGTGCCACCGGAAAATTCCCGTCGTTGCTAACAGTGATTATCGTTAGGTCTGGAACCGTCGCCTTCAATGTTGGCGCCACCGGTCCGTCCCCCTTCCCATCTTTCCCGTGGCACGACGCGCAATAAGCCCGGAACAGGTCTGGTCCTTCCACCGAACGGATCAGCTGTTGATATTCTTTGACTGACTCTTGTTGCTGTTGAGCCCGTTCTTCGCCGGCCACGCGCGACGCCCAAATTGCCGCAAATCCCAACAAACCGCAAACGGCAAATCCCACTCTCCATCCGCCGATTCTCATTTTGCCACCCCCAAGCTTTGTGGCCGAGTCAGTCAAGCACGCTTTCAGTGTTTCCAATGTCCCGCTTCTCGTTTGGCGAAGTAAAGAAAGATGACCATCAACAGTAGAAAGAAAAAATCTTGATAAACCATGGCCGCCTCCTTTCCCAAATCCATGTTCGCGCAATCACTTATGAAACGAAGTGATGTCCGTCACAATCGGCCGTGACCCCGGTCATACCCTCATTTTTCGCTCCGGTGTAAAAAGGCATACACCAATTGAAAGGAGCCCATGATGACCACCACAACGCAAGAAATTCTCCTCGACCATCGCCTCAACGAAGCCAAGACAATGAAAGCCCTCGTCTTCCGTGGGCCGAACCAAATAGATATCGAGGATGTTCCTATCCCCAGACCCGGACCTGGCGAAGCCGTCATCCGCGTCACTCTCACTACGATCTGCGGCACCGACCTCCACATCCTCAAGGGCGAATATCCCGTCAAGCCCGGCCTCACTATCGGCCACGAGCCCGTCGGAGTGATCCACGAACTCGGCGTCGGCGTTACCGGATACAAAGTGGGCGACCGCGTTTTGGTCGGCGCCATCACCCCCTGCGGACAATGCTTCGATTGCCTCCGAGGCAATCTCTCTCAATGCGGCGGTTCCATCGGCGGCTGGAGATTCGGCAATACGATCAACGGCGCGCAAGCCGAATACCTGCTGGTTCCCTTCGCGCAGGCGAATTTGGCCAAGATTCCGGACGATCTTCGCGATGAGCAGGTTGTGCTTCTCTCCGATATCGCCTCCACAGGAATTTCCGCAGCCGAGAGTGGCAACATTCAAATTGGCGATTCAGTTGCGGTTTTTGCTCAGGGACCCATTGGGCTTTGTGCGACGGCAGGAGCAAAGCTGAAGGGGGCCGCTCTGATTATCGCTGTCGAATCCGATCCCACTCGCACCGTGATGGCACGGCAAATGGGCGCGGACATCGTGCTCAACCAGCGCAAACAGGATGTTGTGGCCGAGATAAAGCGCCTCACCCGTGGCCAAGGTGTTGACGTTGCAATCGAAGCCCTGGGCACCCAAACCACCTTCGAAAATGCGCTTCGCGTTCTGCGGCCTGGCGGCACACTCTCAAGCCTGGGCGTCTACTCCGGAAAACTCTCGCTACCGCTTGAGCCCTTCGCCGCTGGACTTGGAGATCACAAGATCGTCACCACGCTCTGCCCCGGCGGAAAAGAGCGCATGCGAAGACTGATGGAGCTTGTTCGCCATGGAAAGCTGGATTTTTTGCCGTTCCTCACGCACACGTATCCGCTCGACCGCATAGCAGATGCCTACAAACTTTTCGGCGAGCGGCGGGACGGCGTGATAAAGATTGCGATTCGTCCTTAGCCGGATGAGTCACAAGCAATTGTAGCGAGGATCACGGACGACGAACTTGCGCCGCTATAAGGTTTCAACCACGAGGTGATTTATGGAGAAAGTTGAATGCAGCACGGGAATCTCGATTAAGAATATTTTATTCCTGACGGATTTCTCAGAACCCTCCGAGGTGGCCCTACCCTTCGCAACCAGCATCGCCCGCGGCTACGGCGCCAGAGTGTATGCCCTGCATGTCTTCACCCCCGATCCGAATGTTTGTGGCGCACCGGCGAAACTGGCGATCGCGGCCATCGAAACAGGCGAGCAGACTGCCAAGGCCCGCATCGACTCGCAGCTCGCTGGTTTGGAGCACGAAACGATCGTGGATTGGAGCATTGACCTCTGGGACGCAGTCCAGAAAACGATCCAAGAGAAGCACATCGATCTCATCGTTATGGGCACCCACGGCCGCACCGGCGCGGACAAATTCTTCATGGGTTCCGTCGCCGAAGAAATTTTCCGCCGCTCGCCCGTCCCTGTGCTCACGATCGGTCCGGATGTCCGCAGTAGCGTCCATACCGGCGGCCGATTTCATCGCGTGCTTTTCCCCACCGATTTCACTGGCGCCTCTTTGGCCGCCGCTCCTTATGCCATCTCATTGGCACAGGAAAATAATGCCAGGCTCGTATTGCTCCACGTCATGCGCACACCCGAATTGCGCAACTTCAACAGCCGCAACGAAAACGATCAGCGGCGATTCGAGTTGTCCGTCGCCGAGGCCATTCATCAGCTTTACGAAACGGTTCCGAAGGACGCCGACCTCCACTTCCCTCCAGAATCGCTCGTGGAATATGGAGACCCTGCCGATCGAATTCTGGCGCTAGCCAAAGACCGATCGTCCGATCTGATCGTCCTGGGTGTTCGCGACGCCACGGGCCGCATCGGCGCGGCCACGCACCTCGCACGCGCCACCGCCCACAAGGTGGTCGCGCACGCCCTGTGCCCCGTTCTCACCGTGCGCGAAAATATCGAGTAATCAGCCAGTCGTACCTGGCGGCATCCCACTCTTCGCTATTTCTGCGAAGAGTGGGACAGGCGCCCTCTCGAGTTTCCCACCAGTAAGCCTACTTCTAGATATGCAACCGCCCAAATCCGTGCTACCATTGCCCGTTTTTATATGATGACGCGAACGTCACTGTCAGCCGCCGCTCCGGCCAACAAGGGAAATCCTCGCCTGGCAGCCCGCCTTAAGGGGCACAGGCCTGGCCGCCGTGGCGGGCACCCTTGCTTGCCCAGAGGCCGCCGGCAGCCGAAGGGTTTACCCAGTGGAGGCCCACAGCCTCCGAAGGGCTTACCTAGCTTACCCAAAGGGCGCCCACAGCCTCCCAAGGGCCTGTGCGCTGTTGCCAAGCCGAGCTGTTGCCGTATCGAGACCGCCGCATCGCTACCGGTCAAATCTCTCCGTCAGTTTCTAATCGCAAATCCGGAATCAAAACTCGAACTAAGCCCCATAAGAATCAATGAACTAAAATTTTCTAATCGCAAATTTTCCGCGATTTTTCGCGAAGCATTTCAGCCCTCTGCCACTCCCCTTCTTACCCCCCAGGTTTTCCTCCTCCAGCATCCATCGTCGAGCCTCCGCATCCCAAACCTAATCGAGACAAATCGGGCACTTTCCGCAGCCACAACTCAGGCCTCGCCACCTCAACCACCTTCCGAGCCTTTCAACCTCTATGCTAGAGTCGAAAAACCAAATGAGCTCCCCCGCCATCTCCACCGAGGGTCTAACGCGCCGCTTCGGCGCCCTTACCGCCGTAGAGGACGTAAACCTGCGCGTCGCCGCCGGCCAATTCTTCGGTTTTCTTGGACCCAACGGCGCCGGCAAATCCACCACCATCAAAATGCTCACCGGCCTGCTCGCCCCCACGGCCGGGCGCATCGAAATTCTCGGCCTCGATCTCGCCGCGCATCCGCTCGAAGTGAAGCGGCAAATTGGAGTCGTGCCTGAAGGCATGGCCCTCTTCGGACGCCTCACCGGCGCCGAGTATCTGAATTTTGTTGGACGAATGTACGGCCTCGACCGCGAGACCGCAGCGAAGCGAGCCGCCGAGCTCCTCGATTTCATGCAGCTCGCCGACCAACCCAAAAAACTCGTCACCGACTACTCGCACGGCATGCAGAAAAAATTGGCCCTCGCCGCCGCCGTCATCCACGGCCCGAAAATTCTTTTCCTCGATGAGCCATTCGAAGGTGTTGACGCAATCGCCTCCGGCACGCTCAAAGCCATGCTTCAGAGCATGATCTCGCGCGGCGCCACGATTTTTCTCACCTCGCATGTCCTCGAAATCGTCGAGCGCCTCTGCAGCCATCTCGCCATCATCCATCGCGGCAGGCTCGTCGCCCAGGGCTCGCTCGAAGAACTTCGCGCCGGCGTCGAAGCACAAGCCGCTGCAGCGGTTCCGAGCGATGGAGGTCATCCCGCTGCCGTCGTCGCACCCGGAGAAAAGCTCACCCTCGAACAGATTTTCCTCCGCATCGTCGGCGGTGCTCGTCCCGCGGATCAGGAGCTTTCGTGGCTGAGTTGAATCTCGCTTCTGGCGTCCGCGAACAGCTTGCCGCGATCGCTCGCGTCCGCTGGCAGCTCTTCGTCAATTCACTGCGCACGCTTCGCGGTCGTCTCGAACTTGTCTCGCACATTTTCATCACGCTCGGTTTCGCCATCGGCGGAATCGGTGGTCTGGCGGGGTCAACCGCAGGCGCTTACTACATGGTTTCGAGCGGCAAGACGGAATGGCTCGCCGCGATCCTCTGGCCGATATTTCTTTTTTGGCAGTTGTTTCCCGTCGTCGCCACCGCGTTCACCGATAACTTCGACACCTCGAATCTCCTCCGCTTTCCGCTCAGCTATTCTTCCTTCGCCGTGATTCGAATCGTCTACGGTTCGCTTGAGCCCGCCACCATGCTCAGTTCCCTCTGGCTCCTGGGAGTCGCGACAGGAGTCGGAATGGCCTCCCCGCGCCTCCTCCCTTGGGCCGCCCTCGCATTACTCCTGTTTGCGGCGGTAAACATTCTGCTCGCCCGCATGATCTTCTCCTGGGTGGAACGATGGCTCGCCCAACGCCGCACCCGCGAAATCCTCGGAGTGCTTTTCCTCCTCTTCATCATCAGTTTTCAGCTGATTGGTCCTCTGATGAGTCGCTACGGCCGCCGCGCGCATCCTGATCTCCGCCAATTCGCCGAGCGAGTTTTGCCGGTTCAGCGCTTGCTGCCTCCGGGAACGGCCGCTTCGGCCATCGCGAGCGCCGCCGACGGGGATTATGCGATCACCGGCGGCACGCTCGGCATTCTCGGCATCTATGGCGCCGCGATTTTCTGGTTTCTGCACGTTCGCCTACGTGCTCAATTTCGGGGGGAAAATCTCAGCGAAGCGCCCGCGCTCGCGGAATCGCCTGGAGAGCGCGGAATTGTTCGCGTGGGCTGGAAGCTGCCGGGAATCTCAGGCCCGGTGGCCGCTATCTTCGAGAAGGAAATTCGGTATCTTTCCCGAAGCGGCCCCATGCTTTTCACTCTGATCATGCCGGTTTTCATTCTTTTTATTTTTCGGCTCACGCCTTCCACTTCTCACAGAGGTTCGGGCTCTTTTCTCGGCAGTTCGTCAGACATGGCGTTTCCCATCGGCGCGGCCTACGCTCTGCTGATTCTTACGAACATCGTGTACAACAACTTTGGGCCGGAGGGCGCCGGCGTCCAGATGTACTTCACCGCGCCCGTACCCATCCGCTCCGTCATGCTGGCAAAAAATCTCGCCCACTCCACGATTCTCGCGCTCGAAATGGTTCTCGTCTGGATCGGCGCCAGCCTTATCTACAAGCCGCCTGCTCTCGGAACCACTCTCGCCACAGTCGCCGGAATTCTCTTCGCTCTGCCCGTGAATCTCACCGTCGGCAACCTGCTCTCGATTTCCTCTCCCAAGAAAATCGACTACGGCACTTTCGGCCGCCAGCGCGCCTCCAACACCACCGTCTTCGCCAGCTTCGGCGTACAAATCGTTGTCGTCGGACTCGCCGCAATCACGCTCATGGCCGCCCGCAGCTTCGACCGAGTTTGGCTCGCAACAATTGTTTTCCTGGCGTTCGCCGCAGTCGCCTGGGTAGTCTATTCCGTAGTGCTCAAAGGCATCGACCACATGGCCTTCGGCCACCGCGAAGACCTGATCGCCGAGCTAACTCGTGCTTCGTGAAATCGAAGAGCCAAGCTGAACAAAGGTTTGCCTTGACTGAGATCTTACAATCATCTAGAATAGTAATCTAGATTGATAGAGGAAACCACGTATGTACAAAGTCGGACTTTTTGAAGCCAAACAAAAACTCTCGGAGCTCGTTGAACGAGCAAGTGGTGGGGAAAAGATCGGGATTACACGCCGCGGTAAGCTTGCCGCAGTCATCGTATCCGCCCGTCCGGACGCCACTCCACAGGAGATCTTTGATGACATCGAGTGCATTCGAAAGCGCGCCCGGCGGACGAATAAGCTAAACGTCAAGGACTTGATTGAGGAAGGCCGTGAGTGATGCGTTCGTGCTCGATGCTTCCGTTGCCCTCCGCTGGTTTCTGGATCATCCGGTTCCGCCTTACGCAAACCGAATCAGGCAATTATTGATCTCCGGATCATCGGCAGTTGTTCCGGCGCTCTGGCATCTTGAGATGGCCAATGGATTGGTTATTGCACAGCGCCGAGGCGTCCTTAGCGCTTCAGACGCCGATCGGTCTCTCCTTGATCTGGAACAGCTCCTTGCACAAATGATTCAGTCCGACGCGGCCCTGGTTTCTATTCGACAATCCCTGCTCGCGGCCCGAAAATTCCGGCTTACTTCCTATGACGCTGCTTACCTCGAAACTGCCCAGCGTGCTAATTTGCCCTTAGCAACATTGGATCAACCTCTGCGCGCGGCAGCAAAACAAGCCGGCGTTGAGATCGTTATGTAGACTCGCGCCGCGCGCGAGCGCATCACTAACCCATTTAGCTGGCCGGGAGGGCATGATGATTTATCAGCGCATCGCCATATTTGCGTGCCTGATTTGCTTTCTCGCGAGCGCTTTACCCGTCCGGGCGCAGACGGCGCATGAAGTCACTACGCGCGAGACTAGCTTCAACAACTTGAAGTCCCTCGACGACGTGCTTGCGATTCCTGGGTACGAAAAACCGCTCGTGGATCAAATCAGTCCTCGGCTCGCGGCATTTCATCCGCAGGTCGACAATATTGGCGACGTCGTTGTCACGCTTGGAAGCGGTGCGCCGCACAGGTTGCTCGTCACCGGAATTGACGAGCCCGGGTTCGTCGTCAGCGCCATCACCGACGATGGCTACCTGCGCGTTCAACGGCTGCCGCAGGGCGGCCTGCCGCCGATGTTCAATGAGCTGTACTCCGCGCAGCCTGTAAAGGTTGGTACGACGGCAGGCGGGTGGATTGACGGCGTTGTAGCGGGCTTGTCCGTGCATCTCGCGCCCGGGCGCGCGAACCCGCCGAAATCGAATGATCTCGACGAAATGTACATCGACATCGGAGCGTTCTCCTCCGACGAAGTGCGCAAAGCGGGCGTGGATGTTTTGAGTCCGATTGCCATCACTCGCAGCCTTTCCAATCTCGCTGACGCCGAATTTGCGGGAGCCGCCGTGGGAGATCGCTTCGGCGCCGCGGCCCTTCTAGAATTGCTCGGGCGTATTGATCCAGCGAAATTGAAGGGCACGCTCACGATTGCCTTTGTTGTTCAGCAGCGCACTGGCGCGCGCGGCTTGCAGCGCATCCTTACCACGATGCAGTTCGACGAAATGATCTATGTTGGGCGCCTGTTTGCCGGCGGCCCAGTTACCGGCGCGGAAAATTTGCGTCGCGCTCCGCGAAAGGAGCCGGGCAGCGGCGTGCTGTTTGCGGGAGAGGAAGCCAACGCGTCGCCCAACCGCTTCGCAGCCGAACTCAAGCAGCTCGCTGACGCGAGCAAAATTCCGTTTACGGCGGACTATTCGGCCCCCGTTATTCCGCCAAGCTATCTGCCGCCGCCACAAATGCCGCCGAAGTCGGCTCATCTTGGCGTTGCTGCCGCGTGGGCTGATACGCCTGCCGAAACGATCAACGCGGCGGACTTCGACAATCTCGTGAAACTCCTGGCGGACTACACGCAGGCATCCGGCAAGTCATCTTTCAAGCTCGAAGAGAATTCCGTGGCAGCTGCTGCCGAACGCCAGACCAAGAGTGGAGCAAATGCTTCCTCCGCCACTGAAGTCTTGCAACATTTGACGGAAGCCTACGGCGTAAGCAATCACGAAGAGCGAGTTCGGGACATGGTTCGGTCGCTGCTTCCGGCTTGGGCAACGAGCGAGACGGACGCGGCGGGAAATCTGATCGTGCGCGTCGGAATTGCAGCTCCCGCATCGAAGGCGCCTCGCCTTCTCGTCATCGCGCACATGGACGAAATCGGCTTCGAAGTGAAATCCATCGCCCCTGATGGCCGTCTCGAAGTGGTGTGGAAAGGCGGAGGAGTGCAAAGCTATTTTTCCGGGCACCCGGCTCTCGTCCACACCGGCACCGGAGACCGCGAGGCAGTGATGGAGCTGCCTGAAAACTGGGATACGCCGAAATTTCAATGGCCCACCGATTCCGGTCCCAAATCCTATCGTGTGGACGTCGGCGCTCGCACTCCGGAAGAAGTGGAGAAGCTGGGCATTCGCGTGGGCGATTCGATCACGATTCCGAAAGCCTACCGGCCGCTGCTCGGCACGCGCGCCAATGGCCGCAGTTTCGACGACCGCGTGGGCGACACCGCATTGATCGCGGCTCTCTGGGCCCTGGGCAATCCAGTGAAAGACCGCGATATAACATTCGTTTTCTCGACGGGCGAAGAGCTCGGCCTGGTCGGCGCAGGCGCGCTGGCCAAAAGCCTGGCATCTCAAGGCCGCGAACCCGATTTCGTCTTCGCCATCGATACTTTCGTCAGCGCAGACTCGCCGCTCGAATCAAAGAGATTTGGCGACGCCCAAATCGGCAAAGGCTTCGTAGTTCGCGCCGTCGACAATTCGAATATCGTCCCGCGTGCATTTGTCGAAAAAGTTATGAAGCTCGCCCGCGACAATCAGATTCCCGCGCAATTCGGCGTCACGGGTGGAGGCAACGACGGCTCCACGTTCGTTCGCTACGGCTCAATCGACGTCGCGCTCGGATGGCCGCTGCGTTATTCGCACTCACCCGCGGAAGTGGTCGACACGCGCGATGTGGACGCGCTCGGCCGCATCGTCGCCGCGATCGCACGGAGTTGGTGATCCGCCCGCAACTATAAGAACTGGATTTTAGGCTGCAGTCCGATTTTGCGCGCCGGTGCTTCGTTGACGAACGTTCTGGCCGCTGTGTTTCCGGCGTTTCGCATGACTTTGCTATAATCGCGCGCCGTGAGCGGCCCCAAATTTAAGTCCCCGCGATATATCGTGATTGAAGGGCCGATTCGCGTCGGCAAATCCACACTCGCACGCGTCCTCGCCGAACAGATGCACGCGCGGCGCATTTTCGATTGCGAGGAGAATCCTTTCCTTGCCGAGTTTTACAATGAAAAGCCCGGCGCTGCTTTCCGCGCGCAGATGTATTTCCTCTACGAGCGCCATCGCCGGCTCCTCGAAGCGCACCTCGAGGACAGCGCCGTTCCGGTGGTCTCCGATTTCCTTTTCGAGAAGGACAAAATCTTCGCGTACATCAATCTTGACAACGAGGAGCTGAAACTTTACGAGCGCTATTTCGACATGCTCGCTCCATCGGTTCCCGCGCCTGACCTCGTAATCTATCTTCAGGCCAAGCCCAACGTGCTGCAGAAGCGCGTCACGAAAAAGGGCGATCCTTCGGAAACTGAAATTTCTCCCGATTACCTCGAAGCCGTTTCGAATGCCTACGAACACTTCTTCTTTCGCTATTCCGCCTCGAATCTCTTGGTGGTCGACACTTCGGACATCGACTTCGTCGAGCGCAACCATGATTTGCAGGAGCTACTGCGGCGCCTGCGTCAGCCGGTGAAGGGTACGCAGTATTTCCTGCCGTTGGGTCAAAGCTGAGCGGGTGCGGTTACCTCTCGGCTGCACGTGGGCTACGGTGCGGCGTAATGAAAGCTGAGATTCTTCGCTGCGCTCAGAATGACAGGCGGGTTGAGGCGTGGAATTTGAGGCTGGTGTTACCGGTGCGTCGCGGTGGAAGCTGGGATTCTTCGCTGCGCTCAGAATGACAGGCTGATGCGGGAATTGGTGCGAGGGGGAAATGCGCCCGTGTCGCAATGGTGAAGCAGGAGGTCAAGTTGAAAAAGAGAAGCGAAGGAAGCGTTCCGGAACGGGCAACCCCGCCAGATCACCCGCTCCGGCCAGCTCTGTGAGAAGGCGAAACTAATTCGAAGGTGCTGTAAATCAGGCGGCTTTGTAAGGCCCTGAGAGCTGATGCCGCCATTTCCCGAGCGCGCGGTTCACCGGATGGCTGCGGTGAAGGAACGTCAACACCGGAGGACGGCGCACGCCGATTCTTTCGAGAGCTCGGCGGATACGAAAGTCGCGTCCAGCCGAGACCATGCCTTTCTCAAGGGTGTCGATCGCTTCCGATGTGCGTCCGGCCTGGTGGTACACCTCGGCTAGATTCAGATAAAGCTGTGCGTGGTTCACTCTCATTCCCAGGGCTTCGCGGCAGAGCGACTCAGCGTCGCCAAAGCGCTTCTCGGAGACGGCAGCCAGCAAGCCTGTATAAGAGAGATAAAACGGGTTCTTAGGAGCAACTCCCAGGGCGCGCCGGGCATGTTGTAGGGCCTGTTCAGCTTGTCCGTCGCGAAGGTACTTCAGGCATTCCTTAAAGTCGGTCATTCCTGCGTCGGTGGGGGATGTGGTTCCGATCCAGTGGGACATAGGCTCCTTCCTTTCCTCGCCGGGCATATCTACGAGGACGTTACGGAAAGCCTAGCGCCGGGCCGAGCCGGAGGATATAGAACGTGCGGACAGATTTCGTGCTAGTCCGATTTCCTGTACGGAATGACAGGCGAAAGCTTCCCACTGTGAGAATCGGCCCCGGAACCGAACTCTTCAGGGCCGAAGACACAAAAGCGGCATTTAGTTCGACAGGTTGGCGCGCTGTAGAGTGGAACCTGTGCTACTTCGGGGCTCCGAGGTATTGGCCGAACCACGCTGCGGTCCGGTCGATTACGTCCCGGCTGTGCTCGGGGTTAGCAAACAGGTGACCTTCGTTGGGATAGATGACGAATTCGGTAGGCACTCGCAGCGTTTTCAGCGCGTGCCAGAATTCGTAGGATTGCGGGGCGGGGCATTCGCCGTCGCGATCGCCTACAACGACGAGCGTGGGCGTCTTTGCCTTCTTGATGAAATTGATGGGAGAACTTTTGGCGTAGACGACCGGGTCGTCGTAAGCGGTGGCCCCGAAATAGGGAATCATCCATTGATCAATTTTGTTTTCGCCGTAGTAACTCAGGTAGTTTGAAAGGCCTGCTCCGGCTACCGCGGCGCCGAAGCGGTTCGTCTGGGTGACGGCCCACATGGTCATGAATCCGCCATAGCTCCAGCCGGTGATTCCCAGACGCGCGGGATCGACGGGAGCCTGCTCGATTGTTTTGTCAACTCCGGCCATGATGTCGAGAAAATCGCCGTAGCCGAAATCCTTCACGTTCGCTCGAGTGAATTCTTCGCCCATTCCGTAGCTGCCGCGTGGATTCGGCTCCAGGATAAAAAAGCCGTGCTCGGGCAAAGCGAAAGGGTAGTTCCAACGGCTGGGAAACTTAGGCGTGTACGCCCACGCAGGGCCACCGTGAACGTAAACGACGAGCGGATATTTCTTTGCGGGATCGAAATCCTTCGGGTAGATGAGCCAGCCCTGGACAGAACCGATACTGGTGGTCCATCGCAGGCTCTTGGCTTCGCCCCATTCGGGCTTGATGTTGGCATTCAGGTGCGTGATCTGCTTCCAGTCTCCCACTGGACCGGCCCACACCTCGGGCGCGTTGGCGAACGTCTCGCGCACGACTGCTGTCGTGGTGCCATCGCTCGAAACCGACACGTACGGGACGAATTCTCCGTGGGCGAGAGTTTCCGGGCCCTTCCAAACGGAAGTCATCGCGCCGGCGAGCGTGAGTCGAGCGACAAATGTTTCGCCGGCGTCGATTCCGGTGACGAGAATTCCCTCCGAATTGGGCAGCCATGCGAGTGATGTCGCAGTTGATGTCGAATCGGGCGTGAGATTTCTCATCGCATTTTTCATCGGGTTTTCCATCGGGCCGGGCGTCGCATCTGTGGCGTAGACGTCGCCGCCGGGAATGGGCTCGTCGCTCATCAAGCCGCCGATGAAGATGATGGTTTTGCCGTCGGGCGACCAGCGCGGATTGGCAATCTGCATGCCGGGCTTCGGCAGCACGTCGCGCATTTCGCCGGACGTTGCGTCGATCGTGGATAGGGCAGCGACGTACCAGTTGTCGTCGCCATTGCCTTTTGCAGACGTGATTACGAGTTGCTTGCCGTCGGGCGACCAATCGAATTCGTAGACGTAGATATCGGCTGGAGAAAGCTGGCGAAGCTTCGCGGTGGCAACATCCACGAGGGTCAGACGCTGCTCGAGGAAACCTTCGGACACGAGGCCTTCATCGGGCGTCTCTGCGACGAGTGGCCCGGCGGCGCGCGTGGCGTTTTCCGTGAACAGGAGAGCGATCGTTTTCGAATCCGGTGACCAGCCGGGGACGGCGAGAAATCCTTTCACGTGCGTGAGTTGCTTGGCGGCGCCTGTTTCCTGTTTCGAGGCAGCCTTGTGCGTCGACCGACGCTTCGCCACGTCAGGGCCAGACACGGGGACAATGAAGAGTTGCAGCTGACCGGCTTTTGGCGCGTCGGAAAGAAATGCCAGCTGCCTGCTGTCAGCTGACCATGCGATATCGTGCTCCTCGTGCGGGGCTTTGCCATCGCCGGCCCTAATTCTCTTTTTCGTCGCGGGCGTTGCGATATCTGCCACATAGATTGCCGAGTTTGGCGATGGCGCGCCTCCGGCGCCCGGCAGGGATTCGACCCAGGCCACACGCTTGCCATCCGGCGAAATTTCGGCTTGCTGAAAATCGCGCACGCCGAACATGGCCTCGACTGCAGCGTCCTGCGCCGGCTTTGGCGGCGCAGACTTGCGGGCCGTTTGCGTTTGCGCACTCGAGCAAAAACTTACCGCGGTGACTGCCGCCAGCATTGCGATCGCTTGAACCGTCTTCGTACTCACACTCGCTCCAATCCGCCCTGGGTTCGTTTCTCTTGGACACGGCGTAGACTTTGCGCGCCGGACATGTTGAGCCACGCGGCGCGGAATATCAACCGGAGAAGAGACCGGCTTGTGATGAAGTCAATTGACGCGTATTCTCCGCTGTCAGCGTGAGGAGGGGAAATGATTCGGTGGCGGATTAGGTTTGCGCTGAGCTTTGCGTTCGCTTTCTTTTCGGCTTTTGCTGCAGGGGCTCAGTCGCCGACGGCGTCATCATCGCCGGAAGTAGTCGAGCACGGAAAATTCGTCCTGCACAAATTTGAGCAGCCGATCGGGGAAGAGACCTTTGATACCACGCGCGAAGGCCAATCCCTGGTGACGAAAGTCGACTTCAAGTTTGTGGACCGGGGAACGGCAGTTCCGCTGACTGCCACTTTTCGAAGCGCGGACGATCTCACCCCTCAAGCGTTTGAAATCAAAGGCAAGTCAGCGCGACCAACGCAAATCGACGAAGCCGTGGAAATTCAGGGCGACAAAATCCGGGTGCGCAACCGCGAGAAATGGACGGAGGAAGCGCGTCCCAAACAGTTTTTCGCAATTGCCGGCTATGCGCCAGCCACGATGCAGATGCTGATGGTGCGCTATTGGGCTTCTCATGGCTCGCCCGCCGAGCTCGATACCTTTCCCGCCGGCCGCGTGAAAATCGAACCGCGCGGCCACGACACCGTGACAATCGGCGGCAAGGATGAGTCGCTGGACCGCTACACCATCGAGGGGATCATCTGGGGACGCGAAACACTGTGGTTTGACTCGAAGCGGAATCTAGCCGCCGCCGTGACGATCGATGCTGAGTTCGACCACTTCGAAGCCATTCGGGAAGGTTACGAGAGTGCGCTGGGGAAATTCGTGGGGATCGCTGGAACGGACGGCATGGCTGCCCTTGCCGACATTTCGAAGAATATTTCCGGCAGCCGGGCAGAGACGCTCGCAATTGTGGGCGGCACTCTGATTGACGGAACCGGCAGCGCGCCTGTGGCGGATTCGGTGGTGCTTATTGAGAAGGGGCGCATCGTTGCGGCGGGACCGCGCTCACTGGTGAAAATCCCGCACGCGGCGACGAAAATTGACGCACGCGGCAAGACGATTCTTCCCGGCCTTTGGGACATGCACGCACATTTCGAGCAGGTGGAATGGGGACCGATTTATCTGGCTGCCGGCGTGACCACCGTTCGCGATTGCGGCAATGAATTTGAATTTATCACCGCGGTTCGCGATGCGGTTGCGAATGGACGAGGGCTGGGCCCTCGATTGCTGCTCGCGGGAGTTGTGGACGGAACCGGGCCGCTCGCGCTGGGAGTGGAGCGGGTGGATACGCCGGAGCAAGCGAAAATGTGGACGGATCGCTATCACGATGCCGGTTTTCAGCAGATGAAAATTTATAGTTCGGTGCAGCTGGAAGAATTGAAAATTGTTGCAGCCGAAGCGCATCGCCTGGGCATGACAGTGACTGGCCACATTCCGGAAGGGCTGACGGCCTATCAAGGCGTTGAAGCGGGTATGGACCAGATCAATCATATCGAATACGTGGCGGACATCATGCGGTCTTCGCTTCCTGCGAGTGCGACACGATTGGATCGTTTAAAGGCCCAAGGAGATTTCGACGTTAATTCTCCTGAAGCCAAAAAAGCCGTTTCGTTCCTCGTGGAGCATGGAACGGTGATTGATCCTACGCTCGCGCTGTTCGAGCTTTATGGGGCGAGCTCGGAGAGACCGGTGGCGACGTTCGAACCGGGGATCGCGAAAATTGCTCCCGAACTTGCGGAAGTGCTTTCGTTCGATGCACCGCCGACGCCGGTGACCGGCCTGATCCAGAAAGCCACGCAGAAAGGCATTGAAGTGGTGGGCGTGCTCCATCGTGCAGGAGTTCCGATTGTGGCCGGAACTGATCAGGCAGTTCCGGGGCACAGTTTGCATCGCGAGATCGAGCTCTATGTGCAGGCCGGGTTCACGCCGATGGAAGCGATTCAATCGGCGACGATTGTTCCGGCGCGCGCCATGGGCGTGGACAAGGAAGTGGGCACGATTGAAGCGGGAAAGCGGGCAGACGTGGTGATCCTCAGCGCGAATCCACTGGAATCGATTCACAATATTCGCACAGTGGAGTTCGTAGTAACTAACGGAGTGATGTACAACTGCGCAGAGCTTTGGCGCAGCGTGGGCTTCAAACCTTAGCGGGCTTGCGGCTGGGCGGAATCGAAAACGTGGTGTTGGGCCACGATGACATCATTTAATGTGCGGTCATGTCTGCGGGGCCTTCCGTGCGAAGACCGCCATCCGGTCACTGATACCGAGTATCGAAGATACGGTCCCGATCCCGCGGAACGCCGTTCTCTTCCATGGGGTGCTGCCAGCGTCGAGGTTTGTGGTCTTCAAACTGGAATCGAGCGGATCCACGTACTCGACGGCAAAGCCCGCATTTTCGACACAGGTTTTGATGCTCCTCCTGGTGAATCCCCAGAGGTGCCACGGAGGATTGTCAAAGGGAAACCATTGACGTCCAAGCAGGCGGCGCTCCGTATTGACCAGGCGGGTTATGAGCGAGCCTACATCGGGAGTGCTGACGATCAGCAATCCGCCCGGTTTCATGACTCGATAGACTTCTTTGAGTTCGGTGACCGGGTCAGTCATATGCTCGATCACGTCCAAGATGGTAATCACGTCGAAGCTGCTTGCGGGAAGAGCTGCGGAGCGCAACGTGCCTTGAGAAGCATTGAGCTTTAGAACTTCTTTTACATAGGTAGCCGCCTTTCCGAAGGGCTCGATGCCCGTAACATCGAACCCGCTCTCATGCGCGTGGCCGAGGAAGGAACCCCATAGACATCCGACATCGAGCAATCGGCCTTGACGAGTTCCCAAGGCTGCGAGACGGTTCACGATGCGTGCATGTTCGCGGTGCTTCCAAGCCGGAAAAATCAACTCACTCGTTGGAGCCGGCTCTCCCGGACTTTCCAGGATCGAACCACTCGTGTAGCGCTCCACCACCTCTTCCTCTGCAAGAGGAGCGGTAAAGAGGACAGAGCAATTCCGGCATCTTTCGAACCGCCACTGTTCCCAGGCGGTTACGAATTCTGAGTCATCAGCATTGCATATAAGGCATTTCAAGAAACAACCTCACATTTGCGCGCGGCACTATTTTTCGACAACAAAACTCCCGATAACCAACGCATCCATGCCAGAGCTAAAAAATGTGCGGACTGCATCGGTCGGCGTCGCAACAATCGGCTCACCGCGCAGATTGAACGATGTGTTCATCACGACCGGAACGCCTGTGCGATTGCCGAACTCGCGAATCAAGCGCCAATAGAGAGGATTGACGTCGCGCTCGACTGTTTGCGGGCGCGCGCTTCCGTCCACGTGGGTGACGGAAGGAATCACGCTGCGTTTTTCCGGTTTGACTTGCGCGGTGAGAATCATGAAAGGCGAATCGGTGGCGGACTCGATGTACTCGCCGGCTACTTCGGCGAGCATCGAGGGGGCGAAGGGGCGCCACCATTCGCGGAACTTCACCGCGTTGTTCACTTTTGCGTTCATTTCCGGATCGCGCGGGTCCGCGAGGATAGAACGGGCGCCTAGCGCTCGCGGGCCGAATTCCATCCGGCCCTGGACCCAGCCGAGGATTTTTCCGTTGGCCAGCATTTCGGCAGCTGCAGTCGCTGGATCGGCGACGCGCGTGGCGCGAAGTTTGTAAGTGGTGAGAGCCTTTTCGATTTCTTGGTCGGAGTTTTCCGCACCGAGATACGCATGTCGCATCTTGTGCATGGGCAGCTTTCCGCCGTTATCGAGGTAAGGAGCGAGTGCTGCGCCCAGGCACACACCATCGTCGCCCGCCGCGGGCTGCACAAAAATTCGGTCGACGATTCCGCAGGACAGAATCTTGCCATTCGCTTTCGAATTCAGCGCCACCCCTCCGGCCAGGCAAATGTTTCGCGAGCCGGTTTTTGCGACTGCAGCGCGGGCGAGCGTCATCATCGCTTCCTCGCAGGCGTCCTGCACGGCGAATGCGACGTTCTTGTGCTTCGGGTCTATTTCGGATTCGGCTTCGCGCTGAGGTCCAAGGCGAGCGGTGATGCCAGCAAGCGGGGACGGCTTGTCGTCGAGCAAGAGGCGAGTGGAAACCTTGTAAGGATTATCGTCGGGGATAATGAAGTCGCGCAGATTGATGCCGGGCTCGCCGTACGGAGCGAGTCCCATCACTTTCCACTCGTCGCTGTAAGGCTGAAAACCCAGGTATTGAGTGAACTGGGCGTAGAAAAGGCCCAATGAATTCGGCCATGGTATCGTCCAGACGTGTTCGAGGCGGCCGTCGCGGCCATGCCAGAGCGACGACGCTTCCCACGCGCCGCGTCCATCCAGCACGAGCACGGCGGCATCGTCGAATCCTGAAAATGAATACGCGCTGATTGCATGCGCGAGGTGATGCTCGACAAATCTGAATTGCGCTTTCGTAGGAAATCGCGCGAGGAATTGTTTTTTGCCATTTTGTTTGCGGGTGTGATTGAGATTTCGCCGCACGGTGCTTACGAGATCCACATAGTTCAATGGAAGAGAGCCGGTGGCCATGCATTTCAAATCATGCTTCAGAGCTTCGATTGCGGGCGGCCACCCGAAGCAGACAAAATCGAGCTGACCAGCGCGAATGCCGGCCGCGGCAAGGCAGGCTTCGATCGAGAGCGACGGGAATCGCGCGTCATGTTTCAAGCGGCTCAAGCGTTCTTCGGCTACCGCGAAAAGAATGTGGCCATCGCGGGCAATGCAGGCCGCGGAATCGTGCATTTCCGAATAGTTGATACCCAGGCTGATCAAGCTGATTTCCTCTGGCCGGTTTTCAGAAGCCCCAGAACTTCTTCGAGCCGCTGCCCTTGGACCTCTGTGGAGTGCGCTCGCGCTACTTCCATGCGAAGCGCGCGTTTCGGGCTGTCTGGAGGTTCTTCCAGGGCGCGCGCGACGGCTGCGGAGAGCTCGACCGCGGTCGAGCCCACATAAACCAAATCCTTGAATTCCGAAATCTCAAGAATCGGAGTAGAAACAACCGGCAATCCCTTCAGAAAATAGTCGTACAACTTTAAGGGCGAGCAGTACAGATTCTTCTTATCTGAACAATCATACGGCATTAGCCCGGCGTCGAGCGACTCGACGTAGCGCGGCAACTCGTCGGGGCGGTGCCAGCCCATCGCGTGGGCATTGGGAGTCAAGGTGTGATCGGAGTCGCCGAAGTAGACGAAGTGCCTGTCCGGATTTTTAGCGAGAACCGCGCGCAAAAGCGGCAGATCCAGGCGCGCGAAAACCGGTCCGAGATAGCCAAGTCGCGGCCGGGGAATGCGAGCGATTTCGACGGGTTCGGAGGGTGATCCGTTAGTTTCGAGCGCCGCAGCTGGTAGATGAATCGATTGCGGAATCCACTGAATCTTTTCGCCGTATCCAGATCGAAGCTCGCTGAAAACGTGTTTCGGAATCACGACGGTCTGATCAGAAACCTCGATCAATTCGTGTTGATACGGTTCCGGGTAGTCCATGCAGATATGAACCAGCGGGTAGCCCGCGGCTTGCATCTCCGCGCAAAGCGGCGTCATGTTCTCGAAATGCGAGTAGAGGAATACCGGATCTTTCAGTTTCAGGGATTCCGCGCGCTCGACGATTTGTTTTGCTACCGCTTTCCATTGGAGATGGCCGACGACGGGTAGGGAATTCAACTTCGCGCCAAGATATTCGGGGCCGAAACGATAGACTCCTTCGCTTACTTCGGTGAGGGGTTGGCCTTTGCGACGAACGCGAGAGACGGGAATCTCGCAGTACAGAACGCGGGCTCCGCGAGATGCGAGCGCGAGTGAGATTCGTTCCGGCACGTTGAACATATCCCAAGACCAAGTCGAAAATACGATGGCGTCACGCAGCGGTTAGTCTCTTTTTAGTGGGCCGTCTTTCGTTCGGAATTCAGCGGTTTCGTCACCGCGACGTTTCCGATTTCGGCGTTGGGCACCGGCTCCCCGAGCAACCCTCGGACTCGGCGCCAATCGCTGTGACTATACCAGTCCCGCAGTTTGTAGAAATTCCTGGGAGGCATCACAAGCGTACAGGCCAGCACGAATCCCTTGAAAAGCCGGTAGCCAGCGCTTCCTTTTTTGTAAGCAATTTGAAACTCGTCTCGCTCGGTTTGAAATGTTTCCCAAGGCTTGCCACCGTCGAGCATCAGACGCATACGTTTGCTGCCCACTTCGAGCGGTTTAACGATTGCGTCGGCGACGTCTGGCGCTATTCCTACGGATGCAAGCCGAATGCGAAGCTCGTCGGCTAGTGCTGCGAGGGCTTTCTGAATCCGCCGCTGCTTCACTTCATCTTTCGTTCTGATCTGAAATAGATTTCCAGAATGCAGCCGGTAAAATGTGAGCGGTTCCTGTATCAGACCGGCCGCCGAATGAGCGGTACTGATGATGGATACAAACTCGTCCGCTTCGACAACGATCCGTTCGGGAACTGGAAGCACTCGCGACAGGATTCTGCGGCGCACCGTCAGGCGGCTGGTGCCAAAAAAACACATCATCTGCCTGAAAAAGCGGCCGTTTTCAACGGTATCGAAAGCGACTTCCTGAGTGCGCTGCGGAATCGTAGCCTTCGTATTTCCGTTATCGGAATCGAATTCGAAAATGCCGTGGCCGACGACTCCGATATGTGGCCGGGCACCCAAATAGTTCGTAACAACCCTGAGCTTCTCTTTCGCCCACCAGTCGTCGCCGTCGAGAAATGCGACGATCTCACCCTTAGCCTCGGGAATGCCCGTATTGAAAGCGGAAGCCTGGCCGCCGTTCGTTTTTTGGATCAAACGCACATCGCGGGCGAATTTGCGGACGATTTCAGGCGTGCGATCGGTCGAGCCATCGTCCACCACAAGAATTTCCATCTCTGCGCGTGGAAAATCCTGTTCCAGGACGCTCAGAATGGCTTCTTCGATATAACGCTCGTGGTTGTATGTGTCGATCAGGACCGTGACTGCCGGTGTGCCCATGTCAGCTTGTCGCCTTCAAGACGCCATCTCGCTTGCGTGCCAGACAGTATAAATACAAACCGGTGAATCCGCGCATTCGCAGGAACGGAAGCAGCACCGTGGCGGCTGGAATCATGGCCAAAGTTTTCCACGCGGCAAGGCGAGCAGCCAGCCGGTGACCCGGTTCATCGTTCATCCTGTCCATTGCCTTTTCCATTTCGGCTGGCGGCAGCACCGCGAGATCGGACGGAGATGGAGGCTTTTCGCCTGCAATTTTTGCCACGAGTCCGGTTCGAAGCGCCATGCTTAAGACTTGAGCGGCGCGGCCAATATGCAGAGGCTCTTGTTTCATTGATAGAACCTCGAATCCATTCTTCTCGAGAAAGTTTCGCAGCGCCAGCGGACTCCAGCGCGTGAGGTGATTGGGGGGATAATCAAGCGTCTCGACGCCTTTTTGCCATCGGCTGCGGTTCGGCACGCTCAGGGCGATATGCCCGCCGCTGGCGAGGCATTCCCGCGCGGTGTTGAGAAATCCTTGGGGATCGTCCTGGTGTTCCAGCACTTCAAAAAAGGTGACAGCGTCGAACGTTCTACCCGGATTTGCCGAGCGAAATTCTTGAGGACGCATCGCAAAGACTTCACGGAGGCCGTAATTTTCTCGCGCAAAGCGGACAGCACTTGGATTCAGTTCGATGCCCGTAACGTCGAATCCCGAATTACGTGCCGCAGCAATAAAATTTCCCACGCCGCAACCGAGATCGAGCAATCGCCCGTTCTTAGGCGCTTTTGGGTCCGCCAGGAAAAATCGATGGCCGGGTTCGAGCGGCAGCGCTGTTTGATCGCGGGTTTGATAGGTCTGCTCGTGCCAGACTGCGTCGGGCATAGCGGCGGGGTGCCAGAAGTGCAGATCACATCCAGGGCATTCGTATAGTGACGCCGAGTGGTAGGTCTCAAGCGCAGGACGGGCGGGGGACTTCGAGCAAGCGGGACAATGAATGGCCTGTATCCCGCCTCGGGTTACGCTCGAATCAAGCGGATTCACGCTGCTCACCTGATTCAAGAGGATGTCCTCATTGGATGTCCGAGCGCATGCCTGGAAGAAGACCGTCAAAGGCGGCAAATCATCTCGCAGCTGCCCACGGAACGACGCCGATTCGACCGCATACTTATTCTACCGTCGGAGCGGCTGGCAGCGCCCTTGAAAAACGTGAAGACCATTTCGGGGGCGCGGCCAGCGGCCAAGCCTGCGCATTTGGAAGGGCTGGGAGGCACCACGCAAGCAGCGCGCGGTCCGGCGCGTTAGAAGACATGGGCTGGACCGCGGCGCGTAAAGACGATGCGGGTTACTTCGGGAAGCTAGCGACGGCCGCGGCTTCGCTGTCGTAGGTGTCGAAGACGGTCATGAGCTTCGTCACCTGCAGCACTTCCTTGAACTTGGTGCCCAGGTTGGCGAGCTTCAGGACGGCGCCCTGCGAACGGGCACTGTGGAAGGTGGCTACCAGAGTGCCGAGTCCGGCGCTGTCGATGTAGCCGACGTTGGCAAGATTGAGCACGATTTTCTTTTTGCCGGCTGCGAGAAGGCTTTTCACTTTTTCGCGGAACGCATTGCTTTCTTCGCCAAGCACGATGCGTCCTTCGATCTCAAGCACGGTAACGCCATCCATTTCTCGATCCGTCATTCTAAGTGCCACGTTCGCGCCTCCTGGAATCTGTCAGCTGGTATTTGAATTTGGTGACCGGAGAAATCGCCGCTGAGCGCGGCGAGGATTCTCGCTAAATCTTTCTAGGCAAAACTCAGTAAAAATCCGAACAGGACATGTAGTACCCGCAAGAGCAGATCAGCTTGCAACTCCGTGGCTCAAGCCGGGCCGAGCAGCGCGGGCAGAAAGCGGAGGCAAGCTCCGAATGCTGAACCTCGCGATACGCGTTTGCCATCGGTTCCGCCTTTGCTGTGCTTGCCGCTTGCGGCGGGCCCGCTGGGAGCTCCAGATCACCAAACAAGAGCGAAACCGCTTGTTTCTGAGCCATATCCGGACACCCTTCGGACGGACGTTTATAGCACATCCAGCGTATCGGGAAAAGCAACGTATATCGTTATTCCTGGGGAGGGATTGCTTTTGCTAGACGTGAGACCCCAAGCTGGTATAGACACCGAAGACATGGGTTTTGTGCCTGGACGCGCTAAGCGGGCTGCCCTTCGAGTTGCACTATAATCGTGCAACCGGGGCAATGGTGCTCGCGTCTCATATTCAGGAAGAAGGGAAGGCAGCCATGAAAATGCAAGGCAGATTCGGGCTGGCCGCTGCGGTCCTGCTGGTTCTACCTACCTTTGCTCCAGCCCAACGTGTAACAGGAACTTTTCGAGCGGCGCCGAGTGCGCCTGCCAGCGCTCCCTTTGCGCATAGCACAGCGGTGCGGGCGCACACTGGAAATCGTACGAGCAGCACTCGAAGTCTGAAGGCAGCCGCGCCCGTGGGAGCGAACGCAAGTGTGGGCGCGAATGCGCCTGCTGGTTTTGCAGGCGGTGACGCACTATCGGTGCAGCAGATTTTGAATCCGTTCCCAAGTGACGGATTCGATTTCGCGCATCTGGCCGCGATTCACAAAGACGATGATATCAAGGCGCTAATCGATCCGGCGACGCAGGTGAAGCTGGCGCTGGCCGAGCGACGCATGCGAAGGAAGCCGAAGAGCGCCAATGGGTTCATCTTTCTGGATGGCGGCGGGGCGTATGTGTTACCCGTTGAGCCGGGGACTGACTTAAATGGGGATACGGAGTTGCAGGCGACGCAGCAGGATCGAAGCCAGGATTCAAATCAGAGCGGGCCGGGCGCATCGCAGGAGTTGACGGAACAGCCGTCGCAGCAGCAGGCGCAATTGGAGGCGGATAATGCGCGCCTTGCGCAGGAACAATCTGAATCCTTACCGGATGAGGGTGAGTTCACGCTGATTTTGCGGAGCGGTCAGGAGATTGAGGCGGTGGCGTTTACACGCGTGGGCGACAGGATTGTGTACATCACGTTGGGAGGCGGCCGGAGGGCGGTTGCTATGCATGAGCTCGACGTTGATGCGACTGTGCGTTTGAACCAGGAGCGCGGGACACCGCTGCAGATTCCGCTTTAGCTAGCTTGCGGTGACCCTCGGCATACGAACGTGACCGCGTCATAGCCAAGCAATGGATTTCTGAGCATCTTGCCAACCCTGGCCCAGGCTGAAGCCTACGCTACTTGACGGCAAAAACTGCTAATCGGCGCGGCGGGCCGGAGCGGGCTCGGGCATTAATGGGCCGGCTTCGGCTGGGAGGCCGGCGCGTTCGAGTTGCACCGTGGTGTGCGAGATTTGGAAATCGCGGGCTAGAACTTCGCAGATGTGGTTAAGGATCTTCTCGCTGTCTTCCATGTGCATATCCGGGATGCGCGCGTGGCACGAAAGTGCGTGGAGATCGGTGCCCAGCGTCCAGATGTGGATGTCGTGGACTTCCTGTACGCCATCGACCTTCAGGATGGCACCGGCCACATTTTTCAAATCAATATTGCGCGGTAATCCTTCGAGCAGAATGTGAGTGCTCTCGCGAAGTATCCCAGCACCCGTCCAGAGAACCATCGCGCCGATCGCGATACCGATGAGGGGATCGATCCAGTTCGCTCCGGTGCGGCGAATTACGATCGCGCCGACGATGATGGCGATGTTGGAGAGCGCGTCGCCAAGATTGTGAATCCAGACGGCACGGATGTTCAAGTCGCGCCGGCCACTATGGAGAGCGAACGTGATGCCGCTGTTCACTACCAGCGCGAGAATCGAAACCCAGAGCATCACGCCGGACTCGACTTCGACAGGAACGCGCAGCCGTTGGATCGATTCGTAAATCAGGAAAAGAGCTACGATCGCTAGCAGCATCGAATTGATGAAAGCCGCGAGTATGCCGGCGCGATGATAGCCGTAGGTTTTTTCGGGGGTGGGAGGACGCATAGCCCATCGCGCGGCCAGCCACGAAATTACCATCGTAGGCACGTCCGTCAGGTTGTGAAGGGCATCGCTGACGAGCGCGATTGAATGCGCCGCGTATCCGGCGATTAATTCGACCGCAACAAGAGCGAATGTGGCAACGACGGCGGTGCCGAGAATGAGGGTCATCCCCTGGCTCGCATCAATAGGCGGGTGCGAGTGGTTATGAGCAGCGCCATGTGAATGGACGTGCATCTCCTGAATTCTACTCGCTCAGCAGCGATGGGAACCACCTTTCGGTGTCCGAGATGTCGCGAAAGTTTTGCTGGCATGGAATCGTCGCGGGTTTTCGATTCGGGGGGCAAAGTCCTGGGAACGAACCAGGGGTGGGAAACTCAATTGACTTGGCGCGCTGGCACCGCCTACCATGAGCATCATCCTCAAGGCTTTGGGACTCTCAGGGGGCGCGGGCGGCGCGCGGGAAGCTTCGCCCAGCGATGACGCACAACGCAGCCAAGCTGGTTTTCTGGGGAGTGCGCGGTTCGACGCCTACGCTTGAGCGCGATACCTGGCGCTACGGCGGAAACACGCCCTGCCTCGAGCTGACGTCGCCAGAAGGCACCCGGTTCATCCTCGATTGCGGCACCGGCATGAGGATGCTGGGGAATCTTTGGACGGAGACGCATGGGGAGCGCGGCGTGCATGCGCACGTCCTGGTGACGCACTACCACTGGGATCACATTCAGGGCTTGCCTTTCTTTCGGCCTCTTTTTGAATCGCAGAACAAGTTCAACTTCTATAGCTTTCAATCGGAATATCTGGGACCGGACAGCCTTCGGAAAGTGTTGGAAGCGCAGCTCGCGAGCCCGTATTTTCCGGTGGACGTAAGCACGATGACGGCGGGGCGGACATTTCACGAAGTAACTTCCGGACAAAAATGGGAAATTGGCGGAACGAAGATTACCGCCGCGTGGTTGAATCATCCACAGGGCTGCCTTGGCTACCGGCTGGAGACTTCCGGCGGCTCAATCGTGTATGCAACTGACAATGAACCTGGCGTCGCGGAATTCGACAAGAATCTGAGGGAACTGGTGCATGGCGCGGACGTCTTCGTTTACGACGCGCAGTATTCCCCGGAACAACTGGCTACGGAAAGGCGTGGTTGGGGGCATTCGAGCTGGCTTGAGGGCGTGAAGATTGCGCGGGAGGGCAAAGTACGGAATCTGATTCTCTTCCATCACGATCCTGATTCGACCGACAAAGTGATCGACGGTTTTCTTTCCGCTGCGCGTCACGAGTTTCCCGCTACCTGGGCGGCCACGGAGGGAATGACCGTGTCGCTCAGCGAGCGCGGAATTCATGTGGCTCTGCCGAAATCGCGCGTGGGACAGCGCCGGCGGATTCGTTTCGCGGCAACGGTAAGCGGCCAGGGAGAGGATGGCTTGAATTTCGAAGAGAAGGCAACCGTGCGCGACATCAGTTTGCAGGGCGCTTATCTGACCTTGAAGAGCCGCCCGAAGCTACAGTCGGAATTGCGCGTGGTGATTGAAGCGGCGGGTGACGACAAACGGTCGAGCGTGCTATCGCTGCGCGGGACCGTGATTCATTTCGATGCGGGACGCGAGAAGGGCAGCAACGGAGTGGGTGTGGTCTTCATCGAAGAGCCCGAATCGGCTCATACGAACGACTAGAATCCCTGTTGCCAGCGCGTCTCGTTCAGGACTTGTCCGTTAGAGCGGCAATCTGCGAATCCAGATCGGCTAATGCGCTATTGAGTTGATCTCGATGGCGGGGATTCTGGCTTAACTGCAGATCTTTTTGGACTCGCGAGCGGGAGAGCAACAGCACCTCCCGTTTGCGGCGCGATTCCAATTGTTCGGCGGTCAGTTGCTTTTTCGTGTTTTCTCCTTTCTTTTGCTGGTGTTCCTGGACTTGTTCCTCGACGGACTTGCTTTCCCATCCTCTGGCCATGCGAGCATTCTATGACGGCAGTGATATCTGAGGTTGATTTTTCTTCTGGGTGTTTCATTGGGCCGGGCGAGCTAGCCGGCTTGGGCGATCGAATCGATTTCGATTGAGTGGTGGCCTGGCGCTTCGACGGCAACACCATCGCGGAAGGCTACGAAACGGCCGGAAATCGCCGGCATGCGTTCGCCGGGGACGATAATTCCGACGAGATTGAGTGGGTCGGCAGCGGAAATTGTTGTGGTTTCACCGGATGATTGTTGGTCGCGGGTGGCCCGCAACGATTCCACCGCTACCGGCAGCGCGAATTGTTCGCCGAGGAAGCCGCTCACGAATCTGCCGCCACGAATTTCTCCACGATCTTCGAGGCGGCGAAGTGCCAACAAAACTTCACGCCAGCGCGGAAGGATGGCTTCGCGCGTGAGCACTTCGCGGAACACGACTCCGTAACGATTAAGCAGCATCTTGCAAGTGGCTTCGAGCGCGGCGGTGCGGTCGTCGGATTCGACAGGATAGAGAAGCGACCAGCGGCCGGCACTGTGACGCGGGCGCGTGGTGCGGCCGTGGCCCTGGCCGCTGCGGCGCTTGGGGTCGATCAGGGCGCGAAGATTGTCGAAGCCGTCGGCTGTGATAATTCCGGCGGCCACAAGTTCCCATAGCGCGGATTCGACTTCGGATTTCAGTTTTCCTGTGCCGCGCACGATATCGGGGAAGAAGGATGCGCCGCGCTGCTTTAGGAATTGCAGAACTTCTGTTGCGGCCGGGCTCAGGCCCTTCGTGGCGTCCGCGCCATCTTCCACGCGTCGCGGCATCATCCACTCGGATTCCTCGCGGACGAAAAATGTGATTGGAGCAACGCTGGTTGGAATCACGCGGCGCGTGCCTTCGCGGGAATCGTCGAGCAATGCGGGATGCGGCGAAAGGCGTCCCCAACCGACGGCGCCCGTGAGGCAAAGCTGGTCGAGGATTTGCGGATCGTAGTCCGCGACGCGGCGGGCGAGAATTTGCCGCTCCCACGCATTGGCCGGAGCTTCGTAGCCCTGAAGCTGGCGCAAAGCTTCGAGCGTGCCACGCTCGCCGAGAAGTTGAGTGGACGGGACGACGTGTTGCCAGCGCAGCAGCCAGCGCATGAATTGGGCTGCGTTAACGGGCTGAATTTCGTTGCGCAGTTTGCCGAGGGTGAGGCGATGAATTCGCGCGAGCAGGAGGCGATCGCACCATTCGATTTCGGGCGTTGCTGGGTCGGTGAATCTTCCACGCAACACAGCGCCGCTGGCTTCGAGTTGCAAGAGCGACCTGTCAATGTCGCCAGGCGGGATGCCGAGCGCATTGCCAAGCTGGTTTGAGGTGACCGGACCGGAATGCTGCATCCAGCCGGTGACGAGCGAGAAGATCGCGTCGCCTTTGGACGGCGCCACCGCTTCGACATTTGCGACCGCGGTTTCGAATTCGGCTTCAGGAAAAATCGCAGCGAACGATTTTGCACGCTCGGCCGCCACCCAGTAGGCGTGGCTGTGAGTTGTGGCGCGCGTGGCGCGGCCTTGCGAGACGAGTTGGTCGAAGAACGTTTGCCAAGCGCCCGATTCTTCAGGCGTGAGCTGGAATATTTTGGAGTCGCTTTGGAGCGGCTCCGGCAAAGCAATCAAGGTGAGCAAGCTATCGTGCAGTTCGTCGGCGTCGCGCGCGTCGAGCTTAGCTTCCTCGCGCACTTCAGCGATTGCAGCCGGATCGAGACGGCCGACTTCGGAGAGAACCGCTTCGGGCAGCATGCGACGCATTTCGACGGCGCGGGCGCGGCGCTCTTCGAGAGGCGCATCGTCGAGGTAGGCAAAAGGATTCGCATTCAATATCTCGTGTGAGAACTGCGAGGGCACCGGCGTGTCGACTGCCACGCAGCGAATTGTCCCATCGAGAATTTTCGTAAGAACCTGCTTCAAGCCGTCGATATCCATCGCTTCGGTGAGAGCGTCCTTCATCACTTCCCGCACCAGAGGATGGTCAGGAATGCGCACCTCGCCATCGAGATTTTCTGGACACGCAGCTGCATCCGGAAATACGGCCGCGAGCAGATCGTCGGCGCGCATGCGTTGTATTTGCGGCGCCACCTTCTTACCACCCTGAAAACGAAGAAGTAACAAAGCGCGGTTTGCGTCCCAGCGCCAGCGCGCGGTGAAAATCGGAGATGCGAGTACGGCTTGCTCGATCACGTGGTCGAGCGATGCCGGATGCAGGAATCGAAATACGTCGGCTAGCGGGAAACTGTGCTGTTCGGCCAGCGAGATATTGAGACCGTCATCAGTGGCCGCCGCTTGCAATTCGAGATTGAACGAACGACAGAAGCGCTTTCGCAGCGCGAGACCCCAGGCTTTATTGATGCGACCACCAAAGGGAGCATGGATCACGAGCTGCATGCCGCCGCTCTCGTCGAAGAAGCGCTCGGCGACAATCGTTTGCTGGGTTGGAACCGTTCCGAGGACTGCGCGGCCGGCAACCACGTATTCCACGATCTGTTCAGCACCTGCGTCGTCGAGGCTGCATTCTTCTTTTAACCACGCGAGCGCAGGCTGCGCGGCTGGAAGAGTCTTTACCTGGACGCCCGCCGGAACATCGCGCGTGCGTTCGTCAATTTGCGCTCGCAGGTCGGCAACTTGCGCGGAAAGTTCAGCGGTGCGAGCCGGGGCTTCTCCGCGCCAGAAAGGGACGGTGGGGGCGGCGCCGTGCGCGTCTTCGACCAACACTCGCCCCATTTGCACGCGGCGAATCCGCCACGAAGTGTTGCCGAGCAGCATGATGTCGCCGCGCAGGCTTTCAACGGCAAAATCTTCGTCGATGGTGCCGACGACGGTTCCTTCCGGTTCCGCGACTACGGTGTAAAGCGCATTGTCTGGAATCGCGCCGCCACTTGTAATAGCCGCGAGTCGGCTTCCGCGACGGCCGCGCACTCGCAGATTCACGCGGTCGCGATGCAAATAGGTGCCATAGCGGCCACGGCGCGCGGCGATTCCTTCTGAAAGCATATCGACGATTGTGTCGAATTGCGCGCGCTCGAGATTGCGATAGGGATAGGCACGACGAACGCGCGCGAAGAGATCGTCTTCCTGCCAATCTTCAGCAGAACACATAGCGACGATTTGCTGCGCGAGAACGTCCTGCGGCGCGTCGGGAATTTCGATGCGGTCGAGGTCGCCCTGTCGAATCGCGCGAACCAGAGCGGCGCATTCAAGGAGTTCATCTCGCGTTGCAGCAAAGATTCGCCCTTTCGGAATCGCGCCATGCCAGTGGCCGGCGCGTCCGATGCGTTGAAGAGCAGTTGCGATCGAGCGCGTGGAGCCGATCTGGCAAACCAGATCAACTGCGCCGATATCGATACCGAGTTCGAGCGAAGCGGT
Organism: uncultured Acidobacteriota bacterium; assembly: GCA_963815265.1. GTDB lineage: Bacteria > Acidobacteriota > Terriglobia > Acidiferrales > UBA7541 > Palsa-295. The sequence goes on along the minus strand of CAWFGI010000002.1, from coordinate 212,589 downwards.
GGCGACGAGAGCCTGAATTTCTCCTGCCTTCAGCTTGTTTTCGGCGGCGAGGCGGAGCTTGCGCGAGAGGCTGCCGTGATGGGTGGCGACCGCGTCTTTGCCCAAGCGCTCTTCGAGATGATGCGCCACTCGTTCAGCGAGGCGGCGCGTGTTGACGAACACAAGAGTCGAGCGGTGCTGGCGAACGAGATCGGCTACGCGGTTGTAGATCTCGTCCCACATTTCATGCGAGGCAACCGGGCCAAGTTCGCTCGCCGGAACCTCGACGGCCAGATCGAGCGCGCGCTGATGTCCGATCTGTACGATCACAGGATCAGGCCGGCCGCTGCCGGTAAGAAAATGCGCGATCAGCTCGATTGGCTTTTGCGTAGCAGAGAGGCCGATTCGCACTGGCGGCCGATCGGCGAGCGCTTCGAGGCGTTCGAGCGAGAGCGCGAGATGCGAGCCGCGCTTGTCGTCGGCGACGGCGTGAATTTCGTCGACGATGACCGTTTCGACGGATTTGAGGATTTCGCGGCTCTTCGCGGCAGTGAGCAAAATATAGAGCGATTCGGGCGTCGTGACCAGAATGTGCGGCGGCCGCGCGAGCATCTTGCGGCGCTCGTGCATCAGCGTGTCGCCGGTACGCACAGCGGTGCGAATCTCAGGCATTAGGAAGCCGCGTTCGGCGGCAAGCTGCAAAATCTCGCCAAGCGGAATCTCGAGGTTTTTCTGAATGTCGTTACCGAGCGCTTTGAGCGGAGAAACGTAAAGAACTTCGAGGCGGTCGGTCAGCTCACCTGCCAGTGCTTTGCGAACGAGCCGGTCAATACAAGCGAGAAACGCAGCCAGTGTTTTGCCGGAACCGGTCGGCGCGGAAATGAGCGTCGTCTTCCCGGCGAGAATATGCGGCCACCCCTGCTCCTGCGGCTCGGTGGGCGTGCCAAGCCTGCGGAGAAACCACTCGCGAACGAGCGGGTGGGCCCAATCGAGAGACGCCAATGCCGCGGCCGCGGATTCTGGCAGTGCAGGATTCATGGAAGAGAACTCGATGTTGCCGCCGCGAGAAGATCGAAGTTAATTGCTACCGGCGAAGCTCTAGAATACTCTTTACCGAAGGCGATGTCATCTTGGGCAGTGCGGTCACGCGATTCACAACCACAGCTTGCTCGTTTCTTTTTTACAGGAGCAGTCAGACGTGAATAAAAATAAACCTCGCACTGCTTTCATGAGACCGTATTTTGCCTATCGGGTGTCCCTCCTCGCGCTGATTATGCTCTTATTACTGGCTGCTTTTTCTTCGCGCTCAGCCGCCGCGCCGCCGCAATCAGATGATGCGGCTGCCATTCTCACTCTGCTCAACGATCAAACCGCCGCATGGAATCGCGGTGATATCGAAAGCTTCATGAACGGCTATTGGAATTCGAACCAAACCGAATTCGTGAGCTCCGACGGAGTATCGCGCGGCTGGCAAGCGCTCCTCGAACGCTACCGGCGCAGCTATCCCGACCGAAAAGCGATGGGCCACCTGACGTTCTCCGACCTCGAAATCCGTGTGGAGTGTGCTACCGCTGCCTACGCCGTCGGCAAATTTCAGTTGCAGCGCGAGAACGACAATCCCTCCGGAGTATTCACTCTCAATTTCAGAAAATTTACCGACGGCTGGCGAATTGTCGTGGACCACACGACCGCTTTCGCAAAGCCAGTTGCCGCGCCGAAGTAGCACGAGCCAAAATAGCGCAAATCAATTGAAGGCGCGTCGTAAAGAAAATCGGGCGATAATGGATTCGGGCGAAAACGCCAGCAGGCTCAGAATTACCAAGGAGAGAACAATTTGCGCGCTGTGATAACAGGCGGTGCAGGCTTTCTAGGCTCACATCTTTGCGACTTGATGCTCGACAAAGGCTGGGAGATCCTTTGCCTGGATAATCTGGTCACCGGCAGCGATTCCAACGTGGGGCACCTTCTGGCTCATACCAAGTTTCGCTTCGCCCGCCAGGACGTGAGCCGGTACATTGATGTGCCGGGCCCCGTGGACGCGGTATTGCATTTCGCTTCGCCGGCCAGTCCTCCCGACTATTTGAAGATGCCGATTCAAACCATGAAAGTCGGCGCGCTCGGCACGCACAACGCCCTCGGCCTCGCGCTAGCTAAAAAAGCGAAATTTCTCCTGGCATCGACGTCGGAATGCTACGGCGATCCTGAAGTGAGCCCTCAGCCGGAAAGCTACTGGGGGCGGGTGAATCCGATCGGGCCTCGCGGCGTCTACGACGAGTCGAAACGATTCGCCGAGGCGCTTACGATGGCCTATCACCGTTACCACGGCGTGGATACGCGGATCGTGCGCATCTTCAATACCTACGGGCCGCGCATGCGTCTCAACGATGGCCGCGCGCTTCCCAATTTTCTCTATCAAGCCTTAACTGGCGAACCGCTGACGGTATACGGCGATGGCAAGCAGACCCGCAGCTTCTGTTATGTTTCCGATTTACTCGATGGAATCTACCGCCTGCTCGAATCTGACGAGCATGATCCCGTTAATATCGGCAACCCTCACGAAATCACGATTATGGAATTTGCGGAAAGAGTGCGGGCTCTGGTCGGCTCGAAAGAACCGATCGTATTTCGGCCGTTGCCCCAGGATGATCCCAAGCAGCGCTGCCCGGACATCACAAAGGCCCGCCAGGTCTTAAAGTGGGAACCAAAGGTGGATCTGGAAGCGGGGTTGAAGCGCACGTACGACTATTTCCACAAGAAAGTCGCAGAGCCAGCGCGTTAAGTCGACCTTTGGTTTTAATCCGGACGACCGATCGAATAATATTCGAAGCCAAGCGCCTTCATTTCGGGACCAGAAAGCAAATTCCGCGCGTCCACGACCAACGGGTGCATCATCGCATCATGAATGCGTCGCCAATCCAGTTCTCGGAACTGTTTCCATTCTGTAGCGATGATCAAGGCCTCAGCGTCTTTTGCGGCTTCATAGGGCGACTCTGACATTTTCACTTCGGGTACGACAGCCCGCGCTTTCTCCATAGCTTCCGGGTCAAAGGCGCGAACGTTCGCGGCCTCCGCCATCAAGGCTTGTATCAGGTCGATGGCCGGCGAGAAGCGAATGTCGTCTGTATTCGCCTTGAATGCGAGCCCCAGCACGGCGATCGGTTTGCCTTTCATTACCCAGAGCCCTCGCCGGACTTTCTCGATAACGTGGTGAATGCGCCTACGATTGATCTTTTCGACTTCCTTAAGGAGTGAGAAATCAACGCCTGACTTTTCGGCAAGGTGCACGAAAGCCTGCAAATCTTTCGGCAAGCAAAATCCGCCAAATCCGAGACCGGCGTTCAGGAAACTGCCGCCGATTCGGGAATCCATCCCGACCGCCGTCGTCACTTGCTGGATGTCGGCTCCCAAACGCTCTGCCAGGTCGGCCACCATGTTGGCGTAGGAAATCTTCAACGCGAGAAAAGAATTCGAGGCGTGTTTGATCAATTCGGCGCTGTTGATCGTCGTAACCAGCCATGCGGGCGGCGGCACGTTCGGGCAACCAGCAGGAGCGTGAACCGGGCAATTGAATTTACGCTCCAGAACCGGGCGATAAATCTCGTGGAGCTGCTTCTCTGCAACCTCGTCATCCACGCCTACAACGATTCGGTCAGGATGTAGAAAATCTTCGACGGCCGTACCTTCTCGAAGGAATTCTGGATTCGAGGCCACGCGAAATTCCACTTTGCTCTTTCGGCCGTAGACCGCAAGGGCGCGCTTCAATTCCTGACCCGTCTGCGCGGGCACGGTACTCTTCTCAACCACCAGCTTTGGCGAACGCGCTTCGCTTGCGATGAGCCGCGCGACGTGGTCAATTGCGCTCAGGTCGGCACTGCCATTCGGCAACGGAGGAGTACCCACGCAGATGAAAATCGCATCGCCGGCCGCCACCGCATCGTTCACATTGGCGCTGAACCTCAGCCTGCCCAGTTTGCGGGTCTTCGCGACAACGTCATCCAGTCCCGGTTCGTAGATAGGCAGTCGTCCAGCTTCGAGCGTCGCGATCTTCTCGGCGTCGTTGTCAGTACAGAGCACTTCGTGGCCAATTTCCGCTAAGCAACCGCCCGTCACGAGTCCCACATAGCCCGCGCCAATCACGGATATTTTCAACGGTTCCCCCGAATAAGAGCTTTCACGGCGTCCGCGAAATATGTCTTCTTATGTTACCTGAGCTTCGACTGGTTTTCGAATGGCAGCCCGAACCACGTGCGCGAATGCATACGATGTGAAGGATTCGCATCCGAGCATGTGCGTCGCAAACGTTACCGCGCGTGGCTATCGCTTTGAGAGCAGAAAATTTCCCGCCATCAGAGCGTCCACACCCGAGCAAAAATAGCTTCGAACCGCGTCCCTCGGCGTTATCACGAGCGGTTCGCCAAACAAATTGAACGAAGCATTCACGAGAACGGGTGCCGGGCTTTTCTCGCCAGAGCGTCTTAAAAGCTTCCAAATCAAGGGATTATCTTCCCTTGCCACAATGTGGAGACGCACGCGGTCTTGAACGACAAACCCGGACGAGACCGGCTCCAGCAACTTGCGCATCTTGGGCGTCGGCGTCGCCATCGTTGTCATAAACCGCCCGTTCGCTGTGCACTCAAAGTATTCCTGGCAATCCTCTTCCGGTATCGAAAGTGCGAAAGGACGATACGGTTCGCGATGCTTCACGAAATCGTTTAGATTATCGACCACGTACTCCGCCCAGGGTGATGCCAGCAAGCTGCGATTCCCCAGCGCGCGCGGTCCGAATTCGGCGGCCCCTTGAAACCACGCGACGATTCTCCCCGCCTGCAGTAAATTCACTGCTTCGTCGACCTTCTGATCCTCGGAATTGCACCAGCGATAGGTGGCTTTGCAGTTGTCGAGCACCTGTTTGATTTGTTCGTTGGAAAATTGCGGGCCAAGATACAGGCTCGCAAGCGGCGCCACACGCGAACGTTCGGGTGATTCGTGCCAGGCGAGCCATGCGGCTCCCACAGCTGTGCCCTCGTTACCGGCGGCAGGCTGAACGAATATATTCTCGAAGCCCGTTTTCTCCTCGACCGCCGCCACCAGAAGCGGATTCAAGAACAACCCGCCGGCCACACATAGATTCCGGTGCCCGGTTTGCTTGCGCAGGGTTTCAGCCCATTCCACGACGATTTCACTGCACGCGTGCTGCAGGCTGGCGGCGATGTTTGCGCAGAGGTGGGGTTCGATATGCGGTTCCGCCTCGCGCTTGATTCCGAGGCCTTTGTAGAATTCATCGCTGAAGGAAAGGTCCGCCGCAAAATCGCGCTGAAAATATTTTGACTGCAAATGCGGCGCAGACTGCGGAGCCCGTCGAAGCACCGCCATGAAGAAATCCGCAAAGACAGGCTCGCCTGTAGTGCCGAGCCACTGCGTCTTGTGCTCGTCGCCGTGAGGCTGAAATCCGATGAGCTTCGTAATCTGCGTATAAAACCAGGCGAGCGAGTGTGGAAACGAAACGCTGGTGAGTTCACGAATATTCTTGCCCTCGCCTGCACCCGCGAAACCACACCGCCCGTCGCCCCGCTCATCGAGAGTCACGATCAGCGCTCGATCGAATGGCGATGCGAAATACGCGCTGGCTGCATGGCTCAGGTGGTGATCGAAGCCTTGCACTCGATTCCGAGCGCCCGCCGCCATGTCGCGTATGATCCGAAAATTGTTCAGCTCACGGCCGAGCTCGCCGGACGCTTTATTCAAGAAATAAACGCTCGATTTGGGCGCGAACGGCGCGAGCCGTGTTCGAAACAGTACCGTGCGTGACCATGCGCGTCCGGGCCGGGAAGCGATGGCGATTCGATCCACATCCGGCCACTTGACCCCAGCGCTTTCCAGGCAAAATTGAATAGCGCGGCGCGGTATGCCCTCCGCGGTGCGTGTCCTCGCTAGCTTTCCCTCTTCAATCGCGGCGATCACTCCATTTTCGCCGATGATAGCGGCGGCCGGGCCATGCTCCAGAGAGGAAAGCCCCAGAATATGCATTTACGTGAGCTCTTTCATTTTTATTCGTCCGCGCGCCACCAGCCATCCGACTTCATCAAAACAGAACGAGAATCTGGAATCAGCCGGACGAGTGAGCAGAAGGAAAGCACGAAGTAAATCAATCCCGAGGAAGATGACGCGCCTGTCCACGCGTCAGCAATCCCCGCAGGCCCATCAGCAGAAGACGCGGCTGCTTCAGACAAACGCGCCACAGGATTTTCCAGGCTTCGTCCCGCGAGTAGTCGCCCAGCGATTGAATCGCAGGCGCATTCAATAAATCCACCAGCCGGCTGTAATCGGATTGCTGGAAATCATGCAGCGACCGGCGCAACAGCAGATGCAGATTCAATTCGCGCCGCAACGAACGAAGCTCCGCGCTCGCGCCACCGTACAAAATCGCCTCCGCCACGCCAAGCGCTCCCCGAAACCCTGTCACGATACCGCCGACCGTCGTCACCTTCACCTGCCCGGCAGCGTCGCCCACCACATACACCGACCCGTTTCCGACCTGCCGCCTCACAGGCACCCATTTCTTGTACACGGGGATACGCGCGCCCTGAAATTCGATCGGATCGAGTTTTCGCTTTTCGAGGAACCGTTCGAGATGCCGCCGTGTATCCGGCCCATTTTCGCCGATCAATCCCAGCGCGCCACGCGTAGGAGATTCTGGAATCAGCCAGTAGAAATAGGGCGTGTCTTGCGGGACGAACCAGACGCGCGCCGTATCGGCCTGCATATCCTTCGGCAGCGCCACCATTGCCTGCACCAGTGGAACCGTCTCCAGGGGCGACCATCCAGCCGCCCGCCCCACCCGACTCGAAGCCCCGTCACCGCCAACAATCGTGTCCGAACGGACCTCTTCGCGCCGGCCGCTCGCACAATGCTCCACCTCCAACACGATCCCCCGGCCGTTGGGGTGCAGCGCGTGAAAACGGTGACCCAGCGCAACGGAAGCTCCGGCCCGCTGTGCCTCTTCAGCCAATCCTTGGATCAAAGCGCGCCGCTCGATAACCAGATCCGGATGTTTCAGGGAAACATTGGCGCTGCGCCCGTCTGTAAACAACTCGAAGCGCCTGATTTCGTTGACGATGCTTCGCTCCGCGGCAGCGCCCAGCAGGCTCCTCATGCGATGAGTAACGATGAGCGTCCGCGCCGCAGGCTCGAGCGTTTCAATGCGCTCAAACACGCGCACGGGTACGCCCTTACGCGCTAATAAAGAGGCCGTAAAAAGCCCGGCGGCGGATCCGCCGACTACAGCGACGTTCTGGTTGCTTGAGCGTGAACTGGAGTTGGAGTCGTTGTTTCCGGCGCGCGATTCAAGCACTAGTCGTCCTCAGCAGGAATAAAATTCAGCTGTTGAACATGTTTCGCAAAGCCGTGTTTCTGGAAGGCGACGCGGCGCTTGCGACGCATCCATCGATGCCACAAGCACCTGCCGGGGTACCTTAGCACCCTGAAACACAGGCGAGAAAGTATATCCTAGTGCTGAAGCACCGCCAAAGACGAAGCCTGTATCGGGACACGGGATTTCCTCTAGGTAGGGGAGGAGGATTTCTGGAGCTTGATCTGCTTCTCGTACGGAGCGGTTTCCAGGAAAACCACAGCGATCAGTGCGCACAGGGCCAATGCACCGACGAGCGCATACGTAGTGCCGGTCGAAAAGCGCCCAACAAACAACGACATCGTTCCAAGCAGGCCCGCCAGGGAATACATGACGAGCACCGCCCCGCGATGACCCAGGCCCAGGTTCGACAAGCGGTGCGCAGTATGATCCTTCCCGGGAGACGTGAAGGGAAGAAGCCCGCGGCGCGCCCGGGAGATCGATACCATCGTGGTGTCAAAAATCGGGACGCCGAGAATTAGAACCGGAACGAGCCATCCAGCCGGAAATGGCGCGCCATCCGGGCGGATCTTCAGGCCCAGAGTCGCCATCAGAAAACCGAGAAACATTGCCCCGCCGTCGCCCATGAATATTTTAGCGGGATTGAAATTCCAGCCGAGAAACCCGAGGGCGGCGCCAAGAGTAGCGGCCGCCAGAGTTTGCACAGCCGTCTGCCCATTCATATAAGCAGCGATCGTGAAGAAGGCAGCGGCAACCGCCGTGATGCCGGTGCACAGCCCGTCCATATGATCGAGAATACTGAACGAAGCGGTGATGCCGACCACCCAGATAACCGTCAGGCAGCTATCCAAAATGATTCCTGCATTCCCGGGAATAAACTGAGAAAAAAGCTGCGCGCGAATTCCCGAAGCCAGCAGCAACAGCGCCGCGACAGGCATGCCGATGAATAGCTTCACCTGGTGATGCAGCAACCCGCCGTCGTCGAGAAATCCTATGATCGCTAGAAGGGTCGCGCCGGTGAAAATTGCGATCGTTTGCTGCTGCATTACGCCATGTTGCGTGAGCAATATTGCTGCCGCGAATCCCAGATAGATCGCAATACCGCCAAGCAGAGGAATCGGCTTCAGATGAACCTTGCGCGGGCCTGGCTTGTCGACAAGTCCCACGCGCAGCGCAAATTGGCGTACCGGAGCGGTCAGCCCGAGCGAGCCGAATAGCGCCACGCCGAATGCAATCAGACTGGTCGGAATCGCCATAATCAGTTCAGGTTAACGCGATCATCGCGCGGTCAGCATCTTCTCCAGCACACCACGCACCTCATCAGTTTTCTTGCTCTCGAAATACCAATCCATCGTTTTCTTCAAGCCGTCGCGAAACTTCGTCTTTGGCTCCCAGCCCAGCAGCTTTTTGGCGAGCGCATTATCTGCCACGCGGTTGGCGGGACCGGTGGGCATGTCACGCCTCAGACGAATCTCGGCTTTCTTCCCCGCAAAATCGAGCACCATTTTCGCGGCGTCAATCACCCGAATGCGCTCCATCGTGCCGAGATTCACGGCCGTTCCGTCATTGATTTTTTCGGCGGCCAGAATCGTCCCATTTACGATGTCGTCCACATAGGTCCAGTTTCGGATCTGATTCCCGTCGCCCCACACTTCGAATGGGTCCTGCCCCACGAACGCGCGCGCAATCATCGCTATCACGGCATGATTCTCGACGCCTCGCGGCCCATACACCGTGAAATAACGGCACGATGCAGCGCCGAGTTTGTGCTCCCGGTGATACGCCTGCAGCGTAAGCTCAGCCATCAGCTTCGCCCACCCGTACATATTATCCGCGTCGTGCGGCGGCTTCACATCCTCTTCGCGCAGATAGATTTCCTTCTTCACGTCAGTCTGCATGTAATTGGGATAGACGCAGCCGGACGAGGCATACACCACTTTCTCCACGCCCGCTTTCACTGCTTCCCAAAAGACCAGTCCGTCGAGAAACAAATTCGAAGCCGGGCCAGCCTGATGCAGGTCCACATAACCGCGCCCACCATGATCGGCGGCCAGGTGAAATACCACTTCGATGCCATTCATTGCCGCGCGTGTCACGCCGGGTTCGCGGAGATCGGCCTCGACGAACGTCACGTGTCCGCCCTTCAGGTGATGCTCGATATTGCTCAGCCTCCCGCTCGTAAGATCATCCACCACGCGAACCTTGGCGCCTCGCTCCACCAGCGCATCCACAAGATGCGAACCGATAAAAGATGTACCTCCGGTTACAAGAACTTTCTTATTGTTCCAGATGGCGCCCTCCAGGTTTCTCTTGCGCGGCTTCTTCTAATATTAGTGCGAATTTCTCTAACTCATTCACTCTAGCATATTTCCCAGCGGTTTCCCGGGCCCGGCGACCCATCTCCGCGAGCCGATTCGGGTTCTCGCGAAGCGTCCGAATTGCCGCCGCCACTGCACCCGGATCGTCCGGATCCGCCCACACTCCGGAGCCGGATTCCTGCACAATGCGCGCTGCGTCGCACTCAGGTGCCGCCACCACTAGTATCGGGCGTCCCGCCGCCAACGTTGAATAGAGTTTGCTGGGCACCACGACGCCTTCCAGCCCGCGCTTCACGGTAATGATATGGAGGTCGCCCGCCATCATCACGTGCGGTATTTCGCTCGCCGGCCGGAATGGAAGGAAGCGCACGTTCTTCGAACCATTGATCGACGCTTGCATCGCGGCGCGGTTGGCCCCGTCACCCACAAACACGAGCCCGGTGTTTTCGTTGCGCAGCAATTCTGCCGCCTTCAAAAGTGTCGGCCATGCGCCGTAGAACCCAAGATTGCCGGCGTGCAGGACGACGAATGGGAATCCGCACCGAACTTCCTCCACAGCCGGATGCGTACCGTCCGGCAGCGGCCCTGAAGGTTGGGCGCCGTCGCGAACCACTGCGACACGGTACGGCGCAACACCCTTCGCGAGAATTCGTTCGCGCATGTCGTCGCCAAGGACTATCACCCGCGCCGCCTCGCGCAGAGCGCGGCGATGCATCTTCTCCCATCGCGCGACGATCGAATTCGCGCGCACGATATCGCCTCCCAGCGCCATGTCCGGATACATGTCGCGGATGTTGTAAACAAACGGGCGGCCGCTCATGCGCGCAACGAAAGCGCCCGCAATTCCTGCCACCGGCGGGTCCGTCATCGCTAGTACAACGTCAGGCCGGATCGCCAGCGCGCGCGGCACTGCCAGCGCCAGGTACGAAAGATAATTCGAAACGCGGCGCTTCATCTCGTGGCGCGGAAAGTCAGTCGAGCCCACGCGCTCAACCGTCACATTGTTGCGCTTATCACTGCGGAGAAAAGCGAACGGATAATACTCATCGGGATCATAGGAGGGCCGGCCTGCAACGACGGTAACCTGGTGTTTCTTGGCGAGAGTTTCCGCGACGAGCGCGGCCATCTTAGCGGTGGCAGAAGTGTCCGGCGGATAGTATTCGTTCAAGAGCAATATGTGCATGAGCGGCCTGCCACTTCAGGTTCGTCGCGGGCTGGGATTCGGAGCGACGAGAACTGCAATTCCAGATTGTGCGTTACCTGCTACTTACAATCTTACCTCAATTTCTCATTTCGACGACCCGGCAGAACCCTCAGCGCTCATCGCGCCCGCTGCGAGCGCAGCTTTTTTCTCGAGCGTGAAGTTCCCCATCACCAGCACGTCCATCTGCGTGCGCCGGAAGCAATCGAGCGCTTCTTCCGGGCGGCAGACGATCGGCTCGTTGTCGTTAAACGAAGTATTCAGCACCACCGGCACGCCCGTAAGGTCGCCGACGGCCCTGAGGAGTTTCCAGTAAAGAGGATTCGCCCCGCGGCTCACCGTTTGCAACCGCGCCGTGCCATCCACATGAGTCGGCGCCGGAATAACCCCGCGCTTCTCGGGGCGAACCGAGTATGCAAATGTCATAAAAGGCGAAGGATCGCTCCGCTCGAAATATTCGGGGACGGCTTCTTCGATAATCGAAGGCGCAAAGGGGCGGAAAATTTCGCGGTGTTTGATTCGCCGGTTGAGGATATCTTTCATTTCCGCGCGCCGCGGATCGGCCAGAATGCTGCGCTGCCCCAGCGCTCGCGGCCCCCATTCCACGCGCCCTTGAAACCACCCAACAATTTTCCCCGCGGCGACGTGTCGCGCTGTGGCCTGCACCAGCGAATCTTCATCCAATTCGCTGAGCTGCATATCGCCGTTGGACGAGCCTGAAATTGCCGCGCGAATCTGCTGCTGCGAAAATTCCGGTCCCCATCCCGCGTGCTCCATCACGAATTCACGCGGACAGCCGAGTATCTGGTGTTCCACAGCGAACGCCGCGCCCACCGATAATCCCGCGTCCCCAGCCGCCGGTTGTACATAAACGCGCTCGAACGGCGAGTGATCGAAAATTTTCCCATTTGCGAGGCAATTGAACGCCACGCCTCCCGCGAGACAAAGCGACTTCTCGCCGGTTTTTTTCGCGAGCGCAGCCCAATGCGCCGCCAGCACCTCTTCAAGCGCAGCCTGCATGCTTGCCGCAAGATTGTAATGGCGCTGTTCGAGCGGTTCTTCCGCTTTGCGCGTAGGCCCAAGCCGTTTCTCCAGATACGGCGAGAAAAGCCGCCCGAGCACCGGAGTCTGGCTGGCGTCGCGCCACGACATCTCCGCGCCCTGATTCTGATGCGTAAAATATTCGAGGCCCAGCCGGAACGAAAGCGGCCCGTCAGCGCGCACGATACGGCGAAATTCTTCGAGGAATTCCGGCTGGCCGTACGCCGCAAGCCCCATCACCTTGTACTCGTCGCCGAATTTCCAGAAGCCGAGATACTGCGTCAGGGCCGTGTAGTACATCCCGAGCGAGTGCGGAAAAGTAATCTCGCCAAGGATTCGCATGCGCGGGCCTTCGCCAACAGCCCACATCGAGCTTGCGAAATCGCCCAGTCCATCCGCCGATAAAACAGCCGCGCGCTCATACGGCGAAACGAAGTAAGCGCTAGCCAGATGCGCCGTATGGTGCTCGATTCGATGGAACTGCGCGCGAATGCTATCGGGCGCAATCTCGAAGGCCGACGCCAAATCCTCACGAATGCCCGCAAAACGAGCCATCACGCGCGCACGCTCGAAGGCGAACCGCGGCATGCGCATCGCGAAGCGCAACTTTGTCGCAAGCCGCGCCCGTGGATCGCGGGGAATCGCGATGTGGTCCACTTCCGAGAGCTTCACGCCGGCCTGATCGAGGCAATATTGAATCGCGCGCGCCGGCAACCCCGCCGCGTATTTCACCCGATTCAGGCGCTCCTCTTCCACCGCCGCAAGCAGGCGCCCGTCGGCGACGATCGCCGCCGAAGCATTTGCATGGTAAGCATTGATTCCAAGAATGATCATTGCGAGAAGTCGGTTGTCTCACGCACTGTGTGTAGATCAGGCGACCGAAACGGCGGCATCCTTTCGAGGCTCGGAATCTCCAGCTGACTTTCCGCCCAGATGTCGTTTCACCCATTCATTCAGCACGTACAGGCTCCATGGCCGCGACCATGTCGTACGGCTCGCCAGAAAATCGTCCCAAACCCGCCGCGCATTTTCGCCGCTGAGCAACGGTTCGAGAGCCGGCGACCAATCCCCCAGCCCCGCCGCGATTCGCTCGCGCAGCGCGCCTCGCATCCAATTTTCCCATGGAAACGTGAAAGTGCGCTTCGGCTGCACGATCAGTTCCTGAGGCAGAAGCGCACCCAGCGCCGCAATCAAAAGCGCCTTCGGCTGCGCCGCGTTGCGCTTTTGCGATTCTGGCAGCGATAGCACGTATTCGACGAGCGAAGAATCAAGAAAGGGCACGCGCACTTCCAATGAATGGTGCATGCTCATCGCATCCGTATCCCGCAGAAGCGTACTCACAAGGTACGACCGCAGCTCCAGCCACGAAACTCCGGTGAATTCATCCATCGACCGCGCTTCGTCAGCCGCCTCGCCAAGCCATTTTCCCCAGGCAGTCGCACTCCAAGATCTCGCGTCCTCGCCCAGCCACCTCGAAACCACCTGCGGCGTAAACAACGAGCGCGTGAAGTAATACGCATGCGGCAGCGCAGAAGGATCGAGCCACGCCGCCGAAGCTTTTCGAACCGCATCCGGAGAGCCCCCGGAAAGCTTGGCAGCACCACTCGAAGTCACTAATTGCCGCAAAGGCTTTGGCGTCCAATCAGCCGCCGACGCCAGGCGCCTGATCTTCGATGTCGCCTGAAAAGATGTATAACCGCCGAACAGCTCATCGCTGCCCAATCCCGAAAGCGCCACCTTCAATCCCGCCTGCCTCGCCGCCCACGAAACAAAATAAGTATTGATGCCGTCCATGCTGGGCTGATCGAAAGACGCAACCGCTTCATCCAGCCGCGCCAGCATCTCTTCGCCCGATAGCGTGTACTCCGAATGCTCCGTGCCAAGCCGCTCCGCCGTTCGCCGCGCTTTCTCAGCTTCGCTGAATTCCACATCGGGAAACACCACGGTGAACGTGTGAATACCGCGCTGCGCCCGGCTCGCCAACGCAGCGATTGCCGTCGAATCGAGCCCGCTGCTGAGAAACACGCCAACCGGTACGTCCGCGATCAAGTGGCTAGCCACAGCCCCCTCAAGCAGCGAACGAACCTGCGCAGCCGGCGTTGCCGCTGATCCCGCCGTCGTTCCTACCGCCGTTTCTCGCGTGCTCTCTTTCGCCCCATTCCAATAAGGTTTCGGAGCAACCGCCCGAATTTTCTCCTCGCCGGCTTGAACATCGAGATAGTGCCCGGGCGGTAGCGAAAAAACACCTTCGACCAAAGTCACCGGCTCGCTCACAGATCCAAATAAGAGGTACGACGAAAGCGCATCCGCAGAAAGCCGTGCCGGTATCGCGCTGCTAGCCAAAAGCGCTCGAACCTCCGACGCAAAAAATAAAGCGCCCTCCACGATTGCGTAATACAGCGGCTTGATTCCCATCCGGTCGCGAGCGATAAAAACCCGCGTCGCCCTTCCGCCCGGCCCTTGCGGCATCTCCACAATCGCAAACGTAAACATCCCCTGCAGCCGCTCGACGCACTTCTCTCCCCACGTTTCAAACGCATGCACAATCACTTCAGTATCGGAATTTGTGCGGAAGGTATGCCCAGCGGATTCGAGTTCCTTGCGCAGTTCGCGAAAATTATAAATCTCGCCGTTATAAACAACCGCCAGCGTCTCGGTTTCGTTCCATACCGGCTGGCTCCCGCCAGGCAGATCAATGATGCTCAACCGGCGGCTTCCTGCAATCACAGGCGGCGCGATCAGAATGCCTTCCGCATCGGGCCCACGATGAACGATCGCGGCCATCATTCGCCGCACGAGCGCCTCGCCGCGCTCTCGCGACTCCACTCCAACGATGCCGCAAATCCCACACATGCAGGCCAGCGCCCCTAATTTAAAGCCCTGAATCTAACGCACCAACAGAATACCCTCGCCAGCCCCGCTATGCCATATTGCAGCAGCAAGAAAGGCTCCGCCAAACCAACTAAATCGACGCCGTGCTCTGGTTTTCGCAAAAGCTCTACAGCGGGCAGGTCACTCGCCAGTCAGTTTCTTATATTGCGCGTCAGTCAAAGGCACCACCGAAAGCCGCCCCTGCCGAACAAGCGGTGACGTAGCAAACAGAGGATCCGATTTAATTTGCGCCAGCGTCACCGGCTTCGCCAGCGCCTTCCCAGCCTTGATTTCCACCGCCGGATTTTTCGGATTGGACGCATCCACCGACACCACCGAAGCCATCCCCACCGCCGTCTTCTGATCGCCAGTCTCGTAAATTACAAGCCGCGTCCCCGGCTTCATCTCCCGAAGGTTCCTCAGCGCGACGGGATTCGAAACGCCATCCCAAACCGTTTCCTTATCCTTCTGCAGATCCGCAAACGAGTACTCCGAAGGCTCCGTCTTCAGCAGATAATTTGACGCGCCGTCCTGTTTGTCCTGTTTCATCGTTGCCATTTTACCCTCCGCGCCCCATTATCCATGAGCTTTTGCGCCGTAGACCTTCGGTCTCCCCCACTGAAACTTCAAGCCCCGTGGTACAGGTATGGTAGTACACAGAGTCATACATCCGTAAGGAACGTACTGTCCTTCACCTGTCCTTTCTCTGTACTATCGTCCAGTTGTTCGCCTGTCCCAAAGTTCTACACTTCTTAAGGTATTGTCGCGCCAGGGTTAGGGGGTAACCATGGTCCGCAAGTCGCAATTTTTCATTTTAATTTTGAGCACGATCGGCTTCTCGCTTCTCTCCACTTCCGTGTGGGCCAATCCCGCGACGCTCAAGTGCAATTCGAATCGCGATCAGGTCTGGGTCTACGATTCTCTCAATAGCTTCAATGTCGACGCGAAGTTGAAATGCGGCCAGGGCGTCGAAATCATCGAGCGCCTTCCGAACTACGTGAAGATCCGCGCGCAAAATGGCGTCGAAGGTTACGTGCCAGACGCCGCCGTGGCGGGTCTCCCCATCTTTCAGCCCTATCGCGACTCCGCGCACGACGTTGGCCTGGCTGCAAAACAAGTGGAAGCCGTCGAGGTTGCGAAAGCGGTAGCGCACGCCGCCTCTCTAGCACCCGCCGATGTGAACTACTCAAGAATCTCGCCAGCTTCGGCTTCTGGATCTTCACCCTCAGCCGCTACGGCGGGAAATAAAACCCTAGCCAGTATTTCGATGGCCCCTCCGCCCGCGCTCGGCGCCTTGCAACCGGTCTCGGCCACATCAGCAGTGAAGCCCGCAGTTTCACCTGCACCCTCGGCAACACCAACTCCGTCAATTTCGCCCGCGGTTTCAACTCCGCCACCAGCAAAGCTCGCCGCCGAATCGTCAGCGATCGCCGCATCGCAGCCAGCTAAAACGCCCTCGCCGTCCCCTATGAATTCCGATTCAACTGCCGACTCCACAATTCCCGTCGAACAATCGAACACGTCATGCCAGACCTACTTCTCAGCCTACGGCCTCACGCCCAGCCAGACGAAATGGATCGCCAAGAATCGCGAAAAGGCCTTTTCGCAAATCTGCCCCGCCCCCGGCCCTTCCAGGGTCGACTTCGTGATGATCTTCACTCACGACGTAGATTTCTTCAGCGGGACGATGCCTGACCCGGTTCACACGAGCGGCGGCTTCTCCGATTTCACGCCCATGACGTCCATGGACACCGCCCTCATTCCACAATCGCAAGCAGACAGCGCCCGCCGCGAGTACGTCTGGATTTTCCAGTTCGAAAAGGGAACATTCGATCCGGCAAGTTTCTCTGCGAAACGCCGCTATCAATATTCAAAGATGGAAACGGGTTCGCTCGGATCGAAAGCGGGCGTAAAAACAATCGAGGATGCTTTCCGATTCATCGCGACGGCAAGCCACTGATCGCCGACCGGTAGGACGCAAGCAACTCTCCCGCCTCAAAGCCCCTAGTAGGGGCGGGTCTCAGACCCGCCCGCGCAACCCACGCCTCCCCGCAAGCTGTTTTGCAGCCTGGCCTCACTGCCCGACGCAACGCCGGTACATCTCCTCCATCTGATCCAGCGGCCCCTCCCACGAAAGGCTGTCCACAAACGCGCGGCATCCCGCCCGGCGATTTTCCCGCAGCATCGGGTCCCGAAGCATTTTCCCCAGCGCATTCTCGAGCGCCGCAAGCTCGTGCGGAATCACGTCGCCCGCCGCTCCCACAAAGGGCGCAATGCCGCAACGGTCTGTCACGATAACAGGCGTCGCGCACGCCGCCGCTTCTCCTGCCGTGTTCCCAAAATTTTCGTTCTGCGAAGGCAGCACGAACACATCCGCGTCGCGATAAGCCGACCATTTCGCGTCATCATAAAGCGGCCCTGCAAAGAGAACCTGCTCCCGAATTCCCAGGCGATCAACCATGGCTCGAAGCTGCGCCAGAAATCCATCCCCTTCCTCAGGGCCGGCCAGCACAAGCACCGCATCCCGGCCGCGGCCAGAATTCGCGCGCCAGTTTGCGAATGCCTCCAGTAGCATGTCGGGGCTTTTCTTTGACACTAACCGCCCTAAAAACAAAATCACCTTCGCATCGCTCGAAATTCCCAGCTCGCGGCGAAATTTTCCCGGCTCAGGTTCCCTCGAGGGCAACTCAAGTCCATTTCGACGCACTTCCACACGCGCCGCATCAATGCCTCCGCCGATCAGCTCATGCTTCTCCTGCTCCGATGTCGCAACCAGATACCGCCCGCCTCGAATAAACCGATCGCCGAGCAAATCGAGGTACATCCGTTTTAATCGCAAGCTACGCACAATCGGCGGATACATTCCCATCGGCTCAATCACATACGGCACGGATTGCCCCCTGCAGTAATGGCTCGCCGCCGGCCCCAGCAAATCGTACAACCCGTAAAAATGCACCACGTCGTAATGGCAAATGGAACCCCGGCAAAACGCAAACACTCCCGGATTCAGCGTCACCGCGCGGTATTGCCCGATCGTACTGAGGTAGATCGCCTCCACGTTGTCGCTGCGAACGGTCCAACCCCAGCGGCAGCGCTCCGCTCCGGCAGGAGCGCCATTTCCCTTCCCAAACCCAAGGTCCGCCGTCAGCACCGTGATCTGATGGCCTCGTTTCGCGAGCCCCGTCGCAAGCGCTCGCACCTTGAACACCGGTCCGCCCCGCTCCTGAAAAGGGAAATAGGACTGAACCACCTTCAAAATGCGCATGTGTCCTGTTGTATCTGGCATGAAACGTAGAATCTCAACGTGGGCCGGGCAGCATCACCCTGCAGAGAAGCGAGAATACTACTTCGAGCCACCCTAATCCAGATTAGGAGCCACGCGCGCACACAGTCCCGGTACGAAAACTCACAGAGGATAAAACTCGGAAGCGAATACCTTGCGAAGAAGAAAGGGACAGGGTGAACAGACCCCACCGTCGTTCGATATCAGAGGGGTAGGAAAAAAGGAGCGACGGTAGGTGGCCGGGGGAAGGAAGCTGGCCCAGCCCTCAATCCCCGAAGGGATTCTCAGCTTTCCTCCCCCTGACACAGATACCTATCGCACGCAAGAAGCCAAAGCATCTGGCTGAAACTAAAGGCCTTCAGAATCACCTGAGGTGTAAAAAGTCCAAGCCCCCCGGTAAATTCTCCGAAGGAAAACTTTTGGAACTGTCTTCGCCATCCTTCGCGTGAAGAATTTCTTTCCACAACCGCCTCTGCCGCCTTGACCGCAATCGCTGCCCTTGCTATGTTTGAAGATTACTCTGGGCGCAATCTACCCAGTGTGCGCTGTCCTCGACTGTAGGGGGCACTGTAACCGGTCATTAACACCATGGGCCTCAAGAAAATCGTCATTCGCGGCGCGCGACAGCACAATCTCAAGAATATCAGCCTCGAGATTCCTCGTAACTCGCTGACCGTCATCACCGGTCTCTCCGGTTCCGGCAAATCTTCGCTCGCCTTCGACACCCTTTACGCCGAGGGACAGCGCCGCTACGTGGAATCCCTTTCCGCCTATGCGCGCCAGTTCCTCGACCAGATGGAGCGCCCCGATGTCGATTCCGTCGAAGGGCTTTCGCCTTCGATCGCCATCGAGCAGAAAACCACCACGCGCTCGCCCCGTTCCACAGTCGGCACCATTACCGAGATTTACGACTATCTCCGCGTTGTCTACAGCGCGATCGGCACTCCGCATTGCCCCAAGTGCGGCAAACCCATCACCCGTCAGTCCATCGAGCAGATCGTGCAATCCGTTCTTGCGCTTAAGCCCGATGACCGCATCATGGTCCTCGCCCCGGTGGTTCGCGGCCGCAAAGGCGAATACAAAAAAGAGCTCGAGAAATACGCCAAGGAAGGTTACGTCCGCGCGCGAGTCGATGGCGACCTCGTCAATCTCGACGAACCGATTCCGCTCGATCGCCGCAAGAATCACACTATCGAAATCGTTGTAGACCGCTTGCTGCTGAAAAATGGCATCGCGCAACGCCTTGAGGAATCGATCGGCACGGCCCTTCGTCTCACCGGCGGCTTGGTCACCATTTCAGTCGTAGGCGGCGATGAACACGTTTATTCCGAGAAACTCGCCTGCCCCGATTGCGGCATCTCCGTCCCGCAGCTCGAGCCGCGCTCGTTCAGCTTCAATTCGCCCTACGGCGCATGTCCCGAATGCCACGGCCTCGGCTCAAAGTACGATTTCGATCCGTCCAAAGTAATCGTCGATTGGTCGAAACCTCTTTTCGAAGGCGGACTCGGCCCCGGCTCAGGTTCCACGTTCGTTCAACGCACCATGAAACTCGCGGCCGCCGCCCACGGCTTCGATCTCGATACGCCGTTCGAACAATTTCCGCGCAAAGTTCAAAATCTCATTCTGCACGGCAATCCTGCGGACGGCACCGGTGTGAAAGGCCTCAACTTTCAAGGCGTTATCACGCATCTCGAGAAAAGCCTGGAAGAATCGAATTCCGATACCTACCGCGAATGGCTCACGCAATACATGTCACCGGCGCGCTGTGCGGCTTGCAACGAACGCCGCCTGCGCCCCGAAAGCCTCGCCGTAAAAATCGCCGGCCTTTCGATCGCCGATTTCACCGCGCTCCCTCTCACGGAAGCCCGCGCTGCCGTTGACAAAATCCGCGGGCACCTCACGCTCCGTCAGCGAAAAATCGCCGGCCGCCCGCTCACCGAAATCGCCGAGCGCCTCGATTTTCTTCTCAATGTGGGACTCGGCTACCTCACTCTCGACCGTTCCGCCGCTACGCTATCGGGCGGTGAAGCGCAGCGCATCCGCCTCGCCACGCAAATCGGCTCGCGCTTGCGCGGCGTCCTCTATGTTCTTGACGAGCCTTCCATCGGCCTCCACGCGCGTGACAATGGCCGCTTGCTGAGCACTCTCGAAACCTTGCGCGATCTGGGTAACACCGTGCTCGTAGTCGAGCACGATGAAGAAACCATCCGCCGCGCCAACTACGTAGTCGATCTCGGCCCCGGCGCAGGCACCGCCGGCGGGCATCTCGTCGCCTCTGGGCCGCCGGAGGAAATCGCCGCCAATTCTGCATCTCTCACCGGGCAATATCTCTCCGGCCGCGCGAAAATTCCCGTCCCGGATCATCGCCGCCCCGCCAATGGAAAAGCGATCACAATCCTGGGCGCGCACGGAAACAATCTGAAAAATATCGACGTCACATTTCCGCTCGGCCTGCTCACGGTCGTAACCGGTGTCTCCGGTTCAGGCAAATCCACGCTCATCAACGACATTCTGTATCGCGCTCTCGCCGCGAAACTTTATCGCTCCATGGAAAAGCCCGGCGAACATCGCGCCATCACCGGCATCGAGCACATAGACAAAGTCGTGCAAATCGACCAGGCCCCCATCGGCCGCACTCCGCGCTCGAATCCTGCCACCTACACTGGCGTTTTCGCACCGATTCGCGAGTTGTACGCCATGCTGCCGGAATCGCGCGAACGCGGCTACCGTCCCGGGCGTTTTAGTTTCAATGTGAAGGGAGGCCGTTGCGAAGCCTGCCAGGGCGACGGCCAGCGCCGCATCGAAATGAATTTCCTGCCCGATGTTTACGTCACTTGCGAAGTCTGTCGCGGCAAGCGCTACAACGCCGAGACGCTCGCCGTCCGCTATAAGGGCCTCACGATTTCTGATCTGCTCGACTTGCCCATCGAGGAAGCCCTGAAGGCGCTCGAAAATATCCCCGCGATTCAGCAAAAGCTGCAAACACTCGTCGACGTCGGCCTCGGCTACATTCAACTCGGCCAGTCCGCCACCACGCTTTCCGGCGGCGAAGCCCAGCGCACCAAGCTTGCCCGCGAACTTTCGCGCCGCCAAACCGGCCGCACGCTGTATATTCTCGACGAGCCGACCACCGGCCTGCACTTCGACGATGTGAAAAAGCTTCTCGACGTGCTGAACCGTCTGGTCTCACTCGGCAACACCGTGCTGATCATCGAGCACCATCTCGACGTCATCAAACAAGCCGACTGGATCATCGATCTCGGCCCAGAAGGCGGCAACGAAGGTGGCCGCATCGTCGCACAAGGCACGCCCGAGCAAGTCGCGCGCGTCAAGAAATCCTTCACCGGCCAGATCCTCGCCCGCGCGCTCAATGGCGCGGTAGAAAATGGAAACGGCAAGCCGACTCGAAGCGCGCACACGGAAGCCGATGCGAACGCGAACGCCTGACTTGTATGATCCCCGACGATAACAATCCTCTCCTCCCCGATTCTTTTCTAGAACCACCCAATTCGCAAATGCGTGCCGCCACAACAACATCGCCCTTACTCGTCCAGCCCGAGCCGCAGCCGCCCATCTTCCAGCAGTATCCGGAAGATCTCCGCGTTCCTTGGAGCTGGCCCGACCTGCTGCTCCTAATCGCAGTCACGCTGCTAGGAACCTTCGTGATCAGCATCGTTCTCGTCGGCGTCTTTGCAGCTTTCGGAATGACGCCTACCAGCTTGCAGAATTCTTCCGTCAACAAGAGTCTCTTCCTAATCGTCAATCAAGCCATCCTCTCGCTTGGATTGCTCGCATATCTCGCCGCTCAAATCCATGTGCGATTTCAATCGCCATTCTGGCGAACTATCGGTTGGCGGCCGCTGCAGACTGGCGCCATCCCGCGCCGCATCGTCTATCTCAGCTTGGTTCTCGGCGGTTTCAGCCTTTCCTTGCTGGTTCAACTCGCGTCGGCCGCCCTTCAAACCAAAGCGAAGCTCCCCATCCAGGAATATTTCCAGGATCCGCGCAGCGCACTTCTGCTGATGCTGATGAGCATCCTGCTCGCTCCACTCGTCGAAGAAACCATCTTCCGCGGCTACCTTTATCCTGTCTTGGCGCGAAGCTTCGGCGTCGGCGCAGGCGTAGTCATCACCGGCACTCTCTTCGGCCTCCTCCACGCCCCGCAACTCTGGGGAGGCTGGGGCCAAATCGCGCTCCTGATTGGCGTAGGAATTATTTTCACTGCCGCTCGCACAATCTCGCACACAGTCGTCGCTAGCTACATTCTCCACCTGAGCTACAACTCATTCCTGTTCATCGCATTCCTCATCGCCTCCCACGGCCTCCGCCATTTCCCCGTCGGCCAGTAGTTTCAGTAGGGGCACGGCATGCCGTGCCCGCTCGACCGGTTGGCAGGATCGCGCCACATCACTTCCAATCTGGCGGAAGATCTTGCGCTTGGACTTTGACTGACCAGCGAACATCGTTGACGCAATAACTTTTCACTGAATCAGCTAGAATAGAAAAATCGGCTTAGCGTCAGAAGCTATTCTCGCGCACAGGAGCACGGGCAGCTTGTACACCGTCGAAGCAATCCGCTGGACGCCGGAAGGCGTCGTCATCCTCGACCAGCTCCGCCTCCCGCGCGAAGTCACCTATCACACCTACACCGACTATCGCGACGTGGCCAAAGCGATCAAAAACATGATCATCCGCGGCGCTCCAGCCATCGGCGTCGCCGCCGCAATGGGCGTGGCTCTCGGCGTTGAGCACTCGCCAGCGCAAACTCTCCCCGAGCTGCGCGCCGAATTCGCCACCATTTGCGACACCCTTGCCCACACCCGTCCCACCGCGGTGGATTTATTCTGGGCAATCAATCGCTTCAAAGGTCGTTTCGAAGAATTAGCCGCGGCAGCCGCATCTGCTAAGAACGGCGCATCCGGCCTCGCGCATCTGCGCGCCGCCCTGATCAAAGAAGCTCAGAGAGTTCACGAAGAGCGGCGCGCCGCCGATCGCCGCATCGGAAAATTCGGCGCCGACCTCCTCGCCAAATCCGGCCGCGTGATGACCCAATGCAACGCGGGCGCCCTCGCCACGGGCGGCATCGGAACCGCGCTCGGCGTGATTCGAGTGGCGGTCGAAGAAGGCCATCAGATTGACGTGCTCGTTCCCGAAACGCGCCCGTACCTCCAAGGCGCCCGCCTCACCGCCTGGGAATTGCAGCAGGACCAAATTCCGCTCACGCTCATCACCGACAACATGGTCGGCCATTTCCTGAAAACCGGCGGCGTGAGCGCCGTCGTGGTCGGCGCGGATCGCATCGCCCGCAATGGCGACACTGCCAATAAAATCGGCACCTACGGCATGGCCGTTCTCGCGCGCGAGAATAACGTCCCCTTCTACGTGGCGGCTCCCATCTCCACCATCGACATGTCTCTCGCGTCCGGCGACCAGATCCCCATTGAAGAGCGCTCCTCCGCCGAAGTCACGCACCTCGCCGGCACGCAACTTGCACCGACCGATGTAAAAGCTGCGCATCCCGCCTTCGACGTCACGCCCGCCCGCTACATCACCGCCATAATCACGGAGCAGGGCGTCGCTCGGGCCCCGTTCGACGAACCCCTCCGCAAATTCACCGCAACTCCGTAGTTCACGCCAAAGTTCGCCGCTTCGCATCGGTAAAACATTTCGCCGCATTCCCCAAATTTCTCTGCCCTATGGGAACTTTCATGTCCGCCTCGACGTACCAATTACCGTGACGGGCGCACGCCCGCAAAAACCAATGATGAAAAAACAATGATCAGCGACCAATTGAGACAAGTTCTGCGACGCCTCGGCCGCGCCCCGCTCTTCACGGCCATCACATTGATCACTCTCGCCGCAGGCATCGGCGCGAACACCGTAATCTTCAGCGTTCTCGAAGGAGTCCTGCTGAAGCCGCTGCCCTATCCGCATCCCGAAGAGCTCATCGGCTTATGGCACACCGCTCCGGGCGTGGGCATCAAGGACCTCGAGATGTCTCCGTCCATCTATTTCATCGACCGCGAACAGAACACCACGTTTCAGGATATCGGCGCTTATTCGAGTGATTCGATCAGTGTCACCGGCGCCGGCGAACCCGAGCAAGTCCACGGCCTCGACGTGACCGATGGAACTTTGCCGCTTCTCGGCGCCAAGCCAGCGCTGGGCCGCCTGTTCACGCGCGAAGATGATTCGCCGGGGACGCCCGAAACCGCTCTTCTCTCTTACGGCTATTGGCGCCAGAAATTCGGTGGCGATCCAAACGTTATCGGCCGCTCCATCATGCTCGATGGAAAACCGCGCGAAATTATCGGCGTTCTGCCGCAGAATTTTCATTTTCTTGACGAAGGCGATCCCGCCGTTTTTCTTCCCTTCAAATGGGACCGCAACAAAACCAAGCTCGGCAATTTCAGTTATCGCGCGCTGGCCCGCCTGAAGCCCGGCGTGACGATGGCGCAAGCCAGCGCCGACGTGGCCCGCATGATTCCCATCTCTATACGGAGTTTTCCAGCGCCGGAAGGCTTCAGCGTTTCGCTTTTTGAAAAAGCTCAATTCGGGCCAAACTTGCGGCCCCTCAAGCAGGATGTAGTGGGCGACATCGGAAATGTGCTGTGGGTGCTGATGGGCTCGATTGCCGTGGTCCTCTTGATCGCCTGCGCGAACGTAGCCAACCTGCTGCTTGTGCGTGTCGAGGGACGGCGCCAGGCACTGGCCGTTCGTGCCGCGCTCGGTGCCGGATGGAAACGAATCGCGGGAGACTTGCTGTTTGAAAGTGTGATCCTCGGGCTGCTCGGCAGCGCGGTGGGCCTTGCGCTGGCCTATGCCGCGCTCCGCGTTCTCGTCGCAATGGCGCCCACCGGCCTGCCGCGCATTCACGAAATCGGCATCGATTTTCCGGTGCTGCTGTTTACTCTCGCAATCGCGTTGTTTTCGAGCCTTCTTTTCGCCTCCATTCCGATTTTCAAATACGCCGGGTCTCGCCTGAACACCGGTCTCCGCGAAGGCGGACGCGCGCTGAGCCAGAGTCGCGAGCAGCATCGCGCCCGCAACATTCTCGTAGTGGTGCAGGTGGCGCTTGCGCTGGTGCTTCTGATTTGCTCGGGTTTGATGATTCGCACTTTCCGCGCTCTGATGCGCGTCCCGCCCGGCTTCACGTCGCCGGATTCCGTTCAAACCTTCCGATACTACATTCCGGAAGCGGATGTGCCCGATAGCCAGGCCGAACGCGCTGTCCGCATGGATCAGGAAGTGTTGAACAAGCTTGCTGCAATTCCAGGAGTTTCGAAGGCGAGTTTTTCGAGCTCGATTCCTCTGGATCACAACAGCTCTTTTGATCCCGTCTTCGCGCAGGATCGCACCTACACCGAAGGAGAGCTTCCACCTTTGCGGCGCTTCAAGTTCATCTCGCCGGGCTTCTTTTCGACGCTGGGCACTCCGTTCATTGCCGGCCGCGATCTCACCTGGGACGACACCTACCAGCGAATTCCTGTTGCGATCGTTTCCGAGAATTTCGCGCGGGAATACTGGCATGACGCAGCCAACGCTCTGGGCAAGCGAATCCGCGTGGGCAACAACGACGACTGGCGCGAAATCATCGGGGTCGTTGGCAACACTTACGACCAAGGTGTTGACAAGGATCCAGCCTCGTCCGTTTACTGGCCCGTGATCATGAATCGCTTTGAAGGCCAGAAGGAATCGCTGCGCCGCGGCATCGGTTTTGCCATTCGCAGCCCGCGCGCCGGTTCCGAAGCGTTCCTGAAAGAAATCCGGCAGGCAGTCTGGTCGGTTGATTCCAATATTCCTCTCGCGGAAGTGCACACGCTCGGCTACCTCTACAAGGAATCGATGGCGCGGACTTCTTTCACGCTGGTCATGCTGGGAGTGGCGGGAGGCATGGCTCTGCTGCTCGGAATCGTGGGGATTTACGGCGTGATCGCTTATTCCGTGTCGCAGCGCACCCGCGAAATCGGAATTCGTATGGCTTTGGGCGCGCAGCAGCAGACCCTGACGGCCATGTTTGTTAGGCATGGGCTCTGGCTTGCGGGAATCGGCGTCGCCTGCGGGCTGGCGGCATCGTTCGCGGTGATGCGTTTGATGTCGTCGCTGCTGTTCCACGTCAGCCCGCTCGATCCGATCACTTATATCGCCGTGACCATCGGCGTAATCGCAACTGTTTACGTTGCGTGCTATCTGCCTTCTCGCCGCGCGGCCACGGTCGATCCGGTTGAGGCACTCCGCGCGGAATAGAATTTGCTGGCTCGCGCGAAATGCTGGCCACTGAGGAAAAATTGGCGGGGCGAAATTGCTGGAAAATGCGATTTTGTCCCTATTAGAATTTTGTTTTCTTCTTTCTTTTGTGCAACTTAACTCTTTTTCTGAAAGTTCGAATGTTCCTATTAGAACGTTTCCGGCGGGACCCCTCCGCAGGGAAAGGAATCGCGATTGGCCGCGGCGGACGAAAAGCCGCGAAAATTTGCGATTAGAAAATCTTAGTTTGGTGATTCTTATGGGACTTAGGGGGAGTTTTAATTCCAGATTTGCGATTAGAAATCCAGGATTGCGCTGCGGAAACACGGGGGTTAGAAGGCGCGAATTGCGGCCTGTGGTTGACTGCTTGCTACGGATCGAGTTGTGAACAAATAGCACGACTCATGGTAATTCACTGGTAACTAGGTGTCAAGCTAAGAAACAGCAAGGGGCAGCCCCATCATGAATCGCTTGACACTGAAGTCCTTCGCTGCGCTCAGGATGACGACGGAATGGCGCGAGGAGCGGACGGGCGGCGCGGGCGGCGATGAATGGCGCGATTAGCGGAGTGGGCGGCGCGGGCGCGTCTTAGACGCGCCCCTACTGGTATATGAGATGAACGCTGAGATTCCCGGAGCTCGCCATGAAATAACCTCTTCGTCGCGCGTACCGTGGGTTACGTTCGTTGTGTGCACGACGGGAGAGGAATACGATGAGCGGCGGATTCGAATTTCGGAAATCCGTTCGACTGGAGGTTCGCATGAAGTTTTTTGCCTTTTTTATTTTCGCGGGGGTGATTCTTGCCGCGCCGGCCGCGTTGGCGCAGAAGGAGGAAGTGCCGAAGAGCATAGCGGGAAGCGCTGGCTTGGCGCTGGGCTGGGCGGAGAAAGGGTTTCTTGGAGTTGCGGAGGCGATGCCTGAGGAGAAGTATTCGTTCATTCCTCCACAAGGAAATTTCGATGGCGTGCGGTCGTTCGGGGAGCAGGTGAAGCATGTGGCCTGCGCGCAGTTCGCGTTTTTCAATGAGATCGAGGGGAAGACTCCGCCGGAACATTGCGAGAAGGGCGGCCCGTCGAAGGCGAAGACGAAGGCTGAGCTGCTGCAATACCTGCGCGATTCATTCGAATATGGCGACAAGGTGCTTGCGACGATCACTGCGCGAAACGCGGTGGATCGTGTGGAGGGACCTTACGCTGGGCCCAACACAAAACTCGGAATGGCGATGGCTGCGCTCTGGCACATCACGGATCATTTTGGACAGTTGGTGGTGTACCTGCGATTGAACGGGATTGTGCCGCCGGTGACGCAGCAATACCCGCTGAAGGTACGGTAAGCCGAGCCTTGACAAGCGCGGCCGCGACCGATTGGACTCTGAGATCCTTCGCTGCGCTCAGGATGACGACGGTGCGGGAGTGCCGTTTCAAAACTACGGCGAAGCGAAAAGGCCGATTGGACGGGCCTGCCGAGCATCACCGGACGACTGGATCGTTACTTGCGGCACAGGCGGGATGAATGGCGCGGGAGTGGGGCGGGAGGCGCGGGCGCGTCTTAGACGCGCCCCTACTAGTGCTTGCTCGAGAATGCGGGACGCCGAAAGCGCGCTGCGCTCAGGATGACGATTCGTGAGTGCACAATGCTGAGGCCGACTGAGAGCGAACGCTCCAAACCCTACAAGCCCACGACGAGAAAAAGCGTCGTCGTGGCTACCCTTCAATCCTTATTGTGAGCGATTTTAGGATTCGACGCGATGATTCGCGTCGGCGCGGAGAGAGAACCCCGGATGCCCCGAGTCCCTACTCGGCCCGCCCTGCCCCCGCAGGGTTACTGACTGGTTCGCCACAGTTCCTGCGTCGCTGCGGCTGTTAGGCCGTGGCGCCCGCCTGGGAAGTGCCCATCGCGCGCCGCTGCTGGAAGCATTCGCGGCAGTAGACGGGACGACCCTGGGTGGGTTTGAAGGGAACTGTTGTTTCTTTGCCACATTGCGAGCAAACGGTCTTGGTCTCGACGCGCTGAACGCTCGTCGAACTCGTGCCGTTGCTGCCCTGCGCGCGGTTTGCTTTGCAGTTTTTGCACCGCTTGGGCTCGTTCTTGAAGCCCTTGTCGGAGAAAAACATCTGCTCGCCGGCCGTGAAAACGAACTCGGCGTTGCATTCCGCGCACTTCAGGACCTTATCGTGGTATTCCATTGCGCTGCTCCACCGTGCTGGGAGAGGACTGGCAGCGAGCAACTCACGCCGGACGTTGGGCGAGGAACAATCGCGAGCGCGACGATTCCTGCTTTCCGTCCGGCACGAACTGCTTAAATGGGCCCAATTGATGTTCGCCTAATCCTGCTCACGACGTTGCTTCTTGCGGAGACGCTTACGCGAGAGTGCTTCCTTGGCGCGACGCTTCTCCCCCGGCTTCATGTAGTAACTGTGCTTTTTGATCTCTTTGATGATGTCTTCCGACTGCACCTTTCTCTTGAAGCGGCGGAGAGCATTCTCCAAAGATTCGCCCTCTTGAATGACAACTTCTGCCACGCGTATTCACCCCCGTCCCTAATGGATGTTTGAGTTTGTCTTGCTGGATTCACACCAGTGTAACCGGTTCCCAGGGGAGCCGGCAATGAGCAACTTCTATCCAAGGCTACCCCGCAAGTCAAGGTTTAAATTGCACAAGGAGGCCAGGCGGCCGTTATGTAACCAGACCGTAAATGGTTATCGAGATTGTATAGGTAGAACTTTCTTGCCATGTGCGCCCACAGCAGCAACGGAATCAAGAAAGAATCAGCTATTCATCGCCTTCACCGCCTGAGGATGAGGTGCTCCACGCGTCTGGGGCAGCTTCCTCGAAGCGGGTGTGGCGTGCGAGGAACACGAAATTCAGGTTGCCGGTGGGACCGTTGCGTTGTTTGGCGATGATGAGTTCGGCTTTGGCGCGATCTTCTTCAGGGAGGTCGGTCTTGTAAAAATTGGGGCGGTTGATGAAGAGGACTACGTCGGCGTCCTGTTCGATGGCGCCTGATTCGCGCAGATCGGAGAGCTGCGGCTTGCGCTCTTCGCGTTCGGGTGCGCGCGTGAGCTGGCTGAGCACGACTACCGGAACTTTCAATTCCTTTGCCAGACCTTTGAGTGCGCGCGAAATGCTGGAGACTTCTTCCTGGCGATTCGTGCCGCGGCCGGTATTCGTGGGCACCACGAGCTGCAAATAATCAACGATCATGAGCGAGAGGCCGCGATCGCGTTTGAGGCGGCGGGCTTTCGCGCCCATTTCGAGGACCGTAGATGATGCGGAGTCGTCGATCCAAAGCGGCGCGTCGCCGAGGCTGGTGAGCGCGCGCGTGATTTTATTCCAATCGTCGCGACCCATGTGGCCGGTGCGGAATTTGTGGGCGTCCACGCGCGCTTCCGACGCGAGCATGCGCAGAAGGAGCGATTCCTTCGACATTTCCAGGCTGAAAACGGCGACAGGCTCGCGATTTCGCACCGCGACATTTTCGGCGATATTGAGCGCAAGCGCGGTTTTTCCCATCGAAGGACGCGCGGCGAGAATGACGAGCTCGGAGGGTTGCAGGCCGGCGGTTTCATTGTCGAGGCCGGGGTAACCGGTAGCGAGGCCGGTGATGCGGCGGCCTTCGCTGAAGATGCGCTCAAGGCGCTCGAAATTGTCGCGGACGAGCTCTTTTACGCCGATGAGGCCGGCGCGGACGCGATCTTCTGCAATCTGGAAGATGGTGGATTCGGCGCGATCGAGGATTACGTCCGCATCGTCGCCGCCAGCTAGAGCCTGCTCTTGAATTGCGGCGGCTGAGAAGGCGAGATGGCGGAGGACGGATTTTTCTTTGACGATGCGCGCGTAGTGCTCCACGTTCGTCGCGCGCGGAAGGCCATCTGCCAGCTGGGAGAGATACGCAACGCCGCCGGCGGAATCGAGTTCGCCACGACGAGCGAGGTCGTCCATCAGGGTGACGACGTCGATGGCTTGCTGATGCTCTGCGAGCTGAATCATGCGCTGAAAGATCTGGCGGTGCTGGGGGAGAAAGAAATCCTCCGAGCGCAATTTTTCGACGGCCGCGTTGAGGGAGTGATTGTCGAGGAGAACTGCGCCGAGGATGCTGCGCTCCGCTTCGAGATTGTGAGGAAGCGGGCGCTCGATCGAAGTGTCTGCTGTGGCCATTCGCTTTATTTTCGCCTAGGCCTCTTTGGGATGCAAGAGGCGGAATTTTTGATCGCGATGCGTGCTCGCGCGCTCGAAATATTTTTTGTATCAAGCGCGTGGATTTTGCGCGTGGTTCGATGGCGCGTCAATCGTATGAGCGCGTATGAGCCCTGTGAATATTTCGGAAAAGTGGAAAACGTGAATTAGTCGTGAGTGTGCCGCTCGCCGCGTGCGTAGAGATACGGATGGCCTACTTAATTCAGCGCGGGCTGTGGGCGATTTTCAAGAAAGCTGGAGCTCGTGACGGAGCGTTTCAGCGATCTCCGCGACTCGCTGACCGGCTGCCGCGCTCATTTTGTCCTTGGCGCCGCGCTCGCGTAGAACGAGCCAGATTCCGGGGCGGTAAATTTCTTTGTCGTGGCAGATGGCGCCGGTGAGCTGCGCGATTTCGAGCGGGCCACCGGAAAGCTCACGATCGAGAATCGCGCGCGCTTCGTCGAGAAGATCTTTGAATCCCTGTGAGGCGAGTATCGGATCCACGTCGCGCGGGATGGGCGCTTCGATATCTTCGAGATCGTAATCGGGAAGCTGGTTGGTGATCATGAGTTCAACGGATGAGGCGGGCGCGGCTTTGTCGAGCGCGATCTTGATGGACATGACGATATTTTCGCAGAAGGGCGGCTATTTCGGATAGGGGTGCCCAGCGAGAATCGCGAAGGCCCGGTAGATCTGCTCGGCGAGGACGACGCGGGCGAATTCGTGGGGCATGGTGAGAGTGGAGAGCGAGATTTTTTGTTTGGCGGCGGCGCGCAGGTCAGCCGGGAAGCCTTCAGCATCGCCGCAGAGGAAGACGAGTTCGCGCGTGCCGCGGTCGCGCAAATCGCCGAGCCATTTTGCGAATTGCTGCGAGGTGAATTGTTTGCCGGCGGCGTCGAGCAGAACGATCGTTGCGCTTGAATCGAGCTTGAGTTTGCGAAGAGCGGCGGGACCGGCGTCGCGGAGTTCGGTGATTTCGACGTCTGCATAGTGGCGGATGCGGGCGGTGTAGTCGTCGACGAGAGTGCGAGCTTCTTCGCGGCGGGTCTTGCCTAGCATGATGAGGCGGATTTTCATTTGTTGTACTCATTAGGTGTCGCGATCTTATCTTCGAGCGAACAAAGAAAGGTCATCTGAGACGTGATGAAGGATTCTCGGAGGAAACAACCATCTCACATAAAGTCCGGCGATCATCGATACGAGTACCCACGCTAGGAGCGCGGTGACGGCGAAGAGCCACATGGGGCGAACCTTCAACAATTCGACAACTCCAACCGACACCCCCATTGTTCCAAGGAAAACCGCCCACGCGTAGGTTCGCGAAACGCAAAGCAATGACTTGCAGTTCGTGCATTGAAAAAAGTCTGTCTCGTAGCGCAATTTAAATCCGATTTTAACGTCGAAATACGGTACGGTCGCGCCACAGTCGGGGCACTTGAACGTGAAAGTACGGACGTCATATAGCTGCTGGAGATGTCTCTTCATGCTAATTTAGGTCAACTCGTACTTCTTGCGTTTTTCCAAGAGCGTCTTGCGGCTGATGCCCAGGATTTCTGCGGCCCGGCCGATTTTGTAACGCGTGGCTTCGAGAGTTGCTTTGATGGCGTCACGCTCGAGATCTTCAAGCGAGCGGAGCGGGCCGCCAGGTCCGGCATCGTGCGGTGCTGCGCGAATAATTTCCGGGAAATCGCCAGGCCCCAACAGCGACTCTTTTCCAAAAATGAGCCCGTGCTCGATTGCGTTCTTCAACTCGCGCACATTTCCGGGCCACGCGTAGGAGTCAAATAGATGCAACGCCGCTGGATCGAGCTTAGCATCCGGGCGACCGTGCACCGCGCCGAGGCGCGCGAGGAAGTGCGCTGTCAGAGCGGGAATATCGGCGCGGCGATCGCGCAACGGAGGAACGGGGACAGCGAGCACGTTGAGGCGGAAAAAGAGGTCTTCGCGGAACCTGCCCGTTGCAACTGCTTTGGCGAGGTCGGTGTTGGTGAGCGCCATGAGGCGCGCGTCCATGCGAAGCGTATCCGTGCCGCCGAGACGCTCGAAGGTGCGCTCTTCGATCACGCGCAAGAGCTTGGCTTGCATGCCGGGCGTCAGCGCGGCGACTTCGTCGAGGACGATTGTGCCACCCTGCGCCATTTCGAGGCGGCCTTGCTTGCGAGTGACGGCGCCCGTGAAAGCGCCGCGCTCGTGGCCAAAAAGCTCCGATTCAACGAGCTCAGCAGGAAGGCTCGCACAATCAATTTTCAGAAAAGGGGCATCGCGGCGAGGGCCGTTCTGGTGAATCCAGCGCGCGAGCTGGTCTTTTCCGGTGCCGCTCTCGCCGGTAATCAGCAGCGTGGTGGAAGGCTCGGCGAGCTTGGCGGCAAGCTCAAGAACACGAATCGAGGCGGGATCGGCAGCGATCCATTCAAGGCTCAACGCGACCGGTTTCACCTCGTGCGGTGTTGTCTCGCGCGTGGCCGCGTCGTATGCCGTCATCGGAGCGTCAGGTATTGCTTTGATGCGATGCGCCGGATTGCGCCTCGCTGGGAGATTCAGGCGGACGCGTGGGCGCCGGGAAATCGATGCGCTCGGCGGTGCGCCAGAGCCGTTCGAGATCGTAGTACTGCCGGGCGCGCTCGCTGAAAATGTGCGCGACGAAATCGCCGTAGTCCAGCAGCACCCATTCGGCGCCGGGTTTCCCCTCCCGATGCGTTAGGCGGATTCCGTGGCTCTTGAGTCGCTCTTCGATCGCTTCGCCAATGGCTTGAATCTGCGGTTGGCTATTGCCAGAGCAGAGCAAGAAATATTCGGCGAACGCGCCGACGCCGGCCAGTTTCAGCACCGTAATGTCCACGGCCTGCTTGTCTTGAGCCGCTTCGACGGCCCAGCGAATCTCGGGGCGCAGAGAAATGTTGGTCACCGGTACAGGGCCTGCCCTCGAATGTATTCCTCTACGCGCGCGGGCACAAGCCCATGAATCGTTTGGTGTCGCTCGAGCCGATGGCGAATCTCTGTGGAAGAGACGTGGCTCGCGACGGTGGTGAGCAGGTGCACCGTGGATTTTCGCAGGGCGATTTTGTTCGGGTCGTGCGAAGGAGTGCGGTTAAGCTTTTCCGGAGGAATCACAAGACGCAAAGCCTCGATGCGAAATCCCGGACGGCTGGCGATGATGAAATCGCAGCAGTCGAGCAGGGCTTCGTAGTTCTTCCACGTCGCAATTTCCAAAAACTGGTCAGCTCCAAGCATGAAGTACAAATGATCGTCAGGATGCTCGCGGCGGAAGCGACGCACCGTTTCGTAGGTGTAGAAGACGTGCGGCGTGGCGCCGTCCATGGGGGCTTCCGCTAGCGATGGAACGAACGTCGCGTGATCGGCGCAAGCGAGCGCAACCATCGCGTAACGGTGAATGAAAGGCGTGAGCGCCGGTTTGGTTTTGTGCGGCGGACGCGACGACGCGATGAAATATATGGCGTCGAGATGAAAGCGCTTCTGCGCTGCCTGCGCGACGGCTATGTGGCCGCAGTGAACCGGGTCGAAGGTGCCACCGAACATAGCCACTGAGTGGCGATGATGCGAGTGTCCGTGCGGCTTGTGAGAGGAGTGCGACGTCAACGATCCTCTCCATCACTTCCATCCGGGTCGTGCTCAGAAAGATGAGGCGGAGCGGCAGCGGCTGCTTGAGTCTCGCCGCCTTCCACCGGCACGGCGGGTTTGGGGATGCGATCAAGCGCGTCGGCCATGGCGCGAACGAGCCCGACGATTCCTTCGCCACTAGCGGATGAAATCGCGTGAAATTCCAGCCCACGCTTGGCGCAGAACGCGCGCAATTCGTCGAGATGCGTGCGGTCGGTGGTAGCGTCGAGCTTCGTGGCCACGACGATCATCGGCTTTTCGGCGAGCATGGGACTGAACGACGCGAGTTCGTGCCCGATGATTTCGAAATCGCGCACCGGATCGCGATCGTTCGCATCGCTCGTGTCCACGAGATGCGCAATCAGACGCGTGCGTTCGATGTGCTTCAGGAAGCGAGTGCCCAGCCCGGCGCCATCATGGGCGCCCTCGATAAGGCCCGGCAGATCGGCGACGACGAATGTGCGGCCAGCGCCCGGTGCCGCGTCGGGATCGGCGGAGACCACGCCGAGATGCGGCTCGAGCGTCGTGAAAGGATACGCAGCGATCTTCGGACGTGCCGCCGAAATGCGCGAGATCAATGTGGACTTGCCGGCGTTCGGAAAACCAACGAGGCCCACATCCGCGAGCAACTTCAACTCGAGTCGAAGGTGGCGTTCCTGGCCAGGATGTCCGTCTTCATGCTCGCGCGGTGCTTGGTGCCACGGTCGAACGAACTTCGGGTTGCCGTTGCCGCGTCCGCCGCGTCCGCCGCGCGCGGCTAAGAATCGTTGTCCTGCTTGCGTGAAATCGAAGAGCTGTTCGCCGGTATCGGAATCGTAGACGACGGTACCAACGGGAACCTTCAAGACCATCTCGTCGGCCGACGCACCATGGCAATCGGAACCTTCTCCATGGCCGCCGCGTCCAGCTTTGAATTCGCGATTGTAGCGGTAGCGAAGCAGCGTGTTGTCGTGCGGGTTCGCTTCGATGTAAATGTCGCCGCCGTGTCCGCCATCGCCACCCGATGGGCCGCCTCGCGGGACGTACTTCTCCCTGCGAAACGCGAGGCAGCCGTTGCCGCCGTCGCCGGCCTTCACCATGATTTTCGCTTCGTCAGCAAACACGGATTGCTCGTAGAGTGGCGTTATACTTCAGGGGCTAAGCCCCACGAACATTTGAAGCGTCTAATGTCGCGATTAAAACCGCGACCTACAAAGAATCTTCGGTCCCGTCATCATCGGGTTTGAGAAGTTCCGAGAAAGCATACGCCAGGATGGAAAGCTAAAACAAAAATACGCGCCCCGATTCGCGGAGGCGCGCATTTCGCATACGGTTGGATTAATTGGCGGCCGCGGGTGCAGACTCAGCCGTCTTCTTCTTCAGCGCAGTAGCAGCTTCTTCCGCCGTGAGCACGCTGATGTAACGTCCCATGCCGCCCTTGTCTTCGAAGCGGACGACGCCGTCAATCAGCGCGAACAAGCTATCGTCTTTGGCGCGGCCGACATTCTTGCCCGCTTTGTAGCGAGTGCCGCGCTGGCGAATGAGGATGCTGCCGCCCGTAACCATTTGACCGCCAAAACGTTTTACGCCGAGCCGCTGTCCGTGGGAGTCGCGTCCGTTAGTAGATGACCCACCACCTTTTTTGTGTGCCATGAAATTCCTCTATGCGAGTTGGATGTCGCTTACTTCAACGGCCGTGTAGTTCTGGCGATGGCCGGTCTGAATTTTGTATTGGCCGCCCGTCTTGTACTTCAGCACTTTCACTTTCTTGGCGCGGCCCTGAGAAACGATCTTGCCGACCACTTTCGCTTTGGCGATGTCGCCGCCTGAGATCAGCTTCTTGTCGTCGTTGCTGACGGCGATGACGTTGTCGAACGTCACCTTGCCGCCCACTTTGCCTTCCAGGCGTTCGACTTCAACGGTCTCGCCCGGCGCGACGCGGTATTGCTTTCCACCACTACGAATTACAGCGTACATGCTGCCTCCGGAAGCTATTGGGAAACCCCAATTATACGGGGCGCAGGTATTTGCGTCAACGAAGACTCGTGCCTTTTTTAGCGTCAGCGTGAGAGAGGGGCGTCACGAAGCGTCACTGCTGTATGGTGTCTGGCGGGGCTGAAGGCTTGGCGGCCGTAGGCGGTTCCTGACGGGCCCCAATGCCGATCTCCATCGCTGTATTCTTAGGGAAGACGACATCGTGGCCGCGTGCCAGGAAATGAACATAGATAGATCGGCTCGCGCCCACCGCTCCCATCGCCATGCCAAGCGGCTGTGAGCGAACGGCCGCTCCGAGCGCCATTCCCACGAGTTTGAAGCCACCTGCGCCGCCTTCCACGCGATTGAGATCATCGTCTCCGGATGAAGCCGCCGCAAGGCCAACCGCGATTGCTACTTGAAGATAGCGAATCTTAGGCGTCTGGGCTTCGGCACCGCCTTCCGAATCCAGCTTCAGATCCTGCCCTTTCCCTGATTGCACGCCTTCGAGGCTCGCTTCAATTTTCTGCTCGAGTCCATCCGGCGGCACAAGTTCGTGAAAAACCACGCGAAGCTGGCCATTGCGACTCATGTAACGCGCAGGCTGCACTTGCACCACGGAACCTTTCATACGGCTTCCCTGCGGAAGGATAAGGTGGTCTCCATCGAACAAAGGCTGCGAGAGGACCGCGTCCACTTCCTCACCTTTCGTAGCAGTTGCCGAACTAAGCGGCGTGACGAGTCGCGTGCGAACCGAGCTGCCCACCGGTGGCGGGCTGCCGATGGACTTGGCCATCTCCGGAGTGAGCGGCTCTGTGCCGAATTCGACCGAATTCTGCAATTCGGCGAAATACACGGTTCCAGCCTCGATATATTGCGGGTGGATGGGGAGCTGCGCAATTGCATAGCGCTTGACGCGGTGAACTTTCCCTGGCGTTTCCACCTGAGCCATTGCGTCGTCCCATTCGCGCTTCGCCTCCGCTTTGGCTTCTTTGGTTTTCTCGGACGCGACATCCTTGACCGACTTCTTCTGGTCCTGGTCGGCGGCGGTGACGAATTCGATCACTTGGCCTGAGCCGGGAGTGACCACGGTTTGAATGGGAATGCGCGTTCCGTCGGGTCGCAAAATCGTGTCGAACTCGACGTCTATTTGCCGCGCGGGCGTGAAATCGGCATCGAGCGCTTCAAGCGTGCGCTTTCCGTTCGAAACGCCGTGGATTTCCGTTATTTTCCCCGTGACCTCGCAGCCGACAGGAACGACCAGCTTGTCAAAGGCATAAACCGGTTCCGCGGTACGGCCATGGATCTGCTGGCCTACTTTGTCGATCTTCACCTCTTTATCGAGAACCACCTGTAGAGGAGTGCCTTTGGGGACTGTGAGCGAGACGGTTTGTGGCGGTCGCGCTTTGGGCTGAGCGTCGGACCTGTGGGTCAAGACAGGATCGGGCTCAGTTGGCGATTCAGGTGCCGTTGCTGGTTGCTGCGCTTGCGCCGAGCCGGTATGGGCATACCAGAGGAATACCGCAAAAACGACCGTAAAAACAATTCGCCCGTTGGCCATCGTACTGCTCCCGCCGTAAAACCCTAAGGAGATATCGCCTTTCTCTTCGGATGCCTGAAGGACTATTTTAGTCGCCTTTCGGTCAATTGCAGTTCGATGTATTTTCGATTCCTAGCCATCCCGGCAATGAGATCATAATGGCGCCGGAAAATTCAGGAGTATGCCTGGCGGCAGGTTTCGTGCTCGCGGCAATTGCGCGGGTCGTTCGTGTGGTCGATCAGAATGTAGTTGTGGCATGCGGAGCAAACGACGCCATATATCGTTTCGCTGAACTGCTCGTGGCCGGTGCTCACGGTGTGTTCTTTCCGAGCTTGCTCTCGGTTAATTGCCATTCGCTTTACCCTGCCCTCAATCCAACGCTGTAATCTTAGAAGCACGGCGCAGTCGTTACAATCGGCAAATTTCATGTGAATCGGCGCATCGCCGTCGCCGCAAGCACCATCCAGATTGGCTCTTGCCGCAGGGTAGAGGAAGGCCTAGCCTCCTTCGATGAACGAATTCAAGCCCACCGAGCGCACCAAGGTGCGTCGCCTGCCGGACCGCGGAAAATATGACTCGGAAAGCGTGTACGGCATTCTTGACGAAGCTTTCATCTGTCATGTCGGCTTCGTAGTGGATGGCCAGCCATACGTAATCCCCACGGGTTTCGCGCGCGTCAATGACACCCTGTACATTCACGGGTCGGCGGCGAGCCGCATGCTGCGCACGCTGGCCGATGGGGTGCAGGTTTGCGTCACCGTCACTCTCGTTGACGGAATCGTGATGGCCCGTTCCGGGTTTCACAGCTCGATGAACTATCGCTCGGTAGTGATCCTGGGCCGCGCGACGCCAGTAGAAGGGCGTGACGGGAAACTGGCCGCGCTCGCGGCTTTCAGCGAGCAGGTGATGCCGGGGCGATGGAAGAATTTGCGCGAAACCACGGACGCTGAGTTGAAAGGCACCCTCGTCCTCAGGTTGCCGCTCGAAGAAGTTTCCGCCAAGGTTCGCACCGGTCCGCCAAAAGACGACGAAGCGGATTATGCGCTGCCGCTCTGGGCCGGCGTCGTACCGCTGAAGCTAACCGCCGGCAATCCGATCCATGATCCGCGGCTTCCGAAGGGCATCGCCCCTCCCGATTATGCGCGGAATTACAAACGCTAAAGCTGCGATGTCCATAGCCAAGGAAGCCACTCCCGTTTTTAATCGGATGAATGCTCGGCGGTTCCTTTTCCTCTCGCTCCTTTTTTTGCTGGCCTGCGTGAGCCTTCGCGCGAAAACGCAGCAGTCCAATCCCGCCGACGGATTCCTCGCGCGCAGTCATCACAGCGCCGGCGGCGAGACCATGCAATACCGGCTTTTCGTTCCTCCAGACTACGACGCCGCAAAGAAATATCCGGTCGTACTCTGGCTGCACGGAGCGAACGGGCGCGGCTCGGATAATCTCGGGCAAATTTCCGGCGGAAATTTTCTCGGCACGCACGTTTGGACTGCGCCGGAGATTCAAAACAAAGACCCGGTATTCGTTCTCGCGCCACAGGTGGAAAACACGAAAGCCTGGTCGCGCCCCCATGTGAATACGGGAATGCCGGTCTCGCTGCGTCTGGCGTTCGAAATTCTCGATGCGATCGAAAAACAATATTCAATCGATCGTGATCGCGAATACATAGCGGGGCAATCAATGGGAGGTGAAGGTGTATGGGCGGCCCTGGCGCTGGAACACAGCCGTTTTGCAGCAGCAATCGCGCTGTGTTCTGATGGCATCGACGATGAAGTCAAGCCGGACGCAAAAGTTCCCGTGTGGATTTTTCAAGGTGATGCCGATCCCATCGTCTCCGTCGAACGGGCACGCAAATGGGTGGCAGCGCTGCGCGAAGCGGGTGGCTCGCCGAAATACACCGAAGTGCCGGGAGTAGGCCACAATGTGTGGGACGCGGCGTTCGCCAATTCGGACGCCGCGACCTGGCTCTTATCTCAGCGTCGCGCGAAGTAAAGTCTTTCCGGCCGGAGCTTACTCAGGGCGCGGGCGAATCCTGCAGATGCCTTCCGTAGTTTTTCAGCAGAACCTGCACCCCCAAATAACCCAGAAAATGCGGCTGCCCGCTGGTATTCGAGCTGAAGCTGCGTCCTGCCATTAGCAACAAAATGAATCCCTTTCCCAGCCGGTAGCGGCCGCCGGCATCGAACGTGGTGTCATGAGGCAGCGCGCCCATGGCGCGATCGTTATAAACCTCGCCAATGATTTCGAGCTTCGGCGTGAACTGGTGCCCGGCGGCGAAGCCCAGAATCCGTTCGGGATGCGACTTCGAGTCCCACGCAAAATAATAGCCCGCTTCAAAATTCAAATCGACTTTCGGAAACGCCTTCGTAATCTCGATGGGAAGCAAGAACCTGTTGGCTGGCTCGGAGATGCCGTTCTTCGACGAGCCCACTGGCCCTGCGATTTGCAGTTGCGGGAAAGTGGAAATTTGCCAGCCGGATTTGTCGTTTTCGTAGAAGCGCCATTTCACGCCCAGGAAGGAATTGCTCCATCCGGTCTGTTGCGTGTGACCGGGTATCGTTTGCAGCACGTAAGGAGCTTCGTAAGTGAGCTGGATCCGGTTGCTCAGCCCGAAGTTAATGTCCAGCTGAGGTAACTGGTATTGATTCGCGTCGTGGCGCAGCACCGGCATCACGCCGATATTGATCTCCCAGTTTCCGTTGCCGGGTGTTCCGGGGTCGTTCGTCAGAAGAGGAGGCCCACCCTGCGCTCTCGCCGGGAAGGCCATCGCCAAATGGAACACGCCGAGAAGCAGAAAGCGGCGGAAATTCGCGGGAGGAGAGGCCAGCATTTTCGCAGGATAAGTGTAGCAAACGGAGTGCTACAGAAAACGGACTAGGTTCGCGCCTCGATAATTCAAGACGGTCCGGCAGGGTTCTCGCCCGCGAGAGAGATATCCCTTAGCCTTCTTTCGAAACCGTCAGCTTCACCGTGCTCGTAATCTCGCGATGCAGTTTGATCGGAATCTGATATTCGCCGATTACCTTTACGGGATCAGCGAGAACGATCTTGCGCTTTTCGATCTGGAAGCCCTGAAGCGCAAGCGCGTCGGCGATGTCGCCCGTAGTGACCGAGCCGAACAGCTGGTCGTTTTCCCCCGCCTTGCGCGTGATCGAAAGCGAGACAGCAGAAAGCAGTTCCGCGAGCTTCTGCGCCGCTTCTTTTTCCGTGGCTTCCTTCTTCGCAAAGGTGGCGCGCATTTTCTCGAGCCGCTTCAGATTGCCGGGCGTGGCTTCGATGCCGAGATTGCGCGGCAGAAGAAAATTGCGGGCATAGCCGTTGGCCACATCCACCACCTGGCCGCGAGTGCCGAGCTTTTCGACGTCTTCTTGCAAAATGATTTGCATGATCGTGTCCTCTGAATTCAGTTCATTGCTTTACCCGAGCACGGTGCCGTGCTGTGCCCGAATGCCGGAAGCCAAATAATCCGGCCGGTTACAGTTCCGCGGCAAACGGCAGCAGCGCGATATTCTGCGCGCGCTTGATGGCTACCGTGAGCCAGCGTTGATGGCGCGAGCAGGTGCCCGTCATGCGGCGCGGAAGAATCTTGCCGCGCTCCTGAATGAACGGCGCCAGAATCTCGGCCTTCTTGTAGTCGATGAAATCGACGCGATCGACGCAAAAACGGCAAACCTTCTTCTTGCGAACGAAGCTGCGCTTTCCTCGTTTGGCCGGCCCGCCGGGGCGGCCGCCGCCACCTTGCGGACGCGGGCCCGATGGTCCTCCACCGGGACCGGACGGAGGCGGTGCTTGCTGCGGTACATGTCCTTCTGACATTCGCTTTCTCCCTGATGATTACAATCGAACTGTTATGCCGATAAATCTCGTGCTGCGAGCAGCCGTTGCTGCTTCAGCGATAATCCCGAACCCTGCTAGACGGCTGCAGCAGTCGGCTCGCCACCTGCAGGCGATGGCGCAGCTGGAGCTGGCGCGACTTTCCGCGGCAGGCGCGCAGCCCGGCGTTCGCGATGGCGCTTGAACTTCTCCTGCCGCTTCAGTTCCTCGTCCACGCGAACGGTGAGATATTTCATCACCGGATCAGAAACTTTCAGCCGGCGCTCGAGTTCCTTGATCACCTCGCCGTGGGTGGACTTCAGAACCATATAAACGTAGTAGCCCTCGCGCAGCTTCTGCACGCGATACGCCATGCGCTTCCGTCCCCACTTGTTCACGGATTCGATCTTGCCGCCTTTATCAGCGGCAGCGTGCTCCATCGTGGCGATCACTTTGTCGATATCCGGCTCCGGCGTATCCGGCCGGCAGATAAAAATCAGGTCGTACTGTCGCTCTTCCATGTGTCCTCGGTTTCTGGCTTCTCTACTTCGTCGCTCGTTTCTAAAGATTCAAACTCGCAAAAAGCGTCATCCCAGCAAGTCAGGGATGAACTAAACATCTTCTTCAAGAGGCGGCACACGGCGATTGAATTTCGACATCGCCTTATTCACACCTTCGGTGATAATCAACTCCACCGCGTCGACCGTTTCCGTCACCATCTGCCCTGCAATTTCCCGGTCAGCTCGGCTCAACTTGCTCAGCACGTAGTCACTCAGATCGCCCCAAATCTTCTCGGGCCGGGTGCCGATTCGAATACGGATAAATTCTCCGCTGCCGAGCGCGGCGACAATCGATTTCAGACCGTTATGAGTCCCGCCGCTGCCCCGCTCACGGATCCGCAGCATCCCCCAGGGCAAGTCCACTTCGTCGATCAGCACGATCATTTCCGCCGGATCGCACTCATATTTCTCGAGCAGCATCCGGACCGCGACGCCGCTCAAATTCATCATCGTCTGCGGCTTCGCGAGAATTACTTCCTCACCCGCAAACTTCCCGCGTCCCGCATACGACTTCGCTTCCGGCCGCGTTATCCGAATCCCCGCGCGCTCGGCGATCCCATCGATGGCCAGGAAGCCCATGTTGTGCGGCGTCCACTCGTATTCGGTGCCCGGGTTGCCGAGACCGACGATCAGTCGCATATTTTATGCGGCGCGTTCGGCTACTTCTTCTTCTCTTGCTTTTCGGCCTTGGGCGCCGGAGCTTCCGCAGCTCCTTCCGCTTCGCCTTCTTCTTCCTTCTTGCCCTTCTTGATGACCTCAGGCTCCGCCGGCGCAGTCTCCGCTGCCACCGCCGCTTCCGGCGCGGGCTCTTCTTCCTTCTTCAGCACCACCACGTGCGCGAGCACGCGCAGCGGATCGGTGACGAGCTTCACCTTCTTCGGATCAAACGGCAAATCCGCGGCGCGCAACTGTTTGCCGATGAGCATCTCGCTCACGTCCACCTTGAATTCTTCCGGAATGTCGCCGGGCAAGCATTCCAGCTCCACTTCGCGCGTCACCATTTCGAACACGCCGCCCTGCATCTTCACGCCTTGCGGCTCGCCAAACGTGTGCACCGGCACTTTCACGCGCATGCGCACGTCCATCGCGATGCGCAACAGATCCACATGCAGCAGCTTGCCGCTCACGGGATCCACTTGCCAATCCTTCATCATCGCTCGCTCTTGAGCGCTATCGAGCTGCACGGAAAAAATCGTGTTGTGACCAGTCTCCGAGCGCAAAATCTTCGCCACTTGTTTCGCGTTCACCGCAAGCGAGATCGCTTCCTTCTTGCCGCCATAAAGAGTGGCGGGCACCATGCCGGTCGTGCGCAAGCGCCGCGCCGGCCCCTTGCCGCGTCCCTCGCGTGGTTTTCCTTCCAGCGTAAACGTTTCCATGATCGCCTTCTCCCGTCCGAGTTCTAAATAAATAGTTCGCTGATCGAAGTCTCTTCGTGAATTGACTGAATGCCGCGGGCCAAAAGCGGCGCCACGCTCAGCACCTTGATCTTCGATACCTTCCGCGCCGCCTCATTCAGCGGCACCGAATCCGTCACCACCACTTCTTCAATCGCCGACTTCGTGATGCGTTCCACAGCGGGCCCGGAAAGCACCGCGTGAGTGCTCGCTGCGAACACTTTCGTCGCGCCGTGCTCCAGCAGCGCCTCAGCCGTTTTTACCAGCGTGCCGGCTGTATCGATGATGTCGTCCACCACCAGCGCTGGCCGCCCCGAAACATCGCCAATCAGGTGCATCACTTCGCTCACGTTCACGTCTATCCGCCGTTTATCAACGATCGCCAGCGGCGCATCAATCTTCTTCGCGAAGTAGCGCGACCGCTCCACGCCGCCCGCATCGGGCGATACCACCGTCATCGGCCCCAGCTTCTTCTTCTGGAAGTACTCCACCAGAACCGGCGCCGCGAACAGATGGTCCACCGGGATATTAAAATATCCCTGAATCTGCGGCGCATGCAGATCGAGCGACAACACGCGGCTAGATCCAGCCGTCTCCAGCAAATCTGCTACAAGCTTCGCCGAAATCGCCACGCGCGGCCGATCCTTCCGGTCCTGCCGCGCATACGGGTAATACGGAATCACCGGCGTAATCCGCCAGGCCGACGCGCGCTTGAACGCGTCAATCATCAGCAGCAGCTGCATCAGGTTGAAATCCACCGGATGGCTGCAAGGCTGCACGACGAACACATCCGCGCCGCGCACATTTTCCAAAATCTGATAGCGCGTTTCGCCGTCGCTGAACTGGCCGTGCTCGGCGCGCCCTCGCGTGACGCCCAAATAGCTGCAAATCGCGTCGCAGAGCGCCGGGTTCGCTGTGCCGCAGAAAATCTTGAATTTCTCGTCGACCAAAGCCAAAGTCAGTCCTTCAACCGGTCACACGCCAGCCGAGTGCCCGGGCGTAATTTTTCCTGGAGACAGTTTCGACGACGAAAACCGAATCTTCCGGAAATGCACGAGCGGTTCGGCGCGCACGCGCTGGGTTTCGGAAGATTCCGAACACCGCCGACCCGCTACCCGCCAGCGCGGCATCTGCGGCTCCTCGCC
The DNA here is from genome assembly GCA_963815265.1 of uncultured Acidobacteriota bacterium. Taxonomy (GTDB): domain Bacteria; phylum Acidobacteriota; class Terriglobia; order Acidiferrales; family UBA7541; genus Palsa-295. The sequence goes on along the minus strand of CAWFGI010000002.1, from coordinate 168,083 downwards.
CGAGCAATCCGTCCCGAATTTCCTTCAGGCGCGGATGACGGCTGAAAACGGGCTGCTCGAAATCATTCGCAACCCTTCCCTGCCGGCTCCAGCACAGAGCGCAGAACCCCCAAATTTTAGGGGGTTCCGTGCGATTTGTCAATTCCGCAGAAATCCATGCATAAGCGTCTTTGGTGCTCACACCGATGTCTCGCGGCGACACGACAACGATGGACTGCTTGCGCGTATCGGGAAGTGGATAGATTTCGTCGCCACGATTCACCGCCAGCGCGCGGCCGCCGAAAAGAAAAAACGGCACATCAGCTCCAAGGCTTGCTCCAATTTCCATCAGGCGCTCGAGCGGTACGCTTTTCTTCGCGAGACGCATCACGCCGACCAGCGCTGCCGCCGCGTCGCTTGATCCGCCACCCAGGCCACGAGCCACCGGAATTCGTTTTTCGAGTTTTGCGTGAACTCCGAGGCCCAACTTCAATTCATTCTGCATCGCATCGATGGCGCGCCACACTAGATTTTCTGGCCCTGAAGGAAGCGTTGCATCACTCACTTCGAGTGAGATTTTTTTATGCGGTACGAGTGAGAGAGCTAGCGTGTCGTAAAGCGAAATCGTTTGAAAAATCGTGCGGAGCTCGTGGTAATTATCCGGGCGCCGGCCCAGCACATGCAGGCACAGATTTATTTTCGCGAACGCGCGCAGCCGCAGCGTTCGCTTTTTAGCTAAGGCCATGCGGGGAGCTTACTGCGGTTTCGCCGAATCTGGCGCCGATTTTTGAGCGAGAGCCCGCTTCAGCGTCTTGAGTTGCACGTCGAGCTCGGTTACTTTCTCGGTTTCGTAGTCGGCCGGAAGGGCGCGCTGCCACTCCGTTAATGCGCGTTCCATCAACGCGGCGGCACGCTCGGTTTGGCCCATCTTCATGTAAACCTCAGCGAGATGCCCGAGAACCGTCGGGTCGTGCGCGGACTTTGCCGCTGCCTTCTGTAAATTCTCTTCTGCTTCGGCCAGCTTGCCTTGCTTTAGATAGGCCCAGCCCAGGCTGTCGAGGTAGGCGCCGTTATTGGGTTCTTGATTCACCGCGCGCTGAATCAGCGAAAGCGCCTCGTCGAGCCGAACGTTGCGATCCGCGAGCATGTAGCCGTAGTAATTGAGAACTGCCGCGTTGTTCGGATTCAATTCGAGAACTTTGCGGAATTCCTGCTCTGCCCGGTCGAATTCCTTCTGTCTCTCGTAAATTGCGCCGAGCATGAACCAGATCGTTTCCTTCTCCGAGGAGTCCTTCGCCAGTTCCTCGGCTTTTTGCGCGGAGCGTTCGGCATCCGCATACTTGCGGCTGCGCTCCTGCACCTGCGCCAGGTCCAGGTAGATTTCCTGGTCGCTGTCATCGCCCTTCAGCAGTCCAGTAAGAAGTTTCGTCGCGGACGCGGAATCTGCTTTTTCCCCGTACAGCATGGCGAGCGTGACGATCAAGCTCTGATCCTTGGGCGTATCCGCGAGTGCTTTTTTCGTTTCGGCGATGGCGCGATCGATGTCATGGCTTTCGCGGTAGGTATCGATCAACAGCATCTGCGCCCGCTTATGCGATTCGGGATTCAGTTTCCCCATTTCTTCAAAGGTCTGAATCGCGGCGTTATAGTTCTCCTGCTCGCGATAGGTCCGCCCCAGCTGCTCGTAAAGAATCGCCAGCGCGCTCGGGTTTCCTTCTGCGCCAGCTTGATTCTTCATGCCGGCGATGGCGTCAGTGAGAACCTTTACGGCATCATCGTAGCGGCCCTGGTCTTCATACAAGAGCGCTTCGTTGTAGAGAACTTCGAGGCTCCCCGGCGAGAGCTGCTTCGCGCGCAGCAGGCTCGATTCGGATTCGTCATATTTCCCCAATCGCCTATACAGCTGGGCCATGCGCAAATAATTTTCCGAAGTGCCCGGCTCGAGCTCGGAGAGCCGCTTGTATTCGTCCAGCGCCGCAGCATATTTGTCCTGCGACAACAGCGCTTGTGCGAGCCCATGATGATGACCGGGATCATCCGGATCAAGCTCGATGGCATGGCGGTAAGCATCTTCCGCTTTGGCGAAATCTTTATTTTGCGAATATGCGTCTCCGAGAAGGTCGTAGATATCGGGTGACGATGAGCTTCCCGCCGCCTGGCTCAAAAGCTCCACCGCCTCCTGTGAACGGCCCGCGTCCATCAGAAGCTGGCTCAACTGTTCCAGTGCCGGCCCATTATCCGGATCGCGCTGCAGGATACCCCGCAGGATGTTCTCTGCCTCGGCATGGTCGTTCTCAAAGCGGTACAGACGGGCCAGCCACAGCGCGGAGCTCGTATCCCGGGGATCAAGCTTCAGAATTGCATTGAACTGCTCGACGGCCTTCGTAAGGTTTTCTTTCTGTAGTTCCGCGGCGTTTGCGTCCCCGAGCGTCCGGACATAAATTCGCGCGAGCAGCCGGTGCGCCGCCAGATTATCCGGATCGGTTTTCAGAACTTCCTGCGCCTGCGCCACCGCATCGCGAACTCGTTGCGACTTCGCATAAATCTCAGCCAGCCGCTCCATGATCACGGGCGATCCGGGCTGAAGCGCGAGCGCCTTCTTATAAAAGTCGATCGATTCCGCGGCCTGTTCGGCCCGGCCCGTGAGCTCGTACTGCTGCTCATTCAGGTGGCCCATCGCGAAGTAGTAGTAGAGGTCTGCGCGAGCGCTCTCGTCGGTGGAATTCGTAGTGGCTTTCGCAGCCGAAGTGGGGGTTGGTGCTGCCTTAGTGCTGGAAGCCGGGGTGGCTTTCGTATTGGAATTCTGTGACGCCTGCGCCCCAACCACGGGCGCGCCCAAAACCGCTAAAATTGCGATGCCTAGAATTGTTTTCATGCGCTCGTCCCAAAATTCCATTATGGTCTAGCGCAGGAAGGGCGTCAAAGTATTCCCCGGCGGGGGTTCCTGGCCAATATCCATTTTCTTTCTTCTGACGACCCAAGTATGACGCGCGCCGGACGCTTCTGGATACCCCAAAAAGGAATTATTAGTTGTGTTTCGAAGATACTTGAGGGAGCATCGGCGTTGTTCGTGCCATATTGCCCGTGTCGATTTCCGGAGGACGATTGAAGCGCATTGGATTCAGTGGTTTACGGAAGGGCGCTATCGTCCTTCTCTACCTCCTCATATGGGCTCAGCTAGCTCGTACGCAACAGGCAACCAGCACCCAAACGGGTCCCGGTGCAAAAAGCGGAAGCGTCTCCGCCTCGTCGCCTGCCGCTGGCAAGTCTACGGTCATACCGACCGCTGAGGCGTCGTCAGCAACGCAACTTACGGCCACTGCGCAACACCCGACGCTTGACCAATTCAGCTGGATTGAAGGCCAATGGCGCGGTGAATGGGGCGCGCGCATCGCCGAGCAGACGTGGCTGGAGCCGAAGGCCGGCGAAATGGCAGGTCTGTTCCGGGTCATCGAAGGCCAGAAGACGCTCGTGCTGGAACTGTTTTCGATCGTCGAGAAGCCCGACGGAATCCAGTTCTTCCTGCGCCATCTTACGCCTGAGTTGCTGCCGTGGGAAAAATCCGATGCGACCGCGCTGAAGCTCGAAAGCGTTGACGCAACGAAAGCGACGTTCCTGAATCCAGTCAACGGCGAACCAAAACGCCTAATCTTCACGCGACTGGACGCCGACACTTTCACGTCGCGCTCCGAGATCGAACCGGCCGAGGGCGAACCGCAGGTGATCGAAATTACGTTTCACCGCCAGAAGCCGCCGGCCGTAGCCGCTAATGCCGGAAGTGCCGGACGCCGGAAAAAACCATAGCCATTCCCAATTTATTCGCCGCCGCGATCACGTCTGCATCGCGCATGGATCCGCCCGGCTGAATCACAGCCGCAGCGCCAGCTTTACCGGCTTCTTCCACGCCATCGGGAAACGGAAAGAACGCATCGGACGCCACCACCGATCCCTTCAACGAAAGTCCAGCCGTGGCCGCTTTGATCACCGCAATCTTCACCGAATCCACGCGGCTCATCTGCCCGGCGCCGATACCCACCGTCTGCCCCTCGCGCGCAAACACGATGGCGTTCGATTTCACGTGCTTGCAGACTTTCCATCCGAATAGCAGCGCCCGGATTTCGGAATCGCTCGGCGCGCGTTCGGTCACCACTTTCAGGTCCGTCGGTTTCAGTTCGTGGCGGTCCGGCTCCTGCACGAGCACTCCCCCGGAAATACGCTTTATCTCAAGTTCTTCCGGAGCATCCTTAGCCGGCATTTCCAGCAGCCGCAGATTTTTCTTGGCGGCGAATTTTTCAAGCGCCGCCGGCTCGAATCCCGGCGCCACAATGCATTCCACAAACAATTTCACCACTTCTTCAGCCGTCGCCGCATCGATCGCGCGGTTGAATGCCATCACCCCGCCAAACGCCGAAACAGGATCGCACTCCAGCGCCTTCAGGTAAGCCTCGCGCAAAGAACCCTGCTCCGCGGCTCCGCATGGATTGTTATGCTTCACGATCGCCACACCCGCGCCGCTAAGCTCACGCGCCAGCGCCCACGCCGAATCCAGATCGACCAGATTGTTATACGAAAGCTCTTTTCCTTGAAGTTGCTTCGCGCCCGCCAACCCCGCAGCAGGCTTCCCCGCGGGAATATAGAGCGCCGCCGACTGGTGCGGGTTCTCGCCATAACGCATCGTCTGCCGCCGCTCGAGCGCAAGGTGAATCCGCTCGGGCAGCGTCTCAAGCCTGCCAATCTGAACTTCGCCATTCCCCACCGACAGCCGCTCGAGTTCCGTCGCTATTTCACCGTCATATCGTGCAGTTCTGGCGTAAGCCTTGCGCGCCAGCACAAGACGAGTCGCCAAACTCAACTCGCGTTTTTCCCTAAGCTCCGCCGACACGACGCCGTAGTCCGCAGGATCGGTCACCACGCCCACGCTCTGAAAGTTTTTAGCCGCCGACCGCACCATCGCCGGCCCGCCGATATCAATGTTCTCGATCAGGTCCGCGGCCGTCACCCCAGGCTTCGCCGCCGTAGCCGAAAACGGATACAGATTCACTACCACCAGATCGATCGCCCCAATCCCGTGCTCCTCCACCTGCTTGCGATCCTCCGCCTTCCCGCGCTGGTACAAAATCCCGCCGTGAACTTTCGGGTGCAGCGTCTTCACGCGTCCCCCCAGCATTTCCGGCCAGCCAGTCATCTCTGCCACGTCGCGCACCGCAACGCCCTCGTCGCGAAGCAGTTTCGCAGTGCCCCCCGTCGAAACGATTTCAATTCCCAACGCCGAAAGCTCGCGCGCAAACTCGACGATCCCAGTTTTGTCGAACACGCTTATCAGCGCGCGCTTTACAGCTGAATCGACAGCCACGCAGTACCTCCCAAGGAAACGGCCGTCCAGTGTAAGCGCACGGAAGAAATTACGGAAGGGGTGCCCCGCCCAAAAACTATTCAAGAAAACCTGTCCGAGAAAATGTCGGAGAGAGAAAAAAGAACTACGCCATCAGCTCGAAATTCGCGCCTTCAATTTCACGCGCCCTGCTTCCACACTCACCGTGTATTCGATCTCATGCCCGCCCTTATTTTTCAAGTCCATCGTTTTCTGCAGCACAAAGCGCTCGAAATCTTTCAGGCTCGGCGCGCTCGCCGTATCTCCCGCCGCCGACCGCGCTTCAATCAGCTTCTTATACAACTGCTGCACTTTGGATTTTTCATGCTCGGGATCGGAAAACGACAGCGCAAACGCCGCCGCATCGCGCGCCTCTCTCGCGTGCTCCATCGCAGCCGCGGCCGCCGTATCGGAAGCATGCGCTGCCGCATGATGCGCGGAGTCTGCCGCCACCGCCGTCGCATCCGCATCCGCCGTTTTCTGCCGGTGAGCACCTTCGCGCGAGCGCTGCGCCTCAATCGCCTTGGCCGCCGCGCCGAAATGCCGCAAACTCACTCCCCCTTCTTTCTGCAGCAGCTTCTTGCGCCACAGATCCTGATACTTCGCGTAAGTCTGCGTCAGGTTGTTGTAACGGAATCGCTGCCCCGAGCTAAGCTCCGCCACCCTCTCCGCATAACGCCGCACCAGCGTATCCACGCGCCACTGCGTATCCGTGGGAGGCCGTGAACGCCCGCCGCCAAAGAACTGCTCGTACTCGATCTTCAACGTCCGCACGTCGCGTTCGATCTGGTTGAGGTCTTCGTCGATTGTGGCCATTGCCGAAATCTCCAACGATGTTCGTGAATCCCCAATAATGTGCCGGGAATCTCCAGCGTAGAAGGCCCCGCGCCAAGCGTCAACTTTCCCGTTTCAGCCCATGTCGCAAAGGGAAATCCCCACGCGGAAAGTTAATCACGCGGAAGATTGCCAGCCGTATCACACTGTGCTCAAATACCTTAGCCATGACCCCTCCGGCCGATCCCGCCGCGAAACTGCAGCCCAATCCGTCCGCCCGCCTCCGCGAAATTCCGTCCGTTGACGAACTCCTCGCTCGCCCGCAGCTAGCAGCTCTCGCCGAGAAAGCTGGTCGCGCCGTCGTCACCCAATCCTCCCGCGCAGTCCTCGCCGAATTGCGCAATGAACTCAAACAGGAATTGTCAGCCACGAACGACACGAACACCGCGAACGCGAGCGATCTCGCCGCCGCGCTGGCTCCCGCCGCCATCGAATCGCGCATCATAAAGCACGTCGAACTCCTCCTCGCGCCCTCGCTCGTCCACGTCATAAACGCCACAGGTGTAGTGCTCCACACAAATCTTGGCCGCGCGCCGCTCCCCGCCGCCGCAGCGGCCACCATTGCCTCCACCGCCACCCACTATTCGAATCTCGAATACGATGTCGAACGAGGCGAGCGCGGCAAGCGCGACGTTCACACCGCCCGCCTGCTGGCCCAGCTCGTCGGCGCGGAAGCCGCGATTGTCGTCAACAACAACGCCGCCGCCGTTTTCCTCGTCCTTAACACCCTCGCGAAAAATGCCGAGGTGGTCGTCTCCCGCGGCGAGCTGATCGAAATCGGCGACGGTTTCCGCATCCCCGACATCATGTCCGAAAGCGGCGCCATCCTGCGCGAAGTAGGCACCACAAATCGCACGCGCATCCGCGATTACGAGCGCGCCTTCAACGAGCGCACTCGCCTGCTCCTCCGCGTCCACCCTTCGAATTTCCGCATCACCGGCTTCACCGAGCGCCCCACTCTCGACGAGATCGCCGCTCTCGGCCGCCGCCTGCACGTCCCCGTCTACGAGGACCTCGGCTCCGGCTGCCTCGCCGATCTCTCCGCCAGCGGAATCAACGAGCCAGTCGCGCGCGCCAGCTGCGACGCCGGCGTCGACGTTGTCAGCTTCAGCGGCGACAAACTTCTCGGCGGCCCACAAGCCGGCATCATCGCCGGCAAACGCGAATTCATCGAGCGCATCCGCCGCAATCCGCTCTTCCGCGCGCTGCGCGTCGATAAACTCACGATCGCCGCTCTCGAAGTCACCCTCAACGCATACCTTCGCGGCGCGCTCGACGAAATTCCCACACTCCGCATGATTCGCGCGCAAGCAGACGAAATCGCCCACCGCGCGGAAGCTCTCGCCGCCAAACTTCGCCTAGCACTCGCAAACTCAAGCGCAAGCGTCGCAATCGAAACGCTTCCGGGCTTCTCCGTAATCGGCGGCGGCTCAACTCCAGACCAGCAACTACCGACGCATTTAATTTCAATCGCATCGTCGCACTTCTCCCCAGTCACGCTCGAAACCCGCCTTCGCAAACCCGTCACCGGCCCGCCAGTGATCGCCCGCATCGAAGACGATCGCCTCATCCTCGATCTGCGCACAGTCTTCCCCGACGAAGAACCCACCCTCAACACAGCAATCGTCGCAGCATGCCAGTGAATTCCGAATACGGCCGCGGGACGACGAACTCCGATGGACTTGATCGCGCCTGCCGCCTCTTTCGCCGTCGCCTTTGCATCCATTTGGAATTTGAAATTCCCAATTTGAAATTCCTTCATCAGTAAGAGGCCCAGTGCTCGCCTTCATCACAAAAAACCACGCACTCATCGCCACACGCAAACAACTCCCAAGCCTCCGCCCCCGCTGGGCTCTCCTCCGCGTCCGCCTCGCCGGCATCTGCAACACCGACGTCGAAATCCTTCGCGGCTACCACAATTTTCGCCGAACTCCCGGCCACGAATTCGTCGGCGAAGTAGTGGAAGTACGCGACGCGCGAAGCCACGAAAAGAAAAACTGGCTGGGCCGCCGCGTCGCCGACGAAATCAATATCGCCTGCGCCACCCTCGGCTTCCACCCACCTTGCGAATTTTGCCGCCGCGGATTGAAAACCCACTGCGCGCGCCGCAAAGTTCTAGGAATCGTTGCTCACGACGGCGCGTTCGCAGAATTCCTCGCCCTACCGCTCGAAAATCTCCACGCCATACCCACCACGGTCACAGACGAGGAAGCCGTCTTCATCGAGCCGCTCGCCGCAGCCTGCGAGATCCTCGCTCAAATTCGAGTCAGCACATTTCGAAGCGCAGCCGTACTCGGCGACGGCAAGCTCGCGCAATTAATCGCCATGGTGCTCAGGTCCACCGGCATTCCAGTCGTGATGTTCGGCAAACACCCCGAAAAGCTCGCGCTCGCTCGCCGCAGCGGAATCAAGACCACCCTCATCCGGGGTAACGCCACTGATCTCAAAAGCCGCGCGCTGAAAGACAGATATCCGCTCGTCGTGGACGCCACCGGCTCTCCCACCGGTCTCACCCTCGGAATCGCCCTCACCGAGCCACGCGGCACCCTGGTGCTGAAATCCACATTCCACGGCGCCGCCCCCATCGAATCCTGGCCCATCGTCGTGAACGAAATCACCATGCTAGGCTCCCGCTGCGGCCCATTCGCAAAGGCCATCGCCCTGCTGCGCGCAAAGCTACTCGACCCGCGCCCGCTCATCACGCGCACGTTTCCGCTATCCGAAGCAAGCAAAGCCATGAAATTCGCGCAGAAAAAAGGTGTCCTGAAGGTCCTGCTGAAGCCCTAAAACGAATTCCACTCGCCGCTACATTTCGCCGTCTTTCTGCCGGATACTAGCAACATGAACAAAGACGACATTCAATTGCTCTACGAATACGACCGCTGGGCAAACCACAGAGTCTTGCAGGCAGCCTCGACGCTCACCGCCGAGCAGTTCACCCGCGACCTGGGCGGCGCCTTTCACTCCCTGCGCGACACGCTCGTCCACATCGTCGCCGGCGAGTGGGCATGGCTCGAATATTGGAACGAGCCTGCTCCCGACGACGCCTTCCACGCCGATTTGGACAAGCGCCTGGCCGCCATCTTCAAGCCCGACATATTTCCCACCGTCTCAGCAGTGCAGTCGAAGTGGGCCGAAGTCGAGAAAGCACAAATCGAGTTCGTAAATCGCACAACAAACGAGTCCCTGGCGAGATTGATTCCGTTCCGCACAAAGCAAGTCCGGCTCGGAAACCTGATGCAACATCTCGCCAACCATTCCACCTACCATCGCGGCCAGCTCGCCCTGATGATGCGCCAGCTCAAAGCCGAGCCTCTATCCACGAACCTCCACGAATTTCTGCTGGAAGAGCCCAAGAAAGTTTAGGCGCAATTCCTTCTTCTGCTCTCGTGCCTCTTTGCCTTTCTTTTCTCAGTGTCTCCGTGCCTCCGTGGCTATCACAACTTATTAATCACGCTCGCCACGCAGCCCGCCCCAAAGCCATTATCAATATTCACCACGCTCACGTTCGAAGCGCAGCTGTTCAACATCGCAAGCAGCGCCGTCAACCCCCCAAAGCTCGACCCATACCCCGTGCTCGTCGGCACCGCGATCACCGGAGCCGACACCAGTCCCGCCACCACACTCGGCAGCGCCCCTTCCATTCCCGCAACGCATACAATCACGCGCGCCTCCGCCAATTTATCGCGATGCTCGAGCAAGCGATGCAGCCCCGCAACGCCCACGTCATATATCGCCTCAGCCCGATTGCCCATCGACCGCGCCGTAACGAGCGCTTCTTCCGCTACAGGAATATCGCTCGTCCCCGCAGTAACAACCAGAATCAGACCTTTGCCCTGCATCTTGCGGCTGCGTTCAATTGAAATCGTGCCGGAAAGTTCATGAAATTCAGCCCGCAATTTTGCCGCGCGCGCAGCCGGCTTCACAGCAGCAAAAGTTTTCTTATTTGCCCGCGTAATCAAAATATTGTGCGATGCTTTGGCTCGCAGCATTGCCCGCACAATCTCCGCCACTTGCTTGGGAGTCTTGCCGCGCGCAAACACCACCTCCGCATAACCCTGCCGCAGCCCGCGGTGATGATCCACTTTGGCAAACCCGAGATCCTCATACGGCAGCCGCCGCAACTTCGCCACCGTGCTGTCGATGGTCTGCCGCCCGCGCTTCACCGCTTCCAGAAGATTTCGAATGTCGCTTTCGTCCATCACTCCTGTCTTTCCCCCAGTAGGGGCGGCTCTAAGAGCCGCCCGCGCAGCGAACAGCTCGCCCGCGCCATACTCCCCGGACACAGATTTCGCACGTAGTTATCCACGAGGAGCGCCATACCTCGTACCTGAGTTCTGCACTCAACGCGCCGCCAGATTCTAGCACTCATCTTTCCGGACTCCTCTTCTACCACCTTGCACGAACTGTGCTAGAGTGCCGCCACTTAACGCAATCAGCTGTTCGGCTCATCGGTCGTCTGGGCACTCGGGCTCAAATCAAAGTTCACGCTAGGAGGCGCAACATGTGGCTGCTCTGGACAATCATCATCGGTATCCTCGCAGGTTTTCTCGCCGGCAAGATTGTAAAAGGCCACGGCATGGGAACCTTGATGGACTTGCTCGTCGGAATCGTCGGCTCAGTCCTGGGCGGCTGGATTTTCACGCTACTGGGGCTCGCCGCCTATGGATTGATCGGCCAGCTCGTGATGGCCACGGCTGGCGCAGTCGTTTTGCTGTTGATCGTGAGAGCCATCAAGAAATAATCGAAATTCCTCTGATCCTGGCCGCATCCGAAGTACCTTGAGCTTTGTTTGCGTGCCATCCGCGCTGCACGCCGCGCTCACAAACGGCTCTAGTGGCACAGGCATTCCTGCCTGTGCGCCGTTACGTACCGCAAACCCACAACAACTCCTCCACGTAACAATCGCTCCCGTTCCCCCCCATCCACGCTTTCCTATTACTTCCCCACCTTGCAAAACTTCTCAGTTCTGCATAGGCTCATTCGGCGATGCCACAATCCGACCGCAAAACAATCACCATCGGCATCACCGGCGCGAGCGGCGCGATCTACGCGCAAACCTTGCTCCGCCTGCTCGACGCCGACACCCGCGTCAGCCACGTTTATCTCGTAACCACGGAAGCAGGTCTTCGTCTAGTTTCAAGCGAATTGAACATCGTCGCCGCCGACCCAAAGAAACTCCCCGCGCTCCTGACCGGCACGCCCGCGAAAAAAATCGAATACCTCCAAAATAAAGACATCGGCGCCACGATCGCTTCAGGCAGCGCCGTCGTGGACGCCATGGCCATCATCCCGTGCTCGGCAGGCGCCCTCGGCGCAATTGCCTCAGGAATCGCAAACGACTTGCTCACACGAGCCGCGGACGTCTGCCTGAAAGAACGTCGCCCGCTTGTCCTCTGCCTCCGCGAGACCCCGCTAAATCGAATTCACCTCGAAAACATGGTTCGCGTACACGATGCAGGAGCCACCGTAATGCCCGCCATGCCGGCCTTCTACTACGCCCCGAAAAAAATCGACGATCTCGTCGAACAGTTCGCCCACCGCGTCCTCGCCCAACTCGGCCTGCCCCAGAAAAAGCAATACCGCTGGAAAGGCGGCAAGCCCTGAGGCCCCACAACAATTGATTGCACTAGCCGACGCGCCAACATAAAATGTAACTGCCTAAATTGGGAGCTGAGGCTGCTGGATGAATAAGGTAGCTGGCGGGTCGCGTTCGGCGCAGTCGAAATACGCGGAGCCCGATGGTTTAATACACGGTAGCGCGATTAAATCTCAGCGTAAGTGGCCGCAAATGAATAACATACTAAATTCTAATAGGCGGTAAATGACCCCCCAAGAACAACGCGCAACGCTAGCCGAAAGAGCCGTTTCTTCCAAGGCGAAGAGAGGGCGATTGCGAATTGTGCTCGAAATGATCAAGTTCGAGCACTCCGTTTTCGCGCTGCCGTTCGCGCTGGTCGGTGCTCTTCTCGCCGCGCGCGATGCGGGCCGTTTCCCAACGCTCTGGCAAATTCTCTGGATCATCGTGGCAATGGTTGGCGCGCGTTCCGCCGCGATGACGATGAATCGCATCGCCGACCTCGAATACGATCGCCGCAATCCGCGCACCGCAATGCGCGCATTGCCAACCGGCGAGCTTTCCATCGGCTTTGCATGGGCATTCACTCTGCTCGCCTCAGCATTACTTGTAATCGCGGCGTGGCAATTGAATCCGCTCGCGCTGAAACTTTCTCCGGTCGCGCTAGCAGTGTTGTTCTTTTACTCCTACACGAAACGCTTCACCACGTGGGCTCACTTCGTGCTTGGCTTCTGCCTGGGCATGTCGCCCGCCGCGGCGTGGATTGCGATTCGCGGCTCGCTCGATTGGCGCATGCTGATTCTGTGTACCGCAGTGACGCTGTGGGTCGGCGGCTTCGACGTTCTCTACGCTTGCCAGGACATCGAGTTCGATAAAACCGCAGGGCTTTACTCCATTCCGAAACGATTCGGCGTCGGCGGCGCTTTGCTGATAGCGCGCGCGATGCACATCGTGATGGTCGGATTGCTCGTGTGGCTGGCGCGGAGCTTTCAGCTTGGCTGGCCGGCTTGGGCTGGGATTGCCGTCGTCGCAACGCTGCTGATCTACGAGCATTCGCTTGTGAAGCCGAACGATTTGAGCAAAATCAATGCTGCGTTTTTCACTGTGAATGGCTATATTAGTCTCTTATTCCTTTTGTTCTGGGGCGCGGCAACAGTTGTCGGGCGTCCCTGAGAATTCGAATGCAAACGACGAGCGAACTTAAAATAACGGACACGCGGCTGGAGCCGGTTGCCGCAAAAGTCCTCGCCGGTGAGCGCCTCAACGCGGAAGACGGCGTCGCGCTCTACGAGTCGCACGATCTCCTTGCGCTCGGCTGGCTCGCAAACTACGTCCGCGAAAAGAAACACGGAAACATCTGCTACTACAACGTCAACCGCCACATTAATCCCACGAATGTTTGCGTCGCGCATTGCCGGCTTTGCGCTTTTGGCCGTTCACCGGACGCGCCCGGCGCTTACACGTTCGCGCTGGACGAAATTTATAAGCGCGCGGCGGAAGGCGTAGCCGAGGGCGCGACGGAATTTCACATCGTTGGCGGCCTGCATCCCGATTTGCCGTTCGAGTATTACCTGGAATTGATTCGCGGCTTGAAGCAGCGCTTTCCCGAAGTTCATCTGAAAGCTTTCACGATGGTTGAAGTGGGTTACTACGCGCGCATTTCCAAGCTTTCGATTCGCGACACGCTTCTGGCCATGAAGAACGCAGGTGTTGACTCGCTGCCCGGTGGCGGAGCGGAAATTTTTCATCCGCGCGTCCGCAAGGTGATCTGCGATCACAAGGTGAGCGGGCAGATGTGGCTGCAGATTGCGCGAACCGCACACGAGATCGGGCTGCGCTCGAACGCCACGATGCTGTATGGCCACATCGAAACGGCCGAAGAACGCGTGGACCATCTGCTGCAGCTTCGCGATACGCAGGACAAAACGCACGGCTTCGTTACGTTTATTCCGCTCGCATTTCATCCCGCGAATACGGCGCTCTCGCATTTGCCCGGGCCCACCGGAATTGACGATTTGAAAATGGTGGCCGTCTCGCGGCTGATGCTCGACAATTTCGATCACATCAAAGCCTACTGGGTAATGCTGACGCCGCGGATCGCGCAAGTGGCGTTGCGATTCGGCGCAGACGACTTGGACGGCACCGTAGTCGAAGAAAAAATCTACCACGATGCCGGCGCGACGACGCCCGAGCACCTGACGCGTGCCGAACTCGAACGCCTGATTCGAGCCGCAGGACGAGTGCCCGTAGAGCGCGATACCCGTTACAATCCGGTCGATCGCGTGAAGATGCCATTTCCTCCCACGGCCGGAGCCCGCAGTGGCTCCGACGGATTTATTCCCGAGACCTCGCTCACGCTGAACGTCTAGCATCCCCGCCGGGCCATGAAAAAACGCCTGCCGCTCGGCCGCTGGACAAAACGAACGCCCAAAAACGATTCGAGCGAAGAGAAAAATTCCGTACCTCCGGCTCCCGTCACAGCAAGCGAAGAAAAATCCCGCCAGCATGAAGCGGCGCGTCTCGAAGCGCTGATCAACTCCATCGACCAGATCATTCTCGAACTGGACGCGGAAGGCACTTTCCTAAATATCTGGGCGAACGATGAAAAACTTCTCTATCGCCCTCGGAGCGAATTGCTGGGCCGCCGATCCGAGGATATTTTCGATCCGGATTTTTTCTGCTCTTCGCACGAGCTCTTCAAGCGCGTGATCGCCACGGGCCAAGGAGAGGATTTTGAATATTCGCTCACCTTTCCGGAGGGTGAACGCTGGTTTCTGGCGCGCGTGAATCGCATTGATTATCCTGACGGCGACAAGACGGTTTGCCTGGCTATACGAGAAATTTCCGATCGCAAGCGCGCTGAAAAGAACCTGCGCATCTCGGAGGAAAAATTTTCCAAGGCGTTCCGAGCGGGCCCGGACGCGATCGTGATCAGCACCCTCGACGACGGCCGCATTCTCGACGTGAACTACAATTTTATACGCATGACCGGGTTTGCGCGCGGCGAATCGGTGGGACGGACCTCAACCGATTTGGGGATTTGGCTCAATCCCAAAGAGCGCGACCAGATGGTAGCAATCGTAAAACGAGATGGCGAGGTGCGGGATTTGGAAGTTCGCTTCTCAGTGAAGTCAGGCGAAGTGCGCAACTTTCTGATGTCGGCGCACACGATTGAACTCGAAGGGACGATGTGCCTTATCGCAATCCTGCGCGATGTGACTGAGAGGAAAGCGCTGGAAGAACAGCTCCGGCAGGCGCAGAAGATGGAAGCGGTGGGCAGGCTCGCGGGAGGCGTGGCCCATGACTTCAACAATCTGCTGGTGGGAATCCTCGGATATAGCGAACTGCTGAAGAAAAAAGTGCCGCCTGGAGATTTGCAGCGCATGACGGAAGAAATCAACTCGGCGGCGATACGGGCGCGCGATTTGACGTCGCGCTTGCTGGCGCTGAGCCGCCGGCAGGTTCTTCAGCCGAGAGTACTCGACTTCAATGCGCTGGTGCGGCAGACGGAGAGTCTGCTGCGTCCTGTGATTGGCGAAGATATTCAGGTGGAGATGAGGCTCGACCCGTCGGCAGGTTCGGTGAAGGCCGATCCGGCACAACTCGAGCAGGTGGTATTGAATCTTGCGTTGAACGCGCGGGACGCGATGCCGAATGGCGGCACCCTGGCGATGGAAACCTGCAACATCGAGGTGAACGCGGCGTTCGCGCGGCAACATCCGGGATTGATTCCCGGGAAGTACGTTCGGCTGCGCGTGGTGGATACGGGGCGCGGGATGAGTCCAGAGGTGATGGCGAAGATTTTTGAGCCGTTCTTCACGACGAAGCAGGCCGGAGTGGGAGGCGGGCTCGGACTTTCGGCAGTGTATGGAATCGTGAAGCAGAGCGGCGGGTGCGTGACGGTGGAAAGCGAACCTGGAAAAGGCGCGGCCTTCGGAATTTATTTGCCGCATGCGCCCGAGATTCCGGAGAGACGAATCGCTGAACCAGCGGTTAGGGAGCCGCTAACGGGGCACGGAACTGTGCTGCTCGTGGAAGATGAGCCGGTGGTGCTGCGGCTGGCGCGCGATCTGCTCGCGGAGAATGGCTACCGTGTGCTCGCGGCGTCCAGCGGCCCGGACGCACTCAGTATTGCCCGACAAGAGACGGAGACGATTCATATGCTCATCACGGATGTGGTGATGCCGGAAATGAGCGGGCCGGAACTGGCGGATCGAATGCGCAAATTGTGGCCGGCGATGCGAGTGCTTTATATGTCGGGTTACACCGATGACGACGTGCTGTGCCGCAAAGGGCTGCCGGAAAATTCGGCGTTTCTGCAGAAACCGTTC
Source organism: uncultured Acidobacteriota bacterium (assembly GCA_963815265.1). Taxonomy (GTDB): domain Bacteria; phylum Acidobacteriota; class Terriglobia; order Acidiferrales; family UBA7541; genus Palsa-295. The sequence goes on along the minus strand of CAWFGI010000002.1, from coordinate 151,990 downwards.
ACGCCCCATCAATTTCTTCAGAAAGCGCGCGCGACGATGGGAACGAAACCAGCGCGCGAACGCGTGTAAACTTTACTTTGAATTTTCTGAAACGCCGAGGACTTGCACTTGAATCGAGCGGTCGCGCGGACCGTCCAACTCGGCAAGGATGATGGACTGCCAGTAGCCGAGGGCGAGTTCTCCGTCGCGGACCGGCACCGAGAGTGTGTGGCCGAGAACCATGGCGCGGAGATGCGAATCGGCATTCTGGCGATTGCACTCGGAGAGTTTCGGATCGTTGTGGCGCCAATAATCGATGCGGCCAACGAGGCGTTCGAGGAAAGACTTGATATCGTCGAGAAGAGCCTGTTGAAACTCATTGATGAAAATTGCGGTAGTGGTATGGAGCGATTGCACGAGGACGAACCCCGCTTTCAGTCCGTGCTTGCGCACGACCTCATTCAGGTCCTTGGTGATGTTGATGAGTTCCAGGCGCTCGCGGGTTTTGTAGCAAATCGTCTCTAGGTACATCTGCAAGGCTGCTGCTTTGGGACGAACTTCCGGTATGGTGAGTGTCTTCTTAACCGATGCAGTTTTCATCCTCAGGAGTCCTTGCTTGCTCTTCGTGTGGGGCACTTATTTTAGATGCCCGAAAACTCTGCAAGTTGCACTGCCTGCATTATAGCGATGTGGTGGAAAGCTCGTCCATCGTTAAGATGCGCGCTAGAAGTTGAAACGATACCCGAGTATGACTTTGGCGATGAGGTGGTCAGTTGAGCCTGTGAGTCCCACGCCCAAGCCGAAGTTAATTTCCCATTGCGGCGCGATATTCAGGTCTATCGCGGGGAAAATCTGTTGCTGCTGCTGGGATACCGGATAAAACCCCGTCACCGGGCCGAGCGATCCGTAGTATTCAAGGCCGCCGGCGATCTTGGGAGTGAAGTTGAAACTGAATTTGAAATTCGGTGAGAAGACGAAACCCTGGTGAGCGGTCTCGCCGTGCAAAGAACGGTCGAATGTAGGGTTGAAGGACCAATACCATCGTCCTATTTGTTGGTCGACAATCGGACGCATTTCCCAAGTCCACGTGTCGACTGAAAATTGCCGGCGCTGATAGCCAATTTCATTCGAAAGACTTACTCCCACCGGCCAGTGCCACTTCTCCGGAATGCGAACGCGCGGCCGAATATGGTCACCGACCCAATCCCATCCCTGGCCGGAGCGCGCCGAAGTGAAGATGTAAAATCCGGTTTCGAACCAGTCGTTCCAGCCGTGAGTGATTTCGATGGTTTCGTGAAGCGCGTGATTCGTGGGATACAGGCCATCGACCATTTGCTTCGAACCGTCAATCGTGAAATTGCTGTGCAGTTCGACCATGGTGTGGCCGGGGTCCACGAGCTCGGAGCCGTACACCTGAATCTCGTAATTATCCTGGGCGGCGGCTGTTCGCGAGAAGAGGAGCACGCCAAGAGCCGCGGAAAGAATCAGAAGAGAGCGGAAGCTCAGCATCGATAAATTTAAGCATGCGGATGCGCTTTGTCATACACATTCATGAGTTGCTGAATGCTGGCTTGCGTATAACGCTGTGTGGTGGAGAGCGAGACGTGGCCGAGCAGTTCCTGAATCGCGCGCAGGTCCGCGCCATCCGCCAGTAAGTGCGTGGCGAAGGCGTGGCGGAGCGAGTGGGGATGAAGGTCCCAATTGACGTCGACGAGGCGCGAGTATTTTTTCACAATTGTGCGGACGGAACGGGTGCTGAGCCGGCACGCATACTGATTCAGAAATACGGCCTGGATCTCGGGTTCAGTTCCGGGGCGATTGAGAATTTCATCGCGAACTGGCCAATAAGCTTCGAGGGCAGTTTGTGCGCTCGATCCGAACGGCACTACACGTTCTTTGCGTCCCTTTCCGAGCACTCGAAGCATTTGTCCAGCGCGGTCGATATCGCCAAGGTTCAGCCCTACCAGTTCGCTGACGCGCAGTCCGGACGCATACAGAAGCTCGAGAATGGCACGATCGCGCTTCAACAAGATCTTGGCGTCGTCCTGCTTCTTGCGTGGTTTCGCGGGACGTTTGTGCTTTGAGGCTGCGGAGCTGCCACCCAGAATGTTGTCGAGAAAACCGTTCATCTCCTCGGCAGTGAGGACGCGCGGCACGCGCTTGGGGAGTTTGGGGGTGCTGACGAGCCTCGCCGGATTTTGTTTGACGACGCCTTCGCGCACGCAGAATTTGAAGAAAGTGCGGAGGGCGGCGAGCTTTCTGGCTACGGAAGATTTCTCGAGTTTTTGATCGTAACTCCAACCAACAAACTCGCGGATTACTCGGTGATCGATGTGGGCGAGCGGCATGGTCTTCTCGCCGGGCGGCGTGAGGAACTGCATGAACTGGGTTACGTCGCGGCGATATTCGCGGATGGTGTTGGGAGAAGCGTTGCGCTCGTAGCGCAGATATTCGATGAACTTATCGATGTGCTGCTTCATCGACTTTCGACCGGCGGCAAATAACTTTCCAAATCACAAAGATAGTAATTTGCTTCACGCCTGCCCATTCAGGAAGCAACGCCGGATGGCACGGCCGGCGGGGCCGCGGGCGCAGCGGTTGTCGGCGGCGTGCCCAGCGATTCGAGCGGCGGAAGCGGAGCTTCGATTTCCCAGTCGCAACCTTCTTTTATGCACGAGCGGAAATTGCCCTGCTTTGTGCGCTTCTCCACGATGAACGGCGCACCGCATTTCGGGCACGGCTCGTTGATGGGTTCGTGAGGCGTTGTGAAATCGCAATCCGGGTAGCGGCTGCAGCCATAGAAAATGCGGCCGCGTCCTCTACCTTTCGCGGTGCCGCGGCGCACGAATTCGCCCTCGTTGCATTTCGGGCATTTGATTCCGAGGGTGATGGGCCGCGTGTACTTGCACTTCGGATATTTTTCGCAGCCGATGAATTCGCCAAAGCGTCCGTGGCGGCGCAGCAATTGATTGCCGCATGTGGGGCACTTTTCATCGAGCGGAACGTCCGGCTGCCGCGCTTTTTGAGTGCCCTGCACAAGGCGGCGCGTCGTCTTGCAATCCGGATATCCGGTGCAGGCGAGGAAGGTGCCGAAGCGGCCGCGCTTGATGATCATTTCTTTGCCGCAATTGTCGCAATACTGCGTGGTGGTCTCGGGGTCGGGCTGGTCGCTGGCGACGTCCGCGAGATCGCGAATGAAATCGCATTCGGGATAGCGAGAGCAGCCGAGAAAGAATCCGTGGCGGCTGATGCGCTCGAGCAGTTCGCCCTGGCCACACTTCTCGCATTTTTCTCCGGTGGGAATGCCGGCCTTGTAGGAATCCATTTGATCGGCGGCTTTATCGAGGTCCACTTCGAAGCGGTCCCAGAATTCTTTCACCGCCGTGCGCCAGGGCAGTTTGCCGTCTTCGATTTCATCGAGTTCTTCTTCGAGGCGCGCGGTGAAGCCCACATCGAAAATGTCTTCGAACGCTTTCACAAGGAGCCCGCTCACACGCTCGCCAAGCAATGTGGGCGTGAAGCGTCCCTGATCCTTGTTCACGTATTCGCGTTCGACGATCGTGGAAATAATCGCGGCGTACGTGGACGGACGGCCGATGCCTTTTTCCTCGAGCTCTTTCACGATGGTCGCTTCGGTATATCGCGGCGGAGGCTCGGTGAAGTGCTGCTCGGGACGTATTGATTCGAGCCGGAGTTGATCGCCCTGGCTGACTTGCGGCAGAGAGTTGCCTGCGGCGTCGCCTTCGTCTTCCTTTTCTTCTTCATCTTTCACGGCTTGATAGGCGGCGAGATAGCCATCGAATTTCTGCACGGAACCGGTGGCACGGAAAGTGTAGCCGCTGGCATCAACGTCGATCGTGGTCTGGTCGAAGATTGCGGGAACCATTTGCGAAGCAACGAAACGCTGCCAGATCATCTGGTAGAGCTTGAACATGGACTCGTCGAGATAGGGCTTGACGCTTTCAGGCGTGCGGGCAACATCCGTTGGGCGAATTGCTTCGTGCGCTTCCTGCGCGTCCTTTTTCGATTTGAAGAAATTCGGCTTCTCGGGGAGATATTTTTCGCCATAGGCCGAGCCGATGTGATCGCGGACCTGGGTGATTGCGTCGGCCGAAACTCTCACCGAATCGGTGCGCATATAGGTGATGAGCGCGACGGAGCCTTCATTGCCGAGGTCAACACCTTCGTAGAGGCGCTGGGCGAGCATCATGGTGCGCTTGGCGGTGAAGCGCAGGCGATTGTAGCCGGCTTGCTGGAGCTTCGAAGTGGTGAAGGGAGGCGGGGCAAAGCGGCGCTTTTCTTTTTGGGCGACGCTGACGACTTGCCAGATGGCGTGCTCGACGGCTGCGAGAATGCGTTGTGCCTCGGCTTCGTTTGGAATTTCGATGTCTTCGCCGTTGTACTTGATGAGCTTGGCTTCGAAGGCCGGCGGCTCGCCCGCGGCGAGGAGGGCGTGCATCGTCCAATATTCTTTGGGAACGAAGGCGCGGATTTCCTGCTCGCGCTCGACGATGAGGCGGAGGGCGACGGTCTGGACGCGTCCGGCGGAAAGGCCGCGGCGAACTTTGTCCCAGAGTAGCGGCGAAACTTTGTAGCCGACGAGGCGATCGAGGACGCGGCGGGCTTGTTGCGCGTCGACGAGATTTTCGTTTACCTGCGAAGGATGCTCGAAGGCGGCGCGAATTGCTTTCGGCGTGATTTCGTTGAACATCACGCGGAAGATTTTGGATGCGGAGGTGGCGGCGGGCTCCGTCTTTGGCGGCTTCACGACTAACTTTGCGATTTCCTTGGCGGTGACCTTGGCGTTTCCGTTGCCGTCTTCTGGTGCTAGCTTCTTTTTCTTGGAGTTTTTTCCGTTGGTCTCGACTTCGACTGGCGGCCGGAACGGCTTGCTCAGCACGTGGGCGAGATGGGCGCAGATTGCTTCGCCCTCGCGGTCCGGGTCGCCTGCGAGGTAGACGGCGTCGGCGGTCTGAGCTGCTTTGCGAAGCTCGTTGATTACTTTTATCTTGCCGGGGATCACCTGGTAGGTGGGCTCAAAGATATTTTCGGACGTGACCGGGATTGGCTTCGGCAGCGGTTTCTCGGGTTTGGCCTTCGCGCCGGCTTTGGCTTTCGATTTGCGTTTCTTTTTGCGTTTGCCGTTTTGCTCGCCGGGCAAAAGGATACCGATCGTCTTCGTGGGAAGATCCATCACGTGGCCGTAGGAGGCTTTCACCGTGTAGCCCCGGCCCAAATATTTGTTGATCGTTTTCGCCTTGGCGGGCGATTCGACGATTACGAGTGATCGTGCCATCTGTCTCTATGTTCCTCGTTAATGGCGAAATCCAATTTCCACTAAAAAGCGACGTCTCCGCCTGAACGGAGCGCCGTACCATCCTACCTGCTGTCCCGGAGAAGACTACAAGAGGACTTTCAGGAATTGCTTCCCAGGTAACTGACGTACCACGCCTTTGAGCTCCAGGTCAAATAGCGTGGCCAGCACTTCGGACGACGTGAGCCCGGAAACCTCCATAATTTCGTCGATGTGGCGGGCCTCATCGACGTTGAGCAACCCGTACAAAGTGCGCTCGGCCGGGACAAAGGTTTCGTCGAGCAGGGCGGCTCGTTCTTCAGTTGAGGCTGATTCCACCGGCAGCAGCTCGGCGCGAACGGGCGTGGGCAGCTCCTCAATTACATCCTCCCAACTGGTGACTAGCTTGGCGCCTTGTTTGATCAGCTGGTTCGGTCCGAAGCTGGTGGGCTGGGTGGCGTTGCCTGGAACGCCGAAGACTTCGCGGCCAAACTCCATGGCCAGTCGCGCGGTGATTAAGGATCCAGAATACTGCGCGCCTTCGACGACTACAACCCCCAGCGCGATGCCGGCGATGATCCGGTTGCGGATGGGAAAATTTTGAGGCGCTGGAAACGTGCCCATCGGGAACTCGCTGATGATTGCGCCGCGCGTTTGCATGTCGGCAAAGATTTTCTTGTTCTCCTTGGGGTAAACCACGTCGATTCCTGAGCCTAGAATGCCAATCGTGGCACCGCCTGCTGAACTCAGCGCGCCTTTGTGGGCGCAGGAGTCGATTCCCCGAGCCATACCGCTGGTGACGACGATTCCTCTGTCGGCGAGGTCGCGGCCCAAGCGCTCGGCCATTTGATTCCCGTAAGGGGTCGGACGACGCGAGCCGACGATCGAGATTAGGTGTCTGCTGAGAAGTTCTATGTTTCCAAGTACATACAGGAGGGGTGGGGGATCGTAGATTTCGCGGAGGCGGGCGGGGTACTCGGGTTCGTCCCAGGTGAGGAGCTTGCAGCCAGCCGCTTGGGCTGCGGCTAGTTCCTTTGCGGCATCGCTTAGCGGGCGGCCCGAGTGAATGGCTTGCGCTACTGCTGCTGGGAGATGGTGGCTTTCAAGTTCGGTAAGCGAGGCGTTGAAAATTTGCTGCGGGCTGCCCATCTCGCGCAGGAGTTTTCCGGCCATGCGTGCGCCGAGGCCTGGCGTGAGTGCCAGCGCCAACCACCCCAAGTAATGGTCGGAATCCATCTATAAGGAAGGCTCTGGGCGAGGGTACGCAGCAGCGTGGGTTTATGTCAAGCAAGGCACTATCCGTATATGTACTTAGATGGCGCAGGATTAATGCGCAGAGGCGGAGTAGACGACGCGGCCGCCGCGAACTGTGTAGCGGACCTTTGCGAAATTCGTGGCGTCGGTTGCGGGATCGGCGCTGAGGACCATGAAATAGACTGATTGCCGAACTCTTCTCAAGATAGGCTTTCGAGCGAGGAAAGTTGCATATCGCGTGCCGCTGCGCAACTTTGTACTGATATTATCCGGCTGCTTCGATTCCAATCCTGGGAGTGGGATATGAAAATAGCTGTGAAGTTTTGCGTATCCTTCCTGCTGACGCTTCTAACTTTTGGATTCGCGACCTCCGGCTTAAGTGCTCAATCCGCATCAGCGTCAAGCCCTGTCGAAGGAACATGGGAGGGAACGCTTCAGGCGGGGGCGATCAAATTACGATTGATTGTGAAGCTGACAAGATCGAGCGGAGGTGTCTACAGCGGCGAGCTGAACAGTGTAGATCAAGGTGCAACGCTGGTGGTCCAAAACGGGACTCTGAACGGCGATGCGATCCGATTCGAGGTCGAGCGGATTGGAGGTGTTTATGAGGGCGTCCTAAACAAGGAGAGCACGGAGATGGTGGGGACGTGGACGCAGACCGGTACGGTTCCTCTGCCGCTTACATTGACACGAGGCAAGGGTGGTGTGATCGAGGAAGAGGCGAAAAACGCCGTGACTCACACGCCGAAACCTGTGGGGCCACCGCTGCAGGTGCTTTCGCCGATCGATCCGTGGGCATTCAAGGCTGATGGCAAATGGCATCTCGTGTATGAGCTGCACGTGACGAACCTTGGCAAATGGGATTGCCTGCTCACCCGGCTTGATGCGGTGACTGGCGATTCCGGTGGGAAGCCCATTGCGAGTTACTCCGGCGCCGAATTAGAAGGGATGATCGACCGGCCCGGGCAAACCGTTTCCGAGAAAGCGAAGATAGCGCCGGGGGCGTTTGCGATTGTCTACTTGTGGCTCAATTTCGACAGAACTGAAGAAGTGCCCGCGAAGGTGAGCCATCGAATCGCGATGAAGATTGGCGATTACCCGGAGGGCATCACGCTCGATGGAGTCAGTGTTTTGACGGATCGGAAAGCGGTCGTCGTGATCAGCTCACCGCTGCGCGGAGAAGATTGGGCAGCAGCGAACGGGCCCTCGAACAAGTCACAGCATCGGCGGGCCTTCATTCCTGTAAACGGCCGCGCATACATCTCGCAACGATTCGCGATCGATTGGGTGCAACTGAACCCTGACGGCAAGACGTATCAGGGCGACTCGGAGGACAATAAGAACTATCGCGCCTACGGGAAAGAAATTCACGCGGTGGCCGACGGTGTGGTGACAAGCACAAAAGATGGAATCCCGCAAAATATCCCGAACAAGCCGCCGGTGGTGCCGATCACGCTCGAAACTGTTGGTGGTAACAACGTGATCATGGAGATTGGCGACGGACTCTACGCGTTCTACGCCCACCTGCAGCCGGGCTCGCTCCGCGTGAAAGTCGGCGACAAAGTGCGCCGCGGTCAGGTGCTCGGACTGCTCGGCAATTCGGGAAATTCAAGCGAGCCGCATCTGCACTTCCATATCTGCAACGCAAATTCGGAACTTGCTTGCGAAGGGCTGCCATACGCGTTCGCAACATTCGACCTTCAAGGCAAGGGCGACGGCTGGAAACCTTCCGATTCGCACGGAGCGCCGGTGAAAGAAGAGATGGAAATTCCCTCCGAGGATGAGGTCATCCGGTTTCCGCAGCAGCCTTGATCTCAAGCGTCTTTCCTATTACCGATCGCGATTGGTTTACGGCGCGCTCTTCAGAGTGCCGTCGTGCCCGGTACCCAAGGCTGCGTTGGGCGTTGTGTTATATTGGGATTCAACGGAACGAGGAAAACGTGAGCAAGCTTCGCATTTCAATTGTCGAATATCTGAACACAGCGCCGCTGGTGTGGGGGTTTGCGGAAGGTCCGCTCGAGGGCAAGTACGATCTCTCGTTTACGGTACCATCGCAATGCGCGGAAGCACTGCGCCGAGGCGACGTGGACGTAGCCATCATTCCCGCGATTGAATATCAGCGCATGGAAAATGTGGCCGTGCTGCCGGATATGGCGGTGGCGGCGAAGGGAGAGGTTCGCAGCATTCTGGTTGTGTCGAAGCGTCCGATTGATATGGCGAAACGCATTGCACTCGATTCGAGTTCGCGTAGTTCGGCAGCACTCGTGAAGTTGCTGGCGGCTGGGTATTGGGGAATCAAGCCTGAGTACGTGGAGGCCGCGCCCGATCCTTCCGAAATGCTCACAGAAGCGGACGCCGCGCTCATAATCGGCGATCCGGCGCTGCGCGTGGCGCTGAAAATGGAAGCGCTCTCGGCCAAGTTGCCGGGCGGAGGAGGATGCTGCCAGGGCGACCCGGAAGACATGCCTGTGCCGGGATTCGAAACAGTGTTCGTCTACGACGTGGCCTATCAGTGGCGCGAGATGACGGGCAAGCCGTGCGTGCTGGCCATCTGGGCTGGACGGCGCGATGTGATTACGCCGGAAGTGGTAGCGGATTTTCAGGCGTCGAAGCGATACGGAATGGAGCGCATCCGCGAAATTTCCGAAGCCGCTGCGGTGAAGCTCGATCTGCCGGCCAAGGCGCTCGAGCGATATTTGATCGACAACATTGACTTCAACCTCGATGAAGAAAATCTCGAAGGGCTGAAGCTCTACTACGAGAAGGCAGCTTCGGCCGGATTGATTTCCCGCAATCGTCCGCTCGAATTCGTGAATTTGCCCGCACAGTCGACTGCTCGTCGCGGAGCCTGACGCCTTGGAGTGCATCGGTAAACTCAGCAGGTTGCGCCGATATCCCGTGAAAGGAATGGCGGGCGAGGATCTCGAGGCTGCTCATGTGACCTATGCAGGCCTGCTCGGCGATCGTGTTTACGCTTTCATTGATGCGGAAGGCCCCGCGACATTTCCCTGGATGACGGCGCGCAAAGGGCGCGACATGATTTTGTTCCGCCCGCGATTTCTCAATGCGCTGCCCATCGAATCAGAGATCCTTTCGGCGAATTATGCTGCAGAGGTGACGACGCCGGAGGGGGACATCCTACGCGCGGACGATCCTGCGCTAAAACAATTGCTCGAGAGACGCTACCAGAAGACATTGGAATTCCGCCATTCCGAGCGGAGCATGATGGATCTGGCTCCGGTTTCCGTGTTTGGTCTTGCGACGGTGCAGGCGCTTTCCGAGGAAACCGGAATCGAATTGAATCCAGTGCGATTCCGCGCGAATTTTTATGTGGAGTGGGCGACTGCCGGGCCGTTCTTTGAGGACAGCCTTGTGGGCCGCGAGCTGCGGATCGGCGAGTCGGTTGCGATTCGGATTGTGAAAAAGGATGGCCGCTGTGTCATGATAAATCTCGACCCGGACACAGCCGAGGCTTCTCCTGTGGTGCTGGAAAGAGTGGCCCGCCATCACGAGGGATGCTCGGGAGTGTACGGGGCGGTGCTGCGAGAAGGTGTGGTACGCACGAACGATCCGGTTTATCTGGCGTAAGATCAAAGTCGAGGTCGAGGTCGAGGCTGAGGAACACAATCGCCGATGAGAATCACACAAGAAGAAGCGCTGGAACTTTTTAATTCAGACGACCTGATTGGCATTGGAATGGCGGCGAACGAAGTTCGCCGCAAGAAAACCGACCCGCGCGTGGCCACCTACCAGATTGACCGCAACATTAACTACACGAATTTCTGCACGGAATACTGCTCGTTCTGCGCGTTCTATCGGCCGCTGGGCGCGAAGGATGGCTATATTCTTTCGCTCGAAACCATTTATGAAAAGATCCGGGAGATGATCGAGATTGGCGGCACCGGTGTGCTGATGCAAGGCGGCTTGCATCCGGACCTGCGAGTTGAGTTTTACGAGAACATGCTGAGCTCGATCAAGCAGAAATTTCCCCAGGTGCATCTGCACTGTTTTTCGGCGCCGGAAATTCTGTGCATCGCCGAGGTTTCCGGGCTTTCGGTGCGCGATACGATCGCGCGCTTGCGCGATGCCGGCCTCGATTCGATTCCGGGCGGCGGCGCGGAAATTCTCGACGATGAAATTCGCGCGCGCATTTCGCGGCTGAAGTGCCGGTCGGACGAATGGGAAGACATGCATCGCATCGCGCACTCGCTCGGCATGCGCACGACGGCGACGATGATGTTTGGCTGCGGCGAGGATTATCGACACCGCGTGAATCATCTGGAACGCCTGCGCCGGATTCAGGAAGATACGGGCGGGTTTACGGCGTTCATTCCCTGGATTTTTGCGCCGGAGAATACTCCGCTCGGGAAGAAAATTCCTGAGGCGACCGCTTTTGACTATTTGAAGACGCTGGCCATCAGCCGGCTGTATCTCGACAACATCGACCATATTCAGTCGAGCTGGCTCACGCCGGGAATCAAGATTTGCCAGGTGGGGCTGCAATTTGGCGCTGACGACGTTGGTAGTATTTTGATCGAAGAGAATGTGGTTTTTGCGGCCGGCGTGCGCAACCGGACGAACGAAGCGGAGCTACGGCGGATTATTTCCGATGCCGGATACATTCCCGCGCAACGCGACACGCTGTATCGTTCGTACGTTCTGAAAAACGCCGCGTAGAATTTCTGCTGGAAACTAAGGTTTATCAGCGCGGACACTGCGGAATTCGATTGCGATTTCCGCGCCTTCCGGCAGGTCGAGCGGTTCGATTGGAACTAGCACACCGTTGGCGAATCGCGCGCGAATCCTTCGTGGCTCAACTTTTGAGTTGGATTCCGTGGCTACCGGAACTTCTGAAGCCGCGCTACCCGTACCGGTGAATTTCGGCACGCCTGCTTGGTCGAGCGCCACATTGGCCAGCGCGTCGGCATCGCGATTTAATTCGCGTCGGACGTGCTCGATGGCGAAGTATCCGAGCTGCTTGGCCATCTTCGAGGCGCGCTCGTGCAGCGGTTTCAAATCGGCGCTTTTTACTTTGTAGCGACCTTGCATCTGGCGGACGAGCAATTCGGAATCACTGCGGATACGCAGCGCGGAGATGTTGTGGCTCGTCGCGTAATCGAGAGCTGCAAGCAGCGCATAGTACTCGGCGACATTATTCGTTTCGCGGCCGATATTTTTCGCGAGTTCGAGAATGACTTTTCCGGATGGGTTACGAATGACCACGGCGTAAGACGCCGGGCCCGGATTACCGCGCGATGCCCCGTCAATATTCGCAATATGAACTCCTGCCGGCGGCGCGGCGGCATGCGATTCAGAAAAAAGACGCGCGCTCGAAGGAGGCGGAGTTTTTGAAGAACGCTTCATCGGCGGCGGGCGCTCCCGAGGGTGTGGCAGGCAATCAAGATTCCGGCGCTAATTTTCACCGGTGGAAGAGGCGGACGCACCCGATGCCTGGGGTTTGTGATCGTCGAGCGGCGGGACGGCTGTGGGCTCGATGTAGTAGAGAATTCGAGTGCAGGTCTCGCAGTGAAACAATTCCTCGTTGTTCGCATTGCGCATCTTTTGAAACACGTGCGGCCGGATTTGCATGCCGCAGAGCGAACACTTTTCGCTGTCTACTTCGGCGAGAGCCACGCCGCCGTGCCTTTTCGCGATGCGTTCGTAGTGGTCGAGCATATCTTCAGGAATTTCCGACGTGACGCGCTTGCGATCGGCCTCGACCAGCGCCAAATCTTTTTCGGCGGCAGCTTTTTCTGATTCGATTGCGGCGCGCTGCGTGCGAACGGATCCCTCCACTTCTTTCAGCCTCTGGTCGGCGGCCTTGATGCGGCGGTCGTACTCCTCGCTTGCCACCATTTGTTCGAGCAGACGGTCCTCAGCTTTCGCAATTTCCTCTTCGGCCATTTGCACTTCGTGCTGCAGAGCTTTGTAAGCTTCGTTGGTTTTTATCTGGGCGGTCTGGTCGCGGTATTTGCGGACGCGTTCCTTGTGCTGTTCGACGTCCAGCTCGTATTTCTTGCGGTCTTTTATCGTGGCGAGCTGTGCGGCTTTGCTTTGCTCGAGTTCTGTTTTCGCGGCGGCGATTCGCGCATCGAGGTCAGCGATTTTCTTTGGAAAAGCGGCCAGGCGGGTGCGAACGTCGTTGAGCCGCACGTCTACGCTTTGCAATTCGAGGAGGTTCTGGAGAACCTTTAGCACAGAAGGCCATTCTAGCATATGCGCAGGGATGCTCGCAGAGGCGCCAAAACGCTGGGCGGTAGTGCTACGTGAGGCTTGATTTGAGAAATGCGATCGCGCGGCGCCAGGAGTCGGCTTGCGCTTCGGCGTCAGCTGATGCTGTGCCGCCAAACGAATAGCGTGCATTGCGAAGGTGAGGATTTCGCGAAGCGCGAGCGGTGGTTGGAAGGTAAGGATATCGCAGCATGTGGCCGGCGTTCGGGTAGTGGAGGTGCTCGACGCGATATGCGAAACCGTGTTTTTTTAGGTGCGCGACGATTGCCTCGCTCATTTGCTCTGCCGGCCAGAGGTGATCGTCGCCGCTCGAGATGAGCATGATGGGACCGTGAATCCGTTCGACTGGAATTGCGGCTGCCGCCACGGCTTTCGAATTTCGCAGCCCGGCACGGAAGAGATCACGGAACATGACGGGCCGCTTCAGCAGGGCAACAGGGATGGCTGAGCGAAAAATAAATTGGCGAAGAGGAAGCGGAACGAAAGGGATAGCCTCGCCGCTGTGCGTCCATGACGGAGGCAACTCGCCGGTTTGCTTGTCGCGTCCGCCAGCTGCCCATACGACGCTGCTCGGCGCGTAGGCTACAACCGCGCGAATTTGCGGGAATCTCGAACCAAGGAGGAGAGCAAGCTCGGCGCCGCGCGATACTGCGAGCAGGCCTATCTGCTGCGCGTCAACTTCTGGCTGCGCGTTGAGCCATTCAAAAGCCGCCTCGAAGTATTCGAGTGGAATGTGATGAAGCCACGTGGGCAGAGGCGGCGTGCCGAAATATGCGAGCGCGAACGCAGCGAAACCGTGGCGAGCGATTAAGGCAGCTTTGTCGAGATCGAAGCCGCCGCCCGAGCCACTGAGAACGACGACAACAGGAAGGCGATCGCCGGCCTTTGCGCCGGGTGGCAGAAACAATCGTCCGACGGTTTGCGCACCGTTCGTCGCTGGTTCGCCTGGCAACTGCAAATTGCGCGTTTGAGTGCCGGGCGCGAGAAAGCCTCTTTCGAAGTGCGTGGCGGCTATCACGAGCTCGGCTGATCCAATCTCCAGTGTCACTTTGTTCGCGGTGACATTCTTTTTCGCGAACGTCGCGCGGCCGCCCTCTTCCGCGCCTTCAAGATTCATCGACCAGAACAAGCCCATCGGCGATACACCGCGATAGGTGCCGCTCAGCGGTTCCTGCGATGTAACGTCAACGGTGCCGGACGAATTGGCAAGGAAGGTTGCGTGCGAACTCCATACGCGTTTGTCATCGTCTTCGGTTGAGGCGCGGAGCATCACAGTTTCGCGCGGCTTCAAACCGAGAATCCGGATGCTCAATTCCTCATCGATGAAAGCCGTGGCGGGTGAGATTTCGAGGCGTACGTTACTCGGCGCAGCCACACTCGCGATGGAGGGCATCGTCAAAGCATTGATTTATAACATACCTACGAATCGAACGTCCCTCCCAGACGGCTGAGTCTTTTTCAAGTCCTCTACCGTATTACGGATATGATGGGCACCGCCGCATTGCGATGGGAGGGAGGCGTGGGGCTCGAGGCCGATGTTGCTCAGCTTCGACGTGGCGACCTGGATGCGCTCTCGACGCTGGTATCGCGCTATCAGAACCGGCTATTCCGCTTTCTTTTGCGGCTGGTACGGGACCGGAGCGAAGCGGAGGATCTTTTTCAGCAAACCTGGATTCACGTGGCGGAAAAAATCCGGCGTTTCGATCCCAGCCGAAATTTTGGCGCCTGGCTATTCACGGTGGCGCGCAATCTGGCGATTGACCATCTTCGCCGAATTCGGCCGTCGAGTTTAGATCAGCCCATTTCGGAAGATGAATCGCAGGAGACTGCACTCGATCGGTTGGTGGCGCATGGCCCGGCGCCGCTCGATCGCATTCTCGAGAATGAACGCGCGAGCCGTGTGGGAACGGCGCTCGACGAGCTGCCGTTCGCTTACAGGGAAGTGATGACGCTACGATTCGAAGAGGAAATGAAGATCGAGGAGATCGCACAGGTGCTTGGCATTCCGCTTTCCACCGTGAAATCCAGGCTGCGCCGTTCGCTCGAGCAGATGCGCAACAGCCTGGAAACGCGCTATGCCGGGGAGAATTGGCGATGAGCGCATCGCGCGATATGTCGAAGAACCTTTCAGTGACCGAGCACAACAAGATTCGCGAGATGCTGGCGCTGGCTGCAGCAGACGCACTCGAGCCCAACGAATCGGAACTGTTAATGCGGCACGTGCAGATTTGCCCGCAATGTTCGGCTGAGATGGAGCAATGGCAACTTTTATCTCGCGGTCTGCGGCAGCTGCCGACGCCGCAACCGTCGCCGGATCTGGTGCAAAGAACCTGCGCGCGAGCTGAAGCGAGAATCATCGACGAGCGCGAGAACGCATGGAACCGTCGCGTAATGATTTCTCTAGTGCTGTTTGCCCGGGCGCTGACGCTAACGAGCTGGCCAATCGTGCGCCTCGTAAGCGGCGGCCTTCTGAGTTTGCTCGACCCGCGGCTGAATCAATCGTGGCTGGGATTCGCGGGATTCACGTCGCTCGTATGGCTGACGGGCGGGATCGCAGCCGTTTTGCTGGCACGCCATCAACGGCGGGAAAGGAGCTTGGCATGAGCCGTTTCAGCGAAGCGTTGAAAATAGTTCCGCGGACGGCGTGGGTCATTGGGGCCGTTTGCTACCTCGGTGTGGCTACGCTGGCGTTGACTGTCTTCATCCCCGGCGACAAGGAGATGAAGTACTGGCCATTCGCGGGGAAGCTGGCCTTCGCCTTCGGTGCTTTTCTTTTCGCCTATGCCTGGGTTCTGCTGATTGGCTATGTGTACGCGGATGCAAAGCGCCGCGGCATGCGTTATGCGATGTGGATGTGGCTCGCGGCTCTGATACCCAATGCCATTGGCATCATCCTCTACTTCATTCTGCGCGATCCGCTGCCGCGCCCGTGTCCTGGATGTTCAGCACCGGTAAAATCCGGATTTATTTTCTGCCCTTACTGCGGAACAGCGATGAAGCCCACTTGCCCCAATTGCGGCCGCGCTGTGGAGCACGGCTGGGCGAATTGCCCGGAGTGCGGTTCAAAACTACCTGCCGTGACTACGACTCCTCGCACAGCGTAGCAGCACACGAGCGAGGAGGGCGCGGAGCCCTATGGCGCCGTCTGGACTTGCATCGTTTGATCAACCGACCAGTTCGAGCAGCCGGGATTCGTGGCAGGCGTGCATTTTGCCGTCACTTGAAAACCCGACGCCGACGTTTCCACTTCGTACGAATATCCGTCGCGGCCATCCCTCAGCATCGACATCGCACCAGCCGCTTTCAATTCCTCGAGCGAGCCATACGATCCATGTTCGGCTTGGTAAGCGCGTTCGGCCTGTGCGATCGCAAGCAGGTCGTTCTTCACGCCCACGACGCTGATCGTCTGCACAGGCGTGCCGGTCTCTGATGATTGCATTTTTGAAAAGTACAGCTTGTAAGCCAGCACCGAAATCAGCGCTACTACGAGAAGTCCAGCCAAACTTCGCATTGTCGCCTCGCAATGAAATCCGCGATCAACAGTTCAAATCGAGATATATCGAGGTTACGACGGCCTTTACCCCGCCGCAATCAATCGCGAAGTAGCCTTTTCCTGTTGGTATACGTCTAAATACGCGTGGCAGACGAAGGTAATCGCGCAGAAAGCTGCGGGGAACAATCCTCCGGGCAAATTTGACAGCCGCAACGAGCGTCTAGGATACTGGAGAATCTTCTCTCGGTTGCAGGCGGTTCTGATAACGGGCTTATCTTTACCGCAGGCCTTTCCGCCTTGCGAGCATCACGCGCAATAAATCCCTCGGGATGGGAGTTATCGGTTTATGAGGACTCGAAGTCGCTGCGCTATCGTTCTGTTGTTCGTCGCGGCATTGGCTGGGGCGCTCGCCGCGCAGGAGAAACAGGACAAACCGGAACAGGTCCGGCCGCCCAAGCTTAATTTCACCACGCACACGCTTGCCAATGGTTTGCAGGTAATCCTCCTCGAGGACCACGCCGCTCCGGTGATCGACCTGCAAGTCTGGTATCACGTGGGCGCGAAAGACGAGCAACCCGGCCACACCGGCTTCGCGCATCTATTCGAGCACTTGATGTTCAAAGGCTCGGCGCACGTTGGCCCGGACGAACACTCCCGCATCATCGAAGCGGCCGGCGGTTTCGATAACGCCAGCACATACGACGACTACACGAATTTCTTCGAGACCTTCCCGAGCAATTATCTCGAGCGCGTTCTCTGGCTCGAAGCCGATCGCATGGGCAGCCTCAACGTGGACGAAGCGAATTTCAAATCCGAGCGCGAGGTGGTGAAAGAGGAGCGCCGCGTTCGCGTGGATAATCAGCCGTACGGCCTGCTTGAAGAGGATCTTCGTGCCGCGGCTTTCACGGTTCACGGCTATCACCACACCGCGATTGGAAGCATCGCCGATCTCGACAAAGCCACGATCGAAGACGTCCGCGCGTTCTTCAACACCTTCTACAAACCGAACAATGCGACGCTGATCATCGTCGGCGATTTCAAATCCGACGAGGCCCTCGGCTGGGCAAAAAAATATTTTGAAGGCATCCCAGCCTCCGCAAAACCGATCCCGCGGATCGATAAGCCCGAGCCCGCACAAACGGAAGAGCGCGTGGTGAACAAGGCCTATTCCAACACGCCGCTTCCCGCAGTCGTGATCGGCTACAAGATTCCAGCCCGTTATGCCCCCGATTCTTATCCCCTGGATTTAGCCTCTAACATCCTGGCCGGAGGCGAAAGCAGCCGCCTGTACCAAACGCTGGTTTACAAAGACCAGATCGCCGTGCAGGCCGCAGGCTTCGGCAATTTCACCGAAGATCCAAACCTCTTCTGGGCGTACGCCATCATGAATCAGGGACACACCGCCGAAGAGGGCCGAAAGGCGGTGGTCGCCGTGCTCGATGAACTCAAGACAAAACCGGTCGAGGCGCGAGAATTCGATAAGGCTGAGAACCAGGAGATTTCCGGATTCATCCTGGGAAGGAATACCGACGAGGAAAAAGCCGTCGCACTCGGAGCGGCAGCTGTGATTGGCAAAGATCCCGACCTCGTAAATACCGAGCTCGGTCACTATCTAAAGCTCACTCCGGCAGACGTGCAGCGCGCGGCAGCGGAATATTTTGTACCGCAGCACGCCACTGTTCTGCTCGTAAAGCCGGCGGCACAGTGATGAAACACATCGCCGAGACTGAACGCATGCAAATTCGAGCATTTATTCCAGGAGCAATGATGAAGAGGTTCGCAGTGCGCCAATGGCTGATCTTATGCGTGTTGGTCGGTCTCACGGGCGCTGCGGTGTTCGGTCAGCAGACAGCCGCGCCACCCGCAGAAAAGCGCGCCGCCGCGCAGCAGGATCAACAAGATCAAAAGGATGGCACCGGCGTCGTCCCTCCCGGCGTAAAACTCGACCCTCAAATGCCCGGCCCGGGCGCTCCGACGCCATATCACTTTCCTTCGGCGGCCACGAAGACTCTTGCCAATGGGCTGAAAGTTTTCGTGGTCAGCGACCGCCGTGAGCCCGCCGTTGTTGCAAGACTTATCATTTTCTCGGCGGGAGGCATTGACGACCCGGCGGGAAGCCCAGGCGTATCTCAGATGACCGCCAACTTGCTGACGCAGGGAACCAAGAGGCGATCGGCTCAAGACATCGCTGACGCGATCGATTTTGTCGGTGGCCAGCTAACAGCGCAGGCGGGCAAGGACGCGACCACCATCACGCTTAATGTCGTCAAGAAAGACCTCAATCTCGGGCTCGATCTGATGTCCGACGTCGTGCTTCATCCGGCATTCAAGCCCGAAGAACTCGACCGCCGGCGCGAACAACTCCTATCATCTCTCACGGTGCAATATTCGAATCCCGATTACCTCGCGTCGCTCACGTTCAATCACGTGGTCTATAGCGGCTCGCCCTATGGCTGGCCGATCGAAGGAACACCCGACACGGTGAAGAAGTTGAAGAGCGAGGATCTCGCCAAATTTCACGACGCGCACTATGCGCCCAACCAGGGATTCCTCGCGTTCGCAGGAGATATCGCTCCAGAGGAAGCATTTGCGTTAGCGGAAAAGTATTTTGGCGATTGGGCGAAGATCGATTTGCCCGCTGCGACCCCCGCAGTGCCCGCGCCGATTTCCGGCCAGCATATCTGGCTTATCGACAAGCCCGACGCCGTGCAGACGCAGATTCGCGTTGGCAAGCTCGGCGTGCGGCGCGCGGATCCGGAGCTGATTCCGTTGCAAGTGACGAACCGCATCTTCGGCGGCGGATACAACAGCCGGCTGAACACGGAAGTTCGCGTCAAGAAGGGCCTTACCTACGGAGCATTTTCCTCTTTCACGCCGCGGCGCTACGCGGGATCTTTCATAGCTGGAACTTTCACCCGCACATCAGCAACGGTCGAAGCGACAAAGCTCGTTGTTGATCTCATGGCCAAAATAGCCACGGGTGATATCACACCGAAGGAACTCGATTTCGCGCGCGATTATCTGGCCGGCGTTTATCCCATCGAAACCGAAACCGCCGAGCAGGTGGCGGATCGCATTGTTACAGCCGCCGCTTTCGAATTGCCCGCGGATTACAACAGCACTTATCCGGAGCGAGTCCGCTCGGTCTCGGCGAGTGGCGCAAAGACGATTGCCCAGCGTTACTTCACGACGAAGGATCTCGACATCGTGCTTGTGGGAAACGTCAGCCAATTTCGCGATGAGCTGAAAAAGGAATTTCCCGGCGCGCAATTCACCGAAATTGCAGCGGATCAGCTCGATGCTACGCGTCCAGATCTTCGCAAACCTGCCCAGGCCTCGGCGGCACTAACGCCCGAAGCGCTCGCCAGGGGTAAAGAGATTCTGCTCGCGGCCGCGAAAGCCGCGGGCGGCGATGCTCTCGCGTCGGTGAAAAGCCTTGCAATGAACGAGAGCGGCAGCATGTTCAATCAGGGCAACGAAGCGCCGATCAAGGTTTCCTGGTTCGTCTCCTATCCGGATCGCTCGCATGGCCAGGTGGAATTTCAAGGACAGACGATCATGCAGGTTTGCGACGGAAAATCCGCCTGGCTCCAGTTTCCGGAAAAAGTCGTGGACGCGTCGCGGTTTCTTCCCGAGTTCGAACGGGGAATCGCAATGTTCGGCGGCGGATGGGGCGCCTACCAGCGCGTTCTTGATGGCAAGCTCGCAGGGCAATTCATAGGCGAAGAGGAAATCGACGGCAAGAAAGCGGAAGGCGTTCAGCTTGAAGCGCCGTTTAATTCAGTGAAGCTATATTTTGATCCGAGTACACATCTGCTCGCGGCCGCGCACTATCAGTCCGAAGGCCAGCGCGGAATCGTGGACAATGACCAGCGCTGGGGCGACTACCGGTCCGTGGATGGGAAGCAGTTCGCCTACACGACGGCAATTTTTCGCGACGGCGCGAAGTTTCTGGAGTCCCACATCGTCGAAGTCAACCTCAATCCTAAAATCGACGAATCGCTATTCGTGAAACCCGAGGCGCCTGCAGCGAAGTGACCGCACTCTATTTCACCGTCATCACCACTTTGCCGATATTCTTCCGCTCCTGGATGAACCGATGAGCCGCCGCGGCATCCGCCAGTGGAAACGATTTTCCAATCACCGGTTTGATCTTCCCCGCCGTGTACATACGGAAAAGCTCGTCGAGTTCTTTGCGCAAAAGCGCCCCGCGAGCCTGCAAGCGTCCCAGATTCACTCCAATCACCGTCAGGTTCTCGCTCATCATTTTCAGCGGATGAAACTTAGGCGTTTCGAGCAGAGCTTTCAATCCGCGCATCCAGCTTCGTTTTCCATCCGGGCCCGCCGCGGCGGAGAAGCCGAACACCACAAGCCTGCCGGTCGGACCGAGGCACGCCTGGCTTTGCGCGAACGATTTTCCTCCGATCGGATCCATCGCCATTTCGATTCCGTCCGGCGCGAATTTTCGCACTGCTTGGACCACGTCGCTCTTCGTGTAATCGATCGGATGGTCCACTCCAATTTTTCGGAGATACTCCTGTTTTGTGGGACCCGCTGTTCCAAATGTCACCAGGCCGTGCGCCTTGGCAAGTTGAATTGCGGCAATTCCTACACCTCCGGCGGCTGCGTGCACCAGCATTCGATCGCCCGGCTGCAGGTTCCCCATCACGAACATCGAATGATAAGCGGTCAGATAGTTCACGGGAATTGCCGCCCCTTCTTCGAACGACATTCCAGCGGGCAGCCGGTAAGCCATCGAAGCAGGAACCGCAACCCAGCCGGCGTACGCGTTGAAATGGGGGAAAGCAGCAACAGCGTCGCCAGGACGCAACGGCTCGCCTTGTTCCGTTTCCCGCTTTCCGCCTTCCACCACTTTTTCGACAACCCCGGCGATTTCAATTCCCGGGACGAACGGCGGTTTCGGCGTGCCCGGGTAAATGCCCATGCGCTGCAGGAGGTCCGCGAAATTGATGCCGACGGCTTTGACGCGAATCAATACTTCACCCGGTTTTGGCTGCGGGTCGTGCACTTCCTGCGACTCAAAAACTTCTGGTGGCCCGTACCGCCTTACGACCATTGCGCGCATCTAAGCTCCTTGAAGCGATTTTCAATGAATCTCGGCCGCTCTTGCAATCGCCGGGGAGAAATATTGGCCCCGGCTTTTTATTTGGGAATGTACGCATCCTATCTTAAACTGTTGGACTTTGCCTGACGATGAAACCCACACCGACGCATAGAAGTTTAATTGCCGCACTCGCGGTCTTCCTCGCAGCCTTCGCGGCCTTTGCCAAAGACCAGCACGCGAAGGCCACCGAAGCGCCCGCCATCCTCGCCACCATGCAATCCGAGCTCGATCGCTCCATGGCCGGGTACGCGAAGGCAGACCCGCCCGTTTACTTCATCAGCTACACGATCGCCGACCGCGAATATTCCGAAGTATCCGGCTCCAATGGCGCGCTGCTTTCGAGCACCGAAAATCACGCGCGATGGCTCGAGGTGCAGACCCGTGTCGGGAGCTTCCAGCAGGATAATACGCACAAGCTCGGCGACCGGCAGCCCAGCTGGACCAGCCCCGGCACGTCCACGATTCTTGACGACGATCTGCCGGTTCTCTCACGCGAAATCTGGCGCGAGACGGACAAACAATATCGCGCCGCGTCTCAGGCTTTGATCAAAGTGAAAACGAGCCAGCAAGTGCAGGTGCAAACGGCTGAAGGCGCGGCGCCCGATTTTTCCGCAGAAGCTCCGCGGACTTACACCGGGCCGCACGTGGAGATGCGGGTGGATCGCACGCCGTGGGAAGCGCGCGTTCGTAAATACACGGCGGCATTCAGCCAATCGCCCGCCGTTCTGAATTCCATCGTTACTTTCAGCGCGCTTGCCGCGAACCAGTACGAAGTGACGAGCGAGGGAACGAAGCTTGCTTTCGGACAGATTCACTATCGCCTCGAACTCTACGTTCAAAGCAAGGCTCCGGATGGGATGGACATCAATCGCTACAACAATTTCGACTGGCTCACCCCGAAAGACGCTCCCGACGATAAGACCGTGCTCGAGCACGTTCAGACGATGATCCAGGAGACCGAAGCGCTGGACAAAGCGCCTCTCGTCGATCCTTATGCGGGCCCCGCATTGCTTACCGGCCGCGCGGCCGCTGTCTTCTTTCACGAAGTGTTTGGGCATCGCGCCGAGGGTTTCCGCCAGAAGGACATCAACGAAGGCCAGACTTTCACCAGCAAAATCGGCACGCAGATTCTGCCGGATTTTCTTTCCATCAAGGACGATCCCACCGAATCGCTCTTTGACGGACAGATGCTGCTCGGAAATTATCTGTACGACGATGAGGGCGTGAAGGCGGAAAACGTCCAGCTTGTGGATCACGGTGTGTTGAAGACTTTTCTGATGTCGCGCTCGCCGCTCGTCGATATTCCCCATTCGAATGGGCACGGACGGCGTCAATTGGGCTTCGTTCCCGTCGCGCGCCAGGGCAATTTGATTGTCTCCAGTACAAACACCATGACCAACGAACAGCTCCGCGCAAAGCTCATCGAGCTGGTGAAAGCGCAGGGCAAGCCGTTCGGGCTGCTGATTGACGACATCGCCGGCGGATTTACGTTCACTGGCCGCGGCCAGCCTCAGGCCTTTCAGGTGCTCCCGCTCGTCGTTTACAAAGTGTTTCCCGATGGCCGGCCCGATCAACTCGTTCGCGGCGTGGACATCGTCGGAACGCCGCTCGTCTCACTCACCAAAATCGTCGCTACCGGCAACAAGCCCGAAATCTTCAATGGCTACTGCGGTGCGGAATCCGGCTCGGTGCCGGTTTCGGCTGTCGCCCCTGCGATTCTGATTTCCGAGATGGAAGTACAAAAGAAAGAGACGTCTACGGACCGGCCCCCGATTCTGCCGCCGCCCGCACACGATCCCGAATCACAGGGACAGAAGCAGTGAGAAAAACCGCGGCCGCAATCTCACTCTGGATGTTCGCGTTCTCACTTCCGGCCTTTGCCGCCCATGCAAAACCAGCAGTCACTGGCGCCCCGGCCCCGGCGAATCCACAGTCTCAAGCTTCCCAGCAAACCGCTGACAACGATCAGACTCTTCGCGCCATGCACGATGAAATGGAACGGAATCGCGCGCGTCTCCAGTTGCCCGGCGTCGAAAAGCCGTTCTATCTCGAATACAGGCTCCTCGACGTGGACGTCCGCGCCGTCACGGCGTCCTTCGGCGATTTAGTCTCTTCCACAACGACGCGCAATCGGATCATGAGCGTCGACGCGCGCATCGGCGACTACCACCTCGACAGTTCCAATTTCATCAGCGAAGACGGCTTTCAGGGCTTCCTCGGTTCCACGGGCGAAGTGGGAATCGACCACGACTACAACTCATTGCGCCAGGACCTCTGGCTCGCGACCGATCAAGCCTACAAAGAGGCGGCCACGCAGATGTCGCTCAAGCAGGCATTTCTGCGCAGCCTGACGAAGCCTCCCGAGATCGACGACTTTTCCCAGGAGCGCGCCCTCGTCAAGATTGAACCCCGCGAACTGCCAGACTGGACTTCGCGCAAGTGGGAAGAGGAAGCGCGCGCAGCGTCCGCAGCACTCAAGAGTTTCCCGCAGCTCTACGGCACGCGGGTGAACTACTACTTTGTCTACACCACGTACTACCTGATGAATAGCGAAGGCACCGAGCTTCGCACCTCGAAAAGCCTGGCTGCCGTCGAAGCGGCGTTTGATACGCAGGCCGACGACGGCATGCCGCTTCACAACTATTACGCGATCTATGTTGCCAAGCCCGGTGACATCCCGGATCCCGCCACAATTTCCAAGGGCCTCACCCAAGCCGGCTCGGAATTGATGCAACTCCGCGCGGCCCCGCTGGTTCCCGACTACACCGGCCCTGTCCTTTTCGATGCCTCCGCATCTGGTTCCGTGCTCGCGCAAGTGATGGCTGCGTCGTTCTCCGGCGCACGCCCTCCGCTTTCCATGATGGGGGCCTTCGACCAAATCATGGATCGCATGGGCGGTCGCAGCGAATGGAGCGGCCGAGTAGGGACGCGCGTCCTTCCTCCCAGCGCGTCGCTCATTGACGATCCTACGATGGCCGGTTACCAGAATCATCCGCTACTCGGTCAATACGAGATCGACGACGAAGGCGTGAAAGGCCAGCGCGTCGAACTCGTGCAAAATGGCGTCCTGAAAAATCTCCTGATGTCGCGCAGGCCGGGGCCCGAATTCCAAGCCTCCAACGGCCACGCCCGCTCGGCCATGCTTTCCGACACCAGGCCTCTCGCCAGCAATCTAATTTTCCAGTCCTCGGACGCATCAAACGCCGCCGACCTGCGCAAAAAATTCGTGGATGCCTGCCGGCAGGACGGCCACGAATGGTGCCTGGAAATAAAGCGCATGGATAACCCCGCACTTTCCTCGCTCGGCCAGCAGGATTTCTCAGACTTCCTCGGCTCGATTGCCGGTGGCGTTGCCAGTGGCGAACGCATGCCGCTGCTCTATTACCGCGTCTACGTCGCTGACGGCCGCGAGGAATTAGTCCGCGGCGGACACATCGAAGGCCTCACGTTGCGCTCGCTGCGCAATATGCTCGCTATCGGCGACGATCTCGCCGTCTACGACTACACGCAGAATCCCGCGGCAGGTTTCGCCGGCACCGCTCTTGGCTCGTTCGGCGGAATTCAGGGAGGAATCCCCAGCTCCATCGTCGCTCCGTCCCTGCTTCTCGAAGAAGTCGAAGTCCGCGGATTCCACGGTGAGCCGCGCCGCCTGCCGCTCGTTTCGGCGCCGGCCCTGAAATAACCGTCTCGCGCGACATCTCCCCTGCTCGCCGCTGTTCCCCGAGGCGTTGAGCGTATAATCGCCGGACGTTAATCCAATAGCATCGCCCGATAGCATCACCTGACCCGCGCCGAAATGACCGAGCCTCTCGAACAAGCTACGCACGAAAAGCGCCTCGCCGCTCTCGCCTCCGTCGGCTCCGCAATCGTTCTGGTTGGCCTGAAAATATTCCTCACCGTCATCACCGGCAGCCTAGGAATTCTATCTGAGGCCCTGCACTCAATCCTCGACCTCATCGCTGCAGTCATCACGTTCCTCTCCGTTCGCGTGGCGGACAAGCCCGCCGACGCTGACCATCTCTACGGCCACGGAAAAGTGGAAAGCTTCTCCGCATTCGTCGAAACCGCGCTGCTCATTCTCACCGCGGTTTACATCATCTGGGAAGCGGTCCACCGCCTCATCTCTCATTCCGTGCATATTCGCCCGAGCGTGCAAGCCATCGTCATCCTTGGAATCTGCATGGCGGTGGACCTCATCCGCTCGCGCAAACTCACCCGCGTCTCTCGTAAATATCCCAGCGAAGCCCTCGAAGCCGACGCGCTGCATTTCTCCACCGACGTCTGGAGCACCTTCGTCGTAATTCTCGGAATCACGGGCGCCTGGATCGGCCTGAAATACAACATCCCGTGGCTCGGCATGCTCGATGCCTTCGCCGCCCTGGCTGTCGCCGGCGTCATCATCTGGCTCGGCTCGCGCCTAGGCAAAAAAACGATCGACGCATTGCTCGATGTCGCTCCCAGCGGCCTCCAGCAGCAAATCGCCACTGCGGTTGCAAATACGGAAGGCGTCCTGCGCAGCGAGCGCGTCCGCGTCCGCCGCTCCGGCCAGCGCTATTTCGTTGACGTCACGATCAGCGTTCCCCGCACCTCCAGTCTCGAGCAAGCACACCTCGCCAGCGACGCCGTCGAGCAGCATATAGGGGGAATCGTGCCGAATGCGGACGTGGTCGTCCACGTCGAGCCACGCGCGCGCAGCGACGAGGATCTTTTCGAAACGATTCGCGCCGTCGCACAGCGCCGCGGCCTCGCCGTTCACGAACTTTCAGCTCATCAGTTCGAAGGCCGCCTCTTCATCGAGTTGCATCTCGAAGTAAACGAAGGCTCCAGCCTCCGCGAAGCGCATCGCAGCGCCACAGAACTCGAAGAAGACATCCGCCGCGCCACCGATCCCCGCGCCCGTGTGAATATTCACATCGAGCCCCTGGGTGCTCGCATCGCCGGCGCCGAAGAAATGAAAGGCCTGTCGCGATCGGTTCAGGATTTCCTGAATTCACTGCAATCGGAATACCACGAGCTGATTGACTGCCACGAGGTGCATGTCCGCAGCGTCGATCACAAAATCCTGGTTTCCTGCCACTGTGCGATGGACGGCGGCCTTCCGATCACCGAGGTCCACGACATCACCGCCGCCCTCGAAGATCGCGTCAAGGAACGATTTCCGCAAATTTTCCGCCTCACGATTCATCCCGAGCCGGTGGAAGAAAGCTGATTCCGTCGCGCGAACGGCTGTGCTGCCAACGCGATCAAAGCCGGGAAACATTCCAGCACATAGCGCGGCTCAGGCGCTTCCACGTAAATTGAAAAGAAGATCGTGCGCACCAGAATAAATACAACGAGCAGGGCCCACCCAGGCCGGCCGCGCGCCAGCCACGTGCCCCAGATCGCCAGTGTGAGATAAAACGCATTCGTCGCCACCACCGAAAGCGTCACGAGCAAGTCCGCGCGGTCCTCCTCCCATTCCACTCGCAACGGCCAAATGCGCCCTGAAACCGGCAATAGCTCGACCCGCGGCGTGAACCAGATCGCCAACGTCCGCAAAAACGGAACCTTTAAATAAGTTCGCAACGGATGCCGCTCGGTCCGCTCACGCGCAATCTCGCGAAATTGGCTGTCAACCTCCGGGTCCATCGTGAAGCTCTCATTGTATTTTTCGAAGAGAGCCTCCACGCGCGTCCGCTCTTCGGGAGAATCGAATGCCCCGGCAGGAAGGTCATCCGCCGAGATCGCTTCGTCGTTCACCTTCCACGTCACCCGGTAGACGTCGCGAAAACGCCACATCCACGTGCTGGTCCAATCGGTCAATCCAAGCGGCGTGTATTCGCCCGGCAATTCGCTATAGCGCGGCGCGAGAAATTGCACTTTGTGCAGCACCCTCCAATTTCTCGCCGCCCAGGGCAAAAGCGGCAATAGCATGCCCAATCCCAGAAACATTCCCGCTCGCGCCAGCTTCAGCCAATCGCGTGGACGCCACCATCTCTCGCACAATATGAGCCCTGCCGATATCAACAGCAGCGGCGTTTCCGGCCGCACCAGTGTGCCAAATCCCACCACGACCCCCGCCAGCAGCCACGGATTCGCAAAAAATCCCTTGCTGACATACACCGCGGCGCCGTTCGCGGCCCGCCGCCCAAGATCCGTCTCCAGCAGCACCAGAATCGCCAGCGCAGTCAGAAAGATAACCAGTGTCTCCGTGAGCACCACCGCCGGATAATTCGCCGTAAAGGGACACAATACCGCCAGCCACAGCCCTGCGATGAACACGCGTCGTCTCGATTCCGCCGGCGCCAGCCGCTCAGCAATCAGCGCAATCAAGAAACATCCGGCCACATCCACCACAGCTTGCGCCAGCATCACCGCCCGCGGCGATTTCCCCGCAAACGCGAAAATAGCCGCCAAAAATGCCGGATACCCGGGCACCCGCATATCCACAGCCGTCAGCCGGCCGTTCACCGGAAACCCATACACCCCGTTCTTCAGCCAATTCCAGGCCAGCTCGATGTAGAATGGTGCATCGCCTGATTGCGTCACGGGAAATTTCAGCACGAAATAAATCCTCAGCATCAGCCCCGTCAGTGCGGCAAAAGCGATGTGGGTGCGCATCTTAGCTGTAGGAGTCATTGACACGTCATTGGACATGCGATTTGACACGCCACAATCGGACGGCTAGCTTGGATTGCCTGAATGCCTGAACGCAAGCCCATTTTCTACGACGAGCAGCGCCGTCGCTGGCGCCGCACTCGCCGCTTTCTCGAGCTTGCAGGCGGATTTTTCACCATCGTTCTCATCATTTTCATCCTCAATGTTATTCGCAACCCCGATCTGCCCGATATTCTTCGCGCCGATACGCATGGCACTCTTCACGCGATTCGCGGCCGCCTGAAGCCCAAATCCGTTCGCCCCGGCAGAAAACATCGCGTTGCACAGCTCGGTAAGATTCCGCAGAATTACGATCCGCTGCGCGCTGCATTCTATGTCAGCTGGGATTCCACCAGCCTCGCTTCTCTCCAGGCCCACTATCACGACCTTGACCTCTTAATCCCGGAAGCCCTGCACGCCGTGTCCCCGGATGGGCGTCTCGACGTTGACCAGGACCCCAAGCTCGTGAATTGGATGCAGTCAATTAAAGCCAAAGGCGTCGAGTTGCCTGTGATGTCCATGGTTAACAATTACGACGGCAAGGATTGGAAGGTCGACGAAATGGCCGAAATGCTGGCCCGCCCAGCTTCGCGAGAAAAGCTTGCGAAGTCGCTCGAGGCCTTCGCCAATTCCGAACACGAGCCCGGCATCGTCGTGGATTTCGAAGAGGTCCCCCAGGACAGCCAGGAGAACTTTCAGCGCTTCATTCACGATCTCGCGGTGGCTCTGCACTCGGCCAACCTGAAATTGATGGTGGCCCTTCCCGCCGCCGATTGGAGCTACGACTACAAATATTTCGCCTCGCAAGCCGATGCCATAATCCTGATGAACTACGACTTTCATTGGCCCGCTTCGGCTCCCGGCCCGGTCGTCTCCCAGGATTGGTTTGTCCGCAACATCAACAACATCCTGAAGCTCGTCCCGCCGGAAAAAGTCGTGATGGGCATCGCCAACTATGGCTATGACTGGCCCGCGAAGACAAAGGCCGATCCGCATCCCGTGGCACAGGCCGTCACATTCCAGCAGGGCGTAATCACCGCTGTCGAATCGCAAACCGACATTGAGTTCGATCCCGATTCTTTGAGCCCCCACTATTCTTATGAGGACGAGCATGACGTTGTCCACAACGTCTGGATGCTCGACGGCATCACCGCCTACAACGAACTCCGCACCGCCGAGCGCGCTCACGTGCAAGGCACTGCCCTTTGGCGCTTGGGGATGGAAGATCCGTCGCTCTGGTATATCTGGGATGCCACGCGCCCGGACGATGCAATCCGAAACAAACTTGAGGACGTTCCTCCGGGCTACGATTTGATCCTGGAAGGTGACGGCGATATCTGGCGCATCACTGCCACGCCGCAAAGCGGGCGACGCACATTCGACTACGATCCGGATACCGACCTCTTCGACGACGAAACGTTCAAAAGCTATCCGCTCACCTGGCGAATTCAGCAGATGGGCGACATGCCGAAAAAAGTCGCCCTCACCTTCGACGATGGCCCCGATCCGCAGTGGACGCCGCAAATCCTGAATATCCTGAAGCAAAAGAATGTCCCCGCATGCTTCTTCGTGATTGGCGAAACGGCCAATCTCGAAACCGACCTCGTGAAGCGTGAGTTTGCGCTCGGCAACGAGGTGGGCAACCACACGTTCACGCATCCCGATTTCGAAGCGATTACAAAATCCCAGCTCCAGATCGAATTGAACCTCACCGAACTGCTTCTTGAAAGCAGCCTTGGTGTGAAGACTTTGCTCTTTCGCCCGCCCTACGGCATCGATCACCAGCCGGAAACCGCCAGCGAAATCCAGATGCTCCCGATTCCGCAAGCCATGGGATACATCATCATCGGCGCGCGAGTCGATCCCCACGATTGGGGCGAGCCGAATGGCGGTCTTCCTCCGCCTGCGGACACGATCGTGCAGCGCGTGATCACCGACGCGACAGCCGATAAGGGCAACATCATCCTGATGCATGACGGCGGCGGCGACCGCAGCCACACCGTCGAGGCTCTGCCACGCGTGATTGATGGGCTTCGCGCCAAAGGCTACGAATTCGTTTCTGTGTCCGCGCTGCTGAATCAAACGCGAGCGCAAGTGATGATGCCGCTCAGCCACGAAGAATGGCTGCTCGCGCGCGCGGATGCTTTCATCTTCGATGTGTTCCGGATGTTTCGCAGTGCAATCGGCTTCATTTTTATCACCGGAATCCTGCTCGTCAGCGGCCGCGCCCTCGTGATTGGTTTACTCGCCTTAGCTGAAAAACTTCGACCCTCTCCCCCGGACCATCCGGGTTACCAGCCCACTATCTCCGTCTTGATCCCCGCCTACAACGAGGAAGCGGCGATTCTCGACACCGTCCGATCCGTCCTCGCTTCGAATTATCCAAAGCTCGAAGTTCTTGTGATTGACGATGGTTCCACTGACCACACCGCTGAATTGGTCCGCGAGAATTTCGGCCGGGATCCGCGCGTGCGTCTCCTGCTGCAACCCAATCGTGGCAAGCCCACGGCGCTGAACCACGGCCTCGCTGAAGAAACCGGCGAAATCGTAGTTTCCATCGATGCGGATACGATGGTGGACTCCGATGCCATTCCGCTTCTGGCGCGCCACTTCGCGGATCCCAATGTCGGCGCTGTTGCCGGCAACGTCAAAGTGATGAATCGCAATCGCTGGCTCACTCGCTGGCAGGCTCTCGAATACATCACCAGCCAAAACCTCGAAAAGCGCGCCTTCGATCTGCTCAATTGCATTCCGGTGGTGCCGGGCGCCGCCGGCGCGTGGCGCGCCGACGTTTTGAAAAGTCACGGTGGATTTTCAGGCGATACGGTTGCGGAAGATACGGACCTCACGCTCACGATTCGTCGCGAAGGCTGGAAAATTCTGTACGACGAAGACGCCATCGGCCGCACGGAAGTTCCCGAGACCGTCGAAGCCCTGATTCGCCAGCGCTTTCGCTGGACCTTTGGCACGCTGCAAGCCGTCTGGAAGCACCGCGACGCCGTCGGCAAGCCGCGCTACGGCACTCTCGGCTGGGTCGCCATACCCAATATTTTCCTCTTCCAGATTTTGCTGCCGCTGGTTTCTCCGGTGATCGACCTGCTGTTCTTGCTCTCCATCGCTCTCTGGGGCCTGGCGCAACTTCGTATCGCCCGCTTGCCTCAACTCTGGACATCGCAGGATGTGGAGCGCTCCCTGATCTTCTTCGCCATTTTCATGATGATTGACCTGCTCACCTGCGTCGTCGCTTTTGCCCTGGAAAAGAACGAGGATTGGACCCTCCTCGCTCCGCTCATTCTTCAACGTTTCTATTACCGCCAGATGATGTATGTCGTGCTCTTCCGCGCCCTCAGAGAAGCCGTCCGAGGACGCCCAGTAGGCTGGCGAGGCGTCGAACCACAAATGCCCGCTCCCGTCACTCAAGCCTGAGAGCCAGCCTGTGCCAGCTCAATGGTCGGAATCTTTGCCCAAACCCACCGCCTTCTGATAGCATCTAAGCAGCTAGTGGGCTGCATCCCGAAGTCCGGGAGCGGCACCGGAGACGAAAATGAGTGTTGCACCGCGTGCGGGCAACGGTAAAGTCACCGTGCCTGACATTCTCTCCCGCAAGTGTTTCCCTGGTTCTCCCGCAACAAAAAAGATCACGTTCCTCACGGCCTACGACTATCCCACCGCGCGCCTGCTCGATGAGGCCGGTGTCGACATGCTGCTCGTCGGCGATTCGGTGGGCATGGTCACTCTCGGCTACGACAGCACCTTACCCGTCACGCTCGATGAAATTCTTCACCACACCCGCGCCGTCCGCCGCGGCACGAAACGCGCCCTGCTCGTTGCCGATATGCCCTTTGGCAGCTTCCACGTTTCGATCAACGAGTCGGTTCAAAATGCGATTCGCCTCGTGAAAGAAGCGGGCGCCGAAGCCGTGAAAATCGAAGGTGGCGAGCGCCGCCTCGAATTAATCTCGCGCCTCGTCGAAGCCGAAATTCCGGTGATGGGTCACGTGGGCCTCACGCCGCAATCCATCAACACCCTCGGCGGCTTTCACGTGCAGGGCAAGACGCCTGACGCAGCCAAGCAACTCGAGCGCGATGCGCATGCCGTCGAAGCAGCCGGCGCATTTTCTGTCGTACTCGAATCCGTTCCGCGCGACCTCGCCGCTGAAATCACGCGCCAGCTCCGGATCCCCACGCTCGGCATCGGCGCAGGCCCGGATTGCGACGGCCAGGTTCTCGTCTTCCACGATCTAGTCGGCCTAACGATGGGCCACAAGCCAAAATTCGCGCGCCAGTACGTGAACCTCTCATCCGAAATCACGCGCGCAGCCACAGAATTTTGCAACGACGTGCAAAGCGGCAGCTTCCCCTCGGACGCCGAGTCCTACCACTCCCCGGCCGAGCTACGCCAGCAACTATTGGCACGCCAACGCACCTAATCGGCAGCTCCGTTCTGTTGTGCGGTGGCCTTTTGCGGTGGTTTTTGTAGCGCCGGTCTTCAGACCGGCAGGGTTCCGCTTTGTGGGTTGCCCTTCGAGCACCGGAGTTTTAATCTGTGAGAGGCTGAAGCCGGTCTTACCGGGAATCAGGAGCCTCGTATGAACCTCGAAGATTTCCGCCTTCTCTACGAATATAATTCCTGGGCCAATCGCCGCTCGCTCGACGCCTGTTCCACTCTGTCCGACGAACAATTCACCCGCGATCTCGGCTCCAGTTTCCACTCCGTCCGCGACACGCTCTCGCATATCTGCGAAGTCGAATGGCTCTGGCTCGAGCGCTGGCATGGCCGCTCAGCAAGTTCGTTCCGCCCTGCTTCCGACTTCCCCACGCTCGCCTCTCTTCGCCACCGCTGGCAGGAAGTCGAGACCGCTCTCGTTGGCTACATCGACGCGCTAAAACCCGAAGACATCGCCCGAGTGATCGAACATAAAACTACCAAAGGCGTTCCCCAGGCAGCTCCGCTCTGGCAAATGCTGCAACACCTGGTAAATCACGGCACGTACCACCGAGGCCAGGTCGCCACAATGCTCCGTCAACTCGGCGCAATACCAAATTCCTCGGATCTAATTTTCTTTTATCGCGAACGTGCCGCAAAGGCTTCCGCCTGATGCCATGCGCGGCGCCGAATCGCATCTCCTCGAACGAAAAGTTCTAATGGAAATCGTCCGCACCGTCTCTTGGATGAAGCAGATTGGCCGTGCTGCGCGTCAGGAAGACCGCATGCTCGGCTTCGTTCCCACGATGGGCGCTTTGCACAAAGGCCATGCGTCTCTTATTCAGGCCGCTAAGACGCAAAGCTCGCCCATCGTGGTTTCAATCTTTGTGAACCCGAAGCAGTTCGGCCCCACGGAGGACTTCCAGAAATACCCACGCACGCTCGAATCCGATCGAGCCTTGCTCGAAAATCTCGGCGTCGATTATTTATTCGCTCCGCCCGCGGAGGAAATCTATCCCAAGAACTTTCGCACGCTGGTGAATGTCGAGGGCCTCAGCAATCGCCTCGAAGGACGCTCGCGCCCCGGCCATTTTCAGGGCGTCGCCACGGTAGTCCTGAAACTTCTCGAAATCGTGCAGCCGCGCTTCGCCTACTTCGGCCGCAAAGACGCGCAGCAATCCCGCATCATCCAGCAAATGGCCGCCGACTTGAACCTCGACACCGAAATCGTAGTCAGCCCCATCGTGCGCGAACCAGATGGCCTCGCGCTCTCCTCGCGCAACGCCTACTTAAGCCCCGACGACCGCCGCGCCGCCACCGCTCCCTCTCGCTCTCTCGAAGCCGTAAAAGCCGAAATCAGCGCGGGACAACGTGACACGGCGCACCTGATTGCCACCGCGCGTCATTTGCTGGATTCAGAACCAGGAGTGAAAACCGACTACGTGGAAATTGTTGACGCAGAATCTCTCGAACCCGTCACTCCGTTGCGCAACCGCTGCCTGGTCCTCATCGCTGCGTACGTAGGAAAAACCCGCCTGATCGACAACGCCCTAATCGAACCAGACGCCGACACCTTCCGCGTCACAATTTAGATTAGACGCATCAAGCGCGCGCTGTCATTCTGGGCGAAGCGAAGAATCCCAACGTAGCACCCAGCGAACGCACCGATCGCAGCGTCACTCCCCGCGAATCGCCGCCAGCACTTCCGCCGCGTGCCCCTTCGGCGTCACATTGTCCCAAATCTTCCGAATCAATCCGTCCTGGTCGATCCAATACGTCATCCGCACGATCCCCAGAAACGATTTCCCCAGGAAACTCTTCATCCTTCGCGCGCCGAACGATTCAATCACTTCAAATTCCGTATCCGCCAGCAAAGGAAAATTCAATTTGTGCTTCACTTTAAATTTCGTCTGCGCTTCCACAGAATCCGCGCTGCAGCCCAGGATCGCCGTATTTTCCGTTTCGAACTTCTTGATGGCGTCACGAAACTCGGACGCTTCGTTGATTCAACCGGGAGTATTCGCTTTGGGATAGAAAAACAAAATCACGTTCTTCCCGCGATATTCCCCGAGCGACACTTTTTCGCCGTCATCCGCCGTCACCCGGAACGCCGGCGCCTTGTCTCCCTCTTTCAGCACTTTCGATGTTTCCGCTTTCGTCGCCATCACACCCTACGCTTCCGCGAGCACGCGTTTTAGGATTTCATTCACGATCTGCGGGTTGGCCTGCCCGCGCGTCTCTTTCATCACCTGCCCCACAAAAAACTTGAAGACGCCCTCGTTGCCCGATTTGTATTTCGCCACATTCTCGGGACTCTTCGTCACCACTTGCCGCGCCACAGTTTCGATTGATCCTGCATCCGAGATTTGCGCCAGACCTTCCGAGGCGATAATTTCCTCCGCGCTCTTTCCCGTCTCGAACATCTTCGCGTAAACGCGCTTACCTGTGGCGGCTGTAATCTCGCCCACTCTCACGACTTTCCCAATCAGCGAGCCCGATGCCGCTGGACTCACCGCCGTCGATGCCGCTTCGAATCCAATTTCGTTTGAGTGCCTGAGAAATTCACCCGTAATCCAAGGCGCGACAAGATTTCCCGATATCTGTGCGGCGCTAACAGTACTTTCAAAGTAGCCTGAGAGAACTCGGTTAGCCGTCAGCACCTCGGCATCATACGCCGCGACGCCATACTGCTGCACAAATCGCTCCCGCTTCGCCGCTGGCAATTCCGGCATTCCGCGGCGCACCTCCGCCACAAGCGGCTCCATTACCATAACCGGCAGCAAATCCGGATCGGGAAAATAACGGTAATCGTGCGCAAACTCCTTCGAGCGCATCGACTCCGTCCGTCCCCCTGCCACGTTCCAAAGCCGCGTCTCCTGCGTCACGCTGCCGCCCGATTCGAGCACTCCGATTTGCCGCTCGATCTCGAATTCCAGCGCATGCGACAAATACCGGAACGAATTCAAATTCTTCACTTCCACCTTCGTCCCGAATTTTGCCTCGCCCCTCGGCCGCACGCTCACATTCGCATCGCACCGCAGCGAACCCTCTTCCATGTTGCAGTCGCTCACGTCCGTGTACTCCAGCACCTGCTTCAACGTGTTCAAGTATTGATACGCTTCCGAGGGCGTCCGAATATCAGGCTCCGACACAATTTCTACCAGCGGCACTCCACCCCTGTTGAAATCGATGTAGCTCCATTTATCCGAATCCGGGAAGCCTTCATGCAGATTCTTCGCCGCATCCTCTTCCATGTGCAGGCGCGTAATCCCGATTTTCTTTGCCCGGCCTTCAATCTCGATTTCGAGCGCGCCGCCGGTGGCCAGTGGCAGTTCGTACATCGAAATCTGGTAGCCCTTCGGCAAATCCGGATAGAAATAATTCTTCCGCGCGAACCGCGACCGCTCATGAATCCGCGCCTGCAGCGCAAGCGACGCTCGGACCGCCAGCTCCACCGCTTTGCGGTTCAGCACCGGCAGCGCGCCCGGCAAACCCAGGCACACAGGACACGTATTCTTGTTCGGCGCGTCTCCAAATCGCGTCGAGCACCCGCAGAACGCTTTCGTCCGCGTTTTGAGCTGCGCGTGCACCTCCAGACCGATGACGGGCTCGTAGCGAGCCATCACTTCGGGCGGAACGCGCATCTCTTGAGCGATTCGTGCCATAAGAACGGATGACGAGCCTCCAATTATAGCATTCGAACCGCGCCGCTTTTATCCCGTCCGGACAAATTGGCCGCTAACAATTTTGTAAGGCCGGCCGCTCTGCACCTGCCCGCCTAACCGCCGCCCCACACATACTTCATGCCCAGCCGGAAATTTCGCCCCAGCGCCGGATAGCCCACAGCCGTCTCATATTTTCGATCAAACAGATTTTCTACGCGCGCCGTCACAGAAAATCCATAATGAACCGGCAAAATCGCCGCTGTGTCCCATCGCACCCAGGCCGGATCGCTCGTAATCCCCAGCCCCGTGAAATCGCTGTCCGTTGCGCGTCCCACATAGGTTCCCGCCACCATCCAGTTCATCTGTCGCCATCTTGCATTCATTGTGAGGTTTGCCGAATGTAGCGGCCGATGAAACAGCCGGTTCCCAGGTTCCAGCGTCGGGTCGGTGGC
Organism: uncultured Acidobacteriota bacterium; assembly: GCA_963815265.1. Taxonomy (GTDB): domain Bacteria; phylum Acidobacteriota; class Terriglobia; order Acidiferrales; family UBA7541; genus Palsa-295. The sequence continues at coordinate 115,437 of CAWFGI010000002.1, read as the reverse complement.
ATTTGGCGAGACGAGTACCTTTGAATCGTCATACGTGTAATTCCCCATAATGCGGAGCCAGTTCGTCACCTTGGCTTCAAATGCGGAAATCGCACCATAAGCCCTTGCTTTGTCGGTATTGAAAAACGTCCCGGTGCCGAAGGGACAGGTGGGCGTCGGCGTTAAATCCTCACCAAAGCTCACGATGTCGTGAAAGTCGTTGTGAAAATATGTGACGGTCAGCTTCAGCCGGTCAGACGCGAGCATCTGTTCAATCCCCGCATCCACGGTTGTACTACGCTCCGGACGCAAATCCGGATTGCCGGGAAAGCACAGGCCGGCTTCGAAGCTCTGCACGAACGTCGGCTCTTTGATTCCCAGTCCATAGGACGCGCGCAGCCGCGTCGAACCCCAAAAATCGTGACCGTACCGCGCGGCATACGATATTCCTGTGCGCGGCACCACTTTTGTTCCAAAGCTCGCGTTATCTTCTGCGCGCCCGCCCGCCGTTACCAGCACGCGCCGCCAGAATTGATACCGCCCCTCGATGTAACCCGCTTGATTATTCCGCCGGACGTGAGGCGGGCCGCCCGGCTCGCCGTTCTCCACTTCATACGCGTAGCCCAGCGTCACGCCTCCGCGTGCTGCTACGTAACTCGCCTGTGTGTCCAGCCCGGTTCGATAAAATCGGTTCAACGAGGTGAAATCAAAGTCCGTATCGAGAATCGTCTGGCGAATATACGCGTTGGTTCCCATCAGGCGATATTTCCAGTGCGGCCCGTGGGAGAATTCCCAGATGAGACTCGCAAAGAAATTGTGCTGATTGATATGATTCGTCGGCGTCGGCGCAAATGTTTGCCCCGGCGATCCTCCATCGTTCGAATCATTTCGCAGCGAAGCGTGAATCTGATTGTTCTCGCTGAATTTGTATCCGAAAGCTCCCGAAAGCGCGGTGTTGCGAAAATAGTCGTTCTGTCCCTGCCCGGCCGTTGAAAAGTAGGAAGCCGACGCCGAGTAGTCGAACTTTCCGAGAATTCCGCTGAGATTTCCGCCGCCGTTCCCGGTGCCAAATGTCCCGCCGTCGGCAAACACGCTTACGATGGGAATTGTCGTCGTCCCGCGATGCGTGAAAAGCTCCACCGTTCCGGTCATCGCATCCGATCCGTACAGAGCGCTCGACGCGCCATGCACCACTTCGATTTTGTCGAGATTGCCGAGATCGAATCCTTCGAGATCGATGTCCCCTCCGGGTTGGTTTGCCGGCGCCCCGTCGATCAGCACTTTCGTGAAGTTTGAATTTCCGCCGTCGAGAAACATTGTGGTGATTCCGCCGTACGCGCCTTCCTGCGCCACGTTGATTCCCCCTGACGTCATCAACATTGGCGCCAGCCACAATTCTTGCCGCTCGCTGATATCTTCGTGCGAAATCACATCCACCGGATACGGTGATTTGTCGGCTTCGATCGGTATCGTCGTGGCGGACACGATAACGGTCGCCGATTCCTGCCTCAGCGCGAGTCGAACGTCCCAAGTTTCCGTACTTCCGGCGGTGAGCGTGAATTCTCGCTGTTGGCGCTCGAATGACCGATCGTTGATCGTCACCCGATAACGTCCGGGAGCAAGCCTTAGGACGAATTTTCCGTCAGGACCACTCCGTGTGGTGACTTGTGCTGCCGGTGCTGATGAATCAGAGGGCTCCGCAATTACCTGTGCGGCAGCCACGGCTGCGCCGCTCGGGTCAGTCAGCATTCCTATAATCGTTGCGTTGCGGATGGAATTTGATTGCGCTTGTGTTTGCGGGGGAACTGCGAAAAGGAAGCCTAGAAAACTTCCAACAGCAATGGCCAAAAAACGCGCCAGTCTCATTTTTCCTCCTCTCCCTCTCGCGCGGGAGTTGAAGGTTGTCCAGACGCGCCTGCTCGTCGCCTACAACGGGCATTCGCTTCCGGATTGAGGCTCCGCAGGTCTCCTGGCTCGGCGATTCGCTTCGATTGCCTTCACGTTGCCGCAAAAGCAATCGGAGCAGCGACGCGGCCTTCCCACTCCGGCCTGAATCTCGCGATTCAGAACGCAGAACAGTGGCACGCGCCGAAAATTTCCGCCTTACAGTCGCGCGGCGGCGACGGCTTCTAACCGTCTTCCCTTGCGCGGAGTCTCTCGTGATTGTCGACGGCGCCGCAAATCATTCAGCGCCGCGTAAAGCAACACGTGCGTCAGCCTTGCTTGCACGACCCAACAAGAAAAGTCACGAATCTGATTTCAACGCCGACAGTAGGGGCGGGTCTCAGACCCGCCCGCGTCCAATTCACGCACCCCTCTCTGCTACCTCCACTTCGCCACCCGGCTGCGCTATCGAATCGATTCGCCGGGTTCAATGGCTCCCTCGCAAAATCACTCGCGGCCGCCCCGTCACTCGCAACTCCACCTCAAGCGGCGCCTCAAACACTTCTTCCAGCAAATCGCGCTGATACACCTGCGCGGGCGTCCCAATCCGCAAAGGCTTCCCTTTTTGCAGCAACACGATCCGATCCGAAAACTCCGCCGCCAGATTCAATTCGTGCGTAACCACTACCACGGTGTAACGATTCTCATCCGCCAGCTTCCGCAACCGCCGCAGCAATTCCACCTTGCCGCCGATATCGAGATGTTGCGTCGGCTCGTCAAGAAGCAGCAGCGCCGGCTGTTGCGACAGCGCCCGCGCCAGAATCACGCGCTGCTTTTCGCCTCCCGAAAGCTGCTCCATCCACCGGTCGCGCAACGCATCCGCTCCCACTTGCGCCAACGCATTTCCAGCCATCAAGCAGTCTTCATCGGATTCGAATCGCAACCGCCGGCCATATGGATAACGCCCCTGCAGCACGTATTCCCACACGCGCAGTGGAAACAGCAACTCGCTTTCCTGCTGCACCAGCGCGATCTTCTGCGCGCGCGTGCGCAAATCGAGACCGCCCACTTCGGCGCCATCCACCTCGACACGCCCGGAGAGCGGCTTTACCACACCTGCGAGCAATTTCAGCAGCGTCGATTTGCCGCTCGCATTCGGGCCCAGAATCGCGATCAGTTCCCGCTGCTGCGCTTCGAATGTGACCGGCCCCAAAATAAATTTCGGCGCTGATCGATCTGTAGCGGAATACGCATAGCTGACTTGTTCGACTTTGAGCCGCGAGCGCGGATCTGTTTGGAATGGACGCGATTGCGTCTGCGCGCCGCTCGACATTCCGCTCCCCGCTGTCGTGCTCATCGAACTTTCCGCCGCATCAGATAAATAAACACGGGCGCCCCGGCCAGCGCCGTCATCGCGCCCACCGGCAATTCCGTCGGCGCCACCACGGTGCGCGCCAGCGTATCCGCAATCACGATCGCAATCGCGCCGCCCAGCGCTGACGCGGGGATCAGCAACCGGTAATCCGTACCAAACATCATTCGCATCACGTGCGGCACCAGCAGGCCCACGTATCCAATCGCGCCGCTCACCGAAACTGCGAGGCCAGTGAGCAGCGACGCGCCGATGTAAACGACGAGCTTCACGCGCTTCACATTCACGCCCAGGTGCCGCGCTTCCTGTTCGCCGGTCAAAATCAGATTCAAATCCGACGAGGTGGTGTAAATCGAGCCGAGCACCACGAGCAAAATAAAATAAAGCCAGCGCAAATCGATCGCAGCGGGCGACGACAAATCGCCCATCAGCCAGAACGCCATCCCGCGAATGTCGCGGCCGCTGAGCGTTGTCATCAAAAACATGATGATGGCCGACAAAAATGACGCCGAAACGATTCCGGCCAGGAGCAGCGTGGGGCTGTCGAGTTGTCCGCCGCGCCGCCCCAGAAAATAAACCGCGGTGATCGTCGCTGCCGCTCCCGCAAACGCCGCGAGCTGAATCAAGCCCGGCACGTGCGGCGCGATTACCAAACTCACGATGGCTCCCAGCGCCGCGCCGCTCGAAACGCCCAGCACATAAGGATCGGCGAGCGGATTTCGCAGCAGCGCCTGAAAACCTGCGCCCGCCGTCGAAAGCGCCGCGCCTACCAAAATTCCCAGCGCGATTCGCGGCAACCGCAGTCCAAAAACGACGAGCCAGAATTCCGAAGGTATCTGCTCGCGTTGTCCCGCCACGCCGCGGAAAAGCGTCATCACAATTTCGCTGATCGAAATCGGATACGTCCCCATCCGCAGCGAAATCACCACCACAACGAAAAGCACCGCCAGCAAAAGGCCGCACACCGCCAGAATTCTTCGCAGCGTAAGCGGCCTCAAAGCCCAGCCCCTAAATAGGGATCATCGAATTTCGCAGGGGCGGGTCTAAGACCCGCCCGCCCATCAAACTCCCCGATCGTCGCGACGCGCACCGAATTCCCATTTTCCACTTTCACTTTTCCATTTTCCGCCGCGCGAAACGCTTCCGGATGCACTTCCCGCGCCAGCTGCTCAATCGCATCCACCAATCCCGGCGACGGCCGGTTAATCTCTTCGCTGATCACCGCAATGTGCCCCAACTCTACCGCCCGCAGCTGCTTCCACGCATCGCGAGATCGCAGCGCGCCCAATTCCTTCGCGCCAAACCCCTCGTGATCGCTCGCAAACACGACGTAATCCGGCTGCAGGCGCACCACTTCCTCAAAACTCACACGCGGCCATTTCTGCTGCGAAAGAATCACCGACTCCGCCCCCGCCCATCGCAGCGCGTCCGCAATAAAAGTATTTTGCCCGATGGTGATCAGCGGATCCTCCCACACCACGAATAACGCGTGCACCGGCGGCGCATCCGCCAGTCGAGCCGCGAGCGCGTCGAGCCGCGCCTGCAATTTCGTAACGAGCGCCGACCCCTGCGCCTCCGCTCCCATCAGTCCCGCTATACGCGCCGTCGATTCCAGCATTCCGCGCACCGTCTCCGGGTCTGTGGTGTACACCGCGATGCCAACTTTCGCGAGGCCATCGACCGTCTCAATGCGATTGATTGACGTCGTCGCCAGCACCAGATCCGGATGCAGCGCGACGATCGCTTCGAGGCTCGGATTCTGTGCCCCGCCCACGTGCGGCTTCAATTTTGCAGCCGGCGGCGTATCGCAATAATCCGTGTCGCCCGCAAGCCGCTCCTCGAGCCCCAGTGCGTAAATCGTCTCGGTCAGATTCGGCGCCAGCGTCACAACGCGCTTCACGTCCGCCGGAATCGCAACGCGCCGCCCAGTCTCATCCGTGACAACTCGCGCGGTCCCAGTCTTAGCAGCGCTGCTCTGCGGCAATACGGCTGCGCTTGCCACAACGAGGGCCGCATGCGCAGCACAGCCAAGCATCGCGAAAGAAATCGCCGCGCAGAAAAGTTTCCGTAGTCGCCGCCCGCGCCCCAATCGATTCCCCCAGCAACAAAAAAGCCTCGCGAGAATAGCGAGGCCAATCGCCACACTCCTTCTCGCGAAGAGTGCCAGCTTCGACCAGCCCGGGCAGGTTTCCTGACTCACAGCCGCTCGCGCCCTTCATTCCGCGCGCCGGCCGTTCACAGTGGCGGGACCGTGGCCGATTTTCACGGCCTTCCCCTCAACCCGTGCCAGCTAAATTGTTCACCGGAAGTTTATGCGCGCCATCTCACGCTGTCAATTCTTCGCAGCCGTGCCGCGCTACCGATTCTTCCACTTCGGCGCCCGCTTCTCCACTTGCGCCCGCAAACCTTCCTGCGAATCTTCCAGATCGCCCAGCTCGTTCAAAAACACCTTCATCGAATTTCGCACGCCATCGCGCAACGGCAACCCCAGGCTCCCCAAAATCGCCTTTTTCGCCATCGTCAACACCGGCCCTGACTGCGCCGTCACCTTCGCAATCAAATCATCCACTTTTTTCGGCAGTTCCTCTTCGCTCACCAGCCAGTTCACCAGCCCCACTTCCCGCGCCCGCTCCGCCGTCATCACCTCGCCCGTCAACACCTGTTCGAGCGCCAGCTTCGGCCCCAGAATGTACGGCAAAATCGCTGCAGCCAGCGGAGGAAACACGCCCAATTTAATTTCCGGCTGCGCAAATCGCGCGCGCGGTGTCGCAATCACAAGATCGCCTAACGCCGCCAGCTCCGCGCCTCCGCCATACGCCGGCCCGTTGATCACCACCAGCACCGGCTTCGACGTGTCCAGCATCGCCGAAAACGCGTTGTGAAACGCGTCCAGCAATTGAAACACGCGCCGCTGCGTATATTCTCCCAGCTCGATGCCGCCGCTGAAAGCCTTCCCCGCCGAATCCATCACGATCAATTTCACTTCGCTGCGCTCGCTCAACGAGTTGATTCCCGCCGCCACTTCCGCCAGCATCCGCTCGTTCAGCAGATTGTGCTCAGGACGGTCCAGCGTCAGCCGCGCCACCTCGCCCTCCGTGCGGAATTTTACAAACTGAAAATCCTGCACCATCGGCGCGTGAATTGCCGACATCGTCCCCAGCACTTCCGTCCCGCCATTCCGCCCACTGTTTTTCTGCATCCGCATCGCGTCCCTCTTTTCTTCGTCGTACCGCCGCTGCCTTTTCCATCGTAGCTTTAGTTTTTACGGGTGCACCGAGCCTTAAGCCTAGCCCGTTCCTCCGCCCCCCGCCACGCGCTTGCGTTCCGCATGCTCCCAATCCGCCAAGCCCGCAAATCTTTGTGGGGCGCACCTTCAGGTGCGCCATAAGAATGCCGGCGCGGGCGCCAACGTGTGCGCTGTTTCACCAGCCCGCTGCGCGGCATCACTCGCACACACCACTACCGCCGCGCTAAACCACCGCGAGCCGTGCGCCGCCCCGCTTACTTTGCTTGTATGGACTTGATGTACTTCGTCAGGTTCGCAATCCGCAAATCGACGATCGCCTGGCTCTGATCCATCGCCGAGAACAGCGGACCCCACACCGGCATTTCCGCATCGCCGTGCGCCGGAGCCTTTGCGCCGTTGCGCAGCACGTTCGCGACGTAATCTTCCGGGAATTTTCCATCGTGCCTCTGCGTCAGCGTCGTCAAATTCGCCGGCGCCTGTTTCAACGCCGACGCTGCCGGCCCATCCCCCGTGCCCGTCTTGCCGTGGCACACCGCGCAATACTGCTTGAACATTGCCGCCCCGGAGTTAGCCGGTGCCGGCTTGATCGGCTCCTTCTTGATCTGCGTTTCCTGCGCCGCCGCCACTCCGCCGAATCCCAAAATCAACGCCAGCAAAACCAAAATCCCAAATTCAAATCTGGCCCCTCGCACTATCCCGAAATGTTGCATCGCAAACCTCCCTATCAGTCGTGCTTCGTGCTCTTGTATCACAAAAGCTCGCGCCTCCGCGCGTAGCTCTCCCTTTCCTGCACGACTCATACCCGGCGTCCCCATTCGCCGTCTGTGACTCCTGTCACTCTCCGCTGTTCGCCCCGGCTGCGCGGCAGTTTTTCGCAGCTTGTACCCACGATTTACCGCCTATTAGAAATTCTTATGTGACAGATTTTTAGGATGTTACGAGGAGTTTTAATCGCGGAACCGTAGATTAAAAAGGGCCGGAGGCGGCGGAGACGGAGATCAAAAACCGCGATTCGCCTCGGCGACCGCAAAAGCGACGAATATTTGCGATTAGAAATTTGTACTTCGCTGATTTTCCAAAGCTTACGAGGAATTCTAATTCCAGATTTGCGATTAGCCGCCACGGCGGCCAGGGGAATTAGAATGCTGCCGGTGGGGAAAGCGCTTAAGCGGAGGCAAAGGGGCCTCCGAGTCACGGTGCTGTTTGCCATGTTGTCCATTCCTTGCATAGTCAAAATTCCCCGACTTATGCTAACAGGAACGGGGGAGTTGATCCTTTATCGTTCTAGTACCGGCGGAGCTTCCATGGCGGGCCTTTCGGTGAGAGCCTTCGCATTGATGCGAGGGGGAGCGCTTCAGCGCTCCGGGAAGAGGATCCGCCTCCGATGATGGGTTTTAGCCCTGGCGCCTAGCTTCCCGCGGCTAAAGCCGACTGTGAGTTTGCGCTTTTTTCGCTGGACTGAAGTCCAGCTCCCCCTGTTAAAACAGGGGGCTCACACCGAACGTCCAATCAGATAAGAGAAAACGCGCGGGTGAGTCAGCGCGTAAGGAAGGGCGCTGCGCGCGAACTGTGTATTCCCCCTGCTGAAGCAGGGGGCTCTCACCGTACTGCGAACCCGATTGCTCCCTGTTGCTCTGCGCCAACAGACGGGGCATGGGCTTCTACACAAGCGCAGATCTGAAAGTTAGAGGCGAGCGTCGATTCGAAAATGGGCTGGGGGTGGGTCGATTTCGGTTTTCAATCGTGCTGACGAATATGGAAACTGCTCTGGGTGCTCGACGTATCCGGCTTTTACGGGATTCATCTGGATGTATGCGGCCTTTTCGGTGTAGTCGTGGGCGTCTTTGATTCTTTGCTCGTTGTAGCCCTTCTGCCAAATTTCGCCGTTGAAGTTCGCCTCTTTCTTGGCGCGGAAGGAAAATCCCCCTTTGATGAACTGGATGGCTTTCTCGAGTGGGACCAGCGAGGATGGCGTCAGGATTAGATGAACGTGGTCGCGCATCAATACGAACTCGTGGAGTTGAAATCGCTGTTTAGCGCGATTTTCGCGAAGCACATTCAGCAGGAGATCGCATAGCGGGGTGGATTGGAGAAGCGATCTTCTCTCCCAGGTGGCTGTCGAAATAAAGAATGTGCGGATTTCTTGCGGGACAAATGACATGCGCGGAGTTTATAGCGTTCGTATCGAGGAGACGTGTTTGAATTGAAACGATTAGTACGCATTTTGGGTGGGAGCCTCCGTATTTATGCGGAGGAGGGGCGCTTCAGCGCTCCGGAGAGATGATGGCTTTCATGCGGCGCTTTAGCGCTGGGTGGTACGGAAGTTCCCAGGGCTAAAGCCCATTTCAATTGCTAGGAGCTCTTTCGCTGGACTGAAGTCCAGCTCCCCCTGTTAAAACAGGGGGCTCCCACCGAACTGCCAATCAGATAGGCTCCCACCCAGGATTGAATCAGGAGGTGGGGATTTTGGAGTTGGGGGGTCTGGTGATTGGTTCGATTTTCTCGATTGAGATTGAGTGCAGGCCTCCGCGCTCGTAGAGTTTGCCGCTTGCTTTCACGTACTTGCCTGCGTAGGGCAATAGTTGGGAGCGGACGCTTTTATCTGGGGTTTCGCTCGAGATCGGCAGGTAGAGAAAGCCGTCTTCGGAGAGGATCACGAGGGGCGAGCCTCCGCGGACACATTCTTTCAGGCAATCCTTTGCCACCGGTGTGGTTGCCGCATCCGCTTTAGGGTTCTGAACAAGACAAGCGACATCGCGAACGTAGCCAGTGATGACGCCGGGAGTGCCGTCGGTCTCGTCCGCGGAATTCTGTGAGGGCGTGGCGTGGTTTGTGTTGTCAGGGGGATGAGATTGTTGCGCAAATGCTCCGGCGACGAGTAGCAGCGCGCAGAGTGTGACAAGTATTGCTTTCATATTCGAAAGACAGCCTCCTCGTTCTTTGTCGTTTTGATGTTGACCGATCGCTAGATGGGCAACTCCGTCAGACTAGAGTGAGACTGGCTGTGAATGTTTAAGTGAGCAGTGAAATCTGAATGCGGGCGTCCCATGCTCTTTCGGTGGGAGCCCTCGCATTTATGCGAGGGGAGGAGCGCTTCAGCGCTCCGGGAAAGGGGTTCTGTCTCCGATGATGGACTTTAGCCCTGGCGACCGGACTTCCCGCGGCTAAAGCCGATCATGAGTTCGCTCTTTTTCGCTGGACTGAAGTCCAGCTCCCCCTGCTGAAGCAGGGGGCTCCCACCCGTCAGAAAGCGAAGGTTGGGGCACTCGAAAATATTCAAAGGACGAGACGTAAGGCTAGGCCACCCGTCAACTTAATCAGTATTGGCGTTTCATTCTTCTTCAAAGTAATCCAAAAGAATTTTCTTAACTTGATATGATGCCACCGAATCCACCCCAACATTAAAATCGATCATGAATGAAGCTAGCTGTTTTCCGTTAATAAGCACGACCTTTGGGTCTATGTTCTTCACATAGTTCAAAGCCTCTGCTGAGAATGTGCTAGTTGTAATGAAAACGCCTTTCTTGGCTCTTTTTCCATGAAGGGCGCCGACGAATTTATGGATTTCGGGTCTGCCGACAGTTCCTTCCCACCTTTTTGCCTGTAAATATATCGTGTCGAGGCCTAAGCGGTCTTCGCTAATGACGCCGTCGATTCCTTCGTCGCCCGACGTTCCTATCGCCTCACCGGCCTCTTCGCGCGAGCCGCCGTATCCCATTTTGAGCAGGAGCTCAACTACAAGTCTTTCAAAAAACTGTGGAGAGCACTTCTTCACCCGACTAAGAATTTCCGATGCAAGGTCGGTGTAAAGTCTGATCTGGGCCGACTCCAACATTTCCTCTGGAGTCTGTCCTTCCTCTTCGGTTGCATTCGGCGTGGTCGGCAGCAATTTTTCTGGCTTCTTTGACCCCGATCGAAGTTCTGCAAATTCAGGAAATTGAAGCAAATAATTGATGGTAATCCGTTCAGGTGCTTCCTTTAGCGCCTTCCTCCCCCGTTCCGATATTTTGAATTGCCCTCTCTGTGGCGTCTCTAATAGTCCCGCATGATCCAAGTAGACCTTTGCCCAAGCGACTCTGTTGACAAAGACGGCCTGACGGCCACTCGGCAAGAGAGCCGTCTTCTCTTCGTCGGTTAGTTTGAATCTATCTCCGAGCACCTCACGTGCTTCGGCGAGGGAGTGCAACTTGCCATCCGGCACGAATTCTAAGAGCGGACGCATGAGGGTTTGGAAGTCCGGAATTGCCATAACAACCTCACTAACTGCGAGGCCATTAGATCACTTTCTAACCCTTGGATAAAGGTACGCCCGGCCCTCGCTCCGCTCTGTTCTAGGTGCGCGCTTCGCGTGTTGGTTTCTTGTCGCGGTTGAAACCGCGACCTACAAGGCGACTGCAGATCCCTCACGCCATCCGCAAAAGGCGCGGATGGGTTCGGGATGACAGTGTGGTGATATGCAACGCTGCAGCGGCGACTTTGTCTACGCGAGATAAATCTCGGTTTCGGTTTTGATAATGAAGAGGGCGTCGGAGTCGGAGGCGCCGGAGGCGCGGAATTTGGCGCGGGCTTCGTCGAGGGAAGCGGCGAGGACTGAGAAGATGACGCGGCGATTTTCGCGGCCAATGAAATAGAACCGGCGCTCTTGCTCGACGAGTTGGAGTTGGCTGGGCACGCGAGTTGCGCCGCTACTCGATCGATCCACGGATCGTGATGACGGATCAAGATCAAAGTGAAGGCAAACAGCGGAAATCTGGACCTGTAGCAGATCGGAACAGATACGGCGGAGGGAGAGCGCGACGAATTCGGCGGAGAGTTCGCAAGCGTAGGCTTGGCGGCGCAGGCGGAGGGCGCTGAGGATTGTTGTGCCGCCACCTAGAAATGGATCGAGGACGAGGTCGCCTTCGTCGGAGGCGGCTAGGAGGATGCGTTCGAGGAGGGCGACGGGCTTTTGGGTGGGGTGCTTGCCGTGGCGCTTTTCGGATTTGTCTGGGGGGAGGATTGGCCAGACGGATTTCATTTGTTTGCCGCCGGCGATTTCTTTCATGTGCTTGTAGTTGAATTTGTGGCGGGACTTTTTGTCGCGTGCGGCCCAGATGATGGTTTCGGTGGCGTGGGTGAAATAGCGGCAGGAGAGATTGGGAGGAGGATTGGGCTTGACCCAGGAGATGTCGTTGAGGAGCTTGAAGCCGAGCTGCTGCATGGCGAAGCCGACGGAATGGATGACGTGGCTGGTGCCGCTGACCCAGATGGTGCCGTTGGGCTTGAGGACGCGCTGGCAGGCGGCGAGCCAGGCGCGGTCGAACTCATGAACTTTGTCAAACCTGTCCCTTACCGGGTCAAGTTCGGCGCCGGGTAATTTGTCCCACTGGCCTTTATTGACGGAGACCATGCGGCCGACGTGGCAGGTGATGCCGTTGTTGGAGAGGAAGTAGGGCGGGTCGGCGAAGATGAGGTCGACGCAGGCTGGGGGGATGGCGGCGAGGATGTCGAGGCAGTCGCCTTGGAAGATTTTGATGTGGTGCTTGGCATCGTGGAAGACGGGGGCCGGGAGGGCGGGGCGAGTGGATTCGGATTCAGTGGCTGGGGCGGCGAGATGCGGGGTGGATTTGGGCACGGTTTCGGGGCGTTTGATGATCAAGTGGGATCGTTGATCGAATGGTGAATGGTGTCAAGGGCGGGGAGGGGCGAGTGGCTAGTGGAATCCCCTCCCATGGCAATGCGGTGCGGAAATTGTAGGCTGAGATCCTTCGCTTCGCTCAGGATGACGGGCTTAAATTCAAATCAACCCCTGCCGGTCTAAAGACCGGCGCTACAGTAAAGAGCAAAGGATGGGGGAGACCCGCAAAAGCAACAGCAAAGGCAACAACGCCGGCCAGAGGCCAGCGGTACGAAAAGTCGGGAGGGGGATGAGTCAAAAGACCCACCCTTTGCTGAAGAACGCAAAGGGATTGATTGGATAAGAGCGAAGGCTCCCTTTCAGTCCCGGGTATTCTTTAGTTTGGAGGACCAAGAACCCTGGGAAGGAAGAAGGAGCCTTCGATGATCATTATAGGCTGCGATTTTCATCCCAGCTGGCAACAGATTTGTTGGTTGGATAAGGAAACGGGAGAGACGGCCGAGCAGAAGTTGGTGCATGCGTCGGGAGATGCGCAGAAGTTTTATCAGCATCTGGCGGCGCCAGCGTTGATTGGGATGGAAGCGACTGGGAACTGCCAATGGTTTGTGGAGATGGTGAAGGCTGCCGGGCACGAAGTGTGGATCGGAGATGCGGCGCGGATACGGGCCAGCGACGTGCGGCAGCAGAAGCATGACCGGCGGGACGCGGCGTTGCTGTTGCAGTTGCTGCTGGAGGGAAGATTTCCACGAATCTGGACGCCGTCGAGCGAGCAACGAGACCTGCGGCAGTTGCTGATTCACCGTTACAAGCTGGTGCGCTTGCGAGCGCAAGCGAAGAACGGATTGCAGCACCTGGCGATGAACCAGGGACTGCAGAGGAAAAGGCGGCTGTGGAGTGAAGCGGGGCAGAAGTTGCTGCGTGCTCTTCCCTTGCAGCCATGGGCCAGTCGGCGGCGAGAAGATCTGTTCAGTGTAATGGAGCTGCTCGATCAGAAGATCGCATCGCTCGACTTGGCAGTGAAGGAAGCGGCGGAGAAGGATTCGAACGCACGGTTGTTGATGACGCAGCCGGGCGTGGGGCCGGTGACTTCACTGGCGTTCGTGCTGACGATGGGAGACGTAACTCGCTTTGCGCGGGGCAAGCAGGTGGCGAGTTATCTGGGACTGATACCGCGCGAGTACAGTTCGGGCGGACATCAGCGGCTGGGATCGATCAGCAAGCAGGGAAACCGGTTTATGAGGATGCTGTTGGTGGAAGCGGCGCAAGTCGCGGTGTGCTGCGATCCGCAGATGAGGCAGGAATATTTGCATCGCTGTCACCAAAAGCCGAAAGGAGTGGCGAAGGTGGCCGCGGCGCGCAAGTTGGCCCTACGACTCTACTGGATGCTGCGCACGCAAAAGCGGTATCCGGAGATCGTTTCGATCGAGAGCAGCTCGCGGGTGCCCCTGGTCGTCCGTCACAACGGATAGACCGAAGAGTTGATTGGGCGCTCTCGCCCCGATACGGATCGGGGTTCGGATGGAAGAATCATGGTCGAGGTCAGGGCCGAATCGATGGTTGGTGAAACGATCGGTTTCACCGAGAAATGATTCACCGTGAGATTCTCAGAGTCTTGGTCCTCCACCATCTCTGGCAACCACGCGGTGCTCGAAGCACTGCTCCGAACAACTGTGCCTTGACAACGCCTTCGCTCTTATCGAGGGGCACCCGCAAAAGCAACAGCAAAGGCAACAACGCCGGCCGGAGGCCAGCGGTACGAAAGGCGGGGAGGGTGGCCGGCGTCCCCTGCCGGTCTAAAGACCCTTCGAAACTCAGGGCAGTCCGGCGCTACAAAGAGCGGGGCTACAAAGAGCGGCGCTACAACAACGGCACTGATTTCAGGTATTCTGCTGAGCCTATGCTGGACCTGGGATATGTGCGAGAGCACCTGGATGTGATTGAGAAGATGGCGCGGGACCGCGGCGTGACGCTGGACCTTGCGGCGTTTCGTGAGCTGGATGCTGAGCGGCGGCAGATTATCACGTCGATTGAACGGTTGAAGGCTGAGCGCAACAAGGCCAGCGAGGAGATTGCGCGGCTGGGCAAGATCGTGCACGGCGGCGATAAGGCTAAGGCGCAGATCAAAGAACAGATTAAGGAGCACGCGGCCGGTGGCGAAGAGACGCTTGCTGCGGCGATGGCGGAGCGCGATGCGCTGCTGGCGAAGATGAAAACCGTGTCGGACGAAATCAAGCGCGGCGACGAACGCATCGGTGAGCTGGACGAGCGGCTGAAGCTTTTTCTGATGACGATTCCGAATATTCCGCACGCGAGCGTGCCGGTGGGGACGAGCGCGGCGGATAACGTGGAGGTGCGGCGCTGGGGCACGGCGCCGAAATTCGATTTTGCGCCGAAGCCGCACTGGGAAATCGGCGAGGGCGCGGGGATTCTCGATTTCGACGCGGCGATCAAAATTGCGGGGTCGCGCTTCGCGGTTTACAAGGGGCTTGGCGCGCGGCTCGAACGGGCGCTGGCGAATTTTTTCCTCGATGTGCATACGCGCGAGAGCGGGTTCACGGAAGTGCTGCCGCCGTTTCTGGTGAACTCCGGCTCCCTGACCGCTGATGGCAAGCTGCCCAAGTTTGGGAGCGAGATGTTCCGCATCGAAAACACCGACTTGTGGCTTTCGCCGACGTCGGAGACACAACTCACGAGCCTGTATCGCGACGAGACGATCGAGGCCGACGCGCTGCCGATCAAAGTGTGCGCGTGGACGGCGTGTTTTCGCTCCGAGGCGGGCGCGGCGGGAAAAGATACGCGCGGCATCAAGCGGCAGCACCAGTTTCAGAAGGTGGAGATGTTCAAATTCACGCGGCCGGAGCAGAGCTATGACGAGCTCGAGTCGCTGGTGAGCGGCGCGGAAACGTTGCTGCAAAAACTCGGGCTGCACTATCGCGTGATGCTGCTTTGCACTGCGGACATGGGATTCGCGGCGACGAAATCGTACGACATCGAAGTGTGGCTGCCTTCGACGAACGACTTCATGGAAATTTCGTCGTGCTCAAATACGGAAGCGTTTCAGGCGCGGCGGTCGGGGATTCGCTTCAAGCCGCCGGGCGGGAAGAAGTCGGAATTCGTGCACACGCTCAACGGCTCAGGGCTGGCGGTGGGGCGCACGTGGATCGCGCTGGTGGAAAATTTTCAGCAGGCGGATGGCTCGGTGGTGATTCCCGAAGTGCTGCGGCCGTACATGGGCGTGGATCGGATACCGGGAAAATAGAAAATTAAGGGCGGGAGATCGAATTCATCCTCGTCGCCTCGCGGGGGGCGGTTGTTACGCTGAGATCCTTCGCTGCGCTCAGGATGACATGTCGCGAGTTGTGATTTTCTCGCATTCTCTATTTTCAATTTTCTAATTTCAATTTTCCAAACTACGTGCCGCCGACCAGAACCATCGGGCCTGTTGGCTGCGGCATGCCGCCGGCGGGCTCGAGGGTGATCGCGAACATTTTCGGGTCGATGCCTTCGGGGACTTTTGACATCCAGTGCGCGGCGTCGCTGGTGGCGGGATTGAAAACGCCGGCGCTGATTGGCTTTCCTTCCATCGGAACCACCCAGAGCTGATAGCTTTTGTCATCGGGCGGCGGTGCAATCCAGCCGTCGTACATGAGCAGGCCCATTTTTTCGTTGTACATCACTTCGCCATCGCCCTTGACCATGCCGGCCTTGGGGGCGAGCAACACTTTGATGGTGTCCTTGGAGGTGTAGAGGTGGAGAACCTCCTGCGCGTCGGCTAACTGCTTCTGCGTTTTGTCGACGGAGGCGCCGAGGTCGGCGAGTTGCTTGGTGAGGCGATCGTTTTGGCGCCACAGAATAATCGTGGCGGCTAGAAGCGCGACGCAGGCGGGGGCGAGAATTGCGAAGAGCCAGCGGCCGGCGAGGCCGCGGGGTGGCTCGGGCGGAGCAAATTCACGACCGGTTCCCCGGGCCGGAACTTTCGCGCTGTCTGAACTAGCGCGCGAAGGCGCTTGCGATTCGGCGCGGACCTGGCGTAGCAGGCGATCTTTCACGGCGGCGGATGGCTCGACGCGCGGCGCGGCGAATGAGATTGCGGCAACGCGTCCGCGGGCGGCGGCGAGTTTGCGCGCGCAATCCGTGCAGGTGGCCAGATGCGATTCGATCGCCTGCTTCTCGTCACCTTCGAGCGCGCCGAGAACGTAGAGATCGAAATCTTCTTCGCGAGTTGGATGGCCGTTTGTCATTTCTTGTTCGTCATTGCTCGTCTGTCATTCGCTGTCGTCATGGCTACGTATTGTGACTCATTGTTGATTGCAAATTACGTTTCAAGGTCTCGATTGCTGTGCGAAGCCTTGTCTTTACAGTTCCGAGCGGGTCGCCGGTTCGTTCCGCGATTTCGCTGTGGGTCATGCCTTCGAAATAGGCGAGCTCAACGGCGGCGCGTTGTTCCTTTGGAAGCGATTCGAGTGCGCCCTTCACGCGCGCCAGCAGCTGCTGTTGTGCCGTCGTCGATTCGAGGTCGAACGGCATCACCACGGTGTTCTCGAGGATTTCCTCGCCGGCAGCCGGATTGTGGCGACGGAGGCGCGAGATGGCGCGGTTGCGCGCGATCACCAGCAGCCATCCGGGCAACGAGCCGCGCGCGGGGTCAAATCGCGACGCGCCGCACCAGAGCTGGTAGAAAATGTCCTGCAAGATTTCCTCGGCCGCCTGCGTGTCGCGAAGGATGCGGTTCAAGACGGAGGAGAGCATCCCGGCGTAGCGGTCATAGAGGGCCGCCAATGCCGCTTCGTCTCGCTGTGTGATTTTGTGAACCAGCGCCGCGTCCGTGGCCGGCAAATCCGCTCCCGTTTTCGACATCACGAGTGTGTGGCGGCTCCACTACAGAGTACGCGCGGGGTGAGTCTCCGGATTGCGCGCGCGAGGCGCGCAAAGCGGTTGCGCGGGATGAAATGAGCGTAACTTGGCGGGTGTGCGATGGTCAACGAGGATAATGGGTCATGATATAGACGAACAGTAAGGCGTCTTCAGGATGATCGGCTCATGTGTGCCCCCGTAAGGCTATGGCAACAATAGCCTTATGGGCATTCCCTGCGCTTTAGGGACTTTTTGGTCCCAGCAGGCCTAAAAAACCGGGGGAATCTTTCGCGGGAGTTTCGATTGACATCCTTGGCGGCTTGGCTAAACTTCGACTCGCGCGGGACTTACGGTCCACACAAGGTTCTACAAGTTTTCAGAAATTAGATTTGGCAGGTGAAAGTGGCGCGGCATTACGCGCGCTGGGAGGAAGTGAAGATGGCCACGCTTGCGAAGGCGGCGCCGCAGCCGATACCGCGCATCGCGCCGCGCGAGGATTTGAATCCTTACCGGATTGCGCAGATCCAGTTCGACATCGCAGCGGAATATCTGAAGCTCGACCAGGGCCTGCGGCAGATTCTGCGCACGCCGAAGCGCGTCCTCGAAGTATCGATTCCCACCAAGATGGACAACGGGCAAGTGAAGGTGTTCAGCGGCTATCGCGTGCAACACAATGTGGCGCGCGGGCCGGCGAAGGGAGGGATTCGTTATCATCCGGCGGTGACGCTGGATGAGGTGAAGGCGCTGGCCGCATGGATGACATGGAAGACCGCGACGGTAAACATCCCGTATGGCGGCGGCAAGGGCGGCGTGATTTGCGACCCGAAGCGGATGACCAAGCCCGAGCTGGAGCGGATGACGCGGCGCTACACCTCGGAAATTTTGCCGTTGATTGGACCGGAAAAAGATATTCCCGCGCCGGACATGTATACGGATTCGCAAACGATGGCATGGATCATGGATACGTATTCCATGACGAAGGGATATTCAACGCTCGGGGTGGTGACGGGCAAGCCGCTTTCGATCGGCGGGTCGGAAGGACGCAATGAGGCGACGGCGCGCGGATGCCTGGTGGCGGTGGAAGAAGCATGCCGCGTGAAGAAAATGTCGGTGCGCGGCTCGAGCGTGGCGATTCAGGGATTTGGAAACGCCGGGTCGCTGGCGGCGAAATTATTTGCGGAGAAAAAAGCGCGGGTGATTGCGATCAGCGATTCGCGCGGAGGCGTTTTCAATTCGCGGGGAATCGATCCGCTAAAGGCGATGCGTTACAAAGAACGTTCGGGAACCGTGGTGGGAATGCCGGGGACGTCGCGAATATCGAATGACGAATTGCTGACGATGAAATGCGACATTTTGATTCCGGCGGCGCTCGAGAACGTGATTACGTTGAACAATGCGGATCAGATCAAGGCGAAAATCGTGGCGGAAGCGGCCAATGGGCCGACGACGCCTCATGCGGACGAAGTGCTGGCACGGAAGGGAATCATGCTGCTGCCGGATATTCTTGCGAATGCGGGCGGCGTGACGGTGAGTTACTTCGAATGGGTGCAGGATTTGCAGAGCTTCTTCTGGTCGGAAGCGGAAGTGAACGCGAAGCTGGAATCGGTGATGCGGCGCGCGTTTACGGAAGTTTACGAAAGCGCGCGGAAGCATCGGACGCACATGCGGACCGGGGCATATTGCCTGGCGGTGGGACGCGTGGCGGATGCGACGCTGGTGCGGGGTTTGTTTCCGTAACACTCGTTCTGCAATGCAATCGAATAGATTGGATTTCATGCGCTCGCCGTTTTTTCTCGAACTTCTCTTTCTTGCCGTTTTCTTGCCTCAGACACTTCATTCCCAAGTGGATTCGTGCTCCTATCGCGCCGTTCCCGTTAGCGTGCTTGCCCCCGGAGGCACGCCTGTGACTGGCCTTAGGGCCACAGACTTCAAAGCGTCGCTGCGAGGCGCGACGGCGCAGATCACGTCTTTCGAGCCTTACACGAAACCAGCGAGAATCGTCCTCGTGATCGACGCAAGCTCGAGCATGTCGACGGATCCGCAAATCTGGAGCCTGTATCTACGAATGGCCGATCATTTACTCGCGAATTTGCCGGACAACACTCCCGTAGCGCTGGAGGTTTTCGCTAGTCACATTGAAAGGACTCTGCCACCGACACTAGATAGGACCAGGTTGCGGGACGAACTCAAAGGCCTCGAACATATTCATCAATTGACGTCATCTCGGGAGCAGCTGACCTCCTTATGGGAGGTGCTCGAAGCTGCGCCCAAGCTTCTTGGTACGCCAGAGTTCGGCGATGTGGTTCTTGCATTGACGGACGCAGGCAACAGCTACGGCAAGGCAACTTTTCATAGCGCGGAAGAAGCTCTGCGATCGAACGGAATTAGGCTCTTTTGGTTCCTCATTGAAGCGCCTCCGGGACATACGCCGGAGGAAGTTGTAGGGAGGCCCGATTTCGAGGATTTGGTTTCAGATACGGGAGGAGTCGAGGTGAAGATGCTCGCTTCGAAACTAAATCCCCGGTTTCCCTTTGTCGATCAGAGCGGCAGAGAAACAGAGGCTGGAATCCAATTGCAGAGGCAGTATCAAATGATGCTGAACATCTATCGATTAGAGATCAGGTTTCCGACGCCGTTGAAAAAAGGCGCTCGATGGAAATTGGAGATAAACGCGCCCAGCAAGCGGAAAGTCGATATTTTGTATCCGGCGAAGCTTGCGGATTGCCCGGCATCGAGTCCAATTCACTAGAATCGCAGGCGCATCGGACGCAGATGCGCACCGGGGCATATTGCCTGGCGGTGGGACGCGTGGCGGATGCGACGCTGGTGCGAGGGTTGTTTCCTTAGAGTAGCGGTTGCGATGCAAGGAGGCGCATCCGCGTCACGGCTGCCGATGTAACACGTGCTTAGCGATGTCTGGCCAGAATTCGCGGAACACGTTCGTCAGTGCGTCGCGCCCAAGCGCGTATGCATACTTTGAGGCGATCCCGCCAAGAGTCCGAGTCTGGCTTGGGTAATACGCCAGCGAGATTCCTTGGGCCATGCCCTTGCCTAGCACTTCGGAAATATTGAAGCTGTTGTGCCCGTGATAGTCTGGGGTCACAAAAATACGAGTGGCGGAATAGGTGGCGCGCTTCCAGAAACCGCCATGGCCCATTGCGTAATAGCGTTCGTCCTGATGGAAAATTGACGGCAGCGCGAAGATGACGAGGTAGTTGCCGTCGGTTTTATCGACGAACCCGCGCCAGTAGTATCTGCCAAACCCACCAATCCCTTTCCCGAGTTGCGGGTGAGCATCGGTTCCCTCCGCCAGGAGTGAAGTGACGCCCACGAAGATAAAAGACGAATAATCGAAACTGTTCCTGGTGGCAATCACGAAGGCTTGCTTTGGCGTAGGTGGAGGCGGAATTGTCCCAGCGCTGACAGCGCGGAAATTGGGCATGACGCCTAGGATTCGTTTGGGCTGCTGTCCTGCTGACGGTGTACTCTGAGTCCCATTCGTATCCTGATTCGCAGCGGGAGCGTTTTGCTGAGAGGGCTTCGTGGTTTGCTGCTCGCAGTCGTTCGCAGTGCTCGATTGCCCGTAGTCCTCCTGTTCGATTCTCTGCTGAATTTGCTCAAGTAGGGATGCAGTATCGGTGCATTCTGCGGACTCAACGGGCTGCGACGATGCAAGCGGCGCCGAAGATGAACCCTGCTCCTGAGCAAACAGACGTGGTGCGAACGAGATAAGCAGTAACGACAGAAAAATCCGCAAAGAGCCCCTCTTTTCAGGTCTGAAATGTAGACTTTTGTAATTCTGCTACTTTGATGCTCAAGAGTGAACGACGTTGTATCGGATTAAAATCCTTCTAGCCAACGCGCGCAAATTGCCCGAAACGTGGCGCTCCTTGCGAATGGTTTTCCGCAGCGGCGGCCAGGCAGAGAGATGGGACAACTGACCGCACGCGGAAGTTCAGAGGGTGTCGATAATAGGGATTACCACGCAATATAAAAGGCGCCCACTTTGCGGGAGGTTTTGATCGCTCATGTCACCACCTCCGTAAGGAGCGCTCCGAGACAAAAACTACTCAGCTACCGGTCGAGGGAGAACCTTTGAGAAAGGTAATTCTACTGTTAGGACTTCTGTTTGTCGGAGTGGTGTCGCTAGCTCAATCGTACAAATATGGCGAGATGATGAAATGGGATGCTGAGACGCGTCCCTATCATGGGGTCACGCAAAAAATCGTTGTGTATCAGATCAAAAACTCAATGACCACATATACCGTCACTCAGGGAACCACGAAACCTTCTGAGCTAGCCAGCCGAAAGCTTGTTGAATTCCGTATAGACAAAAACAACAGGTGGGTGATGTACATCAAAGATAAGTCCGGTAAAGAAGTAAAGTATTCCGTTATTTTAATTGGGAGTTCGGCACGCTGAATTACCCAGCAGGGAATGGATGCCGTTAGCCGCCTCATTATCCTCGCTTTTGCCGTTAAGTATTGGTGGGGTGCTCTGCTTCCGTAGTCAACTCCGGATTAACGTCCTATCGGAAAGTGAGAGATTTTTCCAGGTAACTGTTGAGAACGGTGGCCCTCCGATTCGCTATAAACTAGCCGACGTCACCAGGTCTCAGACCGACGCTCGCTGCAGAGTCCGCCGATGTTTTGGTGTTGCGGATTTGGAGGTGTAACCATGGCTGGCCTGGCGGCGTCAATGGGTTCAGCAGATCGCGTGACGCCGGGCTCAGGATGCGGAAAGTGCGATGAAGGCGATTGAAGAATTACGACACGCTATCGATTCAACAAAGTCGTCGAAAAACGGCCTTCCCGGATGCATCGCCGGGGAAACTGCCTCCAAGGATTAGCACGGCGTCCCGTCGGCGGTAGGAAGATTCATGCGGGAGAGTGCTAATGGTATGGCTCGGGCGAGTCCATGACGCCTGGTGTGGTGGGCGCAGCGACGCGAGCTCCACATCTGCATAGCAACGAGGCGGGCGCTGGAACCGGAGCCGCTCGACAAACCGGCTGATGGCAACCTTCTCGTATGCAGTTCACAGCCAACGAGTGATATCGCCGTCGATTTGTGAAGCAGCGGGGATGGTCGGCTTTGACGAAGAAAAACTTCGACGCGACGTGATGGGAAGTGGGCAGTCAGGACCTTTCATGGCGGTCCGAATGGCTGCTGCTCGGCAATGGGTGGCCTTGATCGAACGGCACCGCTTCGTGGAGCGTGCTGAATACAACTAGCGGCTCGGAGTAACTTCTATGATCTTCCCGCAATTGGCTCGATTCACCGATATTGCTCTTCTGCTCCTGCGCTTGATGGTTGGCCTGGTGTTCATCACCAGCGGCTACAAACATCTTAAAGATCCGGCAGCGCGGAGCAAGGACATTGGCATGAGCAAGGGCTTCACAATTTTCCTGGGTGCAGCTGAGTTCGCGGGTGGCCTCGGAGTAATTTCGGGAGTTCTCGCACAACTCGCCGCCATCGGTTTGATTTTGCTAATGCTCGGCGCCATACAAAAGAAAATATTTACCTGGCACATCGGATTCTGGGGCAAATCGGGGACCGACGGCTGGAGTTACGACACTATGGTCGTCCTTATGAATCTGGTTATCGTCACCACCGGCGGCGGAAACCTGACGCTCACTCGACTAATCAAGTAAAGCGCTGGATTATTCGAACGCGAACGTCCACTCGGCGTGTTGTCGAAATTAGTCGAAACTCTTCGGCCGCAAATCGCGTCTATTCGCTCGGTGGCCCGCACGACCCAGCGATCCGACTGCGAATATCGAAGGAGGACGTATGTCAAATGATAAAACAGGAAGCGCCGCAAGTGCGAGTCGCGCGCTGCAGCCCACGGAAACGAATCCCCTCGATTTTGTGCCCGACAAAATTCCTTTCGACACTCCGTATGGCTCGCCGATATCACTCGACCGAGCTCAGGCGGTGATTCAAGCAGCGGTGTCAGAGGCGAAGAAACGGAATTGGAAGATGAACGTAGCGGTGGTCGACTCCGGCGGCAACCTCGTCGCCTTCCAGCGAATGGACGGTGCGATGCTTGCGTCCATTCAGATTGCCGAGCACAAGGCACGAGCAGCCGCGACCTTCCGGCGCCCAACGAAGGTCTTCGAAGACGGTATCAACCTTATGCATCTCAACTATCTGCTCGCGTTCGATGGAATCATTGTCTCTCGAGGCGGCATCCCATTGATTGAACAGGGCGCGATTATCGGCGCAATCGGTAGTTCGGGAGGCACGGATTCCCAGGACGAGATCATCAGCAAGGCAGGCTTGGCTGTAATCAACCCACCGTCGGCAACGAACAAATAATCCAAATCCCGAGAAAGCGTCGGGTGCAATCAACCGGTTTCCGAAACAAACATAGACAGGAGAATGCCATGACAACTGCAAGCGCAGTTACGAAGCCCGTACAAATTCGCGTGACCCGGCGGTCGCCCGCCTATTGGCGCATCACGATCGACAACCCGCCGATCAACGTGATGGGCCCGGAGATGGTCCGGGAGTTCCAGGAAGTCATGAACGCTCTCGAGGCCGACGAGCAGGTCAGGGTCGTGGTGTTCGATAGCGCAGTCGACGACTACTTTCTGAATCACTCCGATTTCACGGGGAAGCTCGAGGATCTGACGGGAATGCCAGCGGGTCCCACAGGCTTGCCGCCTTGGCCGGACTTTCTCGTACGACTGACCCGCTTGCCAGTCGCCTCCATCGCCCTCATCCGTGGCCGCGCCACGGGCAACGGCAGCGAGATCCTGCTGTCCTGCGACATGAGTTTTGCGAGCCGCGAGAAGGCCATCATCTCGCAATGGGAGGTGGGCGTAGGAATGGTAGCCGGCGGCGGCCCCATGGCTCGGCTTCCCCGGCTCATCGGCCGAAACCGCGCTCTCGAGGTTCTCTTGAGCTCGGAAGACATCAGAGCAGAGCAGGCCGAGGACTACGGCTACATTAATCGCGCCCTGCCCGACGCCGAGCTAGACGTGTTCGTAGAGGCACTCGCCACCCGAATCGCCAGGTTCGACAAGTGGGCGATCGCCCAGACCAAGCGCCTCGTCAACACCAGCCTGTCGCCGGACGTCGAGCTCGGTGCCGGCTGGGATGCGTGCATCGCTTCGCTCGGACGGCCCGCCGCCCAGGATGGCATCAAGGCGCTGATGGCGCGCGGTTTCCATAAGCCGGGAGATGTCGAAAATCGGCTCGCATATTACCTGGGCCAAATCGCCGCCCGCTAGGCCGACCCCGGCGCGATTCTCCATTCCGGCACGTTGAGGACGGCAGGCGTTCGAAGCCAAGCTTCGGCGGACACGTTTCGAATGTCTGTAGTGGTGTTCAACATATTCTGAGCACTTTATCGAAAGGAGCCATCAATGAACGCCGTACAAGTGGAACAGAAGAGCTACGAGATGCCCCCGCGCGAGGGGATCAGCATCGCGCATTTTCTCACCGTCGCCGACGTCGAGCGATCGGCTCGCTACTACGAAAAGGTTTTCGGCGCTCGCATTCTGACCATGGGTGACGGCAATGCTCCTCCGTACCTTCAGCTTGCGAATATCTGGATGATTCTCAACGTCGGCGGCGGCCCGACCCCGGACAAGCCGACGGTAACGCTTAGCGTCCCCGACCCGAATCACATCAACAGCTTTATGAATTTCCGCGTTGCGGATATTCACGCGTGCTACGAATTGTGGAAAAGTCGAGGAGCCGAGTTCATCACGCCCCCGATTCCCAAGTACGGCGAGATTCGCTGCTACATCCGCGATCCTGACGGCTATATTATCGAGGTCGGACAGAGCACCTCCCTCAAGTACGGTTAGCGCTCGGCGGGGACGGGACGAGGATTTAAGCGCACCCATCTAGCTTCTTGTCAAAGGGAAGGCTCAAGATGAACGATCAACAAAAGAAGCAGCAGGATCCTGCAGTGCGAGATCAAGAAATCCGTGCGGCACTGGATCAGCATTGGGCGGCGTCCGATGCCAACGATTTTGAAACGGAGCACCTTATCTATCGTGAGGACGCGGTGCTGGAGTACCCGCAGTCAGGCGAGCTGACCCGCGGTCGACGCAACATACAGGGCCAGCGCGAGAGTCAGCCGAACAAGAAGCGGTTTACTATCCGGCGAATCATTGGCAGCGGTGATCTTTGGGTCACCGAATTCATCCTGACATATGACGCCAAGCCGTCCTACACCGTGAGCATCATGGAGTTCAGTGGCGTCAAGGTTGCGCGGGAAACGCAGTACTTTGCGGATCCATTCCCGGCTCCCGCATTTCGCGCTCAATGGGTCGAACGGATGCCCACATAATCTCGAATCGTGAGTCGCATTCCGTTTTTTTTGCTGCTCAGCGGCCGACTGTTTTTTGCAGCTCTTCGGGGTAACGGGCGCCTAGCACTGCGATTTTTGAGGTGGCGGTGTCCAGTTCGTGAAGATCGTCCGGCGAGAGTTCCACGTTGGCGGCTGCGATGTTTTCTTCGAGCCGGGCCAGCTTGGTGGTACCTGGAATTGGCGCGATCCACGGTTTCTGTGCCAACACCCAGGCAAGTGCGATCTGACCAGGTGTCGCTTTCTTCTGCTGCGCAAATCTGCCCAGCATATCCACGAAAGCCTGATTTGATTTCCGGTTCTCTGGAGTAAAGCGCGGGACGATGTTGCGGAAATCGTTTTTGTCAAAAGTGGTATTTTCGCTGATTGTTCCGGTGAGGAAGCCTCGGCCAAGCGGGCTGAAAGGAACGAACCCGATTCCGAGTTCTTCGAGCGTGGGGAACACTTCCGCTTCAGGCTCTCTCCACCAGAGCGAATATTCACTCTGGAGCGCGGTGACGGGCTGAACCGCGTGTGCACGACGAATGGTTTTCGCACCTGCTTCGGAGAGCCCGAAGTGCTTCACTTTGCCCTGCTGAATCAGATCTTTCACCGCTCCGGCAACATCCTCGATCGGGACGTCGAGATCAACGCGGTGCTGATAGAACAAGTCGATAACGTCGGTCTTGAGTCGCTTCAGCGATGCCTCGGCGACTTCTTTGATGTGCGCGGGCCGACTATCCAGGCCGACCTGTTTGCCTGTGCTTGGATCGAGTTTGAATCCGAACTTGGTGGCGATGACGACTTGCGCTCGAAAAGGAGCGAGGGCTTCACCCACGAGCTCTTCGTTGGTGAAGGGGCCGTAAACTTCGGCGGTATCGAAGAACGTGACGCCGCGGTCGACTGCAGCGTGGAGGAGATCGGTCATCTCCTTTTTATCTTTGGGCGGGCCGTAGGAGGCGCTCATTCCCATGCAACCGAGGCCAATCGCCGAGACTTCCAGATTGCTTTTTCCGAGTTTGCGCTTTCGCACTTGTCACTCCTTCTGGATCGCTTCTCTCATCCAAGATTAGGACGAAACGACGTAGAGGCGCTAGCACGATCCCTCGCATTTACGGCCCGTTCTTATTGGAGGCGTCGGTGCGGAGCGCGGTACAGCCCCCCACTTGCTGCCCTCGATTTGTTGAGGGTTAGTACATCTTTTATAACCCTTGTGCCTGGAGCTTCTGGAGACAGCTCGGGGAGGAGAGCATAATTGTGTTGCGAGTCTCAGACATAGGCTGGGTCCAAAGCATCGCTGAACGAAGTGTTGCTGGAGTGCAAAAGTGAAACGAATACTCCGAATCGCGGCTGCGTGCTGTTTGCTGGGGTCTGCGCCTCTCGCCCTTGTTGAGTTCTTGTGGCTGCCTGCGACGGTCATCGAATCTGTTCAGCTACTGCATGATCCGGCACCGTGGGGAACGCCGTCGTATCAGGCAGGTCGCGAAGTTCGTGTCAAGCGAGCGAGAGAGGCGCTCTTGCTCTACGGCCTGGGCGCGGCAGCCCTATGCGGGCTGTGCATCGTCGTCGCTAATGTGTTCTCCTGGAGGGTAGAGCTGGGAATTTGGAGCGTAACCGCAATAGCCGGGATCGGGATTGCGCGATTCATAAGCGCGATGGTTGTTCCTGGCAGTGAATCTAACGCCGCGTACTTCTTCTCGGTGTATATCCCACTGGGGATTGGCGTGATTGCTGCGTTGGCCGCGATTCTTACTTTCTCCTCTCGATTCTTCTGGAAATCGGCGGCGCGGTAGATTCATCTAAGCACGTCTTCATTCTCAAGCGAGCGGCACGGACCCACCTAAGCGGATTCTTTGAAATGGTCTCCAACTGAGTGAATGCAATTTCGGCTGATGGCTCTACGGCTGGCGGCCACGGGCGCCGCTGAGCCAGAGGGGCCACATGATTTGGTCCTGCATGGCTTTGTCGAGGCCGGTGTCTTTGAGGAGCTGTTCGACCTGGGCGCGGGATTGGCGCGGGCCGATGCGGTCTTCGCGATCGGCCAGGGCATAGGCGGTGACGGCGGCGATGGCTGTGTGTTTTTTGAGCTGGGGGATGTCTACTTTGTCGAATGTGTCTGAGAAAGCGTGATAGTTGAGCATGTAGTTGGCCGGTTCTTGATTGGCGACGAGGGTGGGCACACCTTCGAGGAGAAAATCGAGATTGTCGGTGCCGGATTCCGCATCGAGGGTGAAATCTTTTACGCCCAGTGACGCGATTGGCTCGAGGGCTTCGCGAACGGCAGGCAACGCGTCTTTGCGTCCGCCGAGCGAATAGCCGGTGACGGCGCCGATTCCTGAATCGAAAATCACGGCGGCGACCATGTGGTCGAGCTCGTCGCGATGTTTTCTGGCGTAGGCCCATGAGCCGAGCATGCCCTGCTCTTCTCCTGTGAACAGGATGAAGCGAATCGAGCGGCGCGGAATCGTGCCGGAGGATTTGATTACGCGGGCGGCGTCAATCACGAGGGCTGCATTGCAGCCGTTGTCGAGCGCGCCGGTGCCGAGTTCCCAGGAATCGAGATGGGCGCCGAGGATTAGGAATTCATCCGGTTTTTCGCGGCCGCGAATTTCGGCGACGACGTTTTCAGAATTGATGGGGCCAGTGATGTGGTTGGGGAGTTCGAAATGGACGCGGATTTTTTGTCCGGAGGCGATGAAGCGGGCCATGCGCTCGGCGTCTTCGCGCGCGAGAACGGCTTGCGGTAATTTTTCGAGTTCGCCTGTGACTGAAACATTGTGGCGATAGAGGAGAAGGCTTGGTCGCGTGGCCATCCAGAAAATCGCGGCAGCGTGCGCGTTGACGGCGCGAGAAATAATCTGCGGCGCCACCTGATATTCGCCGAGGAGGTCTTCCCAGGTGACGAGAATATTCTGATGGACGAGAACGATTGAACCTTTTATAGAAGCACCCGCTTTGGCAAATCCCGCGTCGTCACCGGTGCCGACGTCTACGACTTCTGTGGAAATACCATCACCGGCAATTGCGGGAGACCAGCCGATGGAAACGGCGCGAACGGGGAAGGATTCGGGAGAGAGCACCTCGATATGGGTGCGGCCTTCACTCCAACCGACTGCGACAGAGAATTTTTCGGTGTGGACATCTTCGACCCCGGCGTGACGAAAGGCTTCGACGGCCCATGCAACGGCGCGATCGGCTGCGGGGGAACCGGTGACGCGGCCGCCGATGTTGTCCGTAAGGTAGCGAAGATTTTCTTCGAGGGGCGAGGCGCCAAGCGCGCTTTGAATCATGTCGGGCGCGAGTTCTGAGCATCCTTTTTGGATCGAGCAACCGCCCGACCCGGCCGGCGGCGCGAGGGGAGCAGGTTTGGTAGGAGGAATCTGAGCGGCGATAGGGCCTGTGACTACCAGGACTGCGAAAAGTAAAACTGCAGTATTGAACCTGTAATGAATCGGCACACAACCTCCGATTAAAAATCACTTTCGAATTGCGCGCAAATTATAACCGGTCTCGAAACGATGAGCCAATGCAGCGGAGAGGTGCGGGAGCGAATAAAATGCGGCAGAAATTGCAGGGTGGAGGAACTTTCTACCAGGGGTCAGGTCATCGCTGTACCTGTGAGAAATCGTATGTCACGCGATGAGTGTAAGTTACGAAAAACATTCGGGATGGCACAATACCTGCCAACCGTAACGCCCGTAAGTCCCAGTCTTTCGTGGTACAGCGCGGATCTTGAGGGGGGCCGCTGGGCTCGTACCATCCCTCTTTCATCCAGTGCTTGCCGACTCGAAGTAAAGAATTTCCACAGGGTAAGACGAAGTTAAAACCAAAAAAGCTTTGCCGAAGGCAGTCCTGGGCAAGCGGACGGAAGGCTTATAGTGAAAAAAACTGCAGCATTTCCGAAACTAATTCGACAGGAAAAGAAGCGGGTGGAGAATCACTCCGCGAATCTGTTTGTGTTTTGCGACAAGACGACTGGCGTATCGCAGTTTCGCGCCGAGTCGGACGCAGGGCTGGAATCCACAGTGGAACGGATCGCGGGATTGCTGGCAATGCAGTGTCTTGTGCGGGGGCAGGAACCGAGAGATTTTGAGGTGATGGTTCCGGCGCAAGGCATTTTGGTGGAGCGGCTGGTATCGCGGGCACAGGCATTGCTGGAGGAAGGGCGAGCGGTGGCATGTCCCGGCTCGTTGAGTCCGCGGCAGAAGGAGATTCTTTACTCGGTTTTGCGTAACAAGGCGAATAAAGAGATTGCTTCCGTGCTGAATATCACGGTGCGGACGGTGAAATTTCACATCTCGGCTTTGCTGAGCAAATTCGGAGTTGAGAATCGGATCGAGCTTGCACGAAGAGCCGCGGGATTTCTGCAAACGCAGGGCAGCGGAGACCAGAGTGACGTGGTGCAACAGCCTAGTCAGACGCCTGATCAGCGGGGGCTGGGGCCGTTCGCGGTTAGCTCCAACGCGAATCTACGAATGCAGAATAGACGCCCGGATCGTTTTTCTGCCGGGCGAGTGCTGACTGCTTAGTTGGGGGCTGGTGGCGGCTTGTGTCGCCACCAGTTTTTGTTTCAGGCGTTTGATAGTGGGCGTCTGATTTACCCTCCGTTTTGAATCAAGCAAAATTCGAAAAGGCCCAAGACGAAGAAGGCGTCGTCGTGGCTACCTCGTTTCTTGAATTGGGCGTTTCCGAAATTGGGCTGGGCGGTCTCCGCCGATCGAGCTGGCACGGCAGGCCGTGCGCCTACTGAGCCCTGGGCGCAAATCGGTGTCCAACATCCGCTTACTTGTTACTTAAGCGCGTGACTAGCATGTCGATGAAGCGGCGACTGTCTACGCCGACGCCTACGTGTACATTGGGTTGAATCTTCGTGAGGCCGACTGTGTCCCAGTGATCAGCGGCGGGAACATTTTTCTCTACTGTGCCGAAGCGGTTGG
The DNA here is from genome assembly GCA_963815265.1 of uncultured Acidobacteriota bacterium. Classification (GTDB taxonomy): domain Bacteria; phylum Acidobacteriota; class Terriglobia; order Acidiferrales; family UBA7541; genus Palsa-295. Next base: position 85,245 of record CAWFGI010000002.1, on the reverse strand, counting down.
CTACGGTTTCTCCGCGAGCAAATTCGCCTCCCGTTTCGACGTCGACGCGCAGGAATTTTGTTTGAAGCAAAGTTGGGTCAACGACGGCGCCCACGGCGAGAGCGTCGTGAACCGCTCCGCCACCCGAGGCTTCGCCAATGCTGATTTGGTAGCGAGCGACGGTGGCGGCGAAATGCGAGATCGGTCCCGCTTTTTCGTCGAGCTTGTTCGCGTCGGCAGGAAGAATGGCGGCTTTCTCAGTGACGTCGAGGCCGACCATGGTGATGGGCCAACCTGCGTTGAAGACGATCGAGGCGGCTTCGGGATCCTGGTAGATGTTGTATTCGGCGGCTCCGTTGACATTGCCACCAGAGATCGAGCCGCCCATGAGAACAACGCCTTTCACGAGCGGAACGATCGAGGGATCTTTTCGAACGGCGAGAGCGACGTTGGTGAGCGGGCCGATGGGGATGATCGTGAGCTCATTCGGATATTTGTGGACGAGATCGATGATGAGGTCCGGGCCAAAGCGATGGTCGCCCTGGCACTTGCTCGCGGGAGTTTCGGCGCCCCCGAGGCCGTTGGCTCCGTTCCAGTAGGTTCCAGTGACGAGGCGCTGGAGAAGAGGATGCTCAGCGCCTTTGGCGACGGGAATGTCGCAGCGATTCACGAGGGACAAAACTCGCAGGGCATCGTCGTAGCCCATGTCGGCAGTGACGTTGCCGGCGACGATGCTGATTCCCTTTACATCTACTTCGGGAGAATAGACAGCGAGGAGGATGGCGAGAGCGTCGTCGGTGCCAGGATCGGAATCGATCAGGACCTTTTGCGGAGACTCGCCGGCGGGTGCTGCTGAAGCAGTTCGTGCGCCGGTTGAGGCGAGAAATATAAGACCGAAAGCGATAATCGCTGCTTGAATTCGGCTAACGCCCGATGGCATGTAGTCATCTCCCATGTTTTTTCAGTTCGAATGTGTGTGGTCAGGTGATCGCGTGCGGCGCTCAATCGAGAGTCCGCAGGCTGCAGGGCATTTACAAGAAAAAGGCGAGACGCGCAAGCCGAAAAGAGATTTGTCGCGGAATTTGAACGCGAAAGTACAGGGTCCGCTCCGATGCCCTACGAATCGGGTGGGTTGTTGCGCTGCAGTTTCGCCTGACGCGACCTGCCCTTTCGTACTACGAGGCCGAAAATCCCAGGGGTATTTTTGACAGGCAAAGTGCGGGCGATGACGGCAAACTCATTGAAATTGGCCTAAAACAGGGCTTTTTAGGGCATAAGCGAGCTTGCCGGATTCCGTCGGGTGAAGTGGCCGGCGACCATCAGTGTTATCTCCTCTGCAAACGCTGTACTGCGACCATGGGCAGTACAGTTGACCTTCCGAGCAGTGAATCTTCGCTGTCCATTGTTTGTTCCCCTGACCAGTAGATGGCAGCGCGCTGCGGTCCCTACACTGTTCTCGTCATGAACATACAAATTCAAGTTCGCAATCATACGACCTTCGCGCCAATCTCCGCCAATCGTGGCAATCAATCGATTTTCTCAACTTCTTCGACGCGCCGCCCCTTCGCAGCGCTTCTGAGCCTGGCAATGATCCTTGCAATCGTGGGGCTCTCGAGCTGCGTTGGCCTCACAAACGCGGGACCCAACGCCAAGAAAGGCTCAGGCGGCACCGGAATGCTTTCCGCAAGCGCAACGAGCTTGAGCTTCGGCAACATAGCGGTTGGGAACAACAAAATTCAGAGTGTGACGATCACAAATAACGGAACCGCTGCTATCAATCTTTCGCAGGCGTCAGTCACAGGCGCAGGCTACACGGTGGCGGGCGGAAATTCGATGATCACGATCCCGGCCGGGCAGTCCGCAACGATCCAGGTTCAATTGGCCCCGGTTTCTGCGGGCGTCATTAATGGAAGCCTTGCGGTGGAGAGCAATGCCAAAAATTCTACTGTTAATGTTGCATTGACGGGCACGGGCACGGAGCCGATGCTTGTTGTGTCGCCGGGAACGATCCAATTTGGAAATGTGAAGGTGGGGCAGAGCACGACGCAGCCAGTAACATTGACGAACAACGGAAACGTAGATTTGGTCCTGAACTCGGCGCAGATTTCCGGCGCGGGATTCGCAATGAGCGGCCTTACTTTTCCGGCAACCATTGCTGCGGCAAAGACTATGTCTTTCAACGTGAAGTTCGCGCCATCCGCCCCGCAAGGAATGACGGGCAGCATCAAGTTTGTTGACAACGCTCCGAATTCGACGCAGAGCCTTGAATTGACAGGGACGGGAACTGGGGAGAACGCGGCGCTCGTAGCGACGCCGGGTACCGTCTCATTTGGAAACGTGACGCTGGGAAGCAACGCAAGCCAGACGGTGACGCTGACGAACTCCGGAGCCAGTCCGATTGCGATTTCGCAAGCCGCTGCATCGGGAACCGGCTTTAGCATGAGCGGATTGAATCCGATAACGCTGAATGCCGGGCAGACCACCACGTTTACGGCAAAGTTTGCGCCAACCGCGACGGGAAGCGCGGCGGGGGCCGTGACCATTACGAGCAATGCATCGAATCCGACTTTGACTGTGGCCCTGGTCGGTGTGGGGACGCAGCCGCACCTCAGCGCAAACCCAACCGCAGTGAGCTTCGGTAGCCTGGCGGTTGGCAACAGTTCATTAATATCCGTCACTCTTACGAATACGGGCACCGGCAGTGTAGCGATCTCATCGGGCTCGGCGTCTGGAGCCGGGTTCAGCATGACCGGGCTTTCTGCGGCGACGTTGAGCGCAGGCCAGAGCACCTCGTTCAGCGTGAAATTTGCGCCTACAGCAGCGGGGGCGGCGACGGGCAATGTCTCGATTGTGAGCAATGCACCGGGTTCGCCACTTGCGATTGCACTTAGCGGAACCGCTACACAATCGCAGCCAGGTTTGGCGATCAATCCGACGAACGTGCCGTTCGGTAACATCGCGGTTGGCAGCAATTCTTCACAGAACGTGACGCTCACCAATTCCGGAAATGCCGTGGTGAACATTACCGGAGCGACAGCTTCGGGTGCAGGTTTCGGCTTGAGCGGATTGGGCGCGCAACCGATCAATCCGGGTGCCAGCGTCACATTTGCGGCGACTTTCGCACCGACCACAGCTGGAAACGCTACGGGAAGCATTTTGATTTCGAGCAATGCTCCGAATTCGCCGGCCACCATTACGCTGAGCGGAGCGGGGATTCAGGGCCAGCTGATTGCGAATCCTTCGAGCGCGACCTTCGGCACGGTGAGCACGGGTAGCAGCAACTCGCAGACAATTACCCTATCGAATAGCGGCTCCGCCGCGGTGTCTATCTCGCAGGCGAACGTGAGCGGCACTGGCTTCAGCATGAGTGGTATGACCGGTTTCCCGATCACAATCAATGCGGGCGCGAATAAGACATTCAATGTGGTGTTTGCGCCGACAACGAGCGGAAGCGCGACGGGAATGGTGCAAGTGGTGAGCAACGCTCCGAACTCGCCAATCTCGATCGCATTGAGCGGAACGGGACAGACCGCGAGTCAGCTTCTAAGCGCCAATCCATCGAGTTTCAATTTCAACAGCGTCAATGACGGCAGCAGCGCGACGCTGAATGTGACGCTCACAAATACCGGAAACTCAAATATCACGATCTCCGGCACTACCGCTACCGGGGCGGGCTTCAGCGCCACCGGCGCGAACGGCACAACGCTGGCGCCTAACCAAACGGCAACAGTCGTCATTACCTTCGCACCGACCAGCGCGGGTGCGGTATCAGGAAGCGTGGCGGTAAACAGCAATGCCAGCAACTCGCCGACAATCATCCTTGCGGGAACCGGCGTACAACAGCAGACCTCGCACACTGTGGCCCTGACGTGGTCCGCCAGCGACTCGACCGATGTGGTCGGGTACAACATCTACCGGGGCACGGTGAGCGGCGGACCGTACTCGATTCTTGACTCGGCGCCGGTAGCGACCGACGGATATAGCGATTCGACTGTTCAATCGAGCACGAGCTACTTCTACGTGGTTCGGTCAGTTGATAACACGGGAACGGAAAGCGTCAACTCCTCGGAAGTGCAAGCGATTGTCCCGTAACAAACGGCTTGTAAGGGAAGAAGCGGCTTTGAGCGCAGCACGTTAGCACGCGGGAAGCGGTACTAAGGGAGAGTAGAACGAAAACGATAAGTCCTTTGGACGGGACAGGTTAACTACCTGTCCCGTTTATGTACTTGTGTCCAGTAGTTCCCGAACGAACCCTCCCCTCACAATCGAAGCGTCCAGCAGACTCAGGCTTGGAGGCTTTCGAGTGCTCAAGTTCGCCGCAGGAATTCGTATTTTCGCTCCGAATCCGACTATCCCCATCGCGATACTAGCCGCTGGACTGTCACTTTCCGGATGCGGTCTGGTTGGGGATTCCGGAGGCCGGACGCGGGCGCTAAGCATCACGCCGTCGGCTGCCACTTTTGGCAGTGTGACGGTGAAGACCGATGCGACACAAACGATCAAAATATCGAACACGGGGACAGGGGAACTGAAGATTCTTAACGCCGATATTACTGGAAACGGTTTCAGCCTCTCTGGAATGAGCGTTCCGACGAAACTGGCTGCCGGGGCAAGCGCGACTTTCAATGTGGCGTTTAAGCCGATGGCGGCTGGATCCACGAAAGGAAGTCTTTCCATCAAAACCAATGCGAGTGAATCTCCCGCGACTGTGAATTTGAGCGGGACAGGGGTGGAGGAGTCGATCAAACTGACGGTCAACGAGACCAGCCTGAGTTTTGGGAGTGTCCTTTTGAGCGGTAATGAGACGAAGGAAGTGAAGATCACAAATTCGGGCAATGCGAACGCGACAATTACGGCTGTAACCGTGTCGGGTGCAGGGTTCAGCGTAAGCGGGGGGTCGGGCGTGACGCTCGCGCCGAATCAGTCGGAAATCGTCACGGTGAACTTCAACCCTAAGAGCAAGGGCTCCCTCTCTGGCACGCTCACTGTTTCGAGTAACGCGCAGACCATCAACGTCGCGCTGGGCGGGACGGGAATGCCCGGCGGAAACCACAGCGTAGGTCTGACATGGACTGCAAGCACGTCGCCGGTGATCGGTTACTTCATTTATCGACGCACAGGAACTACGGGCGCGTTTTCGAGAGTGGATTCCGTCGTCGATTCTTCAACGAGCTTCACGGACGGCAATGTTGTCGACGGCGCGACATACGATTACGTGGTCACAGCGGTATCGGGACAGAACGTAGAGAGTTCCTTCTCCGTTGAAGTTTCGGTGACGATTCCCACGTCGTAGGACTTGCTCGCCGTTGGCGGTCGATATCGGCCGCGACCTCCTCTAGCTTTCGCGGATGATCTTCAGCATGCGCCGAAGTGGTTCGGCTGCGCCCCAAAGCAATTGATCGCCTACCGTAAAGGCTCCCAGAAATTCCGGTCCGAGTTTGAGTTTGTGAAGGCGGCCGATGGGGACGTTGAGGCTGCCGGAAACCGCTGCGGGCGTGAGGCAACGCATGGTGGATTCCTGGTCGTTGGGAATCAGGCGAACCCAGGGATTGCTATTCCGGAGAATATCTTCAATATCCCGGAGTGGCATGTCTCTTGTGAGTTTGATGCAAAGACCCTGGCTGTGGCAGCGCATGGTTGCCACGCGGACGCAAATGCCATCGACGGGAACCGGCGGCCTGAGAGCCATGATTTTATTGGTTTCGGCCATGCCTTTCCATTCTTCGCGGGTTTGACCATCGGGCATTTCTCGATCGACCCAAGGAATCAGGCTGGCTGCGAGGGGCGCGCCAAACTCCTGTGCAGGCAGGCCGGGGCATCGCTGCGCTTGCGTGACCATGCGATCAACTTCCAGGGCGTTGTCGGATGGCTTAGCGCGGGTTGGGTCCGTGATGCACTCCATTTGCTTCACTAGCTCCAAGACTTTGGCGGCTCCTGCTCCCGAGGCTGCCTGGTAAGTCATCGTCGTGATCCATTCGACGAGGCCGGACTTGAGAAGTCCACCGACGGCCATCAACATCAAACTGACGGTGCAATTGCCACCGGCGAATGTGCGAAACCCGCGCGCGAGGCCGGCGCGAATCACACTTTCGTTTACCGGATCGAGGACGATTATTGCTTCGTCACTCATGCGCAGCGTGGAAGCGGCGTCAATCCAATAACCTTTCCAGCCTCGATTTCGTAACGGGGCGTAGATTTCGGTCGTATAGTCGCCGCCCTGGCAACTGATCAAAACGTCGCACGTGGATAGTGTCTGGAGGTCTTTGGCGTCTTTCAGAGAGCCACGGTCACCTGCTTCTTTTGGTGCGGTGCCGCCGGCGGCCGATGTGGAAAAGAAGACCGGTTCAATATCTGCAAAGTCATTTTCTTCGCGCATTCGCTGCATCAGAACGCTGCCGACCATTCCACGCCAACCGACCAGTCCGACTCGCAGCATTGACTCTCCGGTGAGTTTCTAGCTTACCTTGGTCGAACTACTTCGCGGGGAGAAAGTGATTGAGGCTGACCTTGTTGGTGCAATTTCAGCAAGAGCGTGTAGATACCAGGACGCGTATGCGTTCCGGCAGTTATCCGTGAATCGCAGCTCGGGCGAAGCTAGAAGCTGAACCCGACTTGGAGGTAAATGATCCGCGGGGCGGTGTTTGTGGAAAACGCGCCCTTAGCCAATTGGTTAGGCACACCAAAAAAAGGCGATGCGGAAGCCTCCGGGACGTCCGGCGTGGGCGGGTTTAGGACTCCGCTGGGAGCTTGCGCGTTCACATGATTGAAAATGTTTCGTGCGTTCACACTGAAGGTGACGTTGTATCGGCGGCTCGTATTTCCTCCACCAAACAGTCCGCCAGCTCCTCCGGCAAACGGACCGCCCGGTCCGCCTCGCCCACCGCCCCTGGACCCGCCTCCACCACCGCCTTGTGGGCGAGCCGAGCTCGCGGTTTCTTTGCCGAAGCCGATTGTCTTGCTAAGACGAAGGTTGAGAGTAAATTGCCCAGGTCCGGTAAGAGAATCAATCGGAACGGGAATTGCGTTCTGTGCGGGCACAGTGTTAAACGATCCGATTCCAGGCACGGTGACGATCGTTGGTCCGACCGCGCCATTCGCAAATGTGGGTCGTTGATTGAATTGTGCTGTGCCGATCAGATCCTGGCTCAGGGTGATGTTGAAAGGCGTACCCGAACTCACAATCATAAACGGGCTCAACCGGAAGTTGTGCGGTAGACCTATGGTTCCGCCAAGGAAGTAGCGATTGCGGATGTCGAAGGGCGAGCGGCCGTAGTCCTGCATTATGTTGCGAGGGTTGGAAGGAAACGCGGTGGCCGATGATGTGTCGCTATTTGCATACGTAAGCGTGTAATAGCTGAAGAGCATGAGTTTCGCGCCGGCACGAATCGTGGCATGCAAGAACAGTTGATTTTCGCGGTAGATGCCTTCCGATTGGAATTGATAGACGTTCTCGAAGCCGGCGATGGGCCGCACACCCGGTGTGGGGCTTGTATAGAACGGATAGTCGAAGGTTTCCGGCTCTGGGCTGTTTATGTTGTTGGTGAAGAGTTGATCCCAGCCGCGCGAGTTCAGGTAAGAAAGCGAGACATTCGCGAACTTCGTCACTTGTCGCTCGAGGCTGACGGCGGTTTGCATCACGTAGGGCGAATGCAAATGGGAAGCTGATGAGTAGACGCTAGGATTTACCGTGCTGGTGGGAACTATGTTCGGGAAGAAGGCAGGGTTCGTAAAAATGAATTGCGCCTGTCGAATCCCATTGAGGCGGTCTTCCTGCAGAACGTAGGAGGAGTTGAAGCGGTCGTAAAAGATTCCAAATCCGGCGCGCAGAACCGTTTTCGGTGCAGCCTTTCCCCCTCCGCCGAGGCCCCACGCGAAGCCGAGCCGAGGCGCCCAATCGGCGTGATCGCTGATCTCGTTTTGCGATTCAAAACGCAAGCCGTAGCTCAACGTGATGTTCGGGCGAATCCGCCAATCGTCTTCTGCATACAGGCCCACGTCTACTTGTCCCACGCTCGCATTCGGATTTCCGGGCATTGAAGCTGTGGGACCAGCGGTAAGCAGAAATTGAGAGGCGTTTTGCGCGCCGGTGGCTAGTGCGGCTTGATATGCCTGGATGGAAGGGAAGATGTACTCGCCATTGAAGCCTGCTGTCGAGAAGTTGGAATCGGTGACGCCGCGGAGCCGCACTCCGAACTTGATGAAGTGAGTGCCGTGTGAGATCGAAGTGTAGTTCTGCAGTTCATAGCGATTGGAAGTATCGAGGATGGTTCCGTCATTGCTGCCGCCGCCGACGAACGCGCCTTGCACCAAAAGGGTGGTAGCTGTGCTTTGCGGGTCCTGGCTGCTGGTCTGGTGCAGATATTGGAAGCGAGTTTCATTGACGATATTGGGGCCGAGCGTCTGGGTGTCGCTTACCTGCAGGGTGTGTTCGGTTGAAAGAAGGTTGAAGGCCTGGGTCGGAAGAGAAAATGCGCCGATTCCATCGTTTTTGAAATCGTCGCGATAGTATTGATAGCGAACCGAAAGGGTATTCGTAGGTGTGAGCTGGTAGTCGACGCGCGGACCGAGATTGTAGCGTCTGCGTGGAGTTGGAACCGCATCGCTAAATGGAACGATCGGGAAACTCGGCGAGGTGGTATCTACGATCTGCGCATTCACGACTGAGAGATCGTTGATGTCGCGAATGTCGGTAGTGAAAAAGAACGATGCTTTCTTGCTTAGCGGGCCGCCAATGTTACCGCTGTACTGCACCGAGTAATAGGGAGGGTAGGGGGTTGCCGAACTATCCTGATGAAAGAAGGGATTCTTCGAGTTGAAGGCGGAATCGTTGCCATTCACCGAGATTTGCCCGTGCCATTTGTCGGTGCCGGGCTTGGTGAAAATTTCGATACGGCCGTAGCCGACCTTGTCGTATTGGGCAGAAAACGGGTTCTGATTGATGCGGATTTCGCGGATGGCGGACTTGGGCGGCAGCTGGCCCGCCGTAAAACCGTCGATGTAGAACTGGCCGCCATTGGGACCTGCGGAGGGGCCTGCTAATGCGGTTAGGTCGCTCTGTAATTCGTCGGGATCGTCGGGGAGCGCTTCGAGCTCTTTGCCTGAAATGATGATAGCGCCCGCATTATTTGCCGGGTTTACGTCGACCGTAGGAGCTTCGTCAGATACGACTACCTTTTCCTGCTGCTGCTCGATTTCCAGGGTGGCCTTGAGCTGCTGAACTCTATCGGCGGCGATTTCCACGTCGTCGTTCTTAAAAATTGCAAAACCTTTCGCGATGATTTGAACCGAATATTTGCCCGGGGCGAGGCCCTTACGGTCGAAGACGCCTTGTTGATCGGTCGTGGCGACGAGAGTGTCGCCCGTGGGGGTCGTAAACACGACTGAAGCTCCTACAACAGCGCCGCCGGACGGATCGAGCACCTGTCCGTGCAGCGCGCCGAGGCCGGTAGTCTGGGCAGTAGCAGTGCGCGCGCCGATGCCGAAAAGTAAGAGGACGATAATTGCGAGTGAAACAAAGTGTGCCTGGTAGCGGAATCTCATTGTGTCCCTGGGTTGAATTTGGGCGCGGGCCGGCGCATGAGTTTACGGAGCGTCACCGGCCACTGCAGGAGCACCGCCCAAGCTCCACGGCGAGAGAGTCATTGCTTGGCTCCCGGCCGGTGCGGCGGCGAGGATAGGTTCGACGCCGCCGAGCACGGTAATGGCTGTGGCTTGGCCGGAAGTACTTCCCTCTGTGGCGACGATCATCACTGCTTCGTCCTTTTTGAAATCCGCGAGTGTGGCCGCGGGCATGCGGTTCACAATCTGCTGGAAATCGGCCTGGCCGGGGGAACGGCCTGCGGCAGCTCCCTCAGGATGCTGGGGGCCGACATTCGTGCCTGCAGGCTGTGAAGACGGGTGCGCAGCGTCCTGCGCTCCTCCAGCTCCCGCGCCCTTCAAACGAAATGCGATCCGTTGAGCGATTTCCGGAGGTAAGCGGCGCAATTGGGATTGGCTCGTAATTTTCACGACAAACGGCTTTTTGGAGATGATATCCATCACGCTTATCGTATTTGCATTGGCGTCGATCGAGGAAATGGTTCCAGCAATATTGCGAAAACTTCCGGAAACGACTTCCTCGGGTGTGAATTCGTTTCCGTCCGCGCTGCGCGTCCCGCGGGCCCGCAGTTGATCTCCTGGCTTAATCTGGTCGAATGGCGCCGCTTTGGCTTCGTCGAATGAAATAGAATCCGGTGCGTAACGGCGGAGGATTGTGGCGTTGGTGGTGTGAATGGCGATTGATTTCTTTCCACTCGCACTCGTGACGGAGATGGTGATCGTGCCCGTACTGGCATCGACAGAGCTCACGAGGCCGCCAATACCGCGCTTTTGCCAGTCTTCGCGTTCGCTTTGATGCTTTGCCTCCACATCGGACCGGCTCATCGCAATTACGCCAACCGCGACGAACGATTTCCCGTCGCTTGACGGTTGCCCGCGCACCAGGATGCGGTCACCGGCGTGAAGATCCGAGAGTTGAATTGGCGCGGCGCTCTTCAAGTCCGTTTGGCCTGGCGCCACGCGAACCATCTTCGCACTGCTCGCGATTTGCACCGCAACGTCCGCACCCGAATCCGTCGTTAGTATGAGCGCGTTTCCGTTGATGCTTTTCACTACGCCTACTTGTTTCGCCACGGGCGCCTGGGCCGCTTGGAAAATTGCGCACGGGAATGCGGATGTGGCGAGAGACGTCACTAAGACGACGCACGCGGCGCACCAGAAAATCCAAACTGCCGAATTTTTTTGCCCAATGCTCATTCACCACCTATGTACCCTTGTTACCTTACAGCCATTTCGCCTTCAGCCATTTGCCGCCTTAAAACGCGCTCTTCCTTAGACGTACTCCGTTTCATTATGCGTTACATATGAGAGGCAGAACATTTGGGCGTCGAGCTTGCTTACTTCGGGCCGCTGGGGAGGGAACGAAGATAGGCAATAATCGCGACAGCATCTTCGTGTTTCAGGTGGTAAATGTGCATCGGGGGGCGAATCGCCTCGCCGTTTGCACCGATCCCCTTTTCGAGTATGTCGAAGCCGTCTCTGTCTGAATATCCTGGAAAACCGGCGAGTGCGGGAGCGCGATCCGCCCAGTTCGGCGCGGGCTTGACCGACGTAATCCAGTTGGGTGCGCCCTGTAACCAGCGATCGGGATCGAGCTGATTTTGGGCGTCGCGTGGGGTATGGCATTCCGAGCACTTCGCAACCTCTTCGACTAGATATTTCCCGCGCGCGATATCTGATTCGCGAGCCGTTGCCGGCGAGAGTTTGTTTTTGGTGTTCTGCGTGTGCGAAGACGAGATGGAGACAATAGCAAGGATTGCGCAGATTGCAGAACCGGTGATCATTCTCACAGAGTTTTCTCCTTCAGAATGCTCGCAGAGAGCGTCACCCAATTATGAAACAATGCGCCAAGCGACTAGAAAGAGTTTTCCCTTGTCGGCTATTGCCATGAGATTGTAACGCGGACGTGGGAACGAGGCAGCCTTTCGCAGAACCGGCGGGACTCCCGGCCGTTTAAGCACCGATCACGCGGGATAGCCTTACCGAATTATCGAGCCGCGGCGCCCAGGCGTAACCCCATACGTATGATGTGGTTGAGGAAACGACTCCATGTAGAATGAGGCAGTATATGTTTCTCTCGAAATCACGACCGCGGATTCTCGTTTTTGCCGTTTTTGGCAGCGTCATTCTGACGGGACGTTGCCTGGCGCAAGAGCAAGCCCAGCCGCCGAAACACGCGATTATCGTGAAGTTCGACTATGACTTTACGGCCATGCCCGCATGCTCGCAAAAAGTCAGCAAGAAATGCATCGCGAAGTTTTTTGTCTACGACATTTCGGGAGATAAACCCTACAAGTTGTTCATAATTCCGGTTCCCGCTGATGCGAGCGGATCCGTGAGGGGCATTGAAGGAGAAAGCCAGCCGCTTCTCTTTGAATCAGGAAAACACTTATTGGCGGTGACGGCGCAGAAAGGCAGCGGGGAAGAATCGAACCCACACGCATGTTCCGTTTGGGTCACGATTCCGTAGGAAGCCGAGCAGCGATGTTCGAAAAACGAACGTCTCGCCTGCTCGGACCATTTTGCAGCGGCCCGACGAAACGTGAGTATCACAAGCGTTGAAGAGCCTTCACAGCGACGCGGCCACGTACCCACTTCCAGGCACGAGTCAAATCCTCGGGCTCGATGAATAAAACATATGCCGCGAGCACATCCCATTCGAACATAGGAATATTCAGCGAGTATTCAAGCCATAGATGGAATAGCACCCCGAGGGACAAGAGGATGTAACGAAATTCCTTGATCCAAATTAAAGTGCCCAGGGAGAATTCCAGCGCGAGCGCCATCCAGCTTCCCAACTTAAGGATTGTCGGGCGGAGAAACAGCGAAGGCACGGGGAAGCGATGAAATTCATCAAGATGATACACATAGTAGAGCGCGGTGCCATGAATCCAAGGAGCTCCCTGCGCTTTCCAGCAAAATGAGCTGAAATAAAGCAGCGCTACTTCGAACTGAATCATGCGCTGTGCCCACGGCGGGCGAGGCAGCACGCTGCCGCCCTCCTTTCCGCGCCTGATTCGAATCAGGCGATCTACGGAAAGAGCTGCTCCCGCTGGAGCGAAGATCAAGAAGAACCCCGCCAGCCTTAAGAACGTGTCGCCACCGCTAGTGATATAGAGATTTCGTTGTTGGATCGAGGTAAGGCAGAGAAATACGAGCACGCTATTGAAACGGGTGAACAGACCCACGGTGAGAAGCGACGCCGAGGCCAGAAACATCCAAAACAGCGCTTCAATCCAGATATCGTTTTGCGGGATGATCGTGAACAGGTTAAGTCGCGGGCCGGGTTCAAGTGCGTGCATCGTGGAGAGACTCACCCACGCATGAGTACCAAACCAGGTGAGCCAGTCAGGCCGGAGTAGAAGCAGGGTAGCGATAACCAGCAAGCCATACAGGATGCGAAACAAGGCGATCGGCAGAGGTGATTTTGGCGCAAAGAAGAAAGCATTCCAAGCGTCAAGCAGAGACCTCAGCCTCACTTCAAATCCTCAGGCTGCACATCGTAAGTGAAGAAAATGTTTGAGTTCCAGGGCCCGCGATCGTATTTGTCATCCGTCCGAGGGATGGTTTCCGACCACCTCACAACCAGCATGATCGTCTTTGGCGGACTTGATTTTTGGTTGTTCAGGCGGGCGATGTAGCGAGCGGCATCGGGCCACAAGCCGGAATATTGATCGTTCTGCAGATTTTCCTCGAATTTGCGATAGCGTTCCTTCGCGTACCGTTCATTGGCGTTGAGGAGTTCCATTCTGGGGAAGCTCCACAGTGTGTTCGATCCGTCTTTATAGATGACGATCGCTTCGAGGTAGCTGTTAACTCTTTTCGGGTCGGGAGAAAACATGTCCCAGGATTGAAATAGTCCTGACCATATGAAGTATGGCCGCACCAGATTTCTGAATGAGGAGATCAGTGGGTTGCTGAACGGCAAAGCCCAGCAGGATATGGCCAGAATGTGAAAGAGCAGAAAGGTGCTGATCGCAAAGTATTTTAGCTTCTGCACACGGCTGTAACGCTTTGGGTGGGCAAGTTCCGGACTTCCAGATGAATTGAACGGCTTCCCGATGGCGTTGGGCACTTCGCGAATTCTCCGGATAACAAAATCCGAGAGTAGCGTACATGTGCGGAGAGTTGAAGCAGTATTCAGGATTGGTGGCTAAAAGTGATGGCTGCGATCCGTCGGTTGAAATAAAGATAAGCGCTTATTTTCAGGACGTGGCGTTTGACGACATGCCTGCTTTCGGCGCAATCCAGTCGCGCGCTCGGGCACCACTACCGGTGCCAAGGTGAAGTTCAGTTACATCAGTAAGGCGATGCTTCAGAGGCTGATCCAGTTTTATGAATCAGTCTGCTGCTATTCCATGCGCCACCGGCCCGGAATCGTTGCCGGCAAGCTGTAGCTGCACCAATTCTGGCGCTGCAGTCTCTGCCATTTCGCGCCGCAACTGGGCTTCAAGCGCGGCGAGCTCGGCCTCGATGTCTTGCGAAGCCTTATGCTTGCGGATCACTTCTTCGCGGTAGCGGCGCAGGAAATAATCGATAGTCTCCACACGAATCTTGATGGATCCGGAAGGCTTGTTCTCATCGAGATCCTTAAAGCAGAAGTAAGGCGTACCTGACTGCTCCACGATCCCTTCTACAACGCCGTAGATGGGCGCGTCATGCCCGCATTTGAAACTCGAGATTTCGAGGGCCACAAGGTTGGGATGCCGGGCTGCAAACTTGGCGGCCCAGACTTTGTGATTGGTGCTGCAGGAATAGGAGTTTTTCCACGCGTCGGTGATATCGAGCGGGCTGGTGACAACGCCGACCCTTACCTCCTCACCGAAAAGCCTCTCGAGTAGGTCCTCGTCCAGCGGAAGCGTGTTTTGCGAAAAGATGGGATAACCGAGCTTCTGGAATTCGTCGAGGATCTCGTGATTGAGACCGGGATCATGGTGATAGGGCCGAGCCAGCATCACGATACCGATGCGATCTTCGCGTTCGAGCTGATCGAGCACCTGGCGCGCGCGCTTGCGGATACTGGATTCGTAATCCTCGAGTGCCGCGAATCCGGCTTCCACGGCGCGGTCGTTCTCCTCGGGTGAAAGCCCGAGAACTGGCTGCCAGGCTTGCAGCATCTGGTACGCAAAGAGCTTGCGATCAGCGAAGTTAAGCACCGGATCGATATATTTCAGATTGTATTCGGCGAACACGTCGTTTTCCTTGGTGAATGCGGCCTTGACGGTTTCTGGTGTTGCCGTCACGGTGGGGCACGCATTAGCGCCGACGATTTTCACTAAGGGCGAATGAAGAACGTCATACATCGGGAAGAAGATCACGTCGAGCGGCTTCTTGTGATGCTTCTCCTGAATCAAATTGTAAACGTGCGAGATTCCAATCTTTGCCGGGAAGCAAGGATCGATGGCCCCACGGCTCGCACCGGCGCGGTAAAGCTCCGAGCTGGTGTAATCGGAATAAATAATATTCTCCGGCTGCACGCCAAGGCTTTCGAAGTAGCCATTGAATAGAGGCGCATACGTGTAGATATTCAGCACGCGGGGGATGCCGATGCGCACTTTGCGGCGATTTTGCATCAGGGTCACGCGCTCTTTGGCGGCCTTCGTCCATGCGCGAGCAGGAATCGGGTCAGCAACGCTCTTCGCATTGGTGGGGCGGAAGACCTCCTTCGACGCGTAGTCGACAAAATTCGGATGCTTGTCTCGAATTTCGTCGAGCCCGGCCTTGATGTCCTTCATATCGTTGAGATCTTCCACTGTTCCCTTTTCGCACGTGGCAATAATCAGCCTCTGCTCGCCAACCATGAGCGGAACTTTCGTGACTTTCTCGATCGGCACCAGGTTTTTCACCGGTTCGGTCCGCACGTCGATGAAAGTCCGCAGACAGTTGTTCTTGCAGAAGTAGCAGCGCGTCGCTTCATTACGGGTGGTGCGGTACTCAATCTTGCGGACGGCGTCGAGGCCGATAAACGTGCTCTGCTGGCCATTGCGCCATACCCGCAGCGATTCCTGAGCGGCACCGATGGCTCCTGATTCTCCGCAGTGTTCGTGCACGATGATTTCAGGTTTTTTGCCAGCCGCTCGAAAACTATTGCGGATGAAATCTACTTCGGCCTTTACAACCGCGAGATTATTCTGTGTACCGCCCTGTAGCACGAAACGGGTGCCCAGCGCTGCAAGATTGGGAATGCTCGCAACGTAGAGGAAGACGTTCTTTGGCAGCACGGCGGCGAGGCCGGCCAGAATTTCCTCCGCCTGCCAGCCTTGACGCTGAAAATTCACGATATCGGACTGCATGAACACCGCGCAACCATAGCCAAACACGGGCATAGCCTGCGCCGAGAAAGCGAGGTCGGCGAATTGGTTTACATTAAGCCCGAAACCTTCCGCCGTGGATTGAAGAAAATATCCATTTCCGGCGGAACACTGCGTATTCAGCTTGAAATCTTTCACGCGGCCATTGTGCAAAATGATGATTTTGATGTCTTGCCCACCGACGTCCACGATCACGTGCGGGTCTTCGTAGAATTTCAGCGCGGATTCCGTGTGTGCCACTGTCTCGACCAGAGCGACATCTGCCTGGAGAACATCTTTCAGTATGTCTTTGGCGTAACCTGTCGTTGCTACGCCCAAGACTTCTAGTTTGGCGCTCTGCTTCTCGACCTGGCCGCGCAGATTTTCGAACATCTCAATTGTGTCCTGGATCGGGTTCCCGTTTGAGAGTTGATAGGACTTGCAGAGTATGTCGCCTTTCTCATCGAGGAGAACTGCTTTGGTCGAGGTAGATCCGCCGTCGATTCCAATAAAGCCACCGACAGTGCTGCCTTTCTGAAATGTGGCCGGCGTGAACTTCTTGGGCCGGTAGGATTCGCGGAAGAGGTCGAGTTCGGTCGGATCACCAACCAGCGCTTTGCCTCCAGCCTTGGCCTTTTCTTCTTGGCGCCCGAACTCAATATATCGGAGTAGTTTGTCATAGCCCTGGTAGCAGCCGATGCAGTCGTCCTCGCTGCGGCCAAACTCAACCGCGCCCAGTGCGGCGAAGTATTGAGCATTCTGCGGGACCTTGATTAGATCTTCCGGCTTCGCACCATCCGGAATCGCTACTTTGCGCTCCTGCCACATGCGGGGAATGTTGGCCTGCCATGCTTCGCGCATGCCGCGAATGAAGCTGTTGGGGCCTCCGAGAAGGAGCACATGGGGGCGCAGTGTGTGGCCTCGCGTTAGCACGCTGAGGTTTTGAAGCACGATAGCTTCAAACAGAGAAGCCATCAACTCATCGGGCGGCGTCCCTACTTTCTGCAAGCCGTTAATGTCGGTTTCCGCGAAAACGCCACACTTTCCAGCCACTTTATGCAGCTTGATTCCCTGGTACTTCAGTTCCCCTAATTGGACCGCGGGTATTTTTAGCTTGGCATTGATTTTATCGATCACCGCTCCTGTGCCGCCCGCGCACTTATCGTTCATCGAGGGAATCTTTTTCTTGCGCCCGGTCTCGTCGTCATCCTTGAAGACGATGATCTTTGCGTCCTGACCGCCAAGCTCGATCACCGAATAGACTTCGGGATGAAGCTTTTCGACTGCGAGCGAGACTGCCGTGACTTCCTGCACGAATTTCGCACCGACTTGTTCCGCGATTCCGCCGCCCCCAGAGCCTGTCACGAACATGCGTGTGTTCTGCCGATTGATGCCAACTTCGGCTTCCATGCGTTTTAGGAATTCGAGGCTTTTCTCGGGCTGCTTCGTTTCGTGGCGCTGGTAGTCCTGCCAAAGGACCTGGTCGGTGGCCGCATCCACGATCACTGCCTTGACAGTGGTCGACCCGATGTCGAGTCCAACCAGAAACTTAGTGACATGGTCGTGCGGTTTCTGCGCGTGAGTGATTCGCTGCACTTGCGGTCGGAGCGGGGTAATCTGAACTAGTTGCGAAGTGTTGTGGTCGTGCATCGCGTCCTCATTGGCTTGTGCGTTAGAGCCGGCGTTATATTTGACGCCCACAGATCCTTGTCCGCTGGGCGGCGCGAATTTCTCTGGTAAAGTTTCTCAGTTGCAGGACGCCGCTGGCATCGCGACTCCCGAAACTCTTGCCCTCTTCCAGAACCGCGTATCGTGATCGATCCGATCGCTGACGTGCAGGATGAATTGCGCCGCGGTTCCAGCAACTCCTTCGCGGTGCGGCACGTGATAGAAGGGCCGCTTCAGCTCGGGATGGTCCTCGATATAAGTCTGGATCTCCTGCAGACTCTTGCCAGTCGATTTTAGACACTGCTCGAACTCCCCCTTGGCTTTCACCTTCGCTTCTCCGAGGGCCATCTGTACGCGACTGTGCGCGTTCACTTCGCCTTCACCCGAAGTCTCGATAGGCAGGAAGATCATGTCCTTAAATTTGTTGATCACGGCGGATTGCACGCCATCGGACTGCGACGAAGGCATGCAGCCGAAAGGCTTCAGCGCCAGCACCATATGGCACAGTTTGTGGATGGTGTAATAAACGTTCTTTCCCACCTCGAGGTGCCCTTCACCTCCTCGTGCGAACTGGTTGTAGAAAGGATTCGCGAGATCGGCGAGCTCGTTCTGGGGCACGAGGTGGTGGGTGATCCCGCCCATTTGCGTGATGGTGCGATGATAAAAGAAATTCCACATGCGCTGCCCCGCGCCAATACCCCAGAGCTTCTTGCGCAGGCCGATGTAGTTGGCGAATTGCTTTTTGGCGTCGTACCACTTCGGATTCCGGTGCGGGCGATTAACCGGCCATTTAGCAATCGCATGGGCCTTGGCTTGGTACATGAGGTAGGCGACCCATGTGGCGATTGGCTCAACCAAGACTTGCGCGCCCTCGCGCTCGAGAAATTCGAACATGTGAAAGTTCCCGTCGCCCTCCGTGAGCTGAGCCCAAAACTCGCCGGTGATTTTCACCACTGGCTTCACCTTGGTGCGGTCCACCTCAATTGAATTGAGCTTTTCACGAGCAGCTTCCAACGCGCCCAGGTAATCCTTGCCCCACATGTTTTCGTGCCATTTCCCAAACACGTTGAACGAGTTGCGCAGGATCTTGTTGTTCTTGAACTTCGGCTTCGCCCAATTGGGGGCCGCCTGTTCGATCTCAAACGATTTGCGATTCTTCAGGTCCTCGCACAACCCATCGACGGCCTCGCGGAAGATCCGATCGCTCTCTCCCTTTGTCACTTCAAAAGGCCGGATTTGGTAGATGATGTCGTTGATTACGTCGCCCAAGTGCATGGCGTTCAACATACCGAAGCCGAAATCGATCGTAAATTTCAGACCAGGCTCTCCGGACTCAGCTTTAATTCCATCGCTGTCTTTGAACAAGAGGACTCGAAAGCCGTCGAAGCCCGCATTCTTCAGCGCGAAGCGATATTCCGCCTCGTACATACCGAAGCGGCACGGCCCGCATGAACCAGCGGTGAAGAAGACGTAGTTGTCCAGAATCTGCTGGCGCGAGAGGCCTTCCTTTTCCAGGAATTGCAGGTACTGCACGAGATTGCCGACCGTAAAATAGGTGGGATTACACTGACCGTTGTTGCCGAATTCCTTGCCGGTTTGAAAAGCAGGGACGTCCGGAACCGGAAGCTTTTCGCAGCGGTAACCGCATCCTTGGAAGACAGCGCGAATCAAGTCTTCATGTTTCCAGGTGAAGCCGCCAAATAAAATCGTTACATGGTTGCGCTGTTCGGCAGTGAAGGCGCGTTCAACCGGGCGGTGGAAATGCTCCGGCGCGTCAAGGCCTGCAACTTTTCGTAGGCGCGCGCGTTCCTCCTCTAAGCGCCTCTTAATCTCCATCTCAGCATCGTTACCAATCTGGACGAGGTTCGTCGCCATGAAGTCCTCCGCTACGCTAAGATTTTAATGGCTGTTGTAAAACGGAATGTTGTCGTGTTGGTAGTGGCGTGTGGAAGCTGGATTGCCTGGTGCCAGGGTTTTTCGGAGGGCAGGCTGGTGCGGAGTGCTCGGTAGAGGCTCCGCCAAACGCTTCGAGTAATCAATACCATCCGAACCCCGAGGACTGAGCTAGGATGCCCAACTTCTGCTTCGAAGGTTGGACGCACGCCGAAGCAGATTGGTCACATAAATCGGCGGCCTTAAAAGAGCGCCACCACGCGCCCACTTGTGCCTGCCGACCAGGTTCAAATATATGCATGCTCGCGGTTTCGATGCAACCCTATTTCTTTGGTCTCGGGGAATTTCCGCTCCCGGATATTCCAGACGGCGTAAATTCAATCTGTTTTCGATGCGGGCCGCACCGCTCGCGGAAGAGTTCCGGAATCGATTACGTTGCCGACTCGAGACAGGGTCTCGAAGTACCGGCGCAGTGCATCATGGAATTTGCTTTAAGATATTGTCAAAAATGGTCGCCCGCGGGCCAACTTTAGACTACCTAGTACGTCTGGACGTCCGCGCAGGCGAAACGCAGCAAGACAAGGAACAGTAGGCCGCGCTGGTGAAACACGGTAGAATTAATTTCGCGGGCAAGAGACAGGTACGATGCAAAAGTTTTTCCGAACATTACGATCGCCACATCCAAAATCTGCGCATGAAAACAGGACAGCAAGATTGAATGAGTGAGGAAGTTCGTACCACTGGCAGCCGACAAACCTCAAATGCCCGCTGAAAGACCCCCCGCAGGGCGTCCGAGCGTCCTTCTGAATGTCGTTGTGCTGGCTTTTGCAATTCTGTTGGGATGCGCGGCTATGGAAGTGGCACTTCGCGTGATTTTTGCGCACAGCCTGGACTTTTCGATGGAAATGTGGAAATACGCGGTGAAATTGAAGCGCCCTGTTGCGAATCCGGACTTAAGTTTTGCTCATGCGCCGAATCGCTCTGCATTTCTTATGGGCGTACCTGTTTCGATCAATTCCGAAGGGCTTCGGGACCGAGAGTTCTCGCTCGAGAAGCCGCCAGGTGTTTATCGCGTGATGATGCTTGGGGATTCGACGACGTTCGGCTGGGGCGTTAAAGAGGAAAATACCGCGGCAAAGTTCCTGGAACGAAAACTGAATGCTGATTTACCCGCGGGTTATAACCGTGCGGAGGTGATGAACACTGGTGTCGGAAACTACGATACGGTCCAGGAGGTAACGTACTACGAAACGATTGGGTGGAAATATCATCCGGATCTGGTCGTACTAGTGTTTTTCATCAACGATCCAGAGCCCGTGCCCATCGAGAAGAAGGGTTTTCTTATAGATCGCTCCTATCTGATCGCTTTTGCGACCAACCGCATCGATGGTCTTATGCGACACACAGGTGTACGGCCCGACTGGAAGACATACTACGCGTCGCTTTACGACGATGGCCGTCCGGGGTTCCAAGCTTGCAAAAAAGCCCTCGTAAGCTTGGCGAATTCGATTCGAAGCCATGATGCAAAGCTCCTGGTAGCCCTACTTCCCGAACTTCACCAGATTAATGGCGACAGTTACCCATTCGAAGCTGCGCATCAGAAAATTAAAGATGTCATGGCTGCCGAGAAGGTGCCGGTAATTGAATTAATTGACGGCCTCAAAGACCACGGGCCGGAGGAAACTCTATGGGTCACTCCCCTCGACGACCATCCAAACGCCAAGGCGAATAATTTGATTTCCGATGAACTGAAGGTTTGGATTTTGAGAAACGCTGGGAATCCCTGAGCTATTCGCTCTCGCAGCACTGACGAGCTAGACCCATACCTAGGTAGTGCGCTTGAACCGCCATTACAACCGCCACCGAACACAATGACGTTCGTCAGCAGGGGGCGACTTTTGTCCATTAAGTTTTTGTCTTGTAGTATGTTGTAAGTAGAAGGGCCCGTAGCTCAGCTGGTTAGAGCATCGGACTCATAATCCTTTCGCCTCTATCCGCACTATGCTGCGTGGCGTCGCAAGCGATTGAAGAATAAGCAGATCGACACTCTGCAACCTGCTGCACTAAACTGCACGAAAACTGACACCAAACTGGCACCAGAGAATCAACGAAAATGCGGGTGGTCTCAATGGGTCGACGCAACACTCAGCTCGGACCCACATTTTGTTGAAAACAAAAGCTAAAAGCGCTGGCTAGGTTAGATCAACCAAAACGTTACCCTGGCTAGGTTTTGGCCGAGTCAGCCAAACAGATCGTTTCTTCAAGGGAAGTGTTGGCGGATCAACTGATTAGATGGTGTTGCATCGACCGGTTGAGCTGGCACGTCCTATAGCCAACTAAGAGGTTCGAGAAATATGCTTTGGACATTGTTCCGAGATCCTCTCCAGTACCCATCGACGGCCACGGGCGGCAACCCTAATCGCGGGCCAAGGCAACCTAAGTGCGTGCTGAGAAAGTGACGATTACGGTCCGTAGGGCAACGTCCCATTTTGAGATTGGTGGTGATAAGCGGATTTCTCGACATCTATCCAATATTGGGTGTCTTCGAACTAGACCCGCTGCTCCAAAAACCGGGTGTCGGCATGATGAGTTCAACCGCAACCTGCGTCTTACCCATGAAGCTCGGACCCAAGCCGGTCACTCGGCAAAGCAATTCCTCTCCCAGATTTGAGTTCTCGAGACGGATTATCTGATCAACCTCTACTGAAGCCGCAAGAAGTAACAACGCCCCGTGTTCGTTAACAATTACGGTGTGCGTCGCTTCTGATATGAACCGTTTATTAGAATCTTGGAATCGAACTACCACCGGGACCCTCGCTTTGACACGTTTGCTCCGTCGTCGATTCTCGGACCACAAGTCGGTAGAAGGCAGGTCGGCCATAGGGGGAACGTAACAAGACTGCATTGGATACTCAAGTTTCAAGATTCGGCTAATGCCTCGGGAGCCATCGCAAATCACGGATACGTGGTGGTAAGAGATTTATCAACACCTATCTGACATCCTGAGCAAATCATCCTGGCCCAATTTTAAAAACCTGCGTTAGTGAGCTGATTTATCCAAAATTTCCTTCAGATAAAGCTGCCATACCACGGCCCAGGTATGCGTGCCGTGACCGTGTGTCTGCTCGCTGATGGGAATTAGGACAAATGTCCCGTTTTTGAGCCGCTTGCTTTCCTTCTCGGCGATACCGAGTTCAGGCGGATTGATAAAATCGTCTGCGGAATTGATCCACATGACAAGCGTGGTGATCTTTTCCAGTTGTGGAGACGGATCATAGTTACGCGAGGCGTTCACTTGGTAGAGCAAATCGTTTGCGTCAAGTGTGCTGGCATGCTTCTCCGCATCTTCCGCATACTTGTCTGCCGCATCGCGAGTTGACAGCGTCTGCTGCATCAACAGGGGCGCGCTTCCCGCAATCACCAGTAGATCTTGTGCCGCAATGAGGGCCTCCTTCGGCTCTTCCTTGTATTCGCCACCGTTCCAAGCGGCATCGTTCCGGATCGCATCCATCAGCATCTTGCGCCAAAGGCGGTTGCGCCCCGCGATCTGCACAGGCAGGCAAGCCATGGGCATCAAAGCGTCCATAAAGTCTGGGTAGGTCTCGGCCCAAACGAAGGAGTGCATGCAGCCCATGGAAGTACCGAAAATTAATCGCAAGTGCTGCACTCCCAGCCCTTCGGTAACGAGGAGATGCTGCGCGGCCACCATATCGTCATAGTCGTATGCTGGAAAATGGGCGTGTGAGCCGTCACTGGGCTTCGAAGATTTTCCGTGGCCAATGCCGTCGGGCAAGATGATGAAATAGCGATCGACATCGAGCAGCTGGCCGTGGCCAAACAATTCTCCGGCGAATTGCGGTTGCAAGAACTGTTGGCCAGACCCTCCGGTTCCGTGCAAGATGAGGACGGCATTCTTCACGCGTCCCAGGGCGTCACGCTCTGGCTTTCCCAAAGTTCTGTAGTGCAGGCGAAGCTCTGAAAGCTCTTCGCCCGACTTGAACTTGAAGTCGTGCGCGACATAATCGCCCTCCGTTGCTCGGTAGGTGGAGGTCGTCTGAGCGGACGCCACCATTGACGTGGCAATAAATCCACCTGCGACGAACAAAACAAGCCGCGCAAAGAAATTCATGGTCTGTACCTCACAGCGGGCGAATTTATTTCCGATCCCGATTACTGGTGACAGCGATTCGAATTGGCGACTATACAAACGGAAAAGAGCGGACGACGAGGCCCGCGCTTCGAACTCATGCCCGAACTAAAAGATCAGCTTTAACGCGAATTGAATCTGACGCGCAGAGCCGAAGTCGCCGACCGGAAACCGTGTGTTAAGGATATGGCCGAACGCGCTGCTGGTTGCCGTGTTGACCGGGTTGCCGAAGTTCGGATGGTTGAAAACGTCGAAGAATTCGGAGCGGAACTGCAAATTCACCCGTTCCGTGATCTTCGTGTTTTTGACGATCGAGAAGTCAGTGTTGATAAAGTCCGGCCCGGGAAGTGAATCGCGACGGGCGCTTCCGGGATGGCAGCTTCCGGGAACGATTGGGTAGACGTTGCCGCCCGGTTTAGTCGGACTATTGCTGAACGTGCATGGAACCGCAAATGCCGCATTCGGTGTAACTGCGCAGTCCGGGATGGCGGGAGTGGTGCCCATGAGCGGTTCAGCCACAAATGGCTGGCATATGGACGTGTTGCTATAGAACTGAGCGTGATGGCCCGTGCTCGAGACGCGTTGCAGTTGATCCGGTCTCACTGTGAGTGAGGAGCCCGGTGCCGGACCAATGGTAAGAAGCGGAGTAATCGGGTTTCCGTCTTGAGCCATGGTGATCAATCCGACCTGCCATCCGGACACGAGCCGGTTTCCCTTGAATGGGAATTGGTAGAAACCACTCAGCACGAAGCGGTTACGCGTGTCGAACTCTGATGGCCCGTAATCTCCGCGGGGGTTGTAAACGTTCTGGACGGGAACCGCATCTCCGGAACTGACGGAGCTGTAGTCGTAAGAATGTGAATACGTGTAGGCGGCCAGGAACTCGAAACCCCTGGATAGATGTTTGTTAAGTGTGAGCCAAAACGCGTTGTAGTTTGAATTCCCGGGGCTGAAAACGCGAGGGATATTGCCGACGCTACACGGAGGATTGGGAGGAGCACACTCGGCCGGCAGGACGGGGCTTGTAAGCGGAAGAGTGGTGTAAGGCCGAGTTGGGTCGTAGAAACCATCCGTAACGAACGGTTGGTTGAAATTGCCTGTCAATTGAAGGTGAGTAGCCTTCACACCGACGTATGCAGCTTCTACGCCCAACGAGTTAGTGATCTGGCGTTCGACAGTTACATTCCAATCCTGCGCATACATGTTGTCGAAGTTTGAATCGATCGCACTAGGACCCAGGCTGAAGCCGGTGGCTGAAGCCTGAGGGTTCTCGAGCGAGATCGCGGGTGCCGCAGTACTGATGCTGATGGGGAAGGCCATGAGGGGGTTGCCGCTCAGGGGGCTCACAATGTTCGTAGTTGGATCCTGGGTCAAGATCGCATAGGCGGCGCGAATGGAAGTCTTGCCGTCCTTGAAAGGATCCCAGGCAAAACCGATTCGAGGCTGGAAGTTTTTGTTATTGGTGTGATACGGCTGGGGCGAGGCGAAAAGGGTGCCAGTCGTAAGGTCAAAGTTCGTGAAACGGTCCCTGGCCTCGGATGGCGTGGAATTCCATTCATACCTTAGGCCGAAATTGAAGGTGAAATTTGATTTCCATTTGAAGCTGTCCTGCGCAAACACTCCGTATGACGGTTGTAGGATCCGGTCATTTCCAGCGCCGAGCAGGACGGTAAAGTTCGTCGCCTGATCGCTGAGAAAAGCCGTCATCGTGGGGTAAGTGAAACTGCCAACGTTCTCGGCGATGTTGTTGTTGTAAGCCCGCCGGATTTCACCGCCGAAAGCCATGGAGTGGCGGCCCTTGAGCCAGCTCAGAGTATCGTTCAGCACGACAGTCGTATCGCCACGCCCCTGAGGTTCGTTGAGCGGCCCGCCGAAATTCAGATCGCCTGTGACGTTGATGTTCGGTATGCCCACACCCACCGGGGAACCTGCTGGAAGGCCGATATTAAAATCGGCAGGATTCAAGGCGGTCGGGGTGAAGGTAAGGTGGATGCGGTTGTAGCCGAGGCGCACCGTATTCGTCAACGCCGGACTGAAGACATGATCTTCACTGATGGTCATCAGTTGGCGGAACCCGTCCCTGGTATCCCCGAATCCTGGGATATTGGCCGGCGCTGCGCCGCCCTGAGTTGGTTCCTCGCGGAGATCCTTCTGCATCACGTAATAGAAATGAAGGCGGTCATTTTGAGTCAACTCGAAATCCAGGTCTCCAGAGCCTTGATTCAGACTCACATCGGCGAGAGCAGCCCCGCTAAAACCGTTAAAATTTGCGGGAACGCCGGTCGTGTCAGTACCCGGCGTGTTAGCAGGAGGAATAAGTTTTAAGAGGCTCAGAACAGCCGGAGAAGTGACCGTTGCAATCTGGTTTTGGCTCGGAACGATGGCACCCAGAGTCAAACCCTGATTCTGGCGGATGCCCTCGTAGGCCACGAAGAAGAAAATCTTGTTCTTCTTGATGGGACCTCCCACGTCGCCGCCGAATTCGTTGTGCTTGAAAGGAGCCTGAGGAGTGGGAAAAGCATTGAAAAAGTTGCGGGCGTCGAGGGCATTGTTACGGAAAAACTCGAATGCCTCACCGTGAAACTCGTTGACGCCAGAACGGGTAGCGATATTGACGATAGAGCCCGAATTGCGCCCGTATTGGGCCGGAAACGTGGAATTGTCCACTTTGAATTCCGACAGCGTGTCTACCGGTGGCTGGAAAGTGACCTGATTCTGAACTGGATCGTTCAAGTTGATGCCATTGACCAGCCAGTTTGTGGTGTCTTCCCGCTGGCCCGCCGTGTTGATGGCAAACGAGCCTTGGCCCCGGAGCGGGGCCGTCAGGAATCCATTCGCTGGAGGAGTGACGGTACCGGGCGTCAGCAGGTTCAAATCGACGAAGTGACGGCCATTCAATGGAATCTCTTGCACAGTTTTTGCGTTGATAACCTGCCCCAGGCCAGGGGTGGAAGTCTCGATCAAGGGAGCTTCTGTTGTGACTTGCACCTCCTGGGTGACCGAGCCGACTCGCATTTGGATGTCTTTAGTTACGGCGGTAGCAACATCCAGCTTGAGATCCGAGAGGAGCAATTTCTGAAAACC
The DNA here is from genome assembly GCA_963815265.1 of uncultured Acidobacteriota bacterium. Lineage (GTDB taxonomy): Bacteria > Acidobacteriota > Terriglobia > Acidiferrales > UBA7541 > Palsa-295. The sequence continues at coordinate 58,587 of CAWFGI010000002.1, read as the reverse complement.
TTCCGCAGTGACAGTGATCTGGTAGTTCCCAGGGGGGACCGACGGGAAGACATATAGCCCAGAGCTATTGGTTTGCGTATTCCATTCGATGCCTGTCCCCGTATTCCTTAAGACTACTTTTGCTGTTGCAATCGCGGCGCCCGACGGATCGGAAACCGTTCCGTTGAGCAAGGCGGTCGATTGCGCGCCTGCGTTCGGACACAGCGCAAAGATCAAAGCAAAAAGCAGGCAAATTCGAAGAACTGCCGCATCGAAGGAGAAGTCAGGACCATCGTAGTTGTTCATCTCCGCTCCTTGGTTATATCGAATCGGTGTCAGCAATCCTCGAGGCAAAGGCTGGCTGTCATCGTTCTCCAGGGCCGAGATACACAAAACACAACCGCGCGCGCGGGACGCGTCGATTCGCTCCGTTAATGTATTGGAATGAGGAGCATAGGGCAGTCGACGCGCGGCCAAAATCGTCGGCTCCCGCAAATACTCCCGCTACCGCCACCATGCGCACACCCCTGGCAGGAATTCGCCGGTGCTCTTAAATTGGAGATAACTCCGCGCCAGCGAACACACCACCCAGTGCCGCTTCGGGCGTAAGTCAAACAAGGAGGCAAATCGCTGGGTGCATGCTAACAAACCCCCGCAGGCCTGTCTATAAGGTACATTCTGTATCTGGCCATCACACGCGTACACCGCAATTGCGGCGCCCGAAAGCGATCAGCCGGCTGGAAGTTGAGTCGTCAGGAGAACGAGATTATCACCACCTTTCTCACTTCGAGATAGCTGGTGATAAGCGGATTTCGCCAACGTCTATCCGTTCGATACCGTCCGAGAATGCGGTGACCTGCCTGCAGCGAACTTGGTTTGACATACTCATTTAGGCGTGAATTGGGGCAATTGTTATTCCTTTTTCGCAAGTAGGACCAGAGGGCTGAAGTCCACGGGAATCTTTTCCTTCGGCCAAGCGCTCCTGAATCTGTACTCCAGATCTTGCCAATAGGGCGCGGAGTCGTCGAGTGATCGAGCATAGGCACTTCCGTAAGAGGTGGACTGCCAGAACCCGACGAACTCCGCTGCCGTTAGAGGATTGATGTTTGCTATGGTCCTTTTTTCCAGGAGAGCAAGTCCAGGAGTCGAAATAATCAAGCTTTGCCAAATGCGTTCTTTTCGATTGCCCGCTTTGCCCAGCCGCGGGTCGCGGAATGATTCCCAGTGTTCGTGTAATTCCTGCCGAACAATTTCGCGAATGGGTTCCGGCGTGCGAGGAAACGGCGGGTCAATCAAGGCAAAGATTCCGCCCACGTGCAGCCAACGCGTGACATTCTTCATGACAAGCGGGGCGTCCATCCAATGCAAAGCATTTGCGACGACAATCACGTCGATGCTATCGGTTTGCACCGCGCAATCTTCCGCTGTCGCGATCTGGACCACGACACCCGGTGCAAAGCCGCGAATCTTATCCGCCATTTTCGAATCAGGTTCGACAGCAATCACCGTTTCAACGTGGCCTGCGAGACCTCGAGTCGCTCTCCCTGTTCCTGCACCGAGATCCAGCGCGAAATGACGATGATCCAGCGAAACATGGGTGAGGATAAATTCGAACACCTCAGCGGGGTATTCGGGACGGTAGCTGTCGTACGCCTCGGCGGCGGCGCCGAATCTGGATTGGAAAGTCATCAGCTAAAGGGACATGGTCTTATGAGGCCTTTGCGCCGCCTTAATTTTCTCACGAACTGGCGCCCGCGACGTCGAACGACTTAATGCGTGAGTTCACTCGCAGGGCCGGGATGACTAACTGTTGCGACGTTATCGACACCTATCCGGAAGCGGGCGTAAGATGAATCCAAGGTGGTTGATTCCCCGTCCATCCTCGGCCGAACGATTTGTCGCTACCGCATCGTTGAGAAACTCGGGGGCGGAGGCATGGGCGTCGTCTATAAGGCTGAAGACACAAGCCTTCACAGGTTTGTAGCCCTCAAATTTCTGCCGGATGATGTCGCTCGGAATCCGCAGGCGCTAGAGCGATTCCGGCGCGAAGCTCAAGCCGCGTCGGCGTTGAATCACCCGAACATCTGCACCGTCTACGAGATTGCTGAGGAAAACGGGCAGACCTTCATCGCGATGGAGTATTTGGATGGTGTGACACTGAAGCATCGCATTGGTGGACAGCCGATGGAAACGGAGGCCATCCTTGAACTCGGTATCCAAGTAGCTGACGGGCTCGATGCAGCCCACGCCGAAGGGGTAGTTCATCGAGACATCAAACCCGCAAACATTTTTGTCACGAAGCGCGGCCACGCCAAAATCCTCGACTTTGGCTTGGCAAAGTTGGACTTATCGTCTCGCATCGAGCAAGGGATCGGCGTTTCCTCGCTGCCTACGGCCACAGCGGAAGAACTTCTGACGAGCCCTGGATCGACTGTGGGCACGATTGCATATATGTCGCCGGAGCAGGCACGTGCCGAAAAATTGGATTCACGAACGGATTTGTTTTCGTTCGGTGCCGTCTTGTATGAAATGGCGACAGGGCGGATGGCTTTCACAGGCAACAGTGCTGCGGTCGTCCATGATGCGATTCTGAACAGGGCCCCGTTAGCCCCCGAAAAAGTGAACCCCGGCCTCCCGCCAAAAGTGGGAGAAATCATTGGCAAGGCGCTGGAGAAGGACCGCAAGCTGCGATATCAGAATGCAGCCGATATCCGAACGGACTTGCGACGACAAATGCGAGATTCCGATTCGGCCCGCTCGCCTGCAATAGCGGCGGAGGCGACACCACCTGCTAGAAGGCCCTGGAAGGTTGTGGTTCTTGTTGCTGTAACAGTCGCGATAGTTGCCATCGCCAGCCACTTCTATTTCCACAGGATGCTGAAGCTAGCCAAAGAGGACACGCTGGTGCTGGCTGACTTCAGCAATACAACTGGCGACCCGGTCTTCGACGACACCTTGAAACAGGCGATTTCAGTTCAGCTGGCGCAGTCCCCGTTCCTCGACATTCTCTCCAATGCAAGAACTCGCGCCACACTCAAGTTGATGGCGAAGCCATCTGGTACCAGGCTGACGCCGGACGTGGCAAGTGATCTCTGCCAGCGGGCCGGCGGCAAAGCTTACATATCCGGCTCAATCGCGAGCCTGGGCAGTCAGTATGTCATCGGCCTCGATGCCGTCGATTGTAAGACAGGCGATACTCTCGCGCTGGAGCAGGTGACGGCGGACAACAAAGAACATGTTTTGCAATCATTGGACCAAGCGGTGACAGACCTCCGAGGGAAACTTGGCGAGTCTCTCAGCACGGTAGTGAAGTTCGACGTCCCGCTCGATCAAGCCACAACGCCTTCGCTCGAAGCACTAAAAGCTCTCTCCGTGGGAGTTAAGACTCTGCAAGAGAAAGGGAGCGCGGCAGCCATTCCGTTCTTCAATCGCGCGATCGAACTCGACCCTAATTTCGCTGCGGCCTACGAAGCCTTGGGAATTTCGTACTCCAATCTTAGAGAGCCCGGTCTAGCGACTGAGAACTTGAGGAAAGCCTATGATTTGCGCGATAGGGTCAGCGAACGGGAGAGATTCCGCATCTCCGGTTCCTACTACCTTCTCGCTACTGGCGAACTTGAAAAAGCCATCCAGACCTATGAATTGTGGGCGCAGACTTACCCGCGCAACAGCGAACCTTTCGGCAATTTGGGGGTGGGCTACACCTACTTAGGACAATATGAAAAGGCCATTACGGCAAGCCTCGAAGACCTCCGCTTGAATCCGGGCAGCGCCGCTGCTTTCACCAACCTTGTGAGTCTGTATCCTGCTGTGAACCATCTCGATAAGGCGAAGGCGATCTATCAGAAGGCCATCGATCGCAAGGTGGACAATCCATTCCTGCACGGAAATCGCTATGGGGTGGCCTTCCTTGAGAACGACAACTCCGAAATGCAGCGACAAATCGCTGCGGCGAGTGGCAAACCAGGTGAGGACGTCCTCCTTTCCTTCGCTTCCGATACCGCGGCATTCTACGGGCGCCTCTCAACCGCCCGTGCACTCTCTCAACGTGCCATCGACTTTGCCCGCAGCAATGACTCCAAAGAAACGGCAGCGGCATGGCAGATGAATTCGGCACTGCGCGAAGCAGAGTTCAACAATACCTCGCGCTCCCGCCAGGAAATCGCGCCCGCACTGGCGGACGCCCCTACTCGAGATGCAAGCGTTCTCGCTGCTTTGGCTTGGTCGCGCGTCGGAGATATCGAGCAAGCGGAGCGGATGGCACAAAACCTGGCTGATCAATTTCCTCTGAACACGGCAATAAATCGCTATTGGTTACCAGCCGTTTACGCTTCGATCGAGATTAGGCGCGGTAATGCAGCAAGGGCTCTCGAAGACCTCCGAACCACGGCACCGTACGAGCTAGGCACACCGCTGCCTCAGTTCGAGGTCGGGGGGTCCCTCTATCCAGTGTATATTCGTGGCGAAGCCTATCTATTGCTGCGTCAGGGCAAGGAAGCCGCGGCGGAGTTCCAAAAGTTCCTCGATCACAGCGGCGTCACTGTGAATTGCCCGCTGGGAGCGTTGGCGCACCTGCAACTCGGTCGCGCTTACGCATTTCAGGCTGACAAGACTAAGGCACGAACGGCCTATCAAGCCTTCTTCGCGCTATGGAAAGACGCCGACCCCGACATTCCGATTCTGATCGCCGCCAAATCCGAATACGCGAAGCTGCAATGACGCCTTAAGATTGACTTTAATACAGAATGAGCCGGATTCGTGTTGCGAAATCCGCTTCGCACGCAATATAAAAGGCGCCCACTTTGCGGTAGGTTTTGATCGTTCGCATCACCACCTACCGAAAGGAGCGCCGTTATGAACCAAGCAAAGTATATTGGCATGGACGTTCATCAGGCAACGATCTCGGTTGCGGTCCTGGATTCCGCCGGCAAGCTGATCCTGGAGTCTGTCCTCGAAACGAAAGCGGCCACGATTCTGCAGTTCATCGGCGGGCTGCACGGCAGTTTGCTGGTGACTTTCGAAGAAGGAACTTCCGCCGCCTGGTTGTATGACCTGCTCAAGCCTCATGTTGCGAATGTCTTGGTCTGCGATCCCCGGAAGAATGCTCTATTAAAGGATGGCAGCAAGAGTGATCGGATCGATGCTCGGAAGCTGGCCGAGCTCTTGCGCGGCAACCTTCTCTCCCCGATCTACCATGGAGAGAACGGGGTACGCACTTTGAAGGAACTGGCGCGCAGCTATCTAACGATCACGAAAGATCTGACGCGGGTGATGAGTCGGATCAAGGCCGTGTACCGAAGCTGGGCTATTCCTTGTGCTGGGCCAGCGGTGTATCGACCGCGTCATCGTGCGGAATGGTTGGCCAAGATCGTAGAACCGGGAGTTCGCCTGCGAGCCGAGCGACTCTACCAGCAACTGGATGCGTTGGAGCCGTTGCGGCAGGGAGCGCGACGCGATCTGCTGGCAGAGAGCCGGAAACATCCGGCGGTGAAATTACTACGCCAGATTCCTTATCTGGGTCCGATTCGTTCCGCCCTGCTGGTGGCGCTGCTCGGGACACCGCATCGTTTTCGCACCAAGCGACAGTTGTGGGCCTACAGCGGATTCGGACTCGAGACTCACGACAGCGGCGAATACCGCTTTGTGAAAGGGCAACTGCGACGAAACCGAGAGCGAGTCACCGTGCTGGGCCTGAACCAGAACCATAATCACGATCTGAAAAACATCTTCAAGAGTGCCGCGATATCTGCCAGCACTCGACCAGGACCGTTCCAGGAATTCTACGCTGGGCTTCTGGCCAAAGGAAGGAGACCGGCGATGGCACGTCTTACCCTGGCACGGAAGATCGCAGCGATCACTTTGACGATTTGGAAGAAAGGAGTGTGCTTCGACGCCAAAGAATTACATCGGCAAGCAGCTTGAGCGTCTCTGGTAGAGAGCCCGTTCCATCCTCCGGTGGTGGTCGGTTCGGTTCTTGAGACGCTCGGTTCGAGGGGAGTATCAGATAGGTGGTCCGACCCTGTGTGCTTCGGCACCGAGTCACCGTTCTCACGCTATGCCCCCTCGGAGAACCAGAAATAGCGATAGGCCACGAGCCTCGGATAGAACCATGGTTGCCACGGAATCGAATCGCTTGCCAAGTTTCAAGAATCGACGGACGTTGTCACCACTCGAAAATGAACCGAGGAAACGGAAGAGCCATCCAGAGAAGAACCTCTCGAGTGATCGAGAGCCATCAGCAAACAGTGGGCTGGATATCGAGACAAAAAAATTCTCGGCTACCGGCCGAGGGAGAACCTTTTTTGTTGACATCCCCTTTTATAGAACTACCTATCTCAGAATGCGACAACGCACAACTTCCAGATTGTGAGCCAGGGCATCCACAGCTTTGTGCCGTTGCCACAGACCGTGAACAGTGCAAAAAATGTAAGGCGACACAGAATTGAGTGAGAAATCAAGAACCCGGACAAAGGCGGCCAAAATCGGCCAGCTCGCGGTGAGGGGGCGGATTTGTTTGGAGCGTCACGTCCCACGGGAATGTCTGAGGTTCGGAAGATAAATCTCCCTGTACAAATAAACGCTCCTAACTCTAAAAGAGCGACAACTCCAAAATCACGCACGAACTTTCGTATTCACCGCGCGTAACTACTAGTAATACAAATACCCAATCCGATGGGTGATAGTGAGTGGAGGCAATCTCGTGTAATCGTGTGTGTAAGGGAGAGAACATGGATAATCGAGAAAAATAGCTTCGTGAACATCACACAATCGCATCAAAAATTATGGCCAATCGAAATCCCCGAATTTCGCGCAAACCCCGTTTTCCGCGAAACCTCGTATCTACCCACAGTACTCCACCGAGCAATCGCGCCTGAACGCGCTAATAGCCGCCAATCGGCGTTTTAATCGTCGCAATTTCCGTCCCGAACATGAATTTCAGAGTATTCCAGAACAAAGCATGCAGGGCGCGGGATGAGGATGAGATGTGTCCTCGGCGACGGCGCTGTTTCTCACGCGGGCTCACACGGACGTCAGTGCCAGTGGAACGAATAAACAATGGCAAGCGACTTTTCCGGAACAAGACCAATGCAGCCCAGATCGTAGCTGTGTATTTGCGCCCGGCGGAACGAGTGAAGCTTTTCATCGACGTCAGATCAGTTCTATTTCTCAGGAACGAATAAACAGGAATGCAAGGTAATGATTTTGAGAACGAGCAATCTTCAGAACGAAGGCAACGGTGAACGAAGTATGGAGCAAATTCGGACAGGCTTGAAACGGCGCGGGATTCCAGCGAGTCGGCCACCGCTTGACAATCGCTAAAACGGCAGCTACGATTATTTTGGCTCACCTTCCACTCGAAGGCGCAAACGGAGCCATGGTGAGGGCAGTTAGCGAGAGCCAGGCTTGCGGTGACTCGCAGACGTAGTTTTGTCTGTTGAGGAGCCGCAAATGTCTAAATCCCGTAAGACCCATTCAAAAAATTCTCAGCGTAACCACGGCGGTGGACGTGTGTCTGGTCGTCTTCGCGACCTTCTAATCGCTAATTCCTCTGACCAGCATCCTCTGGAACCTGCCATGGAACACAAACAAAAAGCGCTGCAGGCTCTCACAACTCTGCGGCGGCGGCTCGACCCGAAGGTGAGCCGTCCGGTCATTCAAGCGGCACCGGACCAGCCGGTGTGCGAGGTACGGCTCGACCGACTGGGGATCGCGAGTTCAGGATTCCCTGCTGATGCTGTTCTGCGGCTCCCGGGATTTGAGCGCACAAAGAGTCACAGGCTGAAGCGCCGTGAACCAGATGATTTCCTTCCCTATGAGCGGATGACTCGCTTTGTCAGCACGACGAGCATTCATGAAATGTTTGTTCTAATTGAACGAGGATCACACCAGTTGGCGGGCTGCAGGATCACGATGATTGCCGAGGACCAACAGGGACTTCAGTTTGAAGACGTACGCACCGTTCTCGAACTCCTCCCCGACGCGAGGATTCCGCTTCTTGAAATTGCTTGGGACTTCAGCCCGGATTCTGTCGTAGACGGCGCTTTCATCCGCACCCATGCACTTTTCGGGAAATCTCGACGGCGGAGAGTCGCTGAAATTCAAGGTTACGACTCATGGGGATCGCGGCGAGGAAGGCGAAAATTTGTTCGTAGCTACGATAAACCGGAGATCCACGCTCACCGACTTGAGGTTCAGTTGCTCGCAAGGTTGCTGGAGAAACTGGGGATCAACGACATTTTTGATTTTCAACAACTAACACAATTGCTCCCCGATCACGTCCTGTTCGCAAAGTTCGACAAGCAGAACGTGATCGCGCGATTACGGAATAACGGTTTCAGCGCGACGGAGACGATTCATTTAATGGAGAAGGTCGACGATCACTCGGATGATCTTTACGCGCAGTGCCATGTGCTCCACAAAATCGCGAAGATGACGAACATCCGACGCGCGATGCTTCCGCTCCGTGAGAACAAGCTCCTAGAAGAAGCGCTTCGAGACTGGCTAAAGAAATGGCCGGCAGCACCAACACGATTGGGTCAGAAGAAATGATGGAAAACCGCCTGCTGGATGTGAGGGAGGTAGCGGAACTGCTTGGGCTGGTCCCGGGCAGTATCTACCAACTAATTTCCCAGTCGAGAATTCCCTTCGTGCGCTTGTCGGCACGCTGCGTGCGATTTCGGCGTTGCGATATCGATCGATGGATTGCCGAGCGAGTGGTCGAACCGAAAGCGATCAACGTCCCGGCATCACGAAGGGGAAAATAAACCTATGACAGCAACGCAACCCAAGCACAAAAGTCTGTTGAGATGGGCGGCGCAGGAGAAATGGGATTGGCTCCTGGCGCTTCCGATTCCTGGGTATGAGGGCCGAGACCTGGCAGAGATTAATTTCTGGTCTTGGATTCGATCCGTTGAACGGCTCGATGCTACCTGGTCGTTCCGTTTCATGCGATTTGCACGCGTCGGACACGTCCTGTCGGTAAATGAGGTCGATGAGTTTCTGGTGTTGGTGGGTGGCCTGGGTTCTGGCGAGTGGAAATATTGGTCACTGCAGTGGGCATCTCGCAACGGTCGTCCAGAGGTGCGCGGCCGGAAACTGTGGGGTGCACGCGACAACAAGCCACTCGGTCCGATACTGAAAAAGTATTGCGAAGAGGGACAGTTCCTCGTCCACATGCAACATGGTCCGAAGGAACTCGGGCGGGAGTGTCACTTAAAAGTCGACGACAAAGGAATTCCCCACGACCCGAAGCTCCGTAAGGCACTTAAGCGAGGCCTGAGGGCAGCTGAAAGGAAAGCGTTACAGCCGAGCCCGGGCATCGTCGTAATGCCCAATGGAACCAGATGGCTGTCGCTCTTCGATTTCAAACGTTGAGCGTAACGGGAGATGCCCGCGAGCGTCGTCTCACGGGTTGAAGCTCTCGGCCCCTTGAAAATGGAAGGCAAAGTACTGTGCGTGACCGTGAATGCGTTCATTTGTCTCGAGCCTCATGAGAAGGACGGGAAGAAATCTCCCGTAAAAACGAAGCGCTAACCGAAAAAAAGGTCCACAAAGGTAGGCACAGGTCCAAGAATAAGTACGTCCCTGGTACCTACGTGCCGCACGTAATGGGTAGGAAGTGGATGGAGGTAATAAACAGGCAATGCGAACGCGTCGGTCTCCGGCGTTTGGACACCAGAGTTCTAAGATTCGCGTTGAAAGGTGGGAAACAGGGCTCGGAAAAAGAAATACGTCAAATGTATGCGAATCCTTACGACATAGAGGAGGTGATCGACAGGACTTTTCGACGAATGAGTGCAATCCACATACAGGCTTGGCCTTCCTCCTTAGTTACCATTTAATTACTAATGTGAGTTGGGTACTGAGAGATAACTAGGAGGATCCAATGAAACAAACCAGAGTCGCGATTTATTCGCGCGTGTCCGGAAGTGGACAAAACCCAGAAATGCAAATCAAAGAGCTACAAGCCTACTGCCGCAGCCGGGGTTGGAAGATTGCCGGAGAGTACTCAGACCGAACCTCCGGCGCATTGGATTCGCGACCAGAACTCAACCGGCTTATGGCTGACGCCAACCACCGACGTTTCGATGCCGTGGCAGTTTGGAAGTTCGATCGTTTCGCTCGATCGGTCTCCCACCTGCTGAGAGCACTAGAGACCTTTCGCGCACTGGGAATAGAGTTCCTGTCGCTATCGGAAAACGTTTGTACGAGTACACCCGCCGGAAAAATGGTGTTCACGGTGCTTGGCTCTGTCGCCGAGCTGGAGCGGTCCCTTATTGGCGAAAGAGTAAAATCTGGTGTTCGTAATGCAAAAGCTAATGGAGTGAAATTGGGCAGGCCGCCGTTGCGAGAAATCAGCGCTACGGAGGTTCAGCAGCTCAGAAAAGACAGAAGAAAGACTGGAGAAAGTTTCAAAGGGCTTGCCCATCGATATGGAATTTCGGTCTGGACGGCATTTCAACTATGCAAATCAAAGGCTTAGAAATCTTTAGGTTTCTAATCTCGGGCCACGGTTTCAAACCGTCGGACCAGTGGGTAAGAAAACCCAATGTTTTGTTGGCTTTTTAGGAGGCGATTTTGACGAGGTTTTCTAATCACGCGTTTTTAGCCGTTTTGGCGGCTGTCAACGGCCCCTCCCTAGCCATCGCTGTCGTTCATCAGGGAAAGGAATACAGGAGCAGTTGATGGGGTTGTATCAGAGGTCGTGGCGCAATAGAGACGGAAAGCTCATCACCAGTCCTCCGTGGTGGATGTGCGCCGTGGTTGATGGCCACCAGGTCTGCCGGCCTACCGGTGTAACCAATAAAAAAGCCGCTGACAAAATTTACGAGGCCTGGAAGGGTGAAATAGCTCAGGGCCGCTTCGACCTACTCAAGAAAGCGCCGAAGCTCGCGGAGTGGGCCGAGAAATATCTCAAAACCGTCGACCACCCGAGTACACGCAAACGTTACGAATCATCGAAAGAGAACCTCGTATCGTTCTTCGGCGAAGGCGCACAACTGGATCATCTCTCGACGGCCCGCATAGAGCAGTTCAAACAGGAGCGGCGGGAAGCGGGAGTGAAGGGGTCGACGATCAACAGGGACTTACGATTCCTCGCTCAAATCTTGAAGCAGGCGGAGCGGGAGCGTTGTCTGGCCCGGAGCCCTTTCGACCGGACGAAATTCTTCCTGAATGAGAGCAGGGACCGACGAAAACCTTACATCCTCAGTTGGGAGGAGCAGGAAAAGCTCTTGGCCGTGGCGTCACCGCGACTGCGGGTACTCGTTGTCCTTGGCGTGGAAACCGGGATGAGAACTGGCGAGATGCTCAAGCTCCAGTGGAAGGACATCGACTTTTTGAACGATGTGCTACAGGTAGGACGCAGCAAATCGAATGCAGGGATCAGGGCAGTGCCAATTTCGGCGCAGTGCAAAGCAGAGCTCTTGCGGTGGCGGAATCTGATCGGACCAGAATTTTCCGAGTGGACGTTCCCTCGCTTCTCAAACCGCCGACATCCTTTACAAAGAGGTGGCCGAAAAGCTTGGGCCAACGCATTGAAGAAGGCCGGGCTGCCGTTTTTCCCAATCTATTACCTGCGTCACACGTTTGCCTCGCGGTTGACCAGCGCAGGTGTGTCGCCGCTCACGATTGCCCAGATGCTGGGACATTCATCGACACAGATCGTTCCCCGATATGCGCAAGTTCTGGATCAGAACCGGCTCGATGCGATGAAGAAATTGGAAGCGCTGAAACAATCTGCAGTCGGCGGTCACGAAGCAGTTGAATCACCGCTGGGTGAAACGGTCCAGGGAATACGGCAGTAGCCGCGTCGGCCGGGACTAAAGCAAGCGGAATCTATCTAAGCACTGGGCCCTCCCCACATCTTGTCTCACCTTGAGATAGGTAGTTCTATAAAAGGGGATGTCAACAAAAAAACTTCTCCCTCGGCCGGTAGCCGAGAGATTTTTTGTCTCGATATCCAGCCCACTGTTTGCTGATGGCTCTCGATCACTCGAGAGGTTCTTCTCTGGATGGCTCTTCCGTTTCCTCGGTTCATTTTCGAGTGGTGACAACGTCCGTCGATTCTTGAAACTTGGCAAGCGATTCGATTCCGTGGCAACCATGGTTCTATCTGAGGCTCGTGGCCTATCGCTATTTCTGGTTCTCCGAGGGGGCATAGCGTGAGAACGGTGACTCGGTGCCGAAGCACACAGGGTCGGACCACCTATCTGATACTCCCCTCGAACCGAGCGTCTCAAGAACCGAACCGACCACCACCGGAGGATGGAACGGGCTCTCTACCAGAGACGCTCAAGCTGCTTGCCGATGTAATTCTTTGGCGTCGAAGCACACTCCTTTCTTCCAAATCGTCAAAGTGATCGCTGCGATCTTCCGTGCCAGGGTAAGACGTGCCATCGCCGGTCTCCTTCCTTTGGCCAGAAGCCCAGCGTAGAATTCCTGGAACGGTCCTGGTCGAGTGCTGGCAGATATCGCGGCACTCTTGAAGATGTTTTTCAGATCGTGATTATGGTTCTGGTTCAGGCCCAGCACGGTGACTCGCTCTCGGTTTCGTCGCAGTTGTCCTTTCACAAAGCGGTATTCGCCGCTGTCGTGAGTCTCGAGTCCGAATCCGCTGTAGGCCCACAACTGTCGCTTGGTGCGAAAACGATGCGGTGTCCCGAGCAGCGCCACCAGCAGGGCGGAACGAATCGGACCCAGATAAGGAATCTGGCGTAGTAATTTCACCGCCGGATGTTTCCGGCTCTCTGCCAGCAGATCGCGTCGCGCTCCCTGCCGCAACGGCTCCAACGCATCCAGTTGCTGGTAGAGCCGCTCGGCTCGCAGGCGAACTCCCGGTTCTACAATCTTGGCCAACCATTCCGCACGATGACGCGGTCGATACACCGCTGGCCCAGCACAAGGAATAGCCCAGCTTCGGTACACGGCCTTGATCCGACTCATCACCCGCGTCAGATCTTTCGTGATCGTTAGATAGCTGCGCGCCAGTTCCTTCAAAGTGCGTACCCCGTTCTCTCCATGGTAGATCGGGGAGAGAAGGTTGCCGCGCAAGAGCTCGGCCAGCTTCCGAGCATCGATCCGATCACTCTTGCTGCCATCCTTTAATAGAGCATTCTTCCGGGGATCGCAGACCAAGACATTCGCAACATGAGGCTTGAGCAGGTCATACAACCAGGCGGCGGAAGTTCCTTCTTCGAAAGTCACCAGCAAACTGCCGTGCAGCCCGCCGATGAACTGCAGAATCGTGGCCGCTTTCGTTTCGAGGACAGACTCCAGGATCAGCTTGCCGGCGGAATCCAGGACCGCAACCGAGATCGTTGCCTGATGAACGTCCATGCCAATATACTTTGCTTGGTTCATAACGGCGCTCCTTTCGGTAGGTGGTGATGCGAACGATCAAAACCTACCGCAAAGTGGGCGCCTTTTATATTGCGTGATAAGAGGATTTCTCAACATCTATCCGGATCGGTCCCATCTTTGAAGCCCAAGTTCTGACAATTACTGCAGCTTCGCGTACTCCGCTTTGGCTTCCTTCAGGATGGGAATGTCGGGGTCGGCATCTTTCCACAGTGTGAGGAAATCGTTATAAGCGGCCCGCGCCTTGGAAGTGTCCCCCTGCAATGCGTATGCGCGTGCGATTCCGAGATGAGCGAGCGGGACGATAGCTTCGTTCAAAACCACGCCGCGATGATCGAGAATCTTCTGGAACTCTGCGACGGCTTCGCTGCCTTGACGCGCGGCCAGATAGGCTTGCCCATGGACGTAGACCGGATACAGACTGAGTAAAGCCGCAGACACCGACCCGAGTTCGTACGGAGCAGATATCTGGAGAGCGTTGAAGGCTTTCGCCGTGTCTTTCATGTTGAGCGAGGCCTGAGCGTGAACCGTGGGGGAATAATTCAATTGGATGATTGTGTTTTCCGGGAAGCGCTTGACCAAATCTTCGACCAGTGCCACCGCTCCCGCCGAATCTTCAGCCAGCGCCCTGGCGAGCGCGGCTGCATACTGTACATCCCCGCCAGTGGAAAGACGGAGCGCTGCCGTCGCTTGGTTTCGAGCTTCGACCCGATTGCCAAAGAGGGCTTCCGCTACGGCCTCATCCGCTTCGTATGTTGCCGCTGTCTCCTTTTCGTCTGCGCGCTCGGCTGAGGCCACCGCCAGGCGCGAAAACTCCCGAGACTTTTGCATCCGTCCGAAGTAGCCTGACGTACTGGCTTCGGCACCCAGCAGCACGTCCTCCAGGCCCGTCTTGCCAGTAGCCCAAGCTACCTCTTGCTGCATTCCCGCTGTATCGTTCTGGAGAAAGGCCAACGTGTAATAAACGCTGTGAAAGTAAGGAGAATCGACGCCGTTAGCTCTGGCCTCCTCGGCAGTGGCACGGGCCTCGTCCAGACGATTCAACAGTATATAGGTTCCAACAAGCGCGGCATATGTCAGGCCATTCGCTTCAAGGCGGAAGGACTTGCGGAATTCCACCACCGACCGCTCATGGTCACCGAGTTCCTCGTAGATGTTGCCTAATGCCAGAGGCGGAAACCAATCTCTTGGATACGTCTGTGCCGCCACTTCAAAGGCTCGTTGCGCTTTACCTAAGTTTCCAGTAACGAGGAACTCGTAGTCGCCCTCGATGTGGAATTTCTCCGGACCGCTCAGGCGATTTAGAAGGTCAAATGCCTTCTGCATGTTCTCAGCTGCCCGGCCGTTTTCCCCTAAGTTCGAATAACAGTACCCAAGCATGACATAAGCATCTGCGAAATCCGGGTCGAGCTTGATGGCGCGTTGGAACAAAGCTGCGGCTGCGACAGAGTCGGCTTGGCCGCCCAGGGCCTTTATTCCCAAACTATAGGCCTGGAGTGCCTCAAGCGAAGGCGTAGCGGCTTCCTCCAACGGCATGTCAAACTTTTTGACCATGGCGAGCGATTCGCCAAGCTTCTTGCGGAGCTCCGAGGATGCTTTACTGAGGGCATCCAGGACGTGGCTTTTGTCGCTCGCCTGAGCTTCTGTGCTCGCGACCGATCCTCCATTCGAACAGTTCACTGCCTTCAGAATCACGTCGTACCTTGTGCCGATTTGCGCGATCGAACCTTCAAGGAACGCGGCGCTCCCGGTCCGCAGGCAAAGATCACGTGCGATCTCCGATGTGAGTTTTGCGCCATCTGGTTGACCCATCAGGTGCAGCGTCTGATGGATGCGTTCATCGGAAATAAGGCTAAGGAAAGGTGACTGTTGGAGTTGCACGGCAAGCCCTTCCCGGAGCGTGCCATCGAACACCGCGTCGCCCGTTGTGTTTGTGAAATCGGCGAGGACGACGGTGTCCGTCGGGCTCAGTGCGTGCGCCTTACGCCCATTCAGCCACCAGAGGCCGCCCGCCGCCAGTCCCACCACCACTACCAACGCACCGATAATCGGAGCCCATCGAGGCCTGGCGGATTTTGGAGTGGAAATCGGTCTCGAAACGGTTCCGATGAATCGGTAACCGTGGCGTGGGAGCGTCTCGATGTAACGGGGAGTTTCAGCGGAGTCGTCGAGGGCCTCTCGAATGCGCGCGATCGCCTTGTTCAACGCATGGTCCGTGTCGCCGAATGATTCACCAGGCCAGATTCGCGAGCGCAACTCCTCACGAGTCACCACTTCGCCTCCGCGTTCGAGCAGGATCATGAGTACCTGGAGCGGTTGGCCCTGCAGTCGCACCTTTATCCCCGCCTTGCGCAGCTCCCCCGAATGCGTATCCACTTCAAAAACGCCGAAACGGATGAAGCGAGGAATCTGGTTGGAAGGTGTTCGTTCCATTTCCGAAACTTTCGCGAGACAGTGGCGGGAGTGTAGCACAGCGATTAAGTGCGGAATATAGAACTATAAGGTGTTTGAGATCAATAGCATGCCGGGGGACACAACTAGGATTGAACAGGAATTGACGTTCGTCGCGAACCCGCAGAAACCTGTTTCCGCAACGGCAGTCCGAATCAACTCAATTCGAAAAGGAGAAAAAATGAACATTTTCCGGGCAGTTCGGAGCGGGCGGTTCTTCGCCCTTGTTGCATTGGTAGGATTGGGCCTTTTGTCCGCCGCTTCTGGCGCCAAGGCTGGTGGTTGCGCCGTTCCATCCAAAACGGGAACAACCTCTTCCATTCCCTTCGTGAGTCCTCACAGCGTGAGTCCTCACAGGGCCGACGATCAGGATGGCGACAACCCAAATAAGCCTGGTGCCATCGTCGGTTTGTGGCATGTGAATTACACCGCCGAGACCGAATCCGGCGCCCCTATTTTTCCTCCAGTTCCCTTCCCGTTCGCCGAATCATTTAAAACCTGGCACGCGGATGGAACTGAATTCGACAACGTGTTTATGCCACCCGTGGGTGGAAACATCTGCTACGGAGTCTGGAAGGACACAGCCGGCGGCATAGTCAAGCAGCACCACATCGGTCTGATGTTTGGCTCGGACGGTAAGGTTTCAAACATCTTCACCGATGACGAGAAAGTTAGAGTTGCCTCCAACGGCCAAACCTACACAGGTACCTTCGATTTCAAGCTCTGGCCGCCCAACTTCGAAGCCGTCGGCGTCGGAACTCCCATCGCAGAGGCCACAGGATCAGTAGCGGCCACTCGCATTAACGTCGATTGATCAACTCCCAACCCGACAAAACGCATGCCGCCAAGCCGTGGCGAAGGGGATAGCACCCAAATCCCCTTTGCCACCGTTCCACTGCTTCAGCACGTCACCATGCGGTGAGACAGCCGATGCGGTGTTAGGCCGTCGCGGCTTTCGGCACTCACTCGTCCTTGTAGGATCGCCCGGCGTATGGGCGTGGCTTTGTACTCAGAAAGGACTGACGCGTTAACCGGACATTGACGTTCAGGTAGATGTTGGTAACAGGGGTGGTCTCAAGGGATCGATGCAACACTGGCTTGCAGTCTATCCGCCGGAGTTTCAAATCCCAATGTTTTTCGTGGCCGTTGATTGAGGCGCAGAGCGATCTCGTCCAGGTCCGACTGTGAGTAGCAGGACAGATCCGCCTTCTTCGGCAGGTATTGCCGCAGCAGCCCGTTCGTGTTTTCGTTCGAACCGCGCTGCCATGGGCTTTGGGGATCGCAGAAGTAAACCTGTACGTCCGTAGCCATCGTGAAGCTTTTGTGCTGGGCCATCTCCAACCCGCGGTCCCAGGTCAGCGAGCGCCGCAGCGTCGCGGGCAGAGTGCGCACCTGCCGGCTCAGGGCGGCCACCACCGTAGTCGTGTCCTTGCCGGGCACCTTCACCAGCATGCAGAACCGCGAATGACGCTCCACCAGCGTGGCCACATGACTGTTGCGCGCCCCGCGCAACAGATCGCCTTCCCAATGACCGGGAATGGCGCGATCTTCCACTTCCGCAGGTCGCTCGCGGATAGAAATGGCATCGACGATCTTGCCTTGGGAGTGTCCGTGAACGCTGGAATGCCGCGAGCGGCGGATCCGCCGCTGGGAGCGAAGGTGCTGAATCAGCTCCTTTTTCAGCGCTCCTCGCGCTTGCAGGAATAGGCTGCGATAAATGGTTTCGTGCGACACGCGCAGGCCCTCATCCTTGGGAAACTCCCACTTCAGCCATCCGGAAACTTGCTCGGGCGACCAGTCCTGCATCAGTTTACTCGCAACGATCTCCCGGAGCGGGGTGTGAGTGGCCAGCAGGCACGGCTTGGGCCGCAGGGCCGATTCCCAGGCCTGCTGATCGGCTTCCTTGGCGCGGTACTGCGCGCGCCCGCCATGGCGGGCCACTTCCCGGCTGATCGTCGAGGCACAGCGGTGCAGGCCTTGGGCGATTCCGCGAATCGACGAGCCACAAGCGATTCCGCGGGAGATGTCTTCTCGTTCTGCCAGGGTGAGTGCACTCGGTGAACGGCGGCGGACGGGCGGCGCAATCCCACCATGGCGCTTCAACAGAAGGTAAATAACCACATTGTTTTTGCCCAGCGCTCGACCAATCGCATGTAACGACTCTCCCGCTTTCCAACGACGCCATACCTCAACTCTTTGCATCGCAGAAAGCCGTATCCGTTTCTTTGGGATCATAAACACCACCTTTTAGAAAAAAGATTTATACCAGGTGGTGTTGCATCGACCGGTTGAGCCGGCAGGGATTATCACTAGCTATCTCAATCTGAGATAGCTGGTGCGAAGCGGATTTATCAACATCTATCCGGACCAACCTACCCGGCCCACCTGCAAAAGCTAGTTTCCGATTACTCGACTTACGGTCTCAAATGGAATCAGAACGATAACAATTTTGTCTCACTGGGTTATCGGACCACAGGATTGAATGCATCCGTGAGCAGAAGACGGAGGTTAACGATGCTTGCTCTCCGGCTTTACGAGCGAGAAGTAGACCAAAGCGAATTTGAAGCCTTGCTTGCCGAGCACGTGTGGAGATAGCGGCGGGGCTAGTGAATCCGCAACTTGGCTCTCGCGCCCACCAGCGCTATGAAGCCGCTTCCCAAAAGGAGCAACGATGATGGTTCTGGCATCGGAGTAGTAGTAGTTTCCGAGACATCGATCGTTGCGGAATACGAGCTGGTTACCGAGCCCGGGCCGCCCGGAGCCAACAATGCTGCAAGTACCGCCTGAAACGACTCGGGGAACTGGGAAGTAAAGAGGCCAGACCATGTCTCCAGGCCATTAGCCGAGACTCCTTGAACCGACCAGGAGTCCGTCGAAAAAATACCACTACCCGAAGGATTGTTTGCGAAATTGAAGGGCGAGGGAGAACCCAAAGAGCTCGGGGTGCAAGTCTGTCCTGCAGCCGGTGGGGTTGCCGTGCACCCTGCAGGTGAGTAGATGCCCGCGAAGATAAAGTTGATCAACAAGGGTGACAACGCAGGATCGGCATCGAAGGAGAGGAAGGGCTGCGCTGTGAATGCGGTTCCGATTGGCTCCGTCGCGAAATTCAAGTCGTCTATGCTCGCGGTGGTGCCTCCCAAGGCTGAATAGATTCCAGTCGGGCCAACTGCGATCTGTGTCTTATCTGGCGAGAACGGCGAGGAATTGTTGGTCCACGTAATCGTAGTCTTGGTTATCGTTACGGTACCGGAGATGTTGAAGCTGTCGGCATGCGCCTTGGGTGCGGTGACGGCCACCAATAATACGGTTAGGATGATCCACAATGATTTTCGCATTTTCAATATCTCCCGGCAGTCCTTGTAATCGAAAGACGGGCCGAAAAACTTTGAGTCGCGCGGCGGATACTGGCAAGAACACCAAATGCTTGTCAACAACAAAAGCGCGTACCGGTAGTACTGTTTTTGGGCGGCCAAGCCCAACCTCTTAGCGTTTTCGATGAAGTTCGAATAGGTGGTGCGAAGCGGATTTCTCGACATCTATCCGCATCGGCCTAATCCGCGAGCGACGTCAATCTTCATCCAGCAGAGCTGCATCCTCGGCGTCGCCGACGGCCTTTTGATCAGCCGCGCTTAATCCTGTCGGTGATATGTCAACCGTCACTTTCGCGATCGTTCCGGTGAACGTGTTGTCCCCTTCTTTGTAGTCGTCCGACACGGCGGTTTCAGCGTCCAATCCCACGTCCGCACCTTCATCTCCTGAGAAGGCGAAGGGCACGGTCTTAGGAATGTATCCTTGCGCCACCTGCTTTCCGTCCACGAAGAGCATGCACTTGCCACCCGTTGCTGGCTTCGGTGCGTCGGGAATGAACTCGTACTTGATCACGTGCTTGCCCGCAGAAAGTACTGAATCGTCGGCGATGTTCGTTCTCTCCACGCCAAAGAAGTTGTATTCGTGATGGACCTTGCCGTCTTTCATGTAGAGCGTCCAGCCGGCGAACCTGCCACCTTGCGCGATAATCACACCGTTGGTATTGCCGTCGTGCAGTTCCACCGAAGCAGTGACCGTGTAGTGGCGGTTCTTCACATTGATGAAGGCGTTCTCCATCATGCCCACCATTCCGGGGTATACGGTCAATGACGTACGGTTCCCCATGAGGTCCGGTCGTCCTGCGATCGCGGGATTGAACCGCTCCGAGCGGCGGTCGTCGATGGGCAACACGTGATTTCGGATCGCCTCCTTCATAAAGAGGTCCTGCATCTCTTTCAGCTTGGCAGGATTTTTCGCCGCAAGATCGTGGGCTTCGCTGAAATCCTCAGTGATATGGTAGAGCTCCCATACGTCTTGCGTGAGCGGTGGATTTTGCACAACGATCCATGGGATGGAGTGGCGAGTTGCTGCGATCCATCCTTCGTGATAAATGCCCCGGTTGCCGAACATCTCGAAGTACTGCGTGGTATGGGTTTCCTTGGCTTTAGGATTATCGAAGCTATAGATCATCGAGGTTCCATCGAACGGAAGCTGCACCGTCCCATTCACGCTCTTGGGAAATGGCAGACCTGCTGCTTCCAGGACGGTCGGCGCAATATCAGTCAAATACGTGAACTGCGAGCGAAACTCCCCTTTGGCCTTGATGCGCGTCGGCCAGCGGATCACCAATCCGTTTGTGGTCCCACCGTAGTGCGAGGCAATCTGCTTGGTCCATTGGAACGGCGTGTCACCGGCCCATGCCCAGCCAATCGCATAATGGGGAAACGTACTCGGGCCGCCCCAATCGTCCAAGTGCGGCATGTTGATCGCCGCGTCTTGGATGATACCGTTAAGCGCCATCATCTCGTTATAGGCTCCCAGCGGCCCGCCCTCCGCACTGGCACCGTTATCCCCGACGATGTAAATGAATATGGTATTGTCCATCACTCCCATCTGATTCAATGCTTCCACCAGCCGTCCGATCTGCTCATCCGTGTGCTCTCCAAATCCGGCGTAGGTTTCCATCTGCCGCGCTTCGAGCTTTTTCTCGTCTGGCGTTTGCGAGTCCCAGGAGGGAATCTCTTTGGGACGTGCGGTCAAGTCTGCATTTGCGGGAATCACGCCCATCTGTTTTTGTCGCGCGTAAGTCTCCTGGTTCAGCTTGTCCCATCCTTGATCGAACTTTCCTTTGTAACGGTCAATGTATTCCTTGAATACGTGGTGCGGTCCGTGGACGGCACCGGGCGCGAAGTAGACGAAGAACGGCTTGTCCGGTGTCAAAGCATGCTGCGCCTGCATCCAGTTAACCGCCTGATTGGTCATATCCACGGTGAAGTGGTAATGAGGGTCGTGAGGCGGTTCCACACGGGTCGTGCCGTCAAAAATCGCCGGGGCCCACTGATTGGTCTCGCCGCCGATGAATCCGTAGAACTTGTCAAAGCCGGAGTGGGTCGGCCACCGGTCATATGGTCCGGAAACGGAAACCTCCCAGGCCGGCGTCTCGTGGTATTTACCAAAAGCCGCAGTACTGTAGCCGTTGAGACGCAGCATTTCTGCCAAGGGTGCAACGTTCAGCGGACGAACGCCCGTATTACCGGGGAAGGAGGTGGCGAGCTCTGTGATGGCGCCCGCGTTGGCGACATGGTGATTGCGGCCGGTCAGCAGCGCGTTCCGTGTCGGAGAACAGAGCGCTGTCGTATGAAAATTGTTGTAGCGCAGTCCTCCAGCCGCCAGCATGTTGAGCGTGGGCATGTGGATGGGTCCGCCAAACGCACTCGACTGCCCAAAACCCATGTCGTCCAGCAGTACGATGACAACATTCGGAGCACCCTCGGGGGCCGTGATTTTGAAAAGCGGTGGCGCCTTCACGTTGCGGGCATCGAGTTCAGTGATCACTGCCGGTTGTGGCTCTGGAATGGGCAGCACCGTACGATCTAAAGCATCCTGCGACCAGACAGGCGCGGCCAAAGCAAAAAATATCAAGAGTTGCAAGATTGTGCGTGCGGTCTTCATCGAACCATTCCTCCAGTCTCCAGGCGAGATCAGGGCGATTCTAACATTAGTGCTCTTGCAAGGACTGTGAAAGGCTTGCTAGGTTTTGCGGGTGGACGCGGACTAATCCGCCGCGCGGGCTGTCGATGTTCGCTATCAGAGCGAATGAGATCGACACGATGAACGGTAAAACGAGAAGCAGGATAGTTTTCGCTTCACCGCGACGCGCGCCATATCCGATCAACAGGTTGCAACAGACGGCTATTGCTGACATCAGACCCCAGGCCGCAAGCGGGATGCGGTTCAACCAGGCAGCTTGCGTGTATCCCTTGGAGTTCAATACATCATTCATACCCGTGACGACGGTCGAGACCACGGGTGTCGGCTGCGCCTCAGCCGGAACGCGGACAGCGGACCAAAGATCAGTTTCTAGTTGAGAAGTGATAGTGGCGATCTGCCGAAGCTGGCGGTCATCCCGAGTTTCGTAGAACGAAACGCGCTGACCAAGATAGTTCCTCAGCAGACTACGCACTCTCGCAGCGTCGACGGCTGGCAGAAAATCTACTCGGACATACTCCGTTCCGATTGCATTGGCCTCTGACTCCTCGAGGTTTTTGCGCTGATCATACCGGCTAGTGGCCATCGAAAAGCTGAATCCAATGATTAGGGCGAGCAGTGTCATTGTTCCAGCCACGACAAGGCCAAAATCTTCGCGCTCGGCTTCTTCCGGATTGCGTCGCCTCCTACGAAAGGATGCCCCAATCTTTGCAGAGAACCACAGCATAACGAAAGCTAGCACCAAGACAAGTATCGGAAATCTGACTATCTGGTTCATATCCTGTTGCCTCCTGTCCTGCGCGGGTCAATTTACAGCAACTTGCAAGGGACGGGACACCGATTGCGCCCACGCGTGGGCACTCCAGGAGCATGCACTCGAATGTCTAAGGCATTAATCGGAAAACGGCGGATTTCCAGATAACTGTTGCGAACAGGGATTATCACTACCTATCTCTCCCATTTCAGACTACGGTCGAGAATTGGGATCACGCGCCCCTCGAGACGGTCTAGGTTATGATTTATCCCGAAAATGCGGTCTGCGTTGATCGGAGTCCTTAATACGATTCTTAGCAACATCCAGTTGGTTCTGAGTGTGGGGAAGTAGGGGCCAAAACGTGAAAATTGACCTTCACGGGTATCATCCGTCCGAAATCGTGTTCAACGGAACTCTTGGGATAATTGTGCAGCAAACTTGGGAGATGGGTGAAAACGAACTGACACTGATTCATGGTCATGGCCGCAATCGAGGCATCACTCCTGGTTTCGTGAATACAAACACCGGTTACTTTGGTCTTTGTATTCGGCAAGCGTTGCGACATGACCAATCGCTTCGCCGATGGATTAAGTACACGACGTTGGATTGTCGCGAGATGGGTTCTACCACGATCAGGCTGAAGACGAACTCGAACCCGACGAGGAAACAATTTGATATTCCAGGGATGTGAAGACGACACTCCATCCCCTAGGGAAGTTCTGCAGATTTAGCCGTCCCCAAATCGATCCGATCATTCACTGCGTTATCCAAACGCTGTTTGCATCCCACATAGCGCTCCGTGGTCTGCACTGAGATATGCCCTAGGAGAAACTGAATCTGTTCCAGCTCTCCACCTGCACTGTGGCACAGACGTGCACAGCTACGACGCAAATCATGTGGGGCGAGTCTGTCGATCCCGGCACGCTGTGCACATTTCTTTACGACGTACCACACAACATTTTGCGTCACACCTAATCCCCAGACTGCGCCGTCTTTCCTAATGGAGCGAAACAGCTTTCCCTCACGAATGCCAGCAGAGGAAATCCATGCGTCCAAATCCGCTTTGACCCACGATGGTATCGGCACTGTCCGTATGTGTCGGCCCTTGCCGACCAGGTCGACGACCACCCAATGGTCTTCCCGCCGTTGAATCTGATGTGATTCTAGCGTCACCAATTCCGAGCGCCGAAGGCCACACCCTAGTAAAAGAGCAAGCATCGCTCGGTCCCTCTTTCCGCGAAGCGTTTCTCCCTCGGAAGTGCTCAGGAGCTGACGACCCTGCTGAGCTGTGAGCCAGTTACCCACAGGTTGTCCCAAGCGTTTCATGCCCTTGACTCGCCTGATCCCGGCGACGAGTTCGGGGCTTAGTAAACCGGTGTCCGCTGCTTCGTATGCAATTCTGCGAATCGCAGCCAATCGAACGTTGATTGTTGAAGGTGCGAGTGGAATGTTTTCAAGATGCAGTCGATAGCGAAGGACCACGGCTCGGTTCAGAGCCAATCTCGGCTCCGAGCAATACCAGCAGATAAATTCGTCGATAGCGTGCTTGTATGATCGGCGCGATTGAAGGGACCCAAGGCTATTCAGAACCGCAGCTTTCGAGTGCTCTAGTTCAGGTAACGTCAAGGCGTGTCTTCGACGGTTTGAACGACGAGTAGGCTTCACCATGGGCAACGGTCTCCTTGGCCGCTACCCTATTTGTAGGCTGTTTTCATACCGACGGATCCGTCGTCTATCTCATTTCGAGATAGCTGGTGCGAAGCGGATTTCTCGACATCTATCCCGATTAGACGATCTCGGTGACTCTGCCGGAGCAGTTTTCGACTGCCCACTATCTCGGAGTAACTTGCCCTTGGTCTGCTGAAGGAATAAACTTTGCAATAATATAGAGGTTAGGTAATCCATTGGAGTAAAGACGGCATGCTCGCTCACCTTGCAAAAATTTGCATACTGTCTCTTATTCTGTTTGCCGCACCTGCGGGCGCAGAAGCTCAATCCAAGAAACCGGAGAATACTCCCGCCAAAGACACCTGCAGTGTCGCTGGGCTCGTAGTTAAGTTGGGCTCGAACGAACCGCTGAGAAAGGCGCACATTTACTTAGAGAAGGTGGACGACCCAAGGTCGGGATACTCGGCCCACACCGACACAGCCGGTCATTTTGCAATCCGAAAAATCGATCCGGGGCGATATAACCTTCGAGTGGCGCACTCGGGTTATGTGTCGCAATCTTATGGCGAGACGTCCTCAAGCCGCGGCGCGGTCTTGGCACTCACTCAGGGACGTGAGATGCAAGATTTGCTCTTCCGTATGGTTCCGTGGGCAGTCATCTCAGGAAGGATTGCCGATGAAGACGGTGATCCGGTTCCGGAGGTGCAAGTCCAGGCCATGCGTTATAACTTCACAGAAGGAAAACGGGCCCTTGAGACCGAGGGTTTAGCGCAGACGAATGATCTCGGTGAGTTTCGACTGTTCGGGCTTTCCAAAGGCCGATACCTCGTTCGCGCGCAGATTGGCGAGAGGTGGCAATCTAGTATCTCAGCTTCAAGCAGGGAGGACCCCGATTCGGCCGCTCGAACCGGATACGCCCCCGTCTATTATCCCGGAACACCGGACCAGTCACGTGCGGCAACAATTGAAGTTGCGCCGGGTCAGGAAATACCTGCTGTCGACTTCACTCTCATTCCGATCCGAACCTTCCGGGTTCGCGGCAGGGTTTTCGACGCTGTTCTCGGTCAACCAGCGAAAAACTGCTTCATTTTCCTGATGCGTCACGAACCCAATTTATTCGGCTGGGATAGTCGGCAGGGACAGACGGATTGTAATAACGGCTCCTTCGAATTCAACGACCTACCTCCGGGGTCGTATAACGTCATCGTGACGTTGAGCAACTCCGGGAAACGACGTTCAGCACGCGCTTCACTCGACCTAGACAATACGAACGTTGATGATGTCAGAGTAGTTGTTGGACCTGGAATTGAATTGACGGGGCGGGTTCTCGTGCAGGGCCGCGAATCCTTTGATTTTTCCGACGTGGGAATTTGGTTGAATGATCCGGATCAGGATTTCAATGGCGGCGCTGGTGCGGTCGTCAAGCCCGATGGAAGTCTAACGATTGAAAGTATACCAGAAGGAGTTTATCAAATCGGAGTGTCGGGCCGACCACCTGGTTTCTCGCCGGACTTCTACCTCAAGTCAGCAAGCGTGAACGGAGAAAGCATTTTAGAAAAGGGGTTGGCTGTCGGCGCGGGTAGCCCGCGGGGTCCGCTAGAAGTTGTCTTGAGTTCTGCAGGCACGCGCATCGAAGGAACTGTTACGGACGAGAACGACTTGCCTTCCGCTGGAGTCGTCGTCGCGCTTGTCCCCGAAAGGGAGAGGCGCCACCAATTTCGTTTATACAAGGACACGACAACGGACCAGTATGGACAATTCATCTTGCGCGGCGTGACGCCCGGCACGTACAAGCTTTTTTCGTGGAAGGAAGCTGAGAACAACGCTTGGGAAGATCCTGATTTCCTGGCATCCTTTGAGAGCAAAGGCACAAAAGTCACTGCGGAGGAGGACGGTCACATCACCATCCGGTTGAAATTGATCCCGCCCGACAAACCCCAGCAAGGACCCTGAATCGTCTTTAACAGGCTGTTCGTCCAATCCTGGGTGATACACCAACCCGGCACTCAGGTTCGGATAGGTGTTGCGAACAGGGATTATCACGCAATATAAAAGGCGCCCACTTTGCGGTAGGTTTTGATTGCTCGTATCACCACCTACCGAAAGGAGCGCCGTTATGAACCAAGCAAAGTATATTGGCATGGACGTTCATCAGGCAACGATCTCGGTTGCGGTCCTGGATTCCGCCGGCAAGCTGATCCTGGAGTCTGTCCTCGAAACGAAAGCGGCCACGATTCTGCAGTTCATCGGCGGGCTGCGCGGCAGTTTGCTGGTGACTTTCGAAGAAGGAACTTCCGCCGCCTGGTTGTATGACCTGCTCAAGCCTCATGTTGCGAATGTCTTGGTCTGCGATCCCCGGAAGAATGCTCTATTAAAGGATGGCAGCAAGAGTGATCGGATCGATGCTCGGAAGCTGGCCGAGCTCTTGCGCGGCAACCTTCTCTCACCGATCTACCATGGAGAGAACGGGGTACGCACTTTGAAGGAACTGGCGCGCAGCTATCTAACGATCACGAAAGATCTGACGCGGGTGATGAGTCGGATCAAGGCCGTGTACCGAAGCTGGGCTATTCCTTGTGCCGGGCCAGCGGTGTATCGACCGCGTCATCGTGCGGAATGGTTGGCCAAGATCGTAGAACCGGGAGTTCGCCTGCGAGCCGAGCGGCTCTACCAGCAACTGGATGCGTTGGAGCCGTTGCGGCAGGGAGCGCGACGCGATCTGCTGGCAGAGAGCCGGAAACATCCGGCGGTGAAATTACTACGCCAGATTCCTTATCTGGGTCCGATTCGTTCCGCCCTGCTGGTGGCGCTGCTCGGGACACCGCATCGTTTTCGCACCAAGCGACAGTTGTGGGCCTACAGCGGATTCGGACTCGAGACTCACGACAGCGGCGAATACCGCTTTGTGAAAGGGCAACTGCGACGAAACCGAGAGCGAGTCACCGTGCTGGGCCTGAACGAAAACCATAATCACGATCTGAAAAATATCTTCAAGAGTGCCGCGATATCTGCCAGCACTCGACCAGGACCGTTCCAGGAGTTTTACGCTGCACTTCTGGCGAAAGGGAGAAGGCCGGCGATGGCACGTCTTACCCTGGCACGGAAGATCGCAGCGATCACTTTGACGATTTGGAAGAAAGGAGTGTGCTTCGACGCCAACGAATTACATCGGCAAGCAGCTTGAGCGTCTCTGGTAGAGAGCCCGTTCCATCCTCCGGTGGTGGTCGGTTCGGTTCTTGAGACGCTCGGTTCGAGGGGAGTATCAGATAGGTGGTCCGACCCTGTGTGCTTCGGCACCGAGTCACCGTTCTCACGCTATGCCCCCTCGGAGAACCAGAAATAGCGATAGGCCACGAGCCTCAGATAGAACCATGGTTGCCACGGAATCGAATCGCTTGCCAAGTTTCAAGAATCGACGGACGTTGTCACCACTCGAAAATGAACCGAGGAAACGGAAGAGCCATCCAGAGAAGAACCTCTCGAGTGATCGAGAGCCATCAGCAAACAGTGGGCTGGATATCGAGACAAAAAATCTCTCGGCTACCGGCCGAGGGAGAAGTTTTTTTGTTGACATCCCCTTTTATAGAACTACCTATCTCACTCTGAGATAGCTGGTGCGAAGCGGATTTCACAACATCTATCCGGGCGAGCTGCCCGTCCCGTGCGCAAAACCTAGTTTCCGATTATCCGACTAATCAGGAGTTAGGTCGAACGCGCCACGGTCCTTTCAACCTAGCACACGAAAGAAGCGGATAGGTCTCGTTACGCAGGTCGAAGATCTCTACACAAATCGTGCTGCCCGAGGTAAGGCCGTTTACTGATACGTAGGATGCTGAAGAGCTTGCTGCAAAGAAGGTAAGGGCTTTTCGGCTTGGACCTTCAGCACCATTGAGTATTGATACCAACGGTAGGCTGGCGTCGGACCTAGCTTTTCGTAGTTATCGTTGAAGTATGCTTGCGGAGATTGGTCTTCGAAGATTGGATTCGGCGTCGCCGCATAGACGGTAGCCATATTTTTTGCGGTGCGTTCCATAAACGTCGGGTCTTTCAATCGCCAGTATGCGGCGGCGATGCGGTTTGCGCCATACTCTACGGAATAGTGATTCTCACCAGTCTTATGCTGGCATGCCTGCCACCAATGGCCCATTTCGTGAACGAAAACCCAGTGATGCACGCCTTCCTCAAATGTCTGCTCGCCGGTTTGTCCCCTGCCCAGCATCGCGGCCACACGCGAAAATCGAGCTTGGTCTTCTGGAGCGAGAGCGGCCCACGCCGCGATATGTAACAGATTCTTGTCATCTTCATAATTGCCGTAGGAAGGCGGGTTGTCGAGAACGATCGTCGGTGGCGGGAGGCTGGGCTGAAATCCCTCAGCTTTGACCTGGTTCACGAAGGAGTCTCGCAAAGTAATGAGTTGATCCATCAGGGCTTCCTTTGACGAAGTATCCCCCGAAGGCGGGGTCGCAGTCTGGGCGGACGAGCTTGCGGGTAAGGCTACGAATACACAAATGGCGACTAGGCGGACATAAGAACTGCGATACATCCGGCCATCATAACTAATCCCGCGACTCAGGTCTATCCAACTCCTGATAAACGCGGTAATCGGAAACTGGCCCGTTGCAAAATAACTGTCGGGAACAGGGGTGGCTGTTGAAAAAGTCGGGTTTTCTGAAAAACGTCGAAAATCGGGTGATAGAAAATGTCCAGGAGACTGAGAAAAATCGTTTACAGAGCTTCCTGACGCGATCCGACTTTTGCGATTTTCGAGTGAGCGAGTTTTTCAACAGCCACGTGGGTGTTGAAAAACTCGCCCGCGGGAGGGAGTTTTGATCTAGGGTGATTTTCCTGCGGGGTATCGCTTTCTTTTTCTATCTCATATCTCAGATCGGCACCGTGACTGATTCTAGAGATCTCGATCTTAGGAAACGGGCCAGTCGTTTCAGGTTCTGGGCTGTAGCCGCGAGAAAGAACTGTTCGCGAACATGCTTCATTCTCCGCAAGCGCACTCTTCGCAGTCCGATCTGGTTCTTCAACTCCGCAAAAAGTGCTTCTACTTTCCGGCGTTGGCGTTGCGCGGCCGCGAAAGCCGGATCGGTCGCCCGCTCTCGGGCCCGTTGTCGCGCCGGTTCGTGGACATGGATCGCAATCTGCCGATAGTGGCCCCTGGTGCATTGCGCTTTTTGCAGGCAGTCGCGGCAGCGCTTCCACGTGGCCCGATAGATATGGTTTCGGTTACGCAGGTTCACCCCAAGGTAGGTTAGTCGCTTTCCTTCGGGACACTGATAACTGTTCGTGTCCGAATCGTAGATGAACTTCTCAATCCCATACAAGTTGGTTTTTGGAGCAGGACTTTCTTTCACGCGGATATAAGGAGTGATGTTTCGTTCCTCAAACCAGGCCAAAAGCTCACCGTTCCCATAGGTCGTGTCGGCGGCAACCGACTGTGGGAAGCGCCCGCGTCTCTCCGCTGACCGCGTGATCATCTCCCGAGCCGCCGCACTTTCCTGACTCAACCGGGCGGTCGTAGCCTGAACGCCCACAATGACGCAACTCTGGTTGTCGATCAGATAGTTGTTGAAGTACCCCAGCTCCGCAGGACGATCGCCCTTGGTCGAATAGGTCGAATCCGGATCCGTCGTCGACACCTGGTCTTGTTGGGGGGCCGGCTCTTCGACAGGGTTCTCTTGCTCGAGATCCGCCAAGTACTCTCGCACCGTCCCTTTCACGTGAGCGGCTTCCGGCAGTTGCTCACGCGGGATCCGGCTCAATCGGCTGGCATTCGCTGCAATGAAGCTGCCATCCACGGACAGGTGCTCGCCCTCGACGAATCCGGCTTCCACGCAACGGTCCACGATCTCCTCAAAGAGCTGCTGAAAGAGATTCGACTCCTGAAAGCGTCCGTGACGGTTCTTGGAAAACGTGGAGTGATGGGGAATCTCTTGATCGAAGCTGAGTCCGGTAAACCAGCGCCAAGCCAGATGCATCTGCAGCTCCTCGACTAGCTTGCGCTCGCTGGTGACGCCATAGAGATAGCCGATCAGCAGGATGCGCAAGAGGAGTTCCGGATCGATCGAGGGTCGGCCCGTATCGCTGTAGGAGTCCTTCAGCTTCTCACGAACGAAATCGAAGCTGATGTGTCGGTCAAGGAGACGGAGTAGGTGGTTTTCAGGAACCTGATCTTCAATGCGAAAGTAGTAGAACAGCGACTCGGAACGGGAGTGTTGTCCCATCATAATCAGCAAGCCTCCGTAAATAGCGGTGAAGAAGAGCATCGGCAGAACGCTTACTCAGATAGACGTTGCTGCCAACTTTTCAGTTCGCATTCACGAAGACTTTTTCAATACCCACAGGATTTCCCAACATCTATCCACCTTCGGTCCCACCTAGGTGTCGGCCCGGCAACACGCAGACGCGGGCGAGCTTACTTGGGGCTGGTGAAGAGAACGGCGTCGCTTGTGTCTGCTCCGCGGACAATGGCGATCAGTTTCCCATCTGGCGAGTAGTCTACCGTCCAAATCACGCCCGAAGGGAAGTGCGTTAATTGCTTATCAGGGCCGCCGCCAAACAGGGGGATCGCCCATAGGTTGGGAACGCCGGTCCGTATGTCCGACGAAGCGACCGAACGGTTATCCGGCGTCCAGGCTCCCGTGCGATGACTCGCGTCCATTGTTCGATCGAGGGTCCATCCCTGTCTTCCTTCGGGCGCTCCTGTCTCCGTGGACAGAATCAACGGTACAGGCGCACCTTTAGTTATCGTGACGAAGATCAGATGTTTGCCGTCGAGGGATACATACGGAGGGCTGATCGTGCTTTGGTCGGAAAGCCGTACGTTGCCTTCGCCGGACGGCTTCATTTTGAAAATGTAGGATGCTCCCCCGGCAGCTTGTCCCCAATAAAACACCCAGTCGGAGCCTGGCGCGCACCTGGGGAACATCTCGCCGGGTCCGTTCGTCAATTTCGTGAAGGCCCCGGTCTGCAAGTCGAGCCTCCAAATGTGAAACACCCCATCGGAGTCGGAAGTATAAAGAACGCTGCGGCCCCCTTCGCAGACCGTGGGCAACTCGTGGACGCTCCCGTCGAAAGTGAGCTGGCGAGAATTCGCGCCATCAGGGTCAGCGATAAAGAGGTCCCAGTTTCCCGAGTGATTGCCCGTGAAGACGATGCGATTGTCGACCGTGAACGCTACGCCATACATCCCATCATTTTTCCCAAATGTCACCTGGCGGACGCTGTCCGCGGCGGTTGAGGAGCCGATCCAGACGGCGCTCGAAGTGTTGCGCTGCACGCTGACAATTGTCCGCCCGTCTTTGGCCGCGCCAACGTAAAGGTAATCGCTCAGATCATTCGACACCCGTCGGGTCTCCCCACCCGGATAGCTCACAATCCATATCTGCCAGGGAACCGCAGTCTTCTCCTGGGCGGTGAGCAACAACCCGCTTCCGTCCGAGATCCACGCTAAATCAGTGATGTCGCGCCAGCGCCGGCCCCGCATGGCTTTTCGTGCGCCTGTGGTCACATCTATTTCCTCCAGTACTTGGTTCAAACCGTCCGGGCTTGGTTCAACCAAAATGGACGCAAGCCGCCGCCCGTCGGGAGACCAGCGCACGATAGTGTTTGTCTCCGTGGCAAAGCTTGTCTTGTAGCCGGCTACTTTTCGCGGCGCGGTCCCATCCACATTTGCGATTAAGAATTGGATCTCGCTGGATGGCAGGTCCACACTCTCGTAGGCCATCTGCTGTCCATCCGGCGAAAAGCTCACTCCCGAGTCGGCGACGTCAACGATGCGCCTCGGCGTGCCGCCCAGGACCGGCAACTGATACACCGAACTATTTCCGCCTTCATTCGGCTGCAAGGTGTAGTCCAGGAAGTCGCCTTCGGGGGTAAATGTAATGTCGAGGATCGGATTCGTGGTGGGCGGAACGATCTGCACGGCGCTGGTAGTGGAAATCTGACGGATCCAAAGGCTGAACCGGCTGTTGTGCTTCGAGACGTACGCAAGGTAGCGCCCATCGGGCGATATGCGTGCGACCACCACATCGCCGCTCGAGGTGAGGCTGGAAATCACCGGATTCTGATAGCCGGTTTGCGCCAGCCCCGCGCGGAAGAATCCTCTCCGCTGAAGTCCCCAGCCAACGCCCGCAAGAATCATCATCACAATTGCGGCCGCCACTGCAAAATTTCGTGCACGTCCCGTTGGCGCGTTTGCCGCGGCACCTTCGCTCGCGGCCGCCGTTGCCGTCGCGCGAGAAGAATCCGCAGCCGGTGCGCCGCCGCTCCCCAACGCGATCCCGCCGGATGACCCGCCCGAAGCAGGGCCAGCAGCCACATTCGAATCAGAGTGCGCCGCCAGGCGCGCCGAGCTCGTGTCCCGCTTGAGGCGTTCGAGATCCGCGCGCATCTCCGCTGCACTCTGGCAGCGTAGCTTCGGATCCTTTTCGAGCGCCTTGTGAATCAGTTCTTCGAGCTTTGGTGGCAAATCCGGATTGAGCCGCAGCGGCGGAACGGGCGCACGATTCAGGATGGCATCGAAGATCACCGCGGAAGTGTCGCCGCGAAACGGCAGAGCGCCCGTGGCCATCTCGTAGAAAACCACGCCGAGCGAAAAGAGATCGCTTCGCGCGTCGAGTTCCTTGCCGCGCGCCTGTTCCGGCGACATGTACGCCACCGTTCCCAGCGTGGTGCCCGGACTGGTTAGGTCTTCGAGCGTCGCGCCTTCGGTGGGGAACGCGCTCCCGCGCGTGGCGTCCTCCACTTTGCTACGGCCGCCCACCCCCGTCAGCTTCGCTAGACCGAAGTCCAAAATGATGGGGTGCCCACGCCGGGTGACGAAAATGTTTGCAGGCTTGATGTCGCGGTGGATGATGCCTTGCGCGTGCGCGGCGTCCAGCGCGTCCGTGATTTCAATTCCAAACTCGACGAGCTGATCCGGCGGCAACGGGCGCCCGCTGATGACGTGCTTCAGCGTGTGGCCGTCAAGATACTGCATGGCGATGAACGGACGCCCGTCGTGTTCGCCGACTTCGTAAATCGTGCAAATGTTGGGATGGTCGAGCGCGGAGGCCGCCTGGGCTTCGCGCTCGAAACGCTCGAGGGCCTGGTGGTCGCGCGCGAGACTCTCGGGCAGGAATTTCAGGGCCACGAAGCGGTGGAGCTTGATATCCTCGGCCTTGTAAACGACACCCATTCCGCCGCCACCGAGCTTTTCCATGATGCGGTAGTGGGAAATCGTACGGCCGAGGATGGATAAGGAATCAGCCACTTTGCGCGCATCTTACCTCTGCATCCAGATAGATGTCGAGAACAGGGGTGGTCTCAAGGGATCGATGCAACACTGGCTTGCAGTCTATCCGCCGGAGTTTCAAATCCCAATGTTTTTCGTGGCCGTTGATTGAGGCGCAGAGCGATCTCGTCCAGGTCCGACTGTGAGTAGCAGGACAGATCCGCCTTCTTCGGCAGGTATTGCCGCAGCAGCCCGTTCGTGTTTTCGTTCGAACCGCGCTGCCATGGGCTTTGGGGATCGCAGAAGTAAACCTGTACGTCCGTAGCCATCGTGAAGCTTTTGTGCTGGGCCATCTCCAACCCGCGGTCCCAGGTCAGCGAGCGCCGCAGCGTCGCGGGCAGAGTGCGCACCTGCCGGCTCAGGGCGGCCACCACCGTAGTCGTGTCCTTGCCGGGCACCTTCACCAGCATGCAGAACCGCGAATGACGCTCCACCAGCGTGGCCACATGACTGTTGCGCGCCCCGCGCAACAGATCGCCTTCCCAATGACCGGGAATGGCGCGATCTTCCACTTCCGCAGGTCGCTCGCGGATAGAAAGGGCATCGACGATCTTGCCTTGGGAGTGTCCGTGAACGCTGGAATGCCGCGAGCGGCGGATCCGCCGCTGGGAGCGAAGGTGCTGAATCAGCTCCTTTTTCAGCGCTCCTCGCGCTTGCAGGAATAGGCTGCGATAAATGGTTTCGTGCGACACGCGCAGGCCCTCATCCTTGGGAAACTCCCACTTCAGCCATCCGGAAACTTGCTCGGGCGACCAGTCCTGCATCAGTTTACTCGCAACGATCTCCCGGAGCGGGGTGTGAGTGGCCAGCAGGCACGGCTTGGGCCGCAGGGCCGATTCCCAGGCCTGCTGATCGGCTTCCTTGGCGCGGTACTGCGCGCGCCCGCCATGGCGGGCCACTTCCCGGCTGATCGTCGAGGCACAGCGGTGCAGGCCTTGGGCGATTCCGCGAATCGACGAGCCACAAGCGATTCCGCGGGAGATGTCTTCTCGTTCTGCCAGGGTGAGTGCACTCGGTGAACGGCGGCGGACGGGCGGCGCAATCCCACCATGGCGCTTCAACAGAAGGTAAATAACCACATTGTTTTTGCCCAGCGCTCGACCAATCGCATGTAACGACTCTCCCGCTTTCCAACGACGCCATACCTCAACTCTTTGCATCGCAGAAAGCCGTATCCGTTTCTTTGGGATCATAAACACCACCTTTTAGAAAAAAGATTTATACCAGGTGGTGTTGCATCGACCGGTTGAGCCGGCAGGGATTATCACTAGTTATCTCAAAATGCGACAAGACACAATTCTAGACGTTATTGGAGGGATCACGGAGAGACACGCAAGCACAGTCCTCTGCTTGGCCTAACTTATAGTAATACCAATAAACATCGATTGAGTGATAGTGAGGAGAGGTAGTCCAATGAATGTAAGTGTGTGGGTAAGGGAGAGAACATGGATAGTCGAGAAAAATAGCGTCGCGAAATCCCGAGCGACTTCGCACTGAAAATCATCACCGACCAGAATCAGCAAAATCCGCGCACAATCCCGTTTTCCGCGAAAACCCCTATCTACCCACAGTACTCCCCGAAGCAATCGCTCCTGACCGCGCTAATCGCCGCCTACGGCTGTTTTAATCGTCGTTTTTCAGGCCCCAGAACCGAATTTAAGGGTATTCCAGAACAAAGCATGCAGGGCGCGGGATGAGGATGGTTTTTCGTATTGGACGACGGCACTGTTCTTTCGTGCAGCTTCAAACACACCTCAGTGTCAGCAGAACGAATAAACAGCAGCAAATGATTCTCTGGAACAAGAGCAGTGGGTCCGGATTGCACACTGACAAAGGATTAGTTGCATTTCTCAGGAACGAATAAACATTCACTGGTCCGATTCCATCTTTACATCCGAGGATGAAATGTCCAAATCTGCGACAACGTGGGAGCTACGAGAGCGACGGGAACGAATAAACAAAAAGAACGAAATGCTCAGAAAATTGGCAGCGATTGCGACCGAAGTACGTGGTCGAATCATCGCCCGTGGCTACTTGACACAGCTGCAAGCGCGCGAGTAGGATCTTGATGCTCACCTCCCCCCGCGGCATCGCGGCATGTGGAGGGCTGCAAGCGAGTTAAGGCAGGACAGGTAGTAGGCGAGACCTCCCGGCTTGCGGTATCTCGTGGACAATTTGTGTGTCTACGGAGAACCGCATGCGAAGCATCCATCAGTCCAGCAGGACCAATTTTCACAATAGAACACCTAGATGTAACTCTCGTCGCGGTGGGCGTACGCCCGCTCATGCACCACGCCGCACCTTGGCTCAATTAGGGCCGGGGAATCTCAGAGTTGACGGCGGTGCGGCATGAATCGCACGCAAAAAAAGGCCGCAGCTCTCGAGGCGAGGGAACGGATTCGCCAGCGATTGTGCGAAGAACATTCGCGTGTTAACGGGAAACGATTGGAGGCTCAAAGAACGCTGCGCCGGCGTTACGGGATGATGCGCGAGGTACTTCGCAAAACGGGACAATACGATCCGTTAAGTTGCGAGGCAAGAATCCATCGCGTCATTGTCACCTCTCAAATATTCCCCTCGAAAGCGTTTCCCTGGCAGGCGCTCGGAAAACTGCCTGGGGCGCGGGTGTTTAAGCCCAGAGCCGACCATCCGTTCGGAATTTCGCGGCATTCGAGTTGATGAGAAGCAAAACCAGAGAGTTTGTTTCAAGCTCCAGCCCGCCGCTAGGAGCGTTCCAGCCTCTCGCGCACTGCACCTATATGCAATCTGACATCGTACACGAGCGGCTCGAACGGCGCGGGAAGCCTCAAACGAACTACCTTCTCCTCTAAGAGGTCCAGTCGTGAGAGTAGCTCCTCCCTGTCCGGCGGGGCCACGGGTTCGGTCCCGATTTCCTTTTCGAGCACGCGCAAATCGTTGTAGAGCAGATAGACCCGGCGCCGCATCATCCATCCGTAAGCCTGGGGCGCCACCACCAACAGGGGATAGACCACTCCGAAGAGGGGAATAAGCAACACCAGAAGTTCCTGAACGAGCACAGCCAGCCAGAAGGGCAGATGACGCTGGAAAAATGGCCTTCCCGTCTTATAGAACTGCGTCGCATGCTCGCTCAACGGTAGATCAATGGACTCCCCCGCCGGAAACTCGGCGGCCTTGCCGAAGACCCCAGGTCCAGAATGGATCTCCAAGGCGGCCTCCATAAGAAGGTACTGGATTGCCGGGTGGAGATCATCGCGGACCACGAGGCTTGCCTTGGGTGCGAGCAACACCACATCCTCCGCCGGAATGTTTTCCGTCATACTGACCACCCCGGCAGGGAGGATTACTCTGTTTAAAAACGGATGGAGGGCCACCCAGGCCTCGGCCCGGCGAATGTTTAGTAGATTCAGGTCATGAGCGGCAAGCAGTTTCTTCACCTGAGGTGATTCCCAACCACCCAGCAGTACCACGCCATCAATCTCTCCGCTCAGCAACTTTTCGCAGGCTTCGGAGGGCGGAAGCAAGAGCAATTTATTCGAAACTTGGTCAATGATCCCCTCGCGAGCAAAAAGCTCCAGGGCGAGCTCATGTGCCCCGCTTCCCTCCGGGCCAATGGAGATGCGCATATCCCTCAAGTTCCCGCGAAACTCCTTGGACTTCGGACGGTAGAACACCCACAAGGGGTCGTAAAACAAGGTGCCCAGAGAGCTCAATCCAGGAGATTCCTTCTCGTTGGTGATTCCCCCAGGAATAATGGCAACGGAAACGCCGGAGTTTGCGTCGCGAAGAAGAGCAGCATTGGCCACCACCCCGGCCGAGGACACCAGCCGGAGATCAATCCCGTCACGTGCGAGAATCTCCCGGTACTGCATTCCCAGTGTGGCGCCGGAGCCACCTTCCGGGCCGGTGGCCATCGCTATCCGGTGCGGTGGCGTGGGGCGCAGTATCGCGAACGCCAGCCAGGTCACCCCGGCCATTAGCATCAAAATGCCGATGAGCGCGAGGAGAAGGTAACGGCTCCATCCAGATGCGCGCTCTTGCCGAGCCATCCCCGCATTCTACCGTCGAACCGGTGCCGTCGAAGTTGAAATCGCACGCTGTCCGGGTGCAAAACCGAGGCAAGCTCGTCTAGCCTGACGTGAACTGATGAAACGTTTTGATTTTTTGAAACACCATTATTGGGAGAGAACCGACCGGAAGCGTGGGTCTGATCGCCCCCCGGCATCACGCTATGCGGCACGGTGATGTCGTGAGGTCAATCAAGATTAGAGGCGAGGTCCTCACGTGAAGCCACTGACCTTCTCACCCAGCCAGGCAGCGCGACTCCTTCGTGAAGCCCGCAACAAAATCGAAAACTTGACTGCCTTAATTTCAACAGGCGACCCCACAGACGCCCATTTTGCAAAAATAGAACTGCGCCATGCCAGGGAAAAGCTCCGAATGTTAGAGCAGTTTCCCGTACGGAGAAAAAAGGTAGTGGCATCGCGGGCTCAGAAGGCGCCGGTCGTCTAAGAAATTTCCGGTCTGCAGGATAGGCGTCGGTCACAGAAATTGTCAGCACCTATCTCAGTGTGAGATAGCTGGTGGTAAGCGGATTTATCAACATCTATCCGAACCAGAGCATCTGGTCTTGCAAGACGATGAGCACATCTGCTAACGATACCCAGCGTATGATCGCATTACCTGAAGACGCCGCCCAAGAAATTAAACAGGTTCATTCGAGGTGGACCGAGTTCGAAGCCGCTGGAGAGGCTCACAGCTTGATGGCTTTGTGCGCTGATGATATTGAGTTGTGGCCGCCGGACGCGCAGCCTTTGCTTGGACGCGAGGCAGTTTCGGCCTGGATGGCGCATGGAAGCACGAGAATTCACAGCATCGAGATTACCGAACGTCATATTCGAGGTTCAAACGAGATTGCTTACTTAACCGCAAATTACGAAACTACGTTTTCCTTGAAGGAAGATTCCACGCTCAGAAAATCCCGCGGGAGCCATCTGTGGATACTGCGAAAGCAGGCCGGTGCGTGGGTTGTCACTCTCGTGGCCTGGTCATTGTGGTGAGTGGGATTATCACCATCTATCTCGTTTTGAGATAGCTAGTGCGAAGAGGATTTATCGACATCTATTTCGTGTCGCGCGTTTTGCGTATACTTGTGGGGTGAAATCGTCAGCAGGAGAGCGGTGCAAGGTGACTGGGCGGCATCTAGTGATTGCGGTGGCATGGTCGCTCCAGTTGGCTTCGTGGTTCCTTCCGGCGGTGAAGGGTTTTCTCGGTAGCAGACTCGATCAAGGCGTTCCGGGATGGTCGGTGTTTCTGGCTGAGACCTGTGCTCTGCGGCCCTGCGAAGGTACAAGCGTCGACCCGTGGTACGGAACTGCGATCTCCGCGATAGGAGTCATAACTACCATTTTGTTTGTGCTTGTTTCGCCGTGGATTGTATGGCGCGCATCACAGAAACTTCGTCGTGCGGCGGCATTAGTCACTGCCGGTGCCTTTCTTGTGAACTCACAGTGGTATGTTTTCTACGTGCCCGACAGGTCTGATCTCGGAGTCGGATATTTCCTCTGGTGTGCCTCGTTTGCCCTGCTTGCGATAGGGCTCTTCTGGCTCGCGGTAACAAGCGACGGAGCTGATTCCGCGCAACAGCAATCCGCAGTTCTTTCATCGTAGTTGACGCTATCAGAATTTCTCAACAGTAATCCCGATGCGGACATTCCCGGCGACTGCCGCCGCCATTCGTGATAACTGTTGGTAACAGGGTTTATCACTACCTATCTCGTTTTGAGATAGCTAGTGGTAAGAGGATTTATCAACATCTATCGAGATTCAGTACATTCGCACGACACTCGCACCGAGATGCTAGGAACAGAAGCCAACTTTGCTACTGCTTTGCTGCGGCTCTGAAAAGGGCCATGCCATTTGCCCCGGCGTAAACTGGATCCTATGACTTGACCTCGACCCTCGGCGCAATGGATGCAATCACCACGGTGGAGGCACGCCGTGAACAGGCCGTCTCGCCAACTTTCGTGAACATAGTAGGCGATGGCTGTCGCCATACCTCACCACCTCAAGCGGCAATGAGTGGAATTTCAGGATTGGATGCACTAAACGCCGTCACCGATTGCTGGTGGGGAGCGGATTTCTCAACATCTATCCGGACCGGTTCGTTGTGTCAATCGCAGGAAAAGCATATGATGCACAAAGCGAAAGTCTAAATCGGAAATTCTAGCTGGAGGTGTTCCTTGCGAGTCAACGTTCTGCGGATTTTGGCATTTGTGCTGGCGTGTGTGGCCGCAGCTCCTTGTCGGGCACAGGATAAAGTGACGATTCTCTACGATGCTTTTGGGGAGTCGAAAGAGCTAACCAAGGATTGGGGATTCTCTGCTTTGGTGGAGCACAACGGAAAGCGGATTTTGTTCGATACAGGGAATGACGCCGCGAAATTTGAGCATAACGTGAAGGCGCTGGGCATAGACCTGACGAAACTCGATTTTGTGGTTCTCTCGCACCGGCACACAGACCACACGTCGGGGTTGAAATATGTGCTCAGTGTGAATCCGAACGTTACGGTGTATGTACCTGCGGATTTCATGGCGGATGGATTTGGGGGAGTGCCTGTTCCCAAGACGTTTTTCCGGCCGGATGAGAGCCTGCCGTCGAACATGCGGTATTTCGGGGGAACCGAGCCCGAACACCTCACATTCGGCAAGCTGTATGACACAGGAAATTTTGTGTTCGTGAATCAATTGACGACGGAAGTATCGCCGGGGATTTTCTTCGTGCGGACCGTTTCCCAGAATAAAGGGACGATCGGGCTACCGGAATTGACGCTGGCGATCAAAAGACCGAATGGATTGCTGATTGTGGAAGGGTGCTCGCACGCGGGGATTGAAGTGATTCTGGAAGCGGCAGGCGCAGTGGATCCGAGGACGGAGGTTGTGTTGGGGGGGTTGCACCTCGTGACCACGCCAGTGGAGGAGATTGATTCGGTGGTGGAGCATTTGAAGACGAAGTGGAAGGTGCAAAAGATTGCCCCGGGACATTGCACCGGTGAACCGGCGTTTGCGCGATTGAGGAAGGCCTACGGCGAGAATTATTTGTATGCCGGGTTGGGAACTAAGGTGGAACTTGCCCAATAATTCGAGAAGAATGCGAACGGAGGCTGGGTTCTTGGAGAGCGCAATGTCCCATTTTGAGATAGCTGGTGATAAGAGGATTTCTCGACATCTCTAACGGAGTCGGCCACGTCAAGAGTCTTTAACTCTTTTTTTATTCCTTTCGCACAGACTCCTGCATTGCGCAGTCCCGCTGTTTCCTTCGGCGGGCGATGCGCCGCAATTCTCGGATTGTTCTTCCTGTCCAACCTACGAGACTCGGTTCGTGTCACTTCATCGACTCGGTGTTGCCCACCAGACATCTCTCCGATCACGTGCGACCATGATGATTTCTTCGAACTCCCCGCAAGGGGGAGGCGGGTAGCCTATTCACTTGATCCGGTCACTATGCTGCAGGACCACTGTCGAGATCAGGCATCCCCGCACGGACACTACCGCTTTCCTGCCGCGCTTTTCCTCGACGGCAGAACTCTTCGTAATCGATCTGGTCACGCATCATGATCCAGAGTCGGATCCCGAGTTTCCTGGCTGCAGCGACTCTCGCTTTCCCCAGCCCTTTCTGCACCAGTTTGCGCCGATAGAAGCGTTTCAACTCCGGATCCCGCTCCACCGCGTGCATCGCCGCTTCGCACCACAGATAACGCAGCAGCGCGTTTCCTTGTTTGCTCATCGCACCCAGCCGCTGTCGGCCTCCGCTGGAGTGTTCGCTCGGGATCATGCCGATGTAACTGGCCAGTGCTTTTCCATCGATGAACCGCAGCGGATCGCCCAGGAAAACTTCGGTAGCTAACGCGGTGATCGGTCCCACTCCCGGGTGCGTCATGAGTCGCCGCGCCGGGGGATGTTGCTGAACCTGCTGGCTGACCTGCTGATCCAGCTGGTCGATGGATTCCTGCAAACGAGGGTACAAAGACAGCAGTGCCGCTCGCCGCTCGCTGGCATGAGGAGCCAGAGGCAATGCCCGAAGTGCGTGCAGGCCCGCTTGACTCCATAGCGCGTGGCCTCTCCTGAGACCGTGGTTGAGTGCCATCGATTGCAGCGTGTGTTGGACTCGAGATCGCAGGCGCACCCACTGATGACGGTGACGTAGCAACGTGCGCAGATCGCGTTGCTCG
This sequence comes from uncultured Acidobacteriota bacterium, assembly GCA_963815265.1. Lineage (GTDB taxonomy): Bacteria > Acidobacteriota > Terriglobia > Acidiferrales > UBA7541 > Palsa-295. The sequence goes on along the minus strand of CAWFGI010000002.1, from coordinate 16,872 downwards.
CTCGAGGGCATCCAGATGGTTGGAAAGCGATTCTCGGCGAGCAACTTCAGAAGCAAGAGCGCATCCCGCCGATCATGCTTTTGTTTGCGCGTCTCTGCTCGGCGGATCTTCTGGGGATGGCCGACGCGGCATTCGATCCCCAGCTCTTCCATCAACTCCAGGAACCACTGCATCGAGCCGGTCGCTTCGATCCCTACCAGAATCGGACCAGACAGTGCCGAATAAAACTCCCGCACGGTCTCGCCTTGATGTTCGAGGGTCTTTTCTTCCAGCTCTCCTGTGTCGCTATCCAACATCGCAATCGTCTGTTGTCGAGCGTGTAGATCGCATCCTATAATTTTCATCTCGGCCTCCTTCGATCCGAGCTCTGTACGTTGGATACCGCACAGTTTACTCGGCTCGTCGTGAGGCCGACTTCGTTATGCCATCACCTATCGTGAGCGGACCGCATTACCTAGGTGCTGCGCCACTTGGTGGGTTGCCGCGCAACTGTGGACTGATGGACTTGTCGCATTCGGGTGTGTTGTCCGGCAGGTCGGTAATCTTAAGCGTCTGAACCATCGTGAGATGGTGGTTTGAACCTAGAGCATCTTTGAATACGATTTCATAGTTCATCGTCGCTGGGTCTTTCAAGTTGCCGTCATTTCTGGTCCACATTGTACCTCCGCACGCAATGTAGCGGACTCCGTCAGCTTCAATGAGTTTCGGGCCAGCATGAGGAGCGTGGCACGAACAGATTTCTACTGCACTGCAGACGGCTGCGACGAGCAAGAGTCCGGAATGATGTCCTCGACTCACGGTCCGCAATTTACGCTGAAGATAGAGCGAAGGGAACCTGTTTGCGCCCGTCGGATTACTAGTGATAAGAGATTTATCAACATCTATCCGGACTAAGACGTTCCGGCTCGCCAATCTGCAGAGCCTGGTTTCCGATTATCCGACTTACTGTGAGTTGCTCAACTCCGTCGCACTCAATGTTGAATCCGTATTGTGAGCAGAACCAAGGTCTAATTCACTGGGCCGAAGTATTGGTCGAGCCAATTCAGGGTTTCCTTGATCAGCTCGTTACGCGGGATGGTGTGGCCGGTGTCATAGATCAAATGCTTTTTCTGGTCCTTGGGGGAACCGAGCAGGCGAAAGAAGGGCTCCTGGTTGGAATCCACGGGGAAAAAGAAGTCGTAGCGTCCGTTAAGCATGAGCGAGGGCTGCTTCACACGCGGCAGGAAATTGACGATATGGACTTCCGGGAGCGATTCCTGAAAATCGAGGCCGCCGAGGGCGATAACGTTGACTTTGATCCGGGTGTCAACTGCCGGAATGAGACCGCCCATCACCGCACCCCAAACTGTAGCCGTAGTAGGCGATCTTTTCATGATCGAGTTCCGGACGCGTCTCGGCGTAGTCGATGGCCCGTGAAGCGTCCTTCTCCCACATGATGACATGGTCGCGCCAGGCGCTACTCATGTTCTCCGTATCCGACTCCATGCCATCGCCGCGTTCGTAGGTGCCTTTGTAGATGGGGAAAAGCACGGCACGCCCGCTCCTGAGAATCGCATCGAGCGCGGCGATGGGATAGATCTTGAAGGTCCGCAACAAAAGCGCGTTGGAGCCAGGGAAGAAGATGACGGTCTGAAAAGGCTGTTTGCCTTTTTTCGGGAGGAACAGATACGTGATGGCCGTTTCGTTGCCGTAGGCAGCCGGATAGGTGATCTTTTCCGTCTTCCAGTCTTCGTCTTCTTTATCCAGGTGCTCGACGGAGGCGTTCAGGGTAGTCTTGTCGTAGGAATACTCGCTAAGATAGGCGCGGAAAAGTTCGTCGGAGACAGGCTTCTCTTTGCTCAAATCGCGTCTAGGGGAAGGAATGGCGACGCTGGCCGCTTTGGGATTGGCCGCGGGATCCGTGAACTTGACACAGCGGAAACCGATATTGGAAGCGCGAAGAAATGCGGACTGCGCGTCGGGGTCGACGAACATGTAGTTGGGCTCGTCCCATGCGCCGCCGAGGACATACCGTTTCCCGGGATCCGCTTCGTTCCAGACCCATTCCTTCACGTTGCCGGCCATGTCGAAGCTGCCAAAGGGGCTCATGTCCGGCTCGCTCCCCACGGGCAGCAGGCCCGAACCGCTGAAGTTGCTTGCTGGCACGATATATGCGGAAGCCATGGGACCTGCGGCGCGGTTCCAGTGGTACAGGGTCGGCAGGGTCTTGCCGACAAACTCGGCATAGGCGGCGGCCTCGTACCAACTGACGCCAGTCACCGGATAGTCTTCCTTCCCCTTCGGAAAGTCACCCTGAATCCAATCTTTAGGACCTGCGCGCCCCGCGGAATCGCGGAAGAGAGCCGTGGCCTGCTCCCAAGTGAGCGGCCTGCCGTCCTGGCGGAATTCCTGTTTCCAATAATCGCGCTTCTGGTATCCGCCCTGGTCAACGAAAGCTTTGAATTGGCGATTGGTGACTTCGTATTGATCGATCCAGAAATCCTTCAGCTCAACCACCGGGAGACCTTCATAGCCGGGGATAATTAGATCCTGTACGTAATTGTTCGGCGTTGAAACTTTGACCATGCCGGCGGGAATCTTTCCGGCCTCGTCGAGCGCAATGGTTGCACTCTGATTGGACCGGCCCGGCGAGCTTGGCACCCAGAGTCCAAAAAGGCCAAGTGTGGTCCGCAGAACAGGGGCGAACCCCGACTTTTCGATCTTCCAAACGTAGTAGCCCTGAGGCGCGCGGACTTCTTTCAGGGGAGTGCGGCCGACGAATTGCCAGGCAGGATTGGCGTCGCCATAAACGCTGCGGTAGACATCCGCTACCGGAGGAGTTGTGTCGATCGAAATGCGATAGGAAATCTGTGGCCAGACTTTTGCGAGGGAAGGATCATCGGGAATGAGATTCTCAATTTTTACAGCCACGGCGTAGGCATCGTTCAGTTTCCCGGCGTCATAGAGGCGAGAGATTTCCGGGAGTGCGACGGTGCGCGCCCAGCGTATCTCGCGAGAACGCTTCACGAACCAGATCGCGACGGCAGCGAGCGCGAAGACTAGGATAGCGATGACGGCAATCTTGCTGCGAGCCGCTTTGGGGGCAGCCGGTATGGTTTGCGGCTGCGCCGGCAGTGGCGCACTCGCGATGGCGGCGCTTGACGCAGCCGACACTTGCGGTTGACTCGAGGCGGAGGAAAGCTGTGGCGCGGAAGCGTGCTCCACAACGGTGGCAGCTCCGGTATGGACACTATCCAGATCGCGCTTCAGGCGTTGCAGGGCGGCGCGCAGGTCGGATGCATGTTGATAACGGAGGTTGCGATCTTTTTCGAGGGCGCGATTGATGATCTCATCGAGTTTCAGTGGCAGGTCGGGATTCAAGCGCAAAGCAGGGGCCGGTGCGCGATTTAGGATCGCTTCAAAGATCACGCCTGAGGTTTCACCACGAAACGGCAGGACGCCGGTGGCCATCTCGTACAGCACGACACCGAACGAGAAGATGTCGCTGCGGGCGTCCAACTCTTTACCGCGCACTTGTTCGGGCGACATGTAGGCGACGGTGCCGAGGGTCGTTCCTGGGCTGGTGAGGAATTCGTCGGACGTAACCGTAGGACCGGCAGCCGCCCCTACACCCGCGGTGGCAGGGGAGAGTTTCGCTAGTCCAAAATCGAGGATCTTAGCCTGGCCGCGTTTAGTGACGAAGAGGTTCGCCGGTTTGATGTCGCGGTGAACGATTCCCTGGCTGTGGGCCGCTTCGAGAGCGTCGGTTATCTCGATGGTCAATTCTAGAATCTGTTCGAGGGGAAGCGGCCGGCCGTTGATCAGGTGTTTCAGCGTCTGGCCCTCGAGAAACTGCATGGCAATGAAGGGCTGGCCTTCGTGTTCGCCGATTTCGTGAATCGTGCAGATATTCGAGTGATCGAGCGCGGAAGCAGATTGTGCCTCGCGTTGGAATCGTTCGAGCACTTCGTTCGAGTGAAGCGAGCCTTCGGGGAGGAATTTCAGAGCGACAAAGCGATGGAGCTTCGTGTCCTCCGCCTTATAGACGACACCCATACCACCACCGCCGATTTTTTCCAGGATGCGGTAGTGCGAAATCGTACGGCCAAGGATGGATGAGGAATCCGTCATTGGGTGTGCATCTTACGCCCGCGTCCAGGTAACTGTCGAGAACAGGGGATTATCACTAGCTATCTCAGAATGCGACGAATCCCGGGATCGGTGGTGCGAAGCGGATCAATGCGGACCAAATCGCTTGAAGTAAATCGTGGGATAAAAATGCGGAAAACTTTCCAAAAAGTACTACGAATCTACTACAGTGCACCATTTTGGGGCATCCGAATGTTCGGCGCGATCCGGGCAAATAATATAAAATCAGGCAGTTACAATCGTGGGGCCCGTAGCTCAGCTGGTTAGAGCATCGGACTCATAATCCGTTGGTCCTAGGTTCGAATCCTAGCGGGCCCACCAACCAAGCGATCTGCATTTCTAGGTGGACTTTCTGGATGGCCTTACAGTCAATCCGGTCGCAATGAGCCTACAGGGTTATCCAATCAACTGTTTTGAGAATGAGAGAGAGTGGAGAAATATCGGCACGTGTGAGTAATTCGCAAAGGTCAATATGTTTCGGAAGATTCTGATCGCGAATCGCGGCGAAATCGCAGTGCGCATTGCGCGCGCTTGCAGGGACATAGGTGTGCGGTCGGTGGCGGTGTACAGCGATGTGGACCGCGCTTCGCTTCATGTTCGGCTTGCTGATGAAGCGTATCCGATTGGACCGGCGCCTTCGCGCGAAAGCTATCTGGTAATTGACAAGATCATTGGCGCCGCGCGTTATGCCGGTTGCGACGCGATTCATCCTGGGTATGGTTTTCTTGCAGAGAATCCGGCGATGGCCCGCGCTTGCGCGGAATCGGGAATCATGTTCATCGGGCCCACTGCTGAAGCGATGGAAAAACTTGGATCGAAGACGGCGGCGCGGCATGTGGCACGAGAAGTGAATGTGCCGACGGTGCCCGGAACCTTGGACCCGATTGAATCTGTGGATGAATTGATTTTGATCGCGCGCAAGACTGGATTTCCGGTGGTACTGAAAGCAGTGTCGGGTGGAGGCGGCAAGGGAATGCGGTCGGTGGAGCAGGAATCGGAACTGGCGGGTGCGTGGCGGGATGCGTCGTCGGAAGCGCGGAACGCTTTTGGCGATGGGCGGCTTTATCTTGAAAAATATCTTTTGAAGCCGCGGCACATCGAGATTCAGGTGCTCGCGGACCAGCACGGCAACATTGTTTATCTCGGCGAGCGCGAGTGTTCCGTGCAGAGGCGGCACCAGAAGGTGATCGAGGAAGCGCCTTCGCCAATTATGACTGCGGATTTGCGGAGGCAAATGGGCGAGGCGGCTGTGAAACTGGCGCGCGCCGGCGGATACACAAATGCGGGCACGGTGGAATTTCTGGTGGATGCAGAGCGCAATTTCTACTTTCTCGAGATGAACACGCGATTGCAGGTGGAACATCCGGTTACCGAGATGGTGACGGCGACCGATCTGGTGAAGTTGCAAATTCAAATTGCCTCCGGCGAGCAGTTGCCATTCGTGCAGGAGGATGTGGCTCTCAGCGGCCATGCCATTGAATGCCGGATTTACGCCGAAGATCCCGACAACAATTTTTTTCCATCGCCTGGAAAGATTCGCGAGCTGCGGGTACCGAGTGGGCCGGGAATCCGTCTTGATGATGGGATCTATGCAGGCTGGACGGTGCCGAACGACTACGATCCGATGCTTGGTAAACTGATTGCGTGGGGAAGCGATCGCGCTCAGGCCATCGCGCGATTGCAGCGCGCGCTTGAGGAATATTACGCGACGGGAATTAAGACGAACGTTTCGCTCTTCCACAGGATCCTCGCGACAGCTGATTTTCAGAACGGCGAGATTTATACACGCTGGCTGGATGACGTCTTGCGGGATGGTCTGAAATCCGATACAGCCGAAGCGAGCGCTGATTCGAAGGGAGCGGAATCGGCAGCTCTGTTTGCGGCCGCGCTATGGCACACCGGCAAAGGCAAATCCGCCGAGGACGGGACCAACTCAGAGACGTCCGTGCCTTCGCGCTGGAAGACGGAAGGGCGGCGCGAGCAGGTGGATCGGGAGCCGACGCGATGACGCACGATCAGATTGTGGTGCGCGCGACGAGTTTGGGATGAAAGTCGAAATCGCGCTCGATGGAAAAAATCACCAGGTAGAACTTGTCGAGGTGGGCGAGCGCCTGCGTTGCGCGATTGATGGAACGCCACTCGAAGCTGATGCCGTGCAGATTGCGGCGGGAATTTATTCCGTTTTGATCGACGGCGAATCGCTGGAAGTCCGCGTCGAGTTAGACAGCGGAGCATTGCGGCTTACGGTCGCGGATCGGGAATGGCGCGCCGAGATTCGCGATCTCCGCGAGTGGCGACGCAATCGAGGCGGCGCGGCGGAAGCGGAGGGGCGGCAGCAGGTTTCCGCGCCGATGCCGGGCAAAATCATTCGAGTTCTCGTAGAGAACGGCGATTCAGTGGACGCAAAACAGGGCTTGTTTGTGGTGGAAGCGATGAAAATGCAGAATGAAATTCGATCGCCGAAATCAGGGAAAGTGGAACGGCTGCTCGTCACCGAAGGGCAAACTGTGAATGCCGGGGAAGCTCTCGCGATCATCGTCTAACGCGCACGGCAAAGAGAGGCAATTCCGTCCACTTGCGCGGAATTACTCGTCGCTCTACTTCTACCTTACTTGGAGGCCGGAAGTTTGCCGGCAGACTCGATAATCTGGCGCGCGAGATAATTCGTAACGTGCGAATCGTCGCGCGCTTCGATCATATAGGCGGAGCGGAGGAGCTGTTCCTTGCGATTGCGCAACGTGTCGCGAATGGTTTGTTGCACCTGCGGGTCGGCGAGATCGCGCTGGCCGGCGGGCTCTTTCGCGAGCAGTTTCAGGATTCGATATCCTTGATTCGGCACGCCGATCGGCGGTGTGACTTCACCAGGTTTCATCCCCAGTACCGTCTTCTTCAAGACCGGGTCTGACTTGTTGAGCGCGGACTCGGGAACAAAACCGAGATCGCCACCCGTGGTAGCGGTTGAATCTTCCGAGTAGTCCATCGCCAACTGTCCAAAGTCGGCGCCCGAACTCAATTTCTGCTCGAGGACGGCAATCTTGCGCTTGGCTTCTCCCTCCGTTGTCACTTTGTCGTTCTTGCGGTTATGCACGGAAGGGTCGGGGTGACTGGTGACGACAATCTGGGCGATGTGGAATTGAGGCTCGGCAACGTTGAACTGCGAACGATTTTTCTGGTAGAAGTCGGTGACGTCCTGATCGGTGATTGAAATTTTTGCAACGACTTCCCGATTGAGGAGCTTCTGCACAGATAGCTGGCGGCGGATGTCGCTCTTTAGATCGTCGACCGTCAGGCCTGTGTCTTTCAGCTTTTTCTGGAATTCTTCCTCGGTGTACGGGCTCTTCGATTCGGTGAACTTGTCTTCCACTTCGGCATCGCTGGCGACCAGATTCATCTTGTTCGCGCGTTCGATAAGAATTTCGTTGTTGATCAGCTCATCGAGGATGCTGAGTTTTAGAGATAGCGACTCCTCCTGCGAGGGCGCAGGCGCGTCGGCATTCACGCGCGTACGATAATATTTATCCACTTCGGCGCTCGAGATGTCCTTTCCGTTCACTACGGCCCAGACGTCCGGCCCCGGCGCCGATTCCTTTTTGCATCCCGCCGCGAAACTGCAAAATAAAATGCCCGAAAGGACAAGGATTCTGCGAGCTAAGCGGAGCTGAAGCGGAGAGGCGGTGGTTTTCAAGCGGCCTTTTTCACCTTGCCGGCGCGGATGCAAGCGGTGCAGACGCGAATGTGTTTACTCGTGCCCTTTATTACGGTTTTGACGCGGCGCAGATTAGGGTTCCAGCGGCGGCGGCGAACATTATGAGCGTGGCTGATGACATTGCCGAAGCTCGGTTTCTTGCCGCAAATTTCACATGCGAGTGCCATTGACGGTTGCTCCAGAAGGAAATTCGCACAAATAGCGTAAGTTTAGATGCTATCAGACAATGCGCTTCGCTGGAAGCGATTTGCGGCTTGGGCCTGAGGGGTTAAACGTTCAGATCGATGTCCGCCGCCAAATCTACGGTATCTCAGCTTCGGCACCGCAGCTTACTTCAGAGGGAAGCAGTCGAGGTCGTTTGCAAACGTGATAGGGCCTGAGTAACGTTTCCTAATTTCGGTTTCGGTCTCGACTTCTTTTCCCAGTGTGCGCAGCATGCGATGAGACAGAACCAAGCTTTTCACGTGGGCGTCGTCGGCAATCTGCCCGATCACCGAGGGAGGCATGTGGAGCCGCCTCTCGACACCCGTAGCGCCTTCCGGCACAGCGTTGTGCGCGATGAACAAATCCGCATTCATGGCCAAGCGCCGCAGACCTTCTCCTTCACCATCGGTATCCCCACTGAAGACGATCACTTTGCCGCGCGTTTCGATCCGCCAGGCGAGGGCCGGAACACCTCCGTGAATGACGCGCACCGCTGACGCGGAGAGGTTCTCGTTGTGAAATACGGGAATGGGATTCGGACTCACCGTCACATTATGAGGCTGCATTTTGTAGCTGCCTTCTTCCTTGGGGACGAGCAACTCGCTGAGATAACCGTAAACCCCTTTGTCCCCGAACAAATCGTACACAAATGCGGTGGTTGCGGGCATGAAGTCGTTCCCCGGCGGGCCGTAGATCGGCAACGGACGCGCGCGATCCTCAAACCAGGACGACTTGATCAGCGCGGCGAAGTCGGCGCTATGATCGACGTGCAGATGGCTGAACAAGAGCACGTCGACCTGCGACATTTGTGCACCGCTTTCGCCGAATCGCAGCGCGCTTCCTCCGCCCGCGTCGATCACGGCCTTCGCTTGGCCATCCTCCCAGACGAGATAACTGCTCGAGGCGCGCTTGTCTTGCAGTTCCGGGCCGCCGGAGCCGAGAACTTGAACCGCGACGCCATGTGAGCCGCAGGATTGTGCGGCCGCTGGCAGCGAATACGCGTAAAGCAGCGGCAAAATGACGGCTTGAAGCGAGAAAGCGAAGTTTAGGATGCGCCGAAAATTCCGTGACAGGCTCATTGTTTTCTCCCGGCAGAGATCCGGATTAGCAACGTCTCTGACTCCAGGAATCGGCATAGGCCGATTATTCGAGGTTATCTGACACATCCGCATCTTATTCGCGATAAACGGGCGATTCCAGTGCCGGCCGACGCAAGCAAGGATGGGGGGATTAGAGTAGCGGTCAGTCGGAGAGTAATTTAAAATCAAAGGGAACCCTAAGTGGGCGTGTAGCTCAGCTGGGAGAGCACCTGCTTTGCAAGCAAAGCAATTCCCAAGCTAAGTCGTTGCCAAGGTTGCGCTTAGGTGAATCGAGCGTCCCGTTGGCTGCTCCAATCCTGCTCCAAACAAAGTGGATCTCATCGGCCGTAAGGGATTACTCTGGTTGTAGCTCGTTCAAGGATTGCCCCGCACAAGGCGCAGCCATTGTCTGGTGCTGTTGGGCCTATAGGACTGCCATAGCGTCGTGAGTGGCAACGCGGCCGGTGCAGACACCCAAGTTATCGAAACTTGTAGATGCGACGCAATTCATTCTTTATCTTCTTGTGAAGCGCGCAGAGTGGACATTTGCTTGTCCATTTCTCCTTCGAAGCTCTTATCTTGTTTTGTGAGGGAAGAAAGCGATGTACTGCAAGACATTCCAGCCGGGAAATGTCACCCTTTCTCTTCGCCATATACACATCAATTCGCGTCGTTCCTTTAAACCATTTACTCTTGAAATGTTGCGACGGCCTACTACCACGGCGACGCGTTCGACCTACATAGCAGCACTTCTTATCGTGCCAAAAGACGTAGACCTTTCCACTTTCTTTATCGATTTCCCTTCGGGCCCAAGTTCTGAACTCTCGCTTCTTATCCGCGCCCTTCAGCCACCACTTCTTTTTTTTCCTAACAGAACGCTGAAATTCTTTTCTGGCCATTTTCCGTGCTAGAGCTTCAGAAGCAATCCCTTGCAGGTGCTTAATGGCACTCTCGCGCTGATCCTTGGTAAGCGTGGGCACGGGACCGGGATTGGCCTTGGTTAGAACAGTTCGGAGCCACCCTGTTCTCTTCTTGTACAAACGGTCAAGTCTGCGGTTGAATTGTTTCTGATATGACATAGCCGGTCGAAGGGACTACGGCAGATCTTATCAGGCAGGGATGTCATGCGGTCGAGCCGTGTAAGCGGTTTGAGTCGAAAAGTGAACCCAAAAATGTTGCGAAAATGCGGTTTAGGCCAAGCATTCCTCCCCACGCCGATGACCTGCCACCACGATACTACCCTGCTGGTTTGAAAGGTCTCAGAGCCTTCGTAACCACTGCGGCCCGGCAACTGGTGTGAACTGCAGACTCTACGAAGCTTATCTCTTTTTCATACTCGACGAACCACGACGCAGAAATCCACACTCTCTTCGAAGAGGGGAATGCGTGGGTCAGCCAATTTCCAGATTACCCCGTCCGTCTGAAGCTGGGCACTACAAAGACGAGTGGACGGCGAGGCCGGGAGTGTGGCGAAAAATGGTGGACGTGACCGGGATCGAACCGGTGACACCCTGCTTGCAAAGCCGGACGCTCGCCTCCAACAGCTCCTTCCGTTTTCTCTAACTGCTAACGTTTACAACAAATCGGGGAATCTGCTTTTCGCTCAACGCTAACTCGAATCTGTTGAAAACGATGCATTCGTGCGCGGTTCGTACACAGGACGATTTCTAAGAGAACAGAGTTTTCAGCTCTGACAGTGACCGCGGTTTTCTCTGCTACTCAATGGACCTCGAATCGTGTTTATGGCCGAGGGGACGATTGAATCATCGAAACGGTCTCGTCAACCACTCTGCAGACTGCGAGTTGGGGAAGTAACAATTTGTGGACCATAACTGGGCTCAACTTTTTCGGGATCTCGCTCACAAGCTGCCCGGCAAACACTGCTGTCCGTCATTAAGAGTGAAGCTGTATGGCAACTTACCGGGGGGCACTTTTGAAATAGTCGAGGGCCACTTGAGTATATTGGCCGACCTCGATGAGGTAGCCGTCGGGATCACGCATGTAGCAGCGCCATTCCCAGCCGCGATTGTTTAGCGGCTCGGTAAGAAAGAACGCTCCTTTGCCGCGCCATTGTTTGTAGCAGGCCCAGATGTCGGCGACACGCAAGTCAAGAAAGCTATTCACTCTGTTGAGATCCGGTGGTGTTTCGAGGAGAACCTCTGGTTTGTCGGGAGTCGGGCCGCCGCCGGAATTGAGAATGATCCAGGTATTGGCCAACTTGATGTAGCAGGGATTGTCCGGCTTGATCACTTTTCCGCCAAGAATTCGGACATAGAAGTCCTTCGATTTTTCCTGGTCCGTCACCGTGAAGAAGTGCGCGGCGAAGAAGCCTTCGTCTGCAATCGGAGCGTTGGGTAGATTCATGCAATTTCTCCTGTCGTTAATAACAGCCTTTTCTGGCATTTGCTGCGAAGCACCTATTTCCGCACGCAGAGTCCTTCTTTGTGTCGCATGTGAATCGATCGAATGTGATTCTTGTTTTCGAATCGAGTTCTTCTTTTTGTCCTTGGACAGCCTGATCAAAAAGAAGATGTACCGCTCTATGCGAGCGCGCAACTGGACCTTCGTATCGGCTGCCGATGTCAGTACCGGGAGGTCGCGACAAATCTTTCGACGCGAGAACGTCCTTATGCCATGGAACAGGTCTCAACGGAGTTTCCGAATCCGCGCCTCCTTCAGGATCTCCCAACGATCATTTAGAGGGCTTCCCAAAGCAAGAGGTGATGGGCTGCGCTAGGATTCGCGCGATGTCCCAAGCATTCATGGAAAACAGCAATTTGAAAGTGCCTATCGCGCCGCCTGAGACAAAGGTATCGGTCGACACCATCGTCCAATAGATTCGTCTCCGCGCTTCTGGCTTAGTGGCAATTGTGCGTCGCAGAATCGATCAGAAAAGGGCAACGCATGAAATTTTTAAGGAGAACTCACATGACTTTCAAAAAAGCTTTGCGTACCGACAAGATCCATACCGCTGGTAGTTGGAAGAGTGTTTTCATGAAGCATCCACTCTTGCGTCTCCTATTCGTCTCCTTGCTGGCCGGGCTGGCACCTCGGAGTACAGTCTGGGCCCAAGTGCAAGCGGCCCCGTTGACCAGGGTCTCGTCCTCACAGCCGTCACAAACAACTGACTATCACTACGTTTTGCCACTTAATCTTGCGCTTGAGGCCGCGACCGAGGCTGTTCATGTGTGCGCCCAACACGGATATCAAGTGAGCGCAACGGTCGTGGACATGGATGGAAAGCCGCAAGTGGCGCTTCGAGGCGATGGCGCCACCATCCATACCGCGGAATCGAGCTTCGACAAGGCCTACACGGTGGTCACGCTGGGGCCGATATTCGACTTTGATACGTCCGGCAAGTTTTTTGATCTGGTGAGGACCAGTCCCTATGCGCCCAGGCTCGCAACAATGACCAACGTTATGGCGCTTCCGGGCGCAGTGGCGTTCAAGTCGAAAAACGCCATCGTGGGCGCTCTCGGTGTGGGAGGAGCTCCCGGCGGGGACAAGGATGAAGTCTGCGCACAAGCTGGGGTCGCGAAAGTTGCCGATCAGCTTCCAAATTGAATATCACCGAAGTCGGGAGTGTTTTTGGAGTTCGGCGACGGTAAAGACGCGTGTTGAGCGCTTTCATTCGATTTCCATTGAATAACGGCGCTCAACCGTGCCGCCGTTAACAGGAAATACGAAGTATCGTCTCGGCCAGGGTTTCTACCGAGCAGAAGAGCGTTAAAAACAGTAACAGGAGAATTTTATGGCAACTCCAATCGCAATCGGAACGATGACGGCGGCGCAAATTTCCAAAGCCGGAGCAGATTTCCAGATCGTCGAGCGCGAGACTCCCGAGCCATCTGCAGGAGAGGTGCGGATTAAGGTGCAAGCCTGTGGCGTCTGCCACAGTGACATGTTCACGAAAGAAGGCCTATGGCCCGGAATTCAATATCCTCGAGTTCCAGGACATGAAGTGGTGGGCATCGTCGATGAGGTAGGCGCTGGTATTTCCCAGTGGAAGAAGGGGCAGCGCGCCGGCGTCGGCTGGCACGGCGGCCACGACAACACGTGTCGGGAGTGCCGGCGCGGAGATTTTCGCAATTGCCGGAATTTGAAAGTTCCAGGCATCAGCTTCGACGGCGGATACCAGCAATACATGGTGGCTCCCGAGGAGGCAGTGGTGGCAATACCGGAAACTCTAAGGGACACCGAAGCAGCACCGCTGCTGTGCGCGGGGGTTACCACATTTGACTCGCTGCGGAACAGTGGCGCGTTGCCCGGCGACCTTGTCGCGATTCAGGGCATCGGCGGTCTGGGCCATCTCGGCATTCAATTCGCGAACAAGTTTGGTTACAAGGTGGCGGCTATTGGGCGCGGGACCGACACCGCGCCGCTTGCGAAGAAGCTCGGGGCCAGCGTGTACATCGATACCAAATCGACGAACGCAGCGGAGGCTTTGCAAAAATTGGGCGGCGCACAGGTCATCCTGGCCACCGCCCCAAACTCAAAAGCTATGTCCGAACTCATCGACGGTCTGGGGCCGAACGGCAAGCTGATCGTTATCGGTGTTTCATCTGATCCCATTGAGGTCACCCCGATACAGCTCATTACTCGGACCAGAAATATTCAAGGCTGGGCGGCCGGAACACCAGCCGGTGAAGAGGACACACTCAACTTCGCAGAGCTTACGGGCGTACGTCCCATGATCGAGACATACCCGCTGGAAAAGGCAGGTGAAGCTTACGCGCGCATGATGAGCGGCAAGGCACAATTTCGCGTTGTTCTGACGATGTAAAGTCGGGGAAGACTGGTCAATACTGCGAGCGGTGATCAAGCGCTTGCCGTGACGGGACGCACAGTGATGCGTCTTTTGAGTAGGAGTGTTTGCACCAAGCTCGCGAAACAACACGTTGAATCGGAGGAGTAGGATGACGCCGGATAAACCGAACATTCTCCTAGTGCACGGTGCATGGGGCGACGCTTCACACTGGCGGCATGTCATTCCTCCCCTGCATGAAAAAGGCTACCGGGTCTTCGCAGTGCAGAACCCTCTGACATCGTTGTCCGACGATATCGACCGAACCATCAAAATGGCCTCTGCGCAGAATGCTCCCACGCTATTAGTTGGCCATGCTTATGGTTGCGCCGTCATCACGGGCGCTGGCCTCACGCCAAATGTCGTCGGCCTCGTCTATTTGGCAGGACCTGCTCTCGATGAAGGAGAGAGCCTCAAGAGCCTTTGGGCGAGGCGAGCACCCCCTGAAGGGGCGGCTAATATCCGTGAGGACAAGTATGGGTTTTTATGGATCGAAGTCGAGAAGTTTCACGAGACGTTCTGTCACGATCTCGAAGACCGAACAGAATCGCTAGTTTGGGCTCTTACGCAGAAGCCAACAGCGGCGCGTTGCTTCGAAGAAACTTCTGGGCCACCGGCGTGGAAAGTGAAGCCCACTTGGTATCAGATCTCGGCAAACGACCGGTTGATTCCCAGCGAGACCGAAAAGTGGATGGCGGAGCGAATCAACGCGAGAAAGACGATTACATTGCCAACGAGCCACGCTTCGGTGGCAACTCGTCCCGATGACATCGTGCAACTAATCGAGGAAGCCAGTAATGCCGTCGTCGCGAAGGCTGGTGGTTTCCGCTAGAAATACGGACGTGCTAACTATGAACGGCATGCAATTCGATTGCATGCTGTAATCCAAATACAAAAAAAGGAGTGTTTCGATGTCAAATATTACTAATGTTTCTACAGATGTCAAAACGATCGTAGGTGAGCAGCTTGAGTATCCTTCCAACCCGAATCCGATGATCTCCTCAAGCATCTTGACCATAGCTCCAGGAACGGTCACGCAATGGATGGTGCATCCCGTTCAGCCCTACCTTTACGTACTTGAAGGGACGCTGACCGTCGAGTTCGCCGCCGATGGGTCGCGTCAGACTTTCAAAGCCGGCCAGGCGTTCTTGCAGACGAGGACCCACTGGCATCGCGGCCGTAACGACGGCACAACGCTTGTTCGTTTCCTGAGTGTGTTCGTAGGAGCGAAGGACGCGCCGACCATTCTGCATCCGCCCAGCGGCAAGATCGTAGAGGAATTAACTGCCCGTGCGGATGTGGCCCGCAAAGCTCCGGCGGCGTGACTAACCTGCATTTTCTGTGTGTCATCTGGGTAAGAACACGGAAAAGCTGGGAACTCCGCTTCGGGGTGTAGTTGCTGTAAAGCCAGTGCAGAAGGCAATGCACATCGCACAAATACGACCAGGTTGCCTGTGTTTGCTGGTTTTCTGCGTGGGGGTGTTGGTGTGTGACGTTTCCATACTTGCTCCGGCAAGGAACATTCTATGACGTACCGGACTTCATATCGCACGATACAGATCGACGGGCTCTCCATCTTCCACAGAGAGTCCGTCGGTCTGTCGCTCCATTATCGAAAGTCATCGCGGCCGTCTCTGGGCAACACCGCATGACGGTCCGGGAGCTACGTTCTCTTTCTCTGTTCCCTGCGCAGCCGAAGTTGTAACGGGTACTAACAGGATTCCCAGGATTGGGACGCCTGCCGGTACTGTTGGGTTGTAAGGAAAGCTATGGAAGTCACATGATCACTTATGTCGGTTGCCAATGACAACATTTCGACGCGAAAGTAGTTGCCCAACTTGCGGCGGCAATTCGGCTATCCGGCCCGAGAGTTTTCGTTGGCGGAAAAGTTCCTCGCGCCCGATTGAGTCGACCAGACCAAATGCCCAAGCCTGGACATCGCCATTGCGGGCGCGAGCGGACTCGAACCTCAACGGATCGTCGAATTGATTCTGAAATCTGCCAGGAGAGGATGAATCCACCGACGCGGGACGCGTTGCCGCTGATAGCGGCGGCAAAACCGACACCGAAGTATAATGGACGCTCTCCCCCAGAGGGGCGCATTGTGATCTGCTGGGAGAGAATCGGACTGGACAACGAGCTCAGTCGCGTGGTCAATTGTCGGCGCCCTCGCCATTGATGTACGCGACCGGGCAGATTGCGGTGCTAACATGCCCGAGTCTGGCAAATCGCGAAAGCTCGAAGCCTTCGATTCAATTTCCACTGACGCGGTTCCTTTGGAGTCGATTCTCCGGACACAGGAATTGCGTATTCGGCCATCTCGTCCTCCCCAGTACGAGGAGGAGAACCGAGCGCTTGTGGCACTGGCCAGCGCGCTAGCCGACTCCCCGAGTACTATTCTGCAAACGCTGGCTGATAAAGTCTACGAACTGCTGCATGCTGATTCGGCGGGCCTAAGTCTATTGACGAAGGACGAAACGAAGTTCTACTGGGCAGCTATAGCCGGCGCGTGGCGACCCCACATCGGCGCCGATGTCCCGCGCAGTTCCTGCCCTTGCGGCGATGTGCTCGACCACAATACTCCAATGCTATTCACCCACTGGGAACGGCGTTATGAGATTTTCAGCCGGGGGATGCCCGTGGTCGAAGAAGGATTGTTTGTTCCTTTTTACGTAAACGGTGAAGCGGTCGGAACAATTTGGGCGTTCGCTCACGATAGTCGTCGCAAATTCGACGCCGAGGATCTAAGACTGCTCGAACGTACGAGTTCTTTCGCGTCTGCGGCGTACCAAGTAGTGAAGTCGATTGAGAACCTCAAATTGGAAATCGAAGCACGCGAAAAAGCGGAAACAGCGGTGCGCGAACTCGCAAGCGGGTTGGAGATGCAAGTTCGAGTCCGGACTCAAGAGCTGGAATGCAGCACCCGAGGACTTGCCGAAGCCAACGAAGAG
>CAWFGI010000001.1:0-34490 GCA_963815265.1 uncultured Acidobacteriota bacterium | reverse complement strand
GAATGACCCGAAGTTTATGCAGGGGCTGAACCCTGACGAACAGTCCATGGTGAAGAGCCTGAGCACGCTACGCAGTGCCCCCGCGGCACAGTAATTCGATCCTCGAAGAAATTTTTTATTAACTCTTACAATACATTTCCTCATTTTCCCATCAATCGGACAACTAGGCGTGCGATGAGGCGACTTTTCTCACCACAAGTAATTGTGGTTTTGACCAAGCGCACGCACTAGAAAACGCCGCGCGCAATTCGTTTTTTCCACAAAGAAAATTGATTTTCTCGAAGAATTTAACTTGACACGCAGAAGAACCTATCTACAATCGGGGCACAAAGTGGGAAGAAGTGGCGCAGAGTGGTAGAAGGTGTTAAGCAGTGGGCGCAGTCGGGTGGTCCAGAAGTGGCGCAACGCAGGGGTGGCGAGGCGAGTGATTCCCAGGGCGTACACGCCGGGCGACGAAGGTTTTCATGCTGCGGGGCAACTATTCGGCAACTGTGGACGAAAAGGGACGGGTGAAGATCCCCGCCGATTTTCTAGCCGAATTGCGCAAGTCGGGCAAGAAATTCTACGTCACGAGTTCCAGCGGCGAGTACGCGAGGATCTATCCCATGAAGGCGTGGGAAGAGATCGAGAAGAAACTCGCGAAGCAATCCTCTTACAACCGGGCGAAGCAAAAGTTTTTAGCACGGGCCAATTACTACGGTCAGCTGGTCGAGGTGGATGGGCAGGGGCGCATTCTAATTCCACCGGTACTGAGGGAATCGGCGCAGATGAAGGGCGAGGTCGATATTCAAGGCCAGCTCACTTATCTGGAAGTATGGAACCACGCGCGATTCCTCGAACAACTGAATCGTAATCCCATCACGGCGGAAGACGAAAAGGTACTGGAAGATCTGGGCATCTAGCTTTTGAGCGTTCTGCATATACCGGTCCTGCTGAAGGAAGTTGTGGACTGGTTGCAGATTCGGCCTGAGGGCACGTATCTGGATGCCACCGTTGGCACAGGCGGGCATGCCATTGCGATCGCCGAGCGGCTGACGACGGGGCGTTTGGTGGGGATGGATCGCGATCCGCAGGCACTGGAAATTGCGCGGGAGCGATTGAAGGCGCACGAGCGGCGGGTGAGTCTGGTGCACGCAGAGTTTTCGAAGATCGGCGAAGTGGCGGCGAATTTGAACCTGCCTCCGTTTGACGGAGTGATTGCCGATCTGGGGATTTCGAGTTTGGAGCTGGACAGCCCTGAGCGCGGATTTTCATTCCGCTGGGCGGCGCCGTTGAACATGCGCATGAATCCCGATGATGCGCTGACGGCAGACGAAATTGTGAATTACTGGCCGGAGAAAGAGCTGGCCGATCTCCTCTATCAGAAGGCGGAGGAGAGAGATTCACGAAGAATCGCCAGAGCAATCGTTCGAGCGCGGCCGATCCGCGACACCGAACATCTGGCAACGATTGTG
Organism: uncultured Acidobacteriota bacterium; assembly: GCA_963815265.1. Taxonomy (GTDB): domain Bacteria; phylum Acidobacteriota; class Terriglobia; order Acidiferrales; family UBA7541; genus Palsa-295. The sequence continues at coordinate 33,036 of CAWFGI010000001.1, read as the reverse complement.
GCAGGGGTCCGAAAAGCAAGGGGAAGGCAGAGACTGCAACCCGCGACAAAAACGTTTCTGGCGCTGCGGATAGCGGTGAATCGAGAGTCGGAGGAACTCGGGCAGTTTCTTTCGCGGACCCCTGCCACTTTGAATTCTGGAGGACGGTGGATCGTCCTCAGTTATCACTCACTCGAAGATCGTCTCGTCAAACACGCCTTTCAGGACCTGGCCCGCGAAGGCAGTTTTCAGGTGCTCACCAAAAAAGTGATTCAGCCTGGCGACGAAGAGATTCGAACGAATCCGCGAGCGCGCAGCGCAAAGATGCGCGTGGCGGAGAAATTGTCGCCGGCGGAGATTCTGACGGCTGGGAGCGGGTCATGACGCATTCTCATACGACGCAATATCACACAGTGAAGCGCATTGATAATTCGCGATTGGCGCGGCCGACGCCCAAGGCGAGGCTGAATGATTGCTGGCGCACGGTGGCGATTGGGGCGGCGATGGCGGCGTGTTTGCTGAGCTATGCCTGGCAGCATTTCGAGTGCATTCAGATTCATTATCAGCTGGAACAACTGCAGACGGCGCGGGCGCAAGCGCTCGAGCTCAATCAGCAGCTGCATGTGGAAGATGCGACGTTGCGCGCGCCGGGGCGCATTGATACCTATGCGCGGAAGCATCTGGGTTTGACGGTGGCGGCGCCGGGGCAGCAGAGCTCGGCGGATGCGAGCGACGCGGTGGTGGCGCAGGCGCGGGCTGGTGGGCAGGTGGTGCGGCCTTAGCGGATTAGCGACTCGCTGCTTCGTGTGACTGTGCGTGATTGGTTTCTGCGTGAAAAGAGCCGGCGGGACGCCGGCGGTACGGAATGGCGTGCTCGAGCGGATTCGGTCTGCGGAGTCTGCCGAGATTTTTTCGAGATTTGTGAGAGGCAACACCGACGGGTTCGCGCGGAACTTCGGTGACGCAACTGCGAAGGCCGCGGCAAAGCTTCAGACAGGGTAGAACGGATTCCATGGAGCAACGCAGGCCGCGTCTCCGCTGGTTAGTCGTTTGGGTTTTCGCAGTGGTTTGGATGGCGGTTGTCGTCGGGCGCCTCAGTTATCTTCAGTTGTTCTGCTACGGCGAGTACTTCACCAAGGCTCAGCACCAACAGCAGCGAGTTTTCGAAATCAGCCCGAAGCGCGGCGTGATTTACGACCGCAAAGGCCGGGAGCTGGCGATTAGCCTGCCGATGGATTCCGTTTTTGGCGACCCGGCGGAAATCACCGATGCGGAAATGGTCGCGCGGCTGCTGGCGCCTGCGCTGGGCATGCCGGCCGACGATCTGGAAACAAAAATTCGCGAAGCGCACACGCCGGTGCGGCTGGCGAAGAAGCTCTCGCCTGAAACCGTGCAGCGAATTCAGGACATGAATCTGCGCGGCGTTTTCTTTCAGAAGGAAAACCGGAGAGTGTATCCGCAGCACGAGCTTGCGGCGCACGTTCTGGGCTATGTGGACGTGGATGAGAAAGGCAACGGCGGGATCGAGTACTCGCTCGACAAGCAGATCCGCGGGCGTCCTGGAAAGATGATGGTGATGGCGGACGGGCGGCGGCGCTGGTACGACCGCACGGAATCCGCTGCTGATCCGGGCGCGAGCGTGGTGCTCACCATCGATCAAACGATTCAGTACATCGCCGAGAAGGAGCTGGAACGGGCGATCGAAGAGACTCACGCGAACAACGGCGCGGTGGTGGTGCAGGACCCCAATACCGGGCAACTGCTTGCTGTCGCGGTGCGGCCGACATTCGATCCCAATAATCCGGGGAGCTTTCCGGATGAGGTGCGGATGGATCGCGCAGTGTCTGCCGCTTACGAACCCGGTTCGACTTTCAAAGTGGTAACGATGACGGGCGCGATTGAAAATGGAGCGGCGCGGCCATCGGACCTGGTGGATTGCCAGATGGGCTCGATACTCGTGGCGGGCCGGTTGATTCACGACTGGCATCCGTTTGGCGTGCTGAGCGTGCAGGAAGTGCTGGCACATTCGAGCGACGTGGGTTCAATCAAGGTTGCGCTGAGGCTGGGCGCGCCGAAGTTTTACGAAACGATGCGAGCGTTTGGGATTGGCCAGCTAACCGGGATCGAGCTGCCCGGCGAAAATCGCGGGCTGCTGCGCCCGCTGGAAAATTGGACGGCGAGTTCGATCGGATCGCTCGCGATTGGGCAGGAATTGAGCGTTACGCCGGTGCAGATTGTGTCGGCGATTTCGGCGATTGCGAACGGCGGCACATTGTACCGGTCGCGCATCGTAAAGGAAGTGCGCGGCGGAACGTCCGCATACACGCGCGCGGCTGTTGAGCCGGAGCAAGTGACTGACGCGAAAACTGCGGCGACTGTGCGCGAGATGATGGAGACGGTGATTTTGGAAGGGACCGGAAAGCCGGCGCAGCTTGACGGTTATACCGCGGCGGGGAAATCTGGCACGGCGCAAAAGATTGATCCGGCGACGGGACGATATTCGCCGAACCAATACAATTCGTCGTTCGTGGGATTTGCGCCGGTGAACGAGCCGGCTGTGACGATTCTTGTGGTGCTCGATTCACCGGTCGGCGCGCACCATGGCGGAGAGGTTGGCGGGCCCGTTTTCAAGCGCGTTGCGGAGCAGGTGCTTACTTATCTTGACGTTCCGCGCGATGTGCCTTCGACGTCGGACGTGCAGACCGCAAAGAACAGCGATCAGGCGCAGCCGCAGCCCGTGGACATCGGAGCTGAGGCGAGTGATCGCGATGATGACAGTGGTGCGGGGAGTGGGTCGGTCGTTGAGAAGGCCGAGAAAGTCGACAAGAGCGGTGCCACGAAGCCGGGCGCTCCGACGATCGCGTTTGGAAATCAGGAAGCGGTGGTGGTTCCCAACCTCGCGGGGCAGACGGTGCGAAGCGTGACGGAGGCATGTTCGCGGATCGGGCTTGTCCCTGCGCTGATTGGCAGCGGAGTTGCGTTGGAACAGTCTGTCGAAGCCGGGACGCAGGTAGTGCGAGGCACGCGGTTGACGGTGCGATTCGGCAAGGCGGGGCGGCTGGTACCGGCGTCGGTGAAGGGAGCGGGGAATTGAGTTTCGTTATGGAACGGGATCGACCCAAAGCGGGCAAAAACGGTGGTGCGAAGAGCAGCGGGAATGGGCACACGGAAATGCAGATGGATCTGGGGGAAATACTGGACGGGATTGCGGGTGTTCGCGTGAGCGGGCCGACCGATCCTTCTGTGCGTTCAATTGCGTACGACAGCCGCAAGGTCGAAGCGGACGCGATGTTCTTCGCGCTGCCTGGCGAGAAGGTGGATGGCAATCAATTTGTGAGCGGCGCGATGGGGCGCGGCGCGAAGGTGATCGCAAGTTCGAGCGCACGCCCGGCAGATACGGGTGCGGAGATTACGTGGATTGAAATTCCAGCGGGCAAGGAACGGCGAGCGCTCGCGCAGGCGGCTGCAAATTTCTACGGACATCCGGCGGATGCGCTGAAGCTTGTGGGCATCACCGGAACAAATGGAAAGACGACGACTGCGTTTCTGGTGGATTCGATCGTGCAGGCTGCGGGATTCACGAGCGGGCTTGTGGGAACGACCGGATACCGGACGCCGCAAGGCAGCCGGAAAGCGACGAACACGACGCCGGAGTCTCTCGATTTGCAGCAGATGTTTGCGGAGGTGCGCGACGCGGGCGGCTCGCACGCGGTGCTGGAGGTGAGTTCTCATTCGCTGGCGTTCGAGCGCGTGTGGGGCTGCCATTTTGCGGCGGCGATTTTTACGAATTTGACGCGCGACCATCTAAATTTCCATAAAACGTTTGAGGATTATTTTGCGGCGAAGCGCCGATTGTTTGAAGGAACCGGGGCGGGAGCTCCGGATGTTGCGGTGATCAATGCGGATGATTCTTATGCGACGAGGCTTGAAGGGCTTGCGAAACGAACGCTAACTTACGGGCTGAAGGGCGAACCCGATCTGACGGCGAAGAAATTTGCGCTGAGTTTTAAGGGCTTGGAGTTTACCGCGCAAACTCCTGTGGGGAAGATCGAAGTGCACTCGCCGCTCGTGGGGCGAATTAATGTCTACAACATTCTGGCGGCGATTGGAGCCGCGATCGCGCTCGAAATTCCGAATGCGAAGATCGAAGAGGGAATTGCAAATCTGGCGCTTGTGCCGGGGCGTTTTCAACAAATTGACGAAGGGCAGCCGTTCTACGTAGTGGTGGATTACGCCCATGCGGACGATGCGATGCGCAATCTGATTGCAACCGCGCGCGAATTGAATCCGTCAGGACGCATCATCACGCTCTTTGGCGCGGGGGGAGAACGGGATCGTTCGACTCGTCCGCTGATGGGCGAGGCGGCGGGGTCGTTGAGCGACCTGGTGATTCTGACGAGCGACAATCCGCGCACGGAAGATCCCTTGCGCATCATCAACGACGTGGTCGTGGGATTGCAGAAGGTAAACGGGAATTACCGGATCGAGCAAGATCGCGAGACGGCGCTGGGAATGGCATTTGACGAAGCGCGAGCGGGAGACATCGTGCTGCTGGCGGGCAAGGGCCACGAGAACACACAGATTTTACGCGATCGCACGTTCGAGTTCGACGACCGTGAGATGGCTCGAACAATTTTGCGCAGCAAAGGCTTTTCGAAGCAGCCGGCCAAGAAGTAGAAGCAATTTCGTATCCTGAGAGCTTGCGCTTGAAATTGAAGCTGAGCCCGTTGGAGACCGAATGCGGTGGCGAGTGGCGGAAGTGGCTGAAGCGCTGGGTGTCCCGGTGCCCGCGGGTCTTGACCCCGTGGCCGGGGTGGCCGGCGTGTCGATTGATTCACGCACTGTTCAACCCGGAGAACTGTTTATCGCCATACGCGGTCCGCGTCACGATGGACACGGTTTTATTGCCGGGGCTTTGGCTGGCGGAGCGGCGGCCGGGGTGGTGGCGGGGGAGCGCGCATCGGAATACCCGGCGGAAATTCGCGAAAAAATCTTTGTTGTCGACGACACGCTCGACGGACTGCACCGCCTGGCCGCGCGCGCTTGCGATCGGTGGAGGAAGGCGAAACCGGGACGAAAGATCGGGGGCGTGGCGGGGTCAATCGGCAAGACCACCACAAAAGAAATTCTGGCGGCGCTCGTGGGCGCGCGGTTCCGCGTTCTGAAGACGCAGGGAAATTTGAACAACGAGTATGGGTTGCCGCTGACGTTGCTGGGGCTGAGCGATGAATACGATGCGGCGATTATCGAGATGGGCATGTCGCATCGAGGAGAGTTGGCGCGGCTGGCGCAGATTGCGCGGCCCGATGTGGGCGTGATTACGCGCGTGGCGGTGGAGCATTTGGAATTTTTCGCGTCGGTTGACGAGATTGCGCTGGCCGAGCGCGAGTTGATTGAGAATCTCGCATGGCCGAGCGCGACCGCTGTACTGAATGCGGACGATGAGCGCGTGGCGCGATTTTCGGAAGTGGCGCGCGGGCCGGTGGTTTGGTTTGGCGCCTCGCCGCGCGCGGAATTTCGCGCGGAGAAGATCGAAGAGCGGGGCGTGGAAGGTTCGGCGTTTGATTTCGTATCGCCTGCGGGACGGGCGCGGCTCGAATTGCCGTTGATCGGGCGGCACAACGTGATGAATGCGGTGGCGGCGCTGGCAGCGGCGAGCGTTTGGGGCATTGGCGCCGATGATGCGCGGCGCGTGTTTCCGTCGCTTGTGCCGGCGGATAAGCGCGGCGAGGTGGTGCGATTCGAAGACGGATTTACGGTTATCAACGATTCTTACAATTCGAGTCCTACCGCGCTTGATGCGCTGGCTGAACTGCTGGCAGCGACGCCCGGGTACCGCCGGCGAATTCTAGCGGCAGGCGAGATGCTGGAGTTGGGTGCGTCCGCGCCGGAATTGCATCGCGAGTGCGGACGGCAGGCCGCTGCGCTCGAGAAAATCGATTGGATCATCGGCGTGCAGGGCAATGCGGCGGAATTGGTTCGGGCCGCCATTGAGGCAGGGCATCCGAAAGAGCGAGCGCGGTTTTTCGAAAATTCGGGCGAGGCAGCGGAATTTATCAGCGGGTTCATCGAGCGCGGCGATTTACTTTTGTTGAAGGGCTCGCGCGGCGTGCGCATGGAGAAAATTCTGGAGGCGATTGAAGCGGGGCATAAGCGCGGCGCTTTGAAATCAACCGGGGAGAGAATGGAAGCGGGACAAAAGGTGAAGGGCTGAAATGCTCTACTACCTTTTCTTTTATGTCTTGCGCCCTTATTTCAGCCCGCTGAACGTTTTTCGCTACATCACCGTTCGCACGGCGGTCGCGAGTCTTACGGCGCTTCTGATTTCGCTTCTGCTGGGGCCCTGGGTGATTGACCGGCTGCGCGAATTGCAGGTGAAACAATTTATTCGCGAAGAGGGGCCGAAAGCGCACCAGAAGAAGGCCGGCACACCCACGATGGGAGGCGTGCTGATCGTTGCGGCGATCGTGATCCCGACACTGCTGTGGGCCGATCTGCGTAATCTGTACGTTTTACTTGCGGTCGGCGCGACCCTTTCATTTGGCACGATTGGATTCATCGATGATTACAACAAAGTGGTGAAGCGGCGGAACATGGGTCTGCGGCCGAGCGTGAAATTTCTTTATCAAGTGCTGACGTGCGCGGGCGTCGGCGCGGTGCTACTCACCCTGCAGGCGCACGGAGCGTATTCGACGCAATTGAGCGTGCCCTTCGACAAGCGGCTGCATCCTGATCTGGTGATCGACTCACTGCTCACGCACCAGTTCATCTGGCCGCTGGCTTTTGTGCCCTTCATTTTGTTTCTCGTGCTGGTGATTGTGGGCAGCTCGAATGCGGTGAATCTTACGGATGGATTGGACGGGCTCGCGATTGGCTGCGTGCTGGTCTCGTCTGCGGCGCTGACAGTGCTTACATATATTTCAAGCCACGCGCGGTTTGCGGAGTACCTGGAAATTCAGAAAATTCCCGATGCCGGCGACCTGGTGATTTTTTGCGGGTCGGTGGTGGGCGCATCGCTTGGATTCCTTTGGTACAACGCGCATCCGGCGGAAATGTTTATGGGGGATGTGGGATCGCTGGCGCTCGGCGGCGCGATTGGAACTGTAGCCGTGATCATCAAGCAGGAAATTCTGCTGCTGTCGATTGGCGGAGTTTTTGTGCTGGAAGCGCTGTCGGTGATCATCCAGGTAGGGTCATTCAAACTGACCGGGAAGCGCGTGTTCCGGATGGCTCCGCTGCATCATCATTTTGAATTGATTGGCTGGAGCGAAACGAAAATTATTGTGCGGTTCTGGATTGCGGCGCTAGTTTTTGCGCTGTTTTCGCTGACGACTTTGAAATTGAGGTAGGCGACGAGTGAGACCGGGATTCGATCTCGAAGGGAAACGCGTGCTGGTGGTAGGGCTTGCGCGCACGGGTGTGACGACGGCGCTTTTCTGCGCGGGATACGGCGCGATTGTGGCTGCAACGGATATCAAGTCTGAGGAAGAAATGCGCGAAGTGGCCGTGAACCTTCGTGAGGCAGGTGTTGTTCTCGCGCTTGGTCCGAGCGCGGCGGTGGATCTTACCGGACTGGATCTGATTGTCGTAAGCCCCGGCGTGCCGGCAAAGATCGCGCTGCTCGAGACGGCACGTTCGCAGGGAATTTCAGTCTGGAGCGAGATCGAGCTGGCTTGGCGATTTCTTCGCGGCAAACTGATCGCGATCACGGGTTCGAACGGCAAGACGACAACGACTTCGCTCGTCGCGCATATATTGAAGACTGCGAATATTCCTACGCTCGTCGGAGGAAACATCGGGACGCCGCTGCTTGCGCGGGTGGAATCGTCGATGGATTCCACGGTGACGGTTGCGGAGATCAGCAGCTTTCAGCTGGAGACGATTGAAGCGTTTCGCCCTGAAATTGGCGTGCTGTTGAATCTCACTCCCGATCATCTCGACCGGCATGAATCGTTCGAGCAGTACGCAGCGGCGAAGATGCGGATGTTTGAAAACCAGCTCGAACGCGACTTTGCGATTTTGAACGCTGACGATCCGGAAGTGACGCGGCGGATGCCGTCGCGCCCGCACATCTATTGGTTCAGTAGAAAGAAGCGAGTCGCGCAAGGCAGCTTCGTGATGGATGGTCAAATTGTTTTCCGCATTGAGGGTTCAGAGAATCCCCTTTTGAGGGTCGAGGATATTCCGCTAAAGGGTGAGCATAACGTAGAGAACGTACTGGCTGCGTGTACCGCTGCGTCTCTGGCTGGGGCGGACGCGGCTTCCATAGCGCATGGCGTGAAAACATTTCAGGGTGTGGAGCACCGCCTGGAATTTGTTGCCGAGATGAATGGCGTCGCTTTCTACAACGATTCGAAAGCGACGAATGTGGACGCGACAGTGAAGGCAATCGAATCGTTTCCGGGTCCGCTGATCGTAATTCTTGGCGGCAAGGACAAAGGCACCGGTTATGCCGAGCTTCGCGAGCCGCTCCGACAACGAGCGCGTTTGGCTTTACTGATCGGCGCGGCTGCAGAGAAAATCGCCGGGCAACTAGAAGGCGCCGTGCCTATCGAGCATGCGGGCACGATTGGCCGAGCCGTGGAGCTCGCTGTGGAACGCGCCAAGCCTGGCGATGTTGTGCTGCTCGCGCCGGCTTGCGCCAGTTTCGACCAGTTCGAAAATTACGAGCACCGTGGCCGCGTTTTCAAGGAGCTTGTGGCGCAGCTCGGGCGCGAATCGGGCGGCGGCACAGCCCGCATGGCCGCTGCTGAAATTCCCCTGGAAAAAGGTGCCAACGATGCCACGTAATTTGCAGCCGGACCGGCAATTGTTTGGCGTGACGCTGGCGCTGTGTTTCATCGGTGCGGTGATGGTGTTCAGCGCGTCGGCGGTGACGGCGGGCCAGCAAACCGGCAACGGCTACACGTTCCTGCTGCGGCAAGTCCTATGGATCGCCATCGGAATTGCGGGGATGTTCTGGCTGATGAATACAGATTATCGAAAGCTGCGCCAGCCGCGCGTGATTTTCACGGCGCTTTCTGTGACGCTGCTGCTTTTGATTGCCGTGTTTTTTCTCGATCGCTCGCACGCGACGCATCGCTGGATCCGGCTTGGCCCAGCGAGTTTTCAGCCGTCGGAACTGGCCAAGCTCGTGGTGATTTTTTTTCTCGCGTGGTTTCTCGAGATTCGCCGGAAGCCTCGCGGATTCGGCATCAATGATCCGTTGCATTCGCTGCTGCCGGCGCTGGGAACCGTGCTGGTGATGGCGGCGCTGGTGCTTGCGGAGCCCGATATGGGCACGGCGTGCATGATTTTCATGATCGCGTTTGTGATGCTTTACGTTTCCGGGCTTTCGCTGCGCTACATCTTTGCCACCGGCTTGGCTGCCATTCCGGCGATTTATCTTTTGATCGTACGCGTGCCCTATCGCTACGAGCGCGCCAAGTCGTTCTTTTCGCCTGGGGCCGACCCGCAAGGACACGGATTTCAATTGCTGCAGTCGCTTATCGCGGTGGGTTCGGGCGGATTTTCGGGAGTGGGGCTAATGGAAAGCCGACAGAAGCTATTTTTTCTCCCCGAGGCGCACACCGACTTCATCTTCGCGATCATCTGTGAAGAGCTTGGGTACATCGGAGCGGTTATCGTGCTTTTGCTGTTCGCCATGTACGGGTGGCGCGGATTTGTGGCAGCGATGAAAGCGCCCGATGAATTTGGGCGGCTTTTGGCGCTGGGAATCACGACGATGGTGGTTGGCCAGGCAATGGTGAATCTGAGCGTGGTGCTCGGACTGATGCCGACGAAGGGGATACCGCTGCCATTCGTCAGCTACGGCGGTTCGAGTTTGCTCGGCATGCTGCTGGCCACTGGAGTGCTGTTAAACATCAGCCAGCACGCGGACGAGGCGTGAGCGCTGCGGTAAAGGAGCTGTTAGTCGCGGGCGGCGGCACCGGCGGACACGTCTTTCCGGCGATAGCCATCGCGCGCGAATGGCTGCGGCGCGGATTTTCGGAATCGGAGAAGGATCCTCGAGGGGAACGGCGAGTGGTACTTGTGGGAACCGAGCGCGGGCTTGAGTCAAAACTGGTGCCGCAGGCCGGGCTGCCGCTGGAAACCATTCGCGCGGCCGGACTCAAAGGCATGAGCGGCGCCAAATTGATGCGCAACGCCTCGCTTTTGCCGCTGGGCATGTTGGACTCGGCCGCGATTCTGCGGCGGCACCGTTTCTCGGCTGCATTTGGAGTAGGAGGCTACGCGTCGGGGCCAATGATGTTACTTGCGACCCTGAGCGCGATTCCCACGGTGGTGTTCGAGCCGAATGTTGAACCGGGATTCACGAATCGCGTGCTCGCGAACATGGCTACGCGGGTGGCCGTCGCGCACCAGGAGACGGCTTCAAAGCTGGGCCGCCGAGCGATTCTGACCGGCTGCCCGATACGCCCTGAATTCTTTTCCGTGCCGCGGAAGGAGCATCAGGTTCCGTTTACGATCCTAATCACGGGCGGAAGCCGAGGGGCGCTTCCGATCAACCGGGCCGTGGTGGACTCACTCGACCTCTTAGTACCACGAAAAAATCAGCTTTTCATCGTGCATCAGACGGGCGAAGCCGACTATAATGCCGTGCGCGTGGCGTATGCGAAACGCGAATTCAAGGCCGAGGTCCTACCCTTCATCGAAAATATGGCGGAGCGGTTTGCCCAGGCGGACTTGATCGTCTGCCGTTCGGGTGCGATTACTGTCGCAGAAATATCTGCCGCAGGACGCGCCGCCATCTTTACCCCCTTCGGAGCCGCCACCGACGCGCATCAGATGCGCAATGCGGAGGCCATGCAGAACGCAGGGGCGGCCCGCCTGATCCCGCAGCCTGAATTAACGCCCCAGCGATTAACCGGCGAAATTTTCTCCCTCCTCGACCAGCCCCGGAAAATTTCGGAAATGGAAGACCGCGCGCGTGCGCTGGCGAAGCCGCGCGCCGTGGAAGATATTGTGGACCTGCTCGAAGAGGTGTCGCGGTCATGATGGTCACGTTCCGCAATTTTCAGCGCATCCATCTCGTCGGCATCGGCGGGAGCGGGATGAGCGGGATCGCGGAGGTGCTGCTGTCGAGCGGCTACGCGGTGTCGGGATCGGATTTGAAGGCGACGCCGGTAACTTCGCGGCTCGAAAAGTTGGGCGCAAAGATTTACGAAGGGCATCAGCCGGCGAATGTGCACGGGGCGCACGTGGTGGTGATTTCTTCGGCGGTTCGGCCGGACAACGTGGAAGTGATCGAAGCGCACCGGCTGAAGATCCCAGTGATTCCGCGCGCCGAAATGCTGGCCGAACTGATGCGGTTGAAGTACGGAATTGCAGTGGCCGGCGCGCACGGGAAGACGACGACGACCTCGATGGTCGCGTCCGTGCTTGCGGCGGCAGGACTCGATCCGACGTTTGTGGTGGGCGGGCGCGTGAATCATGCGGGCTCGAACGCGCGCGTGGGGCAGGGCGATTACATGGTGGTGGAAGCGGACGAGAGCGACCGCTCGTTTCTGCTCCTGGCGCCCGTTGTCGCGGTGGTCACGACAATTGACCGCGAGCATCTTGACCAGTACCGCTCGCTCGAGGAAATCCAGAGTGTATTTCTTGAATTCGTGAATCGGGTTCCCTTTTACGGCACGGTGATTTTGTGCCTTGATGAGCCGAACGTGCAGGCGATGCTTCCTTCGGTAAAGCGGCCGGTGATTACGTATGGCACCACGAGCCAGGCCGATCTTGTGATCAGCGACGTGAAACTCAAGGGACTCGCGAGCGAATTCCGGCTTACGTATCGCGGCGAGGATCTGGGAGTGTTCAATCTGCCGTCGCCGCCGGGAATTCACAATGTGCGGAATGCGGCTGCCGCGGCGGCTGTGGCGCTGTCGTTGAATGTGCCGGCAGATTTGATACGAGCCGGGCTTGAAAAGTTTTCGGGTGTTGGACGGCGCTTTGAAGTGAAGGGCGTCTATGCGGGTGTCACGCTGATTGACGACTACGGCCATCACCCCGCCGAGATTCGCGCGACTCTCGAAGCGGCTCGTGGATGCGGATACAAGCGCTTGCTGGTGTTGTTTCAGCCGCACCGTTATACGCGGACGCAATTTCTTTGGGATGATTTTTGCCGCGCGTTCAATGACGCGGATGGTCTGGTGCTCACGGAAATTTACGCGGCGAGCGAGCATCCGATTGAGGGCATCACCGGCGAGCGGCTCGCGGAAGCAATCAGCGCGGCGGGGCACAAGAATGTGGTGTTTACGAGCACGATGCAGGCGGGCGTCGAGTTCATGCTGCGTGAAGCGCGGCCAGGCGACGCGATTCTGACGATTGGCGCGGGCAGCGTGGGCCGCGTTCTCGATCAGCTGGCCATGCTGCTGGGGACACAGGTTTCGAGTTCACATGCGGATTAGTGACAACGCGATTGTCGAGCGGTTGAAAGAATTGGGAGTCGAATTGCGTCCGTCTGTGTCGCTGAAAGACAAAACGTCGCTCGCGATTGGCGGAGTGACAGACGAACTGCTGCTGCACCGCTACGACACGATTCCTGCCGTGATGCGTCTGCTGGCCGACGCGAAGATTCCGCACCATTTTCTTGGTGGCGGCACGAACGTTTTGATAGCGGATGGCGAACTGCCGTGGGTGGTGCTGCATCTTCCGGCAGCGCATCCGGGAATGCGCGTGGAGGGGAACGCGGCGTTTGTGGATGCATCGGCCGATCTGGGCGGAATGGTCACCTTCTGCGCGAAACACGATCTCGGCGGCATGGAAGGGCTGATTGGCGTGCCCGGAAGCGTGGGCGGAGCGCTGCGAATGAACGCGGGCGCGTATGGAACTCAAATCGGGCCGTGGGTACGCGAAGTGGAGCTGTATCGCGCCGCGAGCGGCGAGGTGGAGACAGTGCGCGGGAATGACATTCGCTTCGATTATCGCCACACGTCCTTTGCAGATGACGATGTGATGCTGCGCGTGAAGCTCGAGCTGCCGTCGAAGCCATACAAGGAAATTTTGGCGGGCATCAAAGTCTGCAATGAAAAGCGCCGCGCCAGCCAGCCGCTGAATCAAAAAAGCGCCGGCTGCATTTTCAAGAATCCTCCCGGCGGCTCGGCGGGCCGGATGATTGACGAATTGAAATTGAAGGGCCATCGAGTGGGCGACGCGGCGGTGAGCGACCGCCACGCGAATTTTTTTGTGAACCTGGCCAACGCGACTTGCGACGACATGCGGCGTTTGATTGACGACGTGCGCGAGCGCGTTCGCGCCGCCTACGGAGTGGAGCTCGAGAACGAGGTGATTTTCTGGCGAAACTGAGGGCCATGGACGCGGACGTCTACCCGCAGGAAGCTCTGGCGGACGAAGAGCCGAAGTATCTCCGGCGGCAGAAGCCGCTCGAGATCAAGCGGCGGAAGTTCGGCCGGAAAGCCTGGATGACGTATCTGCGCGTGTCGCTGTGGATCCTGGCCGCTCTCGCGCTGGCGGGCATGGCTTACGTCGCCGAAAATTTTCTCCTGCACGCTCCCGCAATGGCGCTGCTGAAGCCCGACCAGATTCACATCGCGGGCAATCACTACGTGCAACCCGCGAATGTGCTGGGAATTTTTGCCGCCGATCGCAATCACAGCGTGCTGCGCATTCCTCTGGACCAACGCCGTAAGCAAATCGAATCGCTGCCGTGGGTGGAACAGGCCGCGGTGCGACGCGCGCTTCCCAATCGAATCGAAGTTGAAATCATCGAGCGCACTCCGATCGCATTTTTGCGCGACGGCAGCGAGATGAGCCTCGTCGATGCGTACGGAATGATTCTCGAGCGGCCGTTGAAAGGCGAATTTCATTTTCCGGTGGTGAGCGGCGTCAGCTCCGAAATGCCGATCGACGAGCGCGAGAAGCGCACGGAGCTCTTCGCCGGATTTATTCAGGCGATTCAAGCGGCGCATCCAGGAGCGACGGAGCAGGTGAGCGAAGTGGACCTATCCGACGCCGAGGATTTGCGCGCGACTCTTACCGGCCTTCCGGGTGGAAGTTTGCCGGGCGGCGTGACCAGCGGTGATTGGGGCCAGACCGAAACGCCGCTGCTGGTGCATTTCGGCGACAGCGATTTCGAAGGCAAGTACCGCACGCTGCTTGACAACATCGGTCAGTGGCGCGCGACTGCGGGGCGAGTGGAATCAGTCGACTTGCGATTCAGCCGCGAAGCGGTGGTGAATCCTGAGAACGCTGGCGCTGGACAGCAGGCTCCGCTGCATACGCTCGCGCCAGGCGCTACGGCAGCGCCGTCGCAGAGGAAGCCAGCAGCGAAATCGGCGAAGAAAATGGCGCAGCATCGCGATAAAAAACATTTGGCAAAGAAGTCGGTGTAAGCGCGCGGCTGTAAGCCGGGCGCGTGAAGCAAGGAGCGGCGGAATTGGCGAAGAAAGACCGTTATGTGGTGGCTCTCGACGTGGGCAGCACGAAAACCTGCGCGCTGATTGGCGAGATGGAAGAAGAGGGCGGCGCGAAATTTGCGGCGCTCGGCGCGGCGGAATCAAAGGGCTGGCGCAAGGGTCAGATCGTGAACCTGGAGCTGGCGGTCAGTTCGATCCGCCGCGCGATTGAAGAGGCCGAAGCGATTGTAAACGTGCCGGTCGAGTCGGCGCTGATCGGAGTTGCGGGAGTGCACGTGCGCGGACTCAATAGCCGCGGCGGGATCACGGTGGGCGCGCGGCCACGCGATATTCAGCGCGACGACGTACGGCGCGCGATTGAAGCGGCGCGCGGCGTGTCGCTTCCGGAAGATCGCGAAGTGCTGCACGTGCTGCCGCAGGAATTTTTCCTAGACCGGCAGGACAACATCCGCGATGCAATCGGCATGGTGGGCATTCGCCTGGAAGCGAACGTACACATCGTCACCGCTTCCGGTTCATCCACGCAAAATATCGTTACAGCCGTGAATCGTGCCGGCGTGCGCGTGGACGACACTGTTCTTGAGCCGTTGGCCGCCGCTGAAGCGTGCCTCACGCAGGACGAGCGCGAGCTCGGCTGCTGCCTGCTTGATATGGGCGGTGGCACCACCGACATGGTTGTTTTCACCGGCGGAGTTGTCCGGCACACCACCTCGATTCCCGTGGGCGGCGACCACGTGACGAACGATCTGGCCGTCGGCCTCCGCACGCCGATGCCCGAAGCCGAGAGGCTCAAGCGCGAGCATGCCTGCGCGTTTCGAGATCTAGTGAAGGAAGATTTTTCCATTGAGATTGCGAGCGTGGGAGACCGGCCGCCGCGAACGATTTTCGCGCGCATGTTGACGGATATTACCGAACCGCGCATTCAGGAATTCCTGATGCTCGTGCGCGATGAACTGCGCCGCGCCGGACTCGAATCGCAAATTCCCGCCGGAATTATTCTCACCGGCGGCGGCGCAAAACTCCGTGGCCTGGTGGAACTGGCCGAGCACGTGTTCAAGCTTCCGGTGCGCGTGGCCGCGCCGCGAGGGCTTGCGGAGATGAACGAAGAGGTTTCCCAGCCTGAATACTCGACGGCTGTCGGGCTTGTTCTCTACGGGGCGCGCACGCGGCGCCTCGCGGGAGCGCGTGCCAACGGCTGGACGGGAAGATTGAAGGCACTTTTTGCAGGACAGTAAAATTTCTAGCAGTGGGCGAATTTCTGGGGGAGGAAGCATGACGTCAAAAGATACGGGCATGAGAGTTTCGTTCACGGAAGAGCCGCAGAATGGGGCGAAGATAAAGGTGATCGGAGCGGGAGGCGGCGGTTCGAACGCCGTCAATCGCATGATTCGCGCCAAGGTGGAGGGCGTTGAGTTCATCGCCGCGAATACGGACCTGCAGGCGTTGAAGCTGTCGCAAGCGCCGGTGAAATTGCAGCTCGGCGCGAAGCTGACGAAGGGGCTTGGTGCGGGCGCGAATCCTGAAGTTGGGCGGAAGGCTGCGCTCGAAGACACGGAGAAAATTCTCGAAGCGCTCGACGGGGCGGACATGGTTTTTGTCACCGCCGGGCTTGGCGGCGGCACCGGAAGCGGCGCGGCGCCAGTGGTGGCGAATCTGGCGAGCGAACTCGGCGCGCTCACGGTAGCGGTGGTGACGAAGCCATTCGCGTTTGAAGGCAAGCGCCGCATGCAGCAGGCGGAGCAGGCGCTCACGGAGCTGATCGGCTGCGTGGACACCGTCATCGTGATTCCCAACGAGCGGCTGATGGAGTGCGTGGAGCACGGGACGAGTTTTTTTGAAGCGTTCCGCATCGCTGACGATATTCTGCGCCAGGCAGTGCAGGGCATCAGCGACATCATCACGATACCCGGCATCATCAACCGCGACTTTGCGGACGTGAAGACGATCATGTCCGGCCAGGGCTATGCAGTGATGGGCACTGCCGTCGCCACCGGTCCGAACCGAGCGATCGACGCCGCCAATCGCGCCATCAACAGCCCGCTTCTCGAAGACAACTGCATCAACGGCGCGCAGGGAATTTTGATCAACGTCACAGGCTCATCCACACTGAGCTTGCAGGAAGTGCACGAAGCGTCGTCCATCATCCAGAAAGCTGCGCATGAGAATGCCAACATCATTTTCGGCGCGGTGCAGGATGATGCGATGAAAGAATCGGTGAAGATCACCGTGATTGCGGCGGGATTCCGCGAAGTGGCCGGCAAGAAGACGGCTCAGCGGCCATCGTATTTGCCGAAGACGTGGGCTGCGAAGCGCGAACAGCCGCCCGCGCAGGTGGCGCCGCAGCAGGCGAATGTGGTGCAGCAGGTGGCGCGGAATGTGCGCGAAGCGGCTCCGGAGATGCCATCGGACGATCTTGACGTGCCGACGTTTTTGCGCAGGCAGGCGCAGAAGGCGTAGACAATTTAGCCGGGTGTCGCAGCCAAGGGCGGGGATTTTTCTACCCGTTCGCTTTCACACGGGATCGGACGCGCATCAGGCAGGCCTGCGGGCAAAACACGCGCAAATTTCAGTGGAGAGACTGCTCGGTAGACACTACGAGGTTACTGTAATTAATTTTATAAAAACCGCCACCAAACTGCAAGTCGTGAGTTGAGTAGAGAAAAGTCATCCAAGGTAAGAGCTGCTTGATGGTCGAAATTCGGCTTGCGCGAGGCGTTGCGGCTGAGATTTTGAATCACGCGCGAGGCAATCCGGAAGAAGAGTGCTGCGGATTGCTGGTCGGGCGTCACGGCGCGATCGCACAAGCATTCCCGGCAAAAAATGTGGCGAAGCAGCCAGCGACCGCCTACGAAATTGCACCCAAAGAGCTATTCCGCATCATGCGCGAGATTCGCGCCGCTGGGCTCGAACTGCTCGGTATCTACCATTCGCATCCGCAGGGCGACAATCAGCCTTCGCTGCGTGACGTCGAGCGGGCCTACTATCCCGGCGCGGCGTACTTCATTCTTTCACCTCGCGCGGATGCGCCTGAACCTATTCGAGCCTACTCGATTCGTGATGGCCGGTGGACGCAGCTCGAAATAAAAATTCAGAATTAAATGAAGTCGCTGGAACCCTACAGGGAAATTGCGGCACAGACCGGCAGCTCGCTGGATGATTCGAAATTATTTTCGAGCAACGCAACCTTCTCCGGGCCGCGTCTCACAGCCTCTGGTTCGATGGGCACCTTCAAAGCGACCGCCGTGACATCGTCCTGAGGTCCCGAACCATCTGAAAAAGATCTGGCGCCTTCGAAGAGGTGATCGAGCGATTCGTCGGCAGTTTTTCGAGTGCACTCGCACCACAGCTCGCCCAAACGGTCCCAGCTGAAATCTTCATCGCGTTGATTTCGTAATTCGTGCAGCCCGTCGGTGGCGAAGAGCACGGAATCGCCGGGCGCCAGTTGTACCGTGTACTTATCGTAGGACGACCCTGGAAAGACCGCCGAGGGAAGGCCTCCTTCGCCAAGGCGCGAATATCTGCCATTGGAGACGAGAACCGGGTGCGGCAAGCCGGCGTTTGAAAACGTGAGCTGCCGCGTGATCGGATCGAAGAGCGCGTACAGCGTGGCGCAGTAGCGTCCCATGATGGGGCGCACCAGCAGCCGTTTGTTGAGAAGAGTCAGCACGGTTGCCGTATCTTCACCTGTTTTGTTGATGCCGCGTAACGTTCCCATCACAAGGGCAGCATACATGGCGGCCGCGAGTCCCTTTCCCACGACATCACCAAGGTAGAGGCCCACAAGCCCATTGGGCAGTTGGAAAAAATCCGTGAAATCGCCGCCCACTTCAGCAAACGGTGAAAAGCGAAACGCCACTTCCACACCCGCGCTAATCAAATTCCCGGTAGGCACAAGCGAGTATTGAATTTCGCGGGCAGCTTCCTTGTCGGCTTCGTATGAACTTACGCGTGGAACTGTTTCAAGCGCCGCTTGAGTACCCATTCTGAGGAAGCTCCCCCCGGCAGCCGCTCCTGATGTTGCGAAGGAGCACACGGCAACCGGGATACCAAAGTAATCGGCGGACGGAACGGATATTTGAACTGAAATCAGGGCTTATTGCAGTGGCAGGAAACTGATTCATTGGCTCGGACAAGAGGACTGTAACGCACCGGCATAGATGCGCTTTGGTGAAACATTCCAGCGCTTATCGTGGGTCCGCTGAGGTGAGCAACTGTAGAAGCGATACGCGGCGCTTAAGGGTTTGCCCGGTGGGCGTGCAACGCGGCAGCGTTCTCCGCCTCTTCCAAGCGGCGCGCATACAGTGGAAACTTCGCCGCGAGATTGGCAACCTCGCCGCGCACTCGTTGCTCGGTGGCGGAATCGCCCAGGTGCGTGAGCACGTCCGCGATCCAGCCTGCAATCTGATTCATTTCCGGCTCGCGCATGCCACGCGTCGTAACCGCCGGAGTGCCCACGCGAATTCCACCTGCCTTCATCGGAGGAAGGGGATCGAAGGGAATCGCATTTTTGTTTACGGTCATACCGGCGCGCTCGAGAGCCAGTTCGGCATCGCGACCGGTGATTCCGCGCGAATGCATGTCGACTAGAAACAGGTGATTGTCCGTGCCGCCGGTGACGATGCGGAACCCGTGCTTCGCGAGCGCCGCGGCGAGCACGCTCGCATTGGTCACCACTTGTTTCTGATACACGCGGAATTCGGGCTCAGCCGCTTCTTTCAGGCACACGGCCTTCGCAGCGATGATGTGTTCGAGCGGGCCGCCTTGCACGCCCGGAAACGTGATGCGGTCGAGATCCTTGGCATATTTTTCGCGGCAAAGAACCAGGCCGCCGCGCGGGCCCCGCAAAGTTTTGTGCGTGGTGGTGGAAACGAAATCGGCGTGAGGAACAGGACTCGGATGGAATCCCGCTGCTACAAGCCCCGCGATATGCGCCATGTCTACGAAGAAAAGCGCGCCGGCGTCCTGGGCAATTTTTGCGATACGCGCGAAATCAATGATCCGCGCGTACGCGCTGGCGCCCGCAACGATCATCTTCGGCTGATGTTCTTTCGCGAGCCGCTCGATTTCATCGTAATCAATGGTTTCGGTATCTTTGGTCACACCATACGCGACGAATTTGTAGGTCTTGCCCGAAAAATTAAGGGGATGCCCGTGGGTCAAATGGCCGCCGTGCGCCAGATTCATTCCCAGCACGGTTGCGCCGGGCTCAAGCGTGCTCATATAGACCGAAATATTCGCTTGCGTGCCTGAATGCGCCTGCACGTTCGCGTGTTCCGCTCCGAACAATTGCTTGGCGCGCTCGATCGCGATCCGCTCGACGCGATCCACATTCTCACAGCCGCCGTAATAGCGCTTCCCGGGGTAGCCTTCCGCGTACTTATTGGTGAAAACGGAGCCCATGGCTTCGAGCACCGCTTCGGAGACGAAATTCTCGGAAGCGATCAGCTCGAGCCCGGTAGCTTGCCGGCGCACTTCGTCCTGCAACGCTTCGGCGACTTCGGGATCGACGACTTCCAGCGGTCGGCTCATTCGTTTCAATTCGGGGGTTTCGTTGGCCATGGAGGGATTCGCAAGGATTCTATCGGAGCGCTGCGACGTTTGCAATTGGCGGTCACGCTGCATTGGAAATATAACCCAGCGGCGGAGACGAGCGTCCTAACCGCGGGCACTACGAATATGTGAGACGTTATCGGCCAACGTTCGGCTCAGTAAGCTAGGTATCTGCCGGGTCCGAAGGATTTCCATAGACCGCGTTCCAGCCGCCGCACTGTCTCTTCGGCTTCATATGTCGCCACATAATTTGGCGGAAGCCCCGAGGCGGGCCCTGCTCGAGGCCCCTTGCCAGAGCAACAGTTGATACCGAAGAACCCGTGATCCAGCCCAAATACCGAATAGCCGGCGTCCTGAAGGAAGTGATGAGTAGCGGCAGGATAGTCACGCTGCTCCTCAAACACGACGTAACGGATTCGGCGCGCGCGCAACATCTGTTCCATTCCCATTAGCGCATCAAGTTCAAATCCTTCCACGTCTAACTTGACCACGCTTACATGCTCACCCTGTGAGAACACTTCATCCAGGCTGACCAGCTTCACTTGAAGGTTCGTGATTCCGCGGTCGAGTTCTGAGATACCTTCCTCATCGGCCGCGGTCGTCTCAATGCGGGCTCTTCCACCATTCCATTCAAATGAAGCCGGAATCTGAAGAGTCGCAGTGCCTGATCGCGCTCCTAATGCTTCCTCGTGCAAGACGAATGCACCTCGTTGCCCGCGATCCTCCCATTCGGTCACATTACGTTGCAGCTCGCCAAACGAGCGGGGATCGGGCTCGAAACTGTGAACCTTGCCACGAGGCCCCACGCGGGAGGCGAGGATGCTGGTCGCATATCCAATATTCGCTCCGCCGTCGACCACGATATCGCCCGGTTGTGCCAGTCGCCACAGCGCCTCGGTCAGTGGCATTTCATAGATTCCGCGTGAGTAAATGGCCCAACCAATCGATTCCGCTGGATTCACCACTATCGGATAACCCCACGGCAGCCAGACCTTTGTGAATTGGGACCTCTTGGGGAGGGCCTCGACCCAGAGCCTCCGGGCAATCTGATGCGGACGAAGCACATATTCAGGTTTGGCTGCGCGAGCGAGACTATCTAACGTCAGCAATTTGGTCCTAGCTCTCCTGCGGGATTTCAGAGTTGCGTGGTCTTGTCCGTAGTTCGCGAACGATAAAACGCCCACTTCACTCTAGCTTTAGATTCTTGCATGAATCAAGTGTCACAACGTCGCCAACTAACGCAGATAGCGCTTGCGAAGCGGCGCTTTGCATAGGAGATTACGTAAGTGATGGAAGACTCGCTCGGAAGACCGATCTCACGAAAAACCGTATTGCTGATTTCCTGCTTTGCCGCCGCGATTCTCACGTATCAGGCGATTCGGATTTGGGTGGCCGATTTTCTCGTCCATAAAGATCGGATCGACCAAGTGGAACGCGGAGTGGCCCTGGAATCGGAGAATGCTGCCGCATGGGAACATCTTGGCCGCGTTCGCGAGGCGGACTTAGCAAATCCTGATCCCACAGCAGCGGTCGCAGATTTTCAGAAGGCGGTCGCGCACGTCCCGCTGTCCGCTCAGTATTGGATGGACTTGGCAATTGGATATGAGTCCGTCGGAAATATCCCGGCTGCGCGAGAAGCTTTTGGCCGCGCGCGGGCCGCGTATCCATCCTCATCGGTCGTGGCCTGGGTTTACGGCAATTTTCTTCTGCGTCAAGGTGACAATGACGCGGGCTTTGCACAAATCAATCACGCCTTGCAGGCGGATCCGAGACTCAGTGATCCGAAGCTCGTGCCGCTTGCGGTTTCTCGTGTCTGGCATTTGAGTCAGGATGCGAACGTGGTCTTGAATCAGGTGTTGCCGCCTGATCAGGATGCTTATTTCCAGGCGATCGATTTCATGCAGGAAAACAGGCAGCCAGCGGCGGCGCTGCTGATTTGGCAGCGATTATTATCGCTGGGCAAGCCCATTGAGTTGCGGCGTTCGTTCCCTCTTCTTTGGCTTTTAATGGAAAGTGACCATGGCGCGGACGCGAGCCGCGTGTGGCGAGAAGCACTGGCTGCCGCTGGACTTCCTCATGACGAGCCAGCGAGCGGTTCGTTAGTTTGGAACGGAGACTTCGCGCGGGATTTCTTGAACGGAGGATTGGATTGGCGGTGGAATTCTTCCCTCGTCGGCGCTTCAATGGGTTTCGATGCGTCGCCCCCTTCATCCGCAGGCCGGTCGTTGCGGCTCGATTTCAGCGGGGGCGAAAACTTAGATCTCATGGCCCCTCAGCAGTTTGTTCCGGTGGCGCCCAGCCGGCGATACCATTTTCACGCGCTGCTGAAGACAGAAGGAATCACGACCGAGAACGGAATCTCTTTTTTGATCAGCGACCCGAATCACGGCGCGGCCATGGTGGCCACAGAAAATTTCACGGGCACGCATTCCTGGACGCCAGTGGACGCAGACTACACGACGACGCCCGCGACGCATTTCCTGTCGATCCAGGTGCGCCGCGCTCCGAGCCGCTTGTTCGACAACAAATTGAGCGGAACGGCGTGGATTGGCGACATGTCGCTTACTCCGTCGGACGGAGGGGAGCCGCCACACACTAAATGAAGGCGACGTGCGAGCGAAACAAGGAGCCGTCCGCGCTTTGCGGATGACCTTTCGGCACCTTTCTCTTGCTCCGTTCTCGCCTGAATTTTTCATGGTTTGGTATCTTGTACCCCCCTTTTACCGCCTATTAGAATTTTGCAACTTGCTGATTCGCCGTTCTTTGTGCGGAGTTTTAATCGCGGAACCGTAGATTAACTTTACTCCTCGGCAGGCGAGATCGCCCCGGGACGAAAGTTGCGAGGTGGCGCAGCTGGTCGCGGGCAAAACTGCGCAAGCGGTGCGGTCGGGCACCGACCGGACTTTCGGATTTTGGCCGCGAATGAAGTCTCGCGGCAGTACTTGCGCGGGTGGAGCTGCGCAAGCGGTGATATTGCTGCGCGATATTGCTTTCGAATGAGTGGCGCAAAGCGGAGGCGGTGATGGTCGCGCCGCGACGCGGTTTTTTGTTGAGGCTGGCGGTCTTAATGCGGGCGCAATAGCGTGAATCTCGCAGGTTGATTCGCCTGGTGGTGCTTGTGGCCATGTTTGGTTGTCCTTTTGTGGGTTGTCGTTTTTTTTGGATTGCGGGCCGCAGGACGCGGGCGCGAGGGTTGGGAGGCGAGAGCGGCTTGGGTATTCGTCAGCCGGGCTTCGTTTGGCGAAGGGGCCGGTCGATTTTTGCCAATGCCTCCTTGGGGCCGCTTTAGCGCGGCCTGCGATACTACAAGGTTGGACGGTGCGCGGGGGGAAGAGGTTGTCTCGGGGTGAGGATTTTGGATCCGAAGATCCCATCCTTATGGAACAAAGGGTGAGGCACCCGGCGAAGGCGGCCTATCAGGATTTCCTCACTCTCTGGAAAGACGCCGACCCGGACATCGCCATCCTGAAGGAAGCCAAGGCGGAGTATGCGAAGCTGCAATAATTGTCAGGGCTTGCGCTCGTAGGTGGGACCTAGCCGGATAGGTGCGAGAAATCCTCTTCGCACCATCTATCTCAGAATCAGATCGGTGGTGATAAACTCTGTTCTCGGCAGTTATCGGGAATAGTCCGTTTCTCCCAGACCCTAGGAAGTACTTGGCTTAGCCGGGTCACCG
Source organism: uncultured Acidobacteriota bacterium (assembly GCA_963815265.1). Taxonomy (GTDB): domain Bacteria; phylum Acidobacteriota; class Terriglobia; order Acidiferrales; family UBA7541; genus Palsa-295. Next base: position 9,462 of record CAWFGI010000001.1, on the reverse strand, counting down.
GAGAAAGACGCTCTTACCGCTTTGAGATTGAGATACCACAAGACGACAATGCCAATCGTCGTGGCCACCAATAGTCTGGCGAAATCTGCTGCAACGAAGTGAGCAAATGTCTTAAGCAACATGAAAGCGGCGTCGAGGAGAGAAATCCCAATAAGTAGCATCGTGACGATTCGAGCCCAATTTTTCAGGCGCCACATTCCAAACGCAAGCACAAGTGTAACTGCCGCCATGGCCACAAAGTAGAAGGGGAGCAAGTTTCCTAAACTCAGCAGGCCAGACGGCCCGACTCCTGCAGGCGAAGTGGAGGTGTTTAGAAAGGCGGCCAGCTTGTCGCGGGCGAAGAATCCGAGAACGGTGAGATAACCGTAGAAGGCTGCATTTAGGAGATACAGAATCGCAAATAGTACAATTCCGACCGGTCTGGACTTCACGCGCGTGGCCTTCGAGGAATCTGGTAGCACTCTAGTTCTGATTTCAATGTGTTTGCAACTAGAATCGTGAAGTCCACCTCAGTGCACATCGTACATCCTCGCGCGGGTTACTGTTGATAAATCCTGTGGCTGTTGAAAAACTCGCCACTTCAAATTCGCAAAACTGCTTCGCGTCAGGAAAGTCAGTAAACGATTTTTCCGAGTCGCCTAGACATTTTCTATCACCCGATTTTCGACTTTTTTCGGGAAAACCGACTTCTTCAACAGCCACTCCTCTTCGCACCAGCTATCTCAGAATGAAATAGCTAGTGATAATCCCTGCCGGCTCAACCGGTCGATGCAACACCACCTGGTATAAATCTTTTTCTAAAAGGTGGTGTTTATGATCCCAAAGAAACGGATACGGCTTTCTGCGATGCAAAGAGTTGAGGTATGGCGTCGTTGGAAAGCGGGAGAGTCGTTACATGCGATTGGTCGAGCGCTGGGCAAGAACAATGTGGTTATTTACCTTCTGTTGAAGCGCCATGGTGGGATTGCGCCGCCCATCCGCCGCCGTTCACCGAGTTCACTCACCCTGGCAGAACGAGAAGACATCTCCCGCGGAATCGCTTGTGGCTCGTCGATTCGCGGAATCGCCCAAGGCCTGCACCGCTGTGCCTCGACGATCAGCCGGGAAGTGGCCCGCCATGGCGGGCGCGCGCAGTACCGCGCCAATGAAGCCGATCAGCAGGCCTGGGAATCGGCCCTGCGGCCCAAGCCGTGCCTGCTGGCCACTCACACCCCGCTCCGGGAGATCGTTGCGAGTAAACTGATGCAGGACTGGTCGCCCGAGCAAGTTTCCGGATGGCTGAAGTGGGAGTTTCCCAAGGATGAGGGCCTGCGCGTGTCGCACGAAACCATTTATCGCAGCCTATTCCTGCAAGCGCGAGGAGCGCTGAAAAAGGAGCTGATTCAGCACCTTCGCTCCCAGCGGCGGATCCGCCGCTCGCGGCATTCCAGCGTTCACGGACACTCCCAAGGCAAGATCGTCGATGCCCTTTCTATCCGCGAGCGACCTGCGGAAGTGGAAGATCGCGCCATTCCCGGTCATTGGGAAGGCGATCTGTTGCGCGGGGCGCGCAACAGTCATGTGGCCACGCTGGTGGAGCGTCATTCGCGGTTCTGCATGCTGGTGAAGGTGCCCGGCAAGGACACGACTACGGTGGTGGCCGCCCTGAGCCGGCACGTGCGCACTCTGCCCGCGACGCTGCGGCGCTCGCTGACCTGGGACCGCGGGTTGGAGATGGCCCAGCACAAAAGCTTCACGATGGCTACGGATGTACAGGTTTACTTCTGCGATCCCCAAAGCCCATGGCAGCGCGGTTCGAACGAAAACACGAACGGGCTGCTGCGGCAATACCTGCCGAAGAAGGCGGATCTGTCCTGCTACTCACAGTCGGACCTGGACGAGATCGCTCTGCGCCTCAATCAACGGCCACGAAAAACATTGGGATTTGAAACTCCGGCGGATAGACTGCAAGCCAGTGTTGCATCGACCCCTTGAGACCACCCCTGTTATCGACATCTCTAACGAAGTCGGCCTCGTCAAGAGTGTTTCACTCTTTTTTTATTCCTTTCGCACACACTCCTACATTGTGCAGCCCCGTTGTTTCCTTCGGCGAGCGCTGCGCCGCAATTTCTCGGGTTGTTTTCCCTGTCCAACCTACGAGCTCGGTTCGTGTCACTTCATCGACTCGGTGTTGCCCACCAGACATCTCTCCGATCACGTGCGACCATGATGATTTCTTCGAACTCCCCGCAAGGGGGAGGCGGGTAGCCTATTCACTTGATCCGGTCACTGCGCTGCAGGACCACTGTCGAGATCTGGCATCCCCGCACGGACACTACCGCTTTCCTGCCGCGCTTTTCCGCGACGGCAGAACTCTTGGTAATCAATCTGGTCACGCATCATGATCCAGAGTCGGATCCCGAGTTTCCTGGCTGCTGCGACTCTCGCTTTGCCTAGTCCCTTCTGCACCAGTTTGCGCCGGTAGAAGCGTTTCAACTCCGGATCCCCCTCGACCGCGTGCATCGCCGCTTCGCACCACAGATAACGCAGCAGCGCGTTCCCTTGTTTGCTCATCGCTCCCAGCCGCTGCCGGCGTCCGCTGGAGTGTTCGCTCGGGATCATGCCGATGTAACTGGCCAGTGCTTTCCCATCGATGAACCGCAGCGGGTCGCCCAGGAAAACTTCGGTGGCTAACGCGGTGATCGGCCCCACTCCCGGGTGCGTCATTAACCGCCGTGCCTGGGGATGTTGCTGGACCTGCTGGCCGACCTGCTGATCCAGCTCGTCGATGGATTCCTGCAGGCCGGGATACAACGTCATCAATGCTTCTCCGTCGCTCGCTGGCGTGAGGAGCCAGAGGCAACGCCCGGAGTTCGTCCTGGCCCGCTTGGCTCCATAGGGAGCGGCCTCTCCTGAGACCATGGTTGAGTGCCATCGATTGTAGTGTGTGCTGGACTCGAGATCGCAGGCGCACCCACTGATGACGGTGACGTAGCAACGTGCGCAGATCGCGCTGCTCGGTCGAGGGCATCCAGATCGTTGGAAAGCGATTCTCGGCGAGCAACGTCAGCAACAGTCGAGCATCCCGCCGATCATGCTTTTGTTTGCGTGTTTCTGCTTTGCGGATCTTCTGGGGATGACCGACGCGGCATTCGATTCCCAGCTCCTCCATCAACTCTAGGAACCACTGCATCGAGCCGGTCGCTTCGATCCCCACTAGAATCGGACCAGGCAGTGCGGAATAAAACTCCCGGACGGTGTCGCCTTCATGTTCCAGGGTCTTTTCTTCCAGCTCACCGGTTTCGGTATCCAACATCGCGATCGTCTGTTGTCGAGCATGTAGATCGCATCCTATAATTCGCATCTCGGCCTCCTTCGATCCGAGCTCTGTTAGGTTTGGGCACCGCACAGTTTACTCGGCTCGTCGCGAGGCCGACTTCGTTATGTCATCACCTATCTGGGGTCTTTGTCCCGTAAGCGGTTTACCAGGCACTGAGGCCTGCTAAACTGAGCGCATGCCTCGAAGAGCCATGGCGTGCCATCGCCACCAGCTAAGTTTGGGCTGCCTTAGCCTGTTCTGCCGCCGCAAATTGAGCCAGGGCTGCCTTCATCCCTTCACGCATGGCCGCAACGCGCTTCCTGCCGTCCGGCGTGGCGTCAATCAACTTTTCGAGATTGGCTAAGAATCCCGGTCCAAAGGCAGCCCGGATTTCGCCGAGGATCGGATCGAGCTTCGAAAACGCGAGAATGTGTTCGCCGTTGGTGTCATTGAAGAGCTGCAAACTGATTGCTCCATTGTTGACGAGAGCCGCCGCCATATCCCAGTAGGTGTAGACCATCCGCAGATAGCCGGTCTGCGGGCCAAAAAACGCGCTATTGAAGTCCGCCATCGATTGCGGATTAAACTCCCGGGCAAACCAGTTGCGAGCCTTGCGCATCGTGTCTTCACGGCGCAGTTCGTACAGTCTAAGAATAAGACCCGCTTCTTCTTGAATTGACATCGACAACATTCTCCTTTAGCCAGGATTTCCATTTTGCCTCCTGGCATGGGCTCAGTGTACACCCGCTCGCCTTCCTGCGATCCTCCATGGTCGGTTCTTATCCTTCGGGAGCCGTGTTCGTCTCCGCCTGGCAGTTCGCAAAACACCGCTGATGAAGGTTTTTCACTGATGCTGACGAAGCCGCAATACTCGTGAAGGCGTCCAAGGCACATCTTTACTGATGGCGAACCTCTCGACAGTTATCCGGTAGCAGGCGTAAGATGCGCGCGAAGTGGCTGATTCATCATCTATTATCGGGCGTACGATTTCTCACTACCGCGTCGTCGGAAAACTCGGCGGCGGCGGCATGGGCGTCGTCTACAAAGCAGAAGACGCCCGGCTTCATCGCTTCGTGGCGCTGAAATTCTTGCCACAGGAAGTTGCCGACGACACGCAGGCTCTCGCTCGTTTCGAACGCGAAGCTCAAGCCGCATCCGCACTGAATCACCCCAACATTTGCACCATCTACGAGATTGGCGAAGAGAACGGGCAGTCGTTTATCGCCATGGAGTATTTGGACGGTGTCACCCTGAAGCATCGCATTTCCGGCAAGCCGCTGCCTCTTGAGCAGGTTTTGGAGTTGGGGATTGAGATTGCGGACGCTCTGGATGCCGCGCACGCCAAAGGAATCGTCCACCGCGACATTAAGCCCGCCAACATTTTTGTCACCGAGCGCGGACATGCCAAGGTTCTCGATTTTGGTCTCGCAAAGCTCGCGCCGGCGGGCGGCGCCGTGAATCTTTCAGCAATGCCCACAGCCAGCGCGCCGGAAATACTCACTCAACCAGGATCGGCAATTGGAACTTTGTCGTACATGTCCCCCGAACAGGTGCGGGGCGAAGAATTGGATGCGCGCACGGATCTTTTTTCCTTCGGTGTCGTGCTCTACGAGTCGGTCACAGGCGTTCAGCCTTTTCGCGGCGAAACCCCGGGCGTGATTGCGGAAACGATACTGAATCGCACGCCGGTTGCGCCTGTCCGACTCAATCCTGACCTCCCAGCAAAGCTAGAAGAAGTCATCAGCAAGGCGCTGGAGAAAGACAAGAAGCTCCGCTACCAATCCGCTGCGGAGATGCGCACTGATCTCCAACGACTGAAACGTGATTCCGATTCCGGTCGTGCGGCCGCCACAGTAACTGAGTTTGGGTTGAAGCCCGCCCGGAACGCCACTCAATGGGCGGCGCTCACGGGCGCGACAATACTGGTTATCGGCTTGGCCCTGGCAGGCTGGCTGTTTTTCTCCCGCAAGGCTCACGCGCTAACGGATAAGGACACGATCGTCCTCGCCGATTTCGCGAACACAACCGGCGACCCTGTTTTTGACGGCACGCTGCGCCAGGGGCTTTCGGTACAACTGGAACAATCGCCTTTCCTCAGCCTTATTTCCGACGAACGCATCCATCAGACGCTGCACCTGATGGGCCAACCGGCTGGCGCAAAACTCACACCGGAGGTTGCACGTGAACTTTGCGTGCGGACGGGGAGCGCCGCCGTCCTTGAGGGTTCGATCGCACAAATCGGCACGAGGTACGACGTGATTCTGAAGGCCGCGAACTGTTCAAACGGAGAATCGGTCGCGAGCACGGAAGCTCAGGCGAGCGACAAGAGCCACGTCCTGGATGCCCTCAGCAAAGCATCCTCGGAGCTCCGCAAGAAGCTCGGCGAATCGCTCAGCACGGTCAAAAAACTCGATATGCCGCTGGAAGATGCCGCTACGCCCTCGCTAGAGGCCCTCCAGGCCTTTAGCCTGGGAATAAAGACCATGAACGAAACTTTCGACTCCGCTGCCGCAGTACCTTTCTTTAAGCGTGCGATCAAACTCGACCCGGATTTTGCTTTGGCTTATCTCGAACTCGCAAACTGCTATCAAAATCTGGGGGAAAGGAGCCTGGCATCTGAGAACACGCGGAAGGCATTAGAACTGACTGGGCGCATGAGCGACGTGGAGAAATTGGGAGTCGAGGGCGTCTATTATTGCTGTGTCACCGGCAATCTTGAAAAGACGCGGCAGGTCGCTGAAGTCCAGGCGCAGACGTATCCAAGAGAGGCGAACCCTCCGGCTGCGCTGGGCGACATTTACGCCTTACTCGGTCGCTATGAGAGTGCCCTTGTGGAATACCGCAAGTCCTTCGGCCTTAATCCGGCGATCGCCGCAACATACGCCAATCTAGTGGACGGATATATTTACCTGGACCGCCTCGATGAGGCCCGTGCTACTGCTGAGGAGGCGGAAGCGAAAAATTTGGATTCTCCGTACATGCGCGGCCTTCTTTACTCGCTGGCTTTTCTGCAGAACGACGTGGCTGGGATGCAGCGACAGGTGGCCTGGGCTGCGGGCAAGCCGGGCGCAGAGGACAATCTGCTGTCTGGGGAGGCTGATACCTCTGGCTATTCCGGTCGGCTTGGGATTGCAAGGGAGTTTTCGCGCCGGGCAGTGGCCTCAGCCGAACGGGCAGAAGAAAAGGAGACGGCGGCAGTTTATGAAGCGGAAGCGGCTCTCAGAGAAGCCCTGTTTGGGAATCGAGCTGAAGGTCGGCAGAGATCGGAAGCGGCGCTCAAGCTTTCGACTGGCCGGGATGCGCAGTATGGAGCGGCACTTGCGAGGGCGCTGGCTGGAGATTCGTCAGGAGCTCAGCCGCTGATCGATAATTTAGCCGGTCGTTTCCCGGAAGATACAATCGTTCAGTTCAACTACTTGCCCACGGTTCGCGCTCAAATCGCTCTCAACATGAGTGACGCAGCGAAAGCCATCGACGCGCTTCAAGTCGCTGCTCCCTACGAGCTCGGTACGCCATCGCTCGGAATTGCACCCCTGTTCAGCCTTTATCCGGTCTTCGTCCGTGGGCAAGCCTATCTAGCTGCGCGTCAGGGCAGCGAAGCCGCTGCGGAGTTCCAGAAGATCCTCGATCATCGCGGGGTCGTCTTGAACGGAGCTATCGCTCCGCTCGCTCATCTGGGTCTAGCGCGTGCATACTTATTACAGGGGAACACTTCCAAGGCGCGGGCCGCTTATAACGATTTCCTCACACTGTGGAAAGATGCCGACCCCGACATTCCCATCCTGAAGGAAGCCAAAGCGGAGTACGCGAAGCTGCAGTAATTGTTAGAATTTCTGTGGAGGCCGCAAATGAGCACATCGACGAGTTTTCGGGCGGATATCCTTCCGCTTTTTACCGAGCGAGACATTCAAGGGATGATCAAAGGTTTCAACCTTGCCAGTTATGACGAGGTGAAAGCGCACGCGCCCGCGATCTATGACCGCATTCGAGGGATTGGCGGCGCCGTGATGCCGCCACCACCGCCCAGAGGAGAAGGTCCCTGGCCGCAATCTCGCATTGACCTATTTGCCAAATGGATCGCGGACGGCTGCCCGCCTTAGGCGGCGTCCAAGCAGTGGGAGATGTTGCGAGGCTTCAAATGAAGGCGGCGCAGCAAGCGAAAGGCATTCCACCCTTCGCAAAGACCGCGAAGAGTGGAGCACCCGGGTGTTCGGTTTTGATCTTCACTTACTCATTTGCACGCCGATCACTTCGCCGCTGACGATGATCTCCACGCGCCGATTTTGCTTCCGTCCGGCAACGGTATTGTTATCAGCAATCGGGTCAGCTTGGCCGAGCCCTTTGGACGTGATGGTGTCTGACGATAATCCCTGGGAGATCAGAAACTGGCGTACCGTATCTGCTCGCTGCTGAGAAAGCTTCATGTTGAACTCGGGTGTGCCAGTGTTGTCTGTGTATCCCTCAATCGTGAGGTTCAGCCCTGGATGCGCTTGAATGATGCCGGAAAGCTTGGCCAGTTTCAGCTGTGCGTCCGTATTCAACTCGTATTTCCCAAGCTCGAATAGCACGTCGGCCATATTCACCACCAAGCCGCGGGGCGTATCTGTTGTTTGCAGGACATCGTTGAGCTGTTGCAGGAGTTGTGCACGCAATGCCGCCGTAGCCGCTTGGGCGCGAGATGCCTGATCTTTGGCGGCTTCTTCCCTGGCCCGCAAAGCCGCTTGTTTCGCATTAGCTTCGGATGCGGCGGCTGCAGCTTCCGCCCTCATTTGCGCTTCCTTCGCTGCAGTTAGCTCCGCTTGGCGCTTCGCTTCCGCAGCAGCTTCCGCGTCTGCTTGCGCTTTCGCCTGTAGGGCCGCTGCCGCCGCTGCCGCTTCTTTTTCTTTCTGGATGCGCTCCGCCGTTTCTCGTCGTACGGCTAGGGCCCGGGCATCCTCAGCAAATTGGATCGTCTGGCGAGCTGCTGAAATCACTTTATTCTTGCCAGAGTCCTGGGCAAGCACATTTTCCGCGGATTGCAAGCTAGATTGTGCCTTCGAGAAAACTTCCGGGGCATACTGGTCGGCTCCCCGCGACTTCGCGATCTCCACAGCATTTCGCGCTTCGTACATCTCGAGCGGCACCTTCTTCAAATCCGGCTTCAGCGCCAGTGGATTTCCCTGCTTGGAGTACTCGCTGCGTCTCATAAGCTTGTAGCTGTTGTCGGGGTAGATTTTGCCCTTGGTATTTTTGCGTGTCTCGTTCGTTAGAACGACGAGCTCACTAGGTATGCGTACCGCGTAATACGGCTCAGCAGTGACGATCAAGGCAAAGGTTTGTGACTGTGCTTTGACCATCAGCTTTCCTTCACCGTTCTGATCGATGGGGACTTCTCCAAGGTTGGTGGTGGTTCCGTCGGGCGTCACCGTCCACAGCACATAGGTAAGAAACTCGGCGCCCAACGCGGTTGGTTGCGGCATCCCCGCTACCTTTAACTCGACACCCGTTCCGGCCGCTTTCGCTTCGACCTTCGCTTCACCGCTTGCCTGGGGTGCTGTCGGCGTTCCCGCCATGGTGACCTTGGTCCCGCCGCCGCCGACGGGATAACCGATCGCAGCAACGGTGCCGTTGATCACGTTTGCTGTCGGTTCCGGTTGCTGAGTCTGCGCTGCGCAGATTGCTGCCGTCAGAACTACGTATACCAACGGCAGAATCATCTGCCCTTTGCGTTTCATTTTTTTTCTCCGATTCTAAAAACTCCAGACTTCACCGAAGCACCGCCTAAAAAAAGAATGGAGGCGACATCACGATGGATGGGGTTCTGGGGGTTTGACCCCGCTCGGGGATGAGCCGCCCCATCGAGTGCGAAGGTTAGTGTTGTCACGCGCCCATTGGAACTGTCAAAAGTGACAGGGTGACTGAACCTCTTGGTGCAACGGGTTTTAGCGCAGCTGGGAGCACATTTCGGATTATGAGTCCGACGCCCTAGAACGTTTAAAGCACCGTGCGAGTATGAGCGACCCATCCCTGAAGTCACTGAAAAGTTCAAACTGATGTTTGACGAAATTGAACGGACTTGCTAGCAACACGGTAACAATGTGCGGTTTTTCCCAAAGAGGGCCAATCGTAAGTCGTTGAAAAGAGTGGCGCGCCCGGAGAGATTCGAACTCCCGACCCTCTGGTTC